>NZ_JACRUK010000065.1 GCF_014305155.1 Flavobacterium muglaense
AGACGAACCTAACGAAACCTTTACCATCCATAACGGAACAGTAAGTGCTACGGGTACGATCTTAGACGATGACAATGTACCAACGGTAACTTCTATTACACCATCGAGTGCAACCGAAGGAAGCCCAGTAGTATTTGACTTTACATTGAGTAACCCAAGTGCAGTTGATACGACCTATACCTTTACGTTAACCAATGGAACTGCAGGAAGTTCGGATTACACCACCACAGATGTAGTTGTGATTGTACCAGCAGGAGCGACAACAGGAACGGTAAGTGTACCAACGACAGATGATACAATTGATGAATTAGACGAAACGTTCACAATAGCAAATGGATCAGTAAGTGCAACAGGAACAATAGTAGATAATGACAATGTACCAACGGTAACTTCTATTACACCATCGAGTGCAACCGAAGGAAGCCCAGTAGTATTTGACTTTACATTGAGTAACCCAAGTGCAGTTGATACGACCTATACCTTTACGTTAACCAATGGAACAGCAGGAAGTTCGGATTACACCACCACAGATGTAGTTGTGATTGTACCAGCAGGAGCAACAACAGGAACGGTAAGTGTACCAACGACAGATGATACAATTGATGAATTAGACGAAACGTTCACAATAGCAAATGGATCAGTAAGTGCAACAGGAACAATAGTAGATAATGACAATGTACCAACGGTAACTTCTATTACACCATCGAGTGCAACCGAAGGAAGCCCAGTAGTATTTGACTTTACATTGAGTAACCCAAGTGCAGTTGATACGACCTATACCTTTACGTTAACCAATGGGACAGCAGGAAGTTCAGATTACACCACCACAGATGTAGTTGTGATTGTACCAGCAGGAGCGACAACAGGAACGGTAAGTGTACCAACGACAGATGATACAATTGATGAATTAGACGAAACGTTCACAATAGCAAATGGATCAGTAAGTGCAACAGGAACAATAGTAGATAATGACAATGTACCAACGGTAACTTCTATTACACCATCGAGTGCAACCGAAGGAAGCCCAGTAGTATTTGACTTTACATTGAGTAACCCAAGTGCAGTTGATACGACCTATACCTTTACGTTAACCAATGGAACAGCAGGAAGTTCAGATTACACCACAACAGATGTAGTTGTGATTGTACCAGCAGGAGCAACAACAGGAACCGTAAGTGTACCAACGACAGATGATACAATTGATGAATTAGACGAAACGTTCACAATAGCAAATGGATCAGTAAGTGCAACAGGAACAATAGTAGATAATGATGGACCAGAAATAATTTTGATTCCAGAATCAGGAACGTTTACTGTTGCAAATGGAGGAACTATGCCAAGCGTTACAGGTAATGATACTATTAATGGTTTACCATTAGATAGCACACCAACAGGAAACGTTGTCCTTAGAGCTACAGGACCGTGGCCAACAGGTATGCTATTAGATCCAAGTGCCGGTACAGTTAGTATTGCAGCAGGTATTGCTCCAGGTGTTTACAATGTAGAATATACAGTTTGTGATAAATTAACACCTCAGACTTGTGTGTCAATTACAGATGTGATTACAATTACAGCAACTGTTAATCCAGTAAAAGAAGACGTAACTATTCCTTCAACAGGAGGCGTAATACCAAATATAACATCTAATGATAGTGTAAACGGAGTAGCAGCAGATATCACTCCTAGTGGGAATGCAACAATATCGCCAGCAGGTACATGGCCAGCAGGAATTACGTTGGATCCATTAACAGGAATTGTAACGGTTCAATCAGGAACCGTTCCGGGAGTCTATAGCGTTGAATATATATTGTGTGATAAATTAACTCCACAAACTTGTTCTCGAGTATCTAATGTGATAACAGTGACTCCAGTTATAGATCCAGGAAAAGAAGATTCGACTATTCCATCAACAGGAGGTTCAACAACAAGTGTTGTTTTGAATGATAATGTTAATGGTTTACCAGCAGACATTTCACCAACTGGTAATGCAGTGATAGCAATATCAGGAACTTGGCCAAGTGGAATAACGTTAGATCCAGCAACGGGAATAATAACTGTAGCTCCAGGAACGGCAGTTGGTGTTTATAATGTAGTGTATACATTGTGTGATAAGTTAACTCCACAAAGTTGTGCAACAATGACAGACCAAATAACAATTGGACTGGTTAGCGTTCCTAGTATATCATTAGTTAAAAATGCTATCTTTAACAATGAAAACGGAGATGCATTTGCCCAACCAGGAGAAACAATTACCTATAGTTTTGTAATTACAAATACAGGAAATGTGCCATTGACTAATGTAACAATAACAGATTTGTTACCAGGAGTAGTGTTGAGCGGAAGTCCTATACCGGTATTGACAGTGGGTGGAATTAATAGTACAGCTTATAGTGCAGTTTACACAGTTACTAAAGATGATATTACTATAGGTTTACTGACAAATATCGCCGATGTAAGCGGTGCCGATCTAAGCGGTGCAATTGTTACAAATACAGCTTCTGTTGATACAACATTAGACGAAGATGGTACTGTAGTTGGTAAAGAATTTGGTTTAGAAATTTTCAATGCAGTTTCGCCAAATGATGATGGTAGAAATGATTTCTTTAGAATCGAAGGTATTGATGCCTACCCTGACAACACGGTTGAAATATACAACAGATGGGGAGTATTGGTGTATGAAAGAAGTGGTTATGACAATGATAGTAAAGCCTTTAGAGGTATATCTGAAGGAAGAGCTACTGTGAATCAGTCCGCACCATTGCCAACAGGTACTTATTATTATATTGTAAAATATGTTGATAGTAAGTCAGTAGGTCGCTCAAAAGCAGGATATTTATACTTAAATAGATAAAAAAAATCGTATCCTTAGGGAGTTTGAACTCCCTAAGGTTTAATAAAAAAAGACAATGAAAATAAAGTTATTATACGTTTTAGTATTGTTCTCAGGCTGTATCTATGCACAACAAGATGCACAGTTTACCCAGTACATGTACAATACCATAAATATCAATCCTGCGTATGCTGGATCTCGAGGATCACTCAATGTGTTTGCGTTGCATCGTACACAATGGGTTGGTTTGGATGGAGCGCCAGTTACAAGCACCTTATCTGTTAATACTCCAATAAAAGAGAGTAATTTAGGACTAGGGGTATCTATTATAAGCGATAAGATAGGTCCTTCAGAGGAGACTAATATTTCAGTAGACATGGCGTATAGTATTAATACTTCGGATAACTTTAAATTGTCATTTGGAATCAAAGCTTCTGCTAATTTATTGAATATCGATTTTAATAAGTTGGCTAAATACGACAGTAATGACAACATTTTTGCCTACAATGTTGATAATCGATTTTCGCCAAACATAGGAGTTGGTTTGTATTATCATTCAGACAAAACGTATGTTGGTATTTCTGCGCCTAATCTTTTAGAGACCAGGCATTTTGATCGTTATGCATCTGCAGGGTCTAATAGTCATTTAGCCAATGAGAAAATTCATTATTATTTAATAGCAGGTCATGTATTTGATTTAAATCCGAATGTAAAATTCAAGCCATCGGTACTTACCAAAGTCGTTCAAGGAGCGCCTTTGCAAGTAGATGTATCGGGGAACTTTATGATCAACGATAAGTTTGTAGCAGGTGTTGCTTATAGATGGAGTGCTGCGTTAAGTGGTATGGTAGGATTTCAGGTTAACAACTCATGGTTTATAGGATATGGATATGACTTAGAAACCACCAGATTGACAAATTATAATTCAGGTTCACATGAGATCTTTTTAAGATATGAATTGTTTAAAAACTACAACAAAATAATCTCACCACGATTCTTCTAATTCATTTATTATGAAAATAAAATTATTTATTTATACTACATTATTATTTGTACTTAGTTTTTCAGGTCAAAGCCAAGAGAAAAAGATCAATGCGGCCGACAAGAAATACGAACAGTATGAGTATGTAGATGCGATCTCTACTTACGAGAAAGTAGCCGAGAAAGGGTATAAGGACGAGCAATTGTTTCAAAGATTAGGGAATGCCTATTATTTTAATGCCGATTTAGAAAAAGCAGGTAAATGGTACGAGGCACTTTTTGAAATGAACAAAAACCAAGCTCCAGAATATTTGTATAGGTATTCACAAACGCTAAAATCAGTAGGTAATTACGATAAGGCTACAAAGATATTAGAACAGTTCAATAAAGAATCGGGAAACGATCTTAGAGCTAAATTGTATGAAAAGCATAAAAACTATCTAGAGGAAATCAAGGCCAATTCAGGTCGATTTAAAGTTGAAGATGCAGGAGTAAATTCGGAGTATTCAGATTATGGAAGTTCATTTTTAGGAGATCAATTGGTTTTCGCTTCGGCTCGAGATACAGGAGGTGTTTCAAAAAATGTATTCAAATGGACCAATCAGTCATTTACCAATTTATATACTTCAAAAGAAGGAACAAATGGCACATTAGAAAAGCCGCAACGCTTTGGTAATAAAATAAATTCAAAATTCCATGAGGCTACTCCCGTTTTTACTAAAGATGGTAAAACGATGTATTTTACAAGAAATAACTATTTAGACGGAAAAAAAGGAAAAGACAGTAAAAGAGTCACCTTATTAAAAATCTACAAAGCATCATTGGTCGAGGGACAGTGGAGAAATGTTACAGAACTTCCATTTAATAGTGATCAATATAGTGTGGCACATCCTGCGCTTAGTGTTGATGAGAAAACATTGTATTTTGCTTCGGATATGCCAGGTACATTAGGGCAGTCGGATTTATTTAAAGTTGCTATAAACGCAAACGGGAGCTATTCTACCCCAGTAAATTTAGGGCCACAAATCAATACAGAAGGACGAGAAACTTTTCCAACGATCAGCGCCGAAAACGATTTGTATTTTGCAACAGATGGCCGTCCGGGATTAGGAGGATTAGATATTTATGTTACTAAGTTAGACCAAGCAGAGGGTTTTACCGACATTCAAAATATTGGAGCGCCAGTGAATAGTCCAAAAGACGATTTTGCTTTCTTATTAGATACCGCTTCTAGAAAAGGATTTTTCACCTCGAATAGAGATGGCGGACAAGGGTATGATGACATTTATAAATTTGTAGAAACCAAGAAACTGTTGTGCGAACAAAGCTTAGCGGGAGTTGTGAAAGACAAAGAATCAGGCGAGTTGTTAGTAACGGCAAAGGTTAGCTTATTTGATGAGAATTTCAAGACGATCCAAGAAACTACATCCGATGTTTCAGGAAAGTATAGTTTTGCAGTAGTATGTGGAAAAACATATCATGTACGTGCAGAGAAAGAGAATTATGAGACCAATGAAAAAGGGATTGCAATTGCAGCGGTCTCAGGTTCCGGAAAATTGGATTTAGATTTAGAGAAACGCATCAAGACCATTGGAGTAGGAACAGATTTAGCTAAAACATTGAACATTCCAATTATTTACTTTGACTTAGATAAATCATTCATTAGAAAGGATGCTGCCTTTGAGTTGGAGAAAATCATAGTTGTAATGACTGAATTCCCTAAACTTAAAATAGACATTCGTTCACATACCGATAGCCGTCAAACGGTACGATATAATGAGGCGTTGTCAGACAGAAGAGCTAAGTCTACAAGAGATTGGTTGATAAAACGCGGTATTGATTCAAGTCGCTTAACAGCCAAAGGATATGGAGAATCACAATTAGTGAACAACTGTGGAGATGGAGTTAACTGTTCAGAAGAAGAGCACCAAGCAAACCGTCGAAGTGAATTTGTTGTTGTATCAATGCAGTAATAAAAAGCAAATACACATTAGATATATTAAAAAATCGGCTATTCAATTGAGTAGCCGATTTTTTTTGTGCCAAATATTATCTTTAGATTATTCTATATATGTTTTGTTACCGTTTTTATTGATGTAGTATTTTCCACCTTTTGGCCCTGTGAATACTTTTTTTCCATTGTGTTCTCCAGTTGCTTTGTCAGCTACTTTTGGCGCTTTTTCTTTTGTTTCTTTTAATTTTTGTTCAGACTTTTTAGTTTTAGCAGTAGGTGCTATTGTTTTTCTTTTGTCTGCAGTTAATTGTTTTTTAGCTTCTTTGTCAGTGTTCGCTTTTTGTTGAGCAGAAGCTTCTTTTTTAGCAGCGATTGTAGCTTTTCTTTTTTCGTTGGTAGCCTCTTGCTTCGCTTTTTTTTCTTTTTCAGCTTTAGCAATTGCTGGGTCTACTTTTTCGGTTTTTACTTTTATAGGTTTCTTTTTGGTTGTTACTTCTTGAGCATAAAAGCTATTTGTAAACACGAATGCAATGCATAACAATAATACTTTTTTCATATTGAGTTGGTTTAGGTTGTAAAATGATTTTTACCACAAAAAACACAGAGCAATAATTAAGCCAACTTATTTAGAAATAGGCTCTAAGTTGTATGTTTCCCGTATGTATAGTTTGACTAGTTGCGCTTTTGCGTCCTTGATAATTTAAGTTAATATCAAGAAATTGTGTTATGTTTTTTTGCAGTAGTAATCTCCAAGTTATGTTTTGGCCTGTTTGTAAGCCTTCGAGCATTTGAAAACCTACGGATGAGAATTGATTGCCATTAAACTTGTTTTGATAAAATGATAGTTCGCCATTCATAGTTATCTTTTTATCATTGGCATAAGAAAAGGAAGTTCCGAAGCGATTTTGATTTAGTATTTCAAAATTCCCTATTTTGTTTTCTTTGGTTTGTAGTTCATAGAAGAGATCTAAGCTAGTGTTTTTGGAAAACAAATAACTAATTTTTGGGGCCAATTGATATCCGGTGATAGTGTAGTTTTTCTCGGCAAAATTTTCAGAGATAGTCGCTGTCGCTATTGTTTTTGCGAAAGCGCTAAACAACCAACTTTTATGATACAAATGAGAGTACTGAAATTGATGGGAATTGTTTGTCGATTCTTGTGAGCCGATCGATAGTAGATTGTTAGTTTGATTTTGAATATAGGAATAAGTCATAGAATGATTTTGTTTTCCTCGATTGTAAAACAAACTATTTCTAAAGCTAGAGCTTAATCCTAGAACTGTTGCTGCTGGAGTGGTGAATGGGTTGAATTCAAAATTGTCACCGTTGTTTTTTATTTTTCGATCAATTAGAAAAGAAGCTTGATTGTAGAATAGCGATAAGAATTTTTTGAAGCCAGTTTTATTTTGCCATTGTGTAGGGTTCATGACAAGCGATTGGGAGAATTTAGTTTGATGGGTTTTGATATAGATTCGGTTGGGTAGATAAACTCTAATATATTTTGCTTGATCTATAAAAGCGGCAACTTCAAATTCTTGTAGTTCTTGAATTTTATTATTGTTGTAGTCGTTCCAGGTGTATACGCCTTGTCCTGCGGGCACTTCTAGATAAGTGAATTCTTGCTGTGGTAATGTGCCGGAATTCGTTTCGTATGCGGTGGTGCTTTGAATCAGTTGGTTAATAAAACGTTTATTGTATTGCACTCTAGAGTTTAGGGAAGGCTCTCGTTTTTTTGAGTTATTGGCATAATTTAAAACTCGGTAATTTGCATATATCGACAAGTCGCTTGTGTTGTTTTGAATCAGTTTTGATTTTAAATAAAAGGTTTCAGAGCTATTAACTCTTACTAATTGGTTGTTTTGAATGCTATCATTTACACGTTTTAGAATTCCTATTTGTGCATATACAGATGTGCTGTCCCCGCGACCAACAAATAAACCATATTCTGAAAACTTTTGAGTTAACGATGTTAACTGATTGGTTGGTTTGTATATTTCTTGGTTATTTTCTGAGCGTTGACTGACTCCAATCCAATTTTTGGTATAATGATAACGTAGTTGAGATTGTATTCTAAGAAATTTTGAATCATTTAAAGTAGCTTGACTTTGAAGATAGCTGCTGTGATTTTTAAAAATCCAATTTTGAGTCTTGTATTGGGTATTTATAAGATGTCTATTTCCAGAGAAGCTTTCTGTAAAATCTAGTTTTTCAAATTGATAATTGAAAAAGGCTGTGTTTTTGTTCGTTTTGAAGGGTGCTAAATTGAAATTGAGGCCAGTTGTAAGTAAGCTTTGGTTTCCAGTATTGGTATTAGTTAAATTCCAGTCTCTATCAAATTCAATGTTATAGAGTCGTTCTACTGTATTGAATGTTTTTTCAGTAAATTGGTACTTGGCAAATGCATCTAATGTCCATTTTTTTGAAAATAGTCTTTTTTTAGTGTTAATTCGGGCGCTAATCCCTTTATTGTTTGAATCGTCTTTATTCGAAAAAAGGTTGACATCTTTATTACTTACTCCTACTTCAAAGTCTACTAATGTTTTATTTGAAGGGTTGTATTTACCCATAAACGTTGCTACTTGTAATTTTGTAGGAGCTACTAGTTGGATCACGGGCTCATAGTTTCCTTGAAGAATATTGTTTAGAGGTGCTACATACTCATAGATAGCAGTAAGGTTTGAGCTGTTTTTTAAAATATAATTACCTTGATTTGTTCCTACGGAGGTGAATCTCACATTAAACAATTCATCGTCAGGATTATTGGAATATTCGAAAATTGAAATAGCATTTTGTGTTTTTTTGGCATAGAGCACTTTATTGTTGGAGTAACTGTCAGCGTAAGCCGATGGCGCAACCATTAAACTGGAATTGTCTCCTGCATTTACTAAAATTTGAGCCTGTTCTGAAGATAAGTTTTGTTGTAAGGGTTGGTTTTTAAGGTCGTTTTCAGAATACAAGTAGCTGCCAAAACTCCATTTTTTATTTTCATGTGTTGCTCCCACATAAGTAACCATGCGGGTGTAGTTTCGGTCTGTATATTGATATTCGACAGCAATACGCATTTCAGAAGTTACTGTAAAAAGCGGTGTAAATATTATTTCTCCAGCGTTATAATCAATAGTATAGTCGTTGTTTTCTCCTCTTTGCAACAGTATTCCATTGACATAAACTCTTTCTGAGCCAGAAACCACAAGCACGTACAATTCTCCATTTTGGCCTTTTAATTTATAGGGTCCTTGGTTTCCTTCAATTCCTACAAAGTTACTTTTGGCATATTGTCCTTTTACAAGGGCAACGGATGCGAAGACATTAGTTTTGTTTTGATTGGTTCCAAATTTAAAATCGGTTGAAATTCCTTGAACTTTTTTGTTGAAGCTTAAAAATTGAGATTGGTGGTTTTCGAGAAAAACATCTCCTGCTCTAATGTTCCAGTCATCACTGTAAAGTTCCATGAAAATGTTGTCAAATTGATCGAGTTTTTGAGAATAACCTCCATCTTGTAGCGGAATATTACTGTCTTGGAGCGAGGCTCTTAAGTAAACTTTATCGGATATTTTTCCGGTTATTTGAAGGTCTAAATTAGAGTTTAGCACCGTGTTTTGGTTATTTCCAATAGTGATTCCGCGGGTAATGCTTCCGGAAGTGTTTAAACCGTCAAAAGGAATGGTTTTTGGTGTGGTGTTAGGGTCAATATTATACTTTCTCCCCGCATTTATATCAGTACTTACTAATCGGCTGGGATCATAAATGGTATATTCCTTTGTAAGGTATTCTGGGTATTTGAGGTAATCTGCAGTGATAGAATCAAGTGTACTGTAGATTTCTTGTTTTAAAATGAGGACGCCTTTCTTAAAGTCTACTTGATACAATACAGAGTCAATTACTTTGTTGTTCAGGTCTCTTAGTTGTAAAAAGCTAGCATTAATACTTTCGTTTTCTAATCGAATAGTATCCTTTGAAGTTGCTATTTTTTTGCTTTTATATAATGATGTGTTTTCCTGGGCATGAATCCCAGAAAAACACATAATCATTACTATTAGCAGAATTTTTTTTAACATAAAGAGGATAACGTCGATATGTCAAAAGTAGTGTATTCTAAATAATTTGAGCTATTGTAAAAGGATGCGCTACTTAAAATAAATTAGTTTTCGCTAGTTACAATTTGCATTGTCTCTGTACTAACTTGTTTTAAAATCACCTTTTTTCCTTGTTCAACAGTTAGAGCTGCTTCATCATTAAAATGTCTGATGGTGTATAAAGTTACGTTTTGACTAAAATCAACTTTAAATTTCTTAGATAAAATGGCGTTCATTTCGGTAAAATTATCAAATTTGTCTTCGACACAAACCGAAAAACTAATAGCTGAATTCTGAATTAAATTCACTTTAAGTTTAAACTGGTGAAATAACGCGAAAATCTCACTGATGTTTTCTTCCATGATGAAAGAGAAGTCAATAGATGAAAGCGAAATCAATAATTGGTTTCTTTTTACAATAAAACAAGGTAAATAAGGCTCTAATGCCACACCTTTAGAAACACTTGTGCCTTTTAATAGCGGATTGATAAATGATTTTACATATAACGGGATTTCCTTTTTTTGTAGTGGCTGCAACGTTTTTGGGTGAATAACAGTTGCTCCATAAAATGCTAATTCGATGGCTTCACGATACGAAATTTGGTTCAACAGGCTCGCGTGTTCAAAATACCTTGGATCGGCATTCATAACTCCGGGAACGTCTTTCCAGATCGTTACACTTTCGGCATTCAAGCAATAAGCAAAGATAGCTGCAGTATAATCAGACCCTTCACGACCTAGTGTTGTTGTGAAGTTGTTTTCATCAGATCCTAAAAATCCTTGTGTGATGTTTAGTATTTTTCTTTTTACATTTTTCGAAATATTTTTTTGAGTCAAGTCCCAGTCTACTTCGGCATCTCTATAATTAGAATCAGTTTTTATAAAATTTCTCACATCAATCCACTGCGTTTGTATCTTCATGAAATTCATGAAATGACTAAGGATTGTTGTCGAAATTAATTCTCCATAACTTACTACTTGATCGTAAACAAAGTTGTAATTAGGAGATTTATTATGTGAAAGGAAGAACTCTAGATCGGCAAATTGAGTTTGCACAGCCGTAAAAACTTCATGTTTGTCATCTTCAAACAAATCCAATAAGATTTGGTTGTGGTATTTTTTTACTTCTTGTACAGATGAGTTTAGTTCTGCCGAATTTTCAAAATAGTTTTTGATAACCATTTCAAGTGCATTTGTAGTTTTTCCCATGGCAGAGACCACTAATAACACATCTTCGTAACCTACTTTTTGTAAAACGTCATAAACATTTTTAATTCCTTCAGCATCTTTTACAGAAGCTCCACCAAATTTGAATACTCTCATAATATTATTTAAAAAAATGTAATCTTTTATTTTAACTTATTTGTTAAGAAATCATTGATTCCTGCTTCGTCCATTTGTACAGAGTCCCAGTCTCTGAGTACTTTAGCGCCTGATTTTTCATAAAAATCAATTGCTGGTGTATTCCAGTCTAGCACATTCCATTCAATTCTTCGAACCTGATCTTTTTTTCCTTGTTTTATAATTTCAGTATATAATGCATAACCCAAACCTGTACCACGCATTTTTTCTTTTACCACTAAATCTTCTAAGTGAAGTGTTTTTCCTTTCCATGTTGAATAGCGGTAATAATAAAGTGCAATTCCTACGATTTCTTGTTCCACTTCGGCCACAAAAACTTGAAATAATGGGTTTTCTCCAAATCCATCTCGCATTAAATCTTCGGCTGTTACTAAAACGGCATCGGGTTCATTTTCAAAAATAGCTAATTCTTGAATAAGACCAAGTACTGCAACCATGTCTTCTGATTTTCCTCTTCTAATATTCATAAATTCTTATTTTTAAGGGTGTTTGCTAGAAATTTAGTTTTTTTAGCCTATTTATTTAGACAAATATACAATAGACACAAACTAAGTAAATTTTATTCAATTCATTTTCACAAAAAAGTCGATATTTGTGACTTCAAAAAAAAACTACAACGATTTCGTAATGACAGAACGTAACACAACACTAGGAGAATTTATTATTGAGAACCAAAACGCATTTCAATATTCGTCTGGCGAATTATCGCGAATTATCAATTCAATACGATTAGCAGCAAAAGTTGTTAACTATAAAGTGAATAAAGCGGGCTTAGTTGATATAATTGGTGCAGCAGGCGAACAAAATATTCAAGGAGAAGACCAACAAAAGTTAGATGTTTATGCAAATGAAGTTTTTATTCAAACTTTAATAAACAGAGAAATTGTTTGTGGGATCGCCTCTGAAGAAAATGACGAATACATTACCGTTGAAGGAAATGACAATAGCCATAACAATAAGTATGTTGTTTTAATGGATCCATTGGATGGGTCTTCAAATATTGATGTGAACGTATCAGTAGGGACTATTTTTTCGGTTTATAGAAGGATTACACCAATAGGAACTCCGGTGACTATGGAAGATTTTTTACAACCAGGGACAAATCAAGTGGCTGCAGGATATGTGATTTATGGTACATCGACAATGATTGTTTATACAACAGGTCACGGTGTTAATGGATTTACATTGAATCCAGCAATTGGTACTTTCTATTTGTCGCATCCTAATATGAAGTTTACCGAAGATGGGAATATTTATTCGATAAACGAAGGAAATTATATTCATTTTCCACAAGGAGTAAAAAATTACTTAAAATATTGCCAGTCTGAAGAAGGAGATCGACCATATACTTCTCGTTATATTGGTAGTTTAGTATCAGATATTCATAGAAATATGATAAAAGGAGGGATTTATATTTATCCAACGAGTTCTAAAGCTCCAAAAGGGAAATTAAGATTGTTGTACGAATGTAATCCAATGGCTTTTATTGTAGAGCAAGCAGGGGGTAAGGCATCTGATGGTTTTAATCGAATAATGGAAATTGAACCAACGGAATTGCATGAAAGAGTGCCTTTCTTCTGTGGAAGTTATAACATGGTTGAGAAAGCAGAGCAGTTCATGCTAGAAGCTAAATTAAGCAAGTACTAAGATTTTGTATCAAATTAGATAAAAAAAAGCTTCCGAATATTTCGGAAGCTTTTTTTATTTAGTTTACTTTTTCAACTTTCTCAATTTCCTCAAGAAAAACATCAAAGTCTGCTTTCTCATCTGCTAGTTGCAATGCTTTTCTAACAACTGCGTCTACGTTTTCTGGAGTAAATCCTATACCTAAACTTAGTTTGTGTAACATTACCTCTTGATTGTCACCTAAATGGTGGTCTACATTTACAATTCGAGCCAAATCAAATAAACGCTCAATTCGTTGTGCATTTAAGTAAGGTGGATTGATTGGGTATTTAGTAGGGTTCTCTAAAATCTCTTCGTATTCTGCAGCAGAAATTTCAAGTCTAATCGCTAATTTGTCTAAAAAAGCGCGCTCTTCTGGTGCAAAAACTCCGTCGGCTAATGCTAATCTTACAATAGATGAAAAGTGACCTTTGTTTCTTTGTTTGAATTCGCTATCAAATAAATCTGAAAATGACATAGTTAGTTTTTTATTTATATCGGACAAAGATAATTCAATTTTTAAATTATTAATTTTCTTTTTAAATTTTCTTTAACATCCTTGCTTTTAATTGTAATATTATTGTTGGAATTGCTCTTTGTAAACCAACATTTTCAAAATAAATCGTAAGTTTACAATCCCTTTATCAATTTAATAAAATACCCATGTCAGAATTTTGGATTTATTTTCAAATAGGATTAAAACACGTTTTAGATATACACTCTTACGATCATGTTTTGTTTTTAATCGCCTTAGCGGTGCCGTTTTCGTTTAAAGACTGGAAGCGTATTGTACTTTTAGTGTCCTTATTTACAATTGGGCATACGATGGCATTGGTGCTGTCGGTTTTTGGTATAATAGCTGTAAAGGTAAGCGTAGTTGAGTTGTTGATTCCTATTACTATTTTGATTACAGCCTTGTTTAATTTATTTACTGCCGGAAAATCAAATAAAAAGGAAAGTATAAATCTGGTATTCTTTATTACCTTGTTTTTTGGGATCATTCACGGTTTAGGATTTTCTAATTATTTTAAGTCTATCCTTGGCGGAAGCCCAACTTCTAAATTGTTGCCTTTGGGGGAATTTGCATTGGGAATAGAAGCAGCTCAAATTGTAGTTGTTTTTATTGTTTTGATTTTGTCGTATCTTGTTCAAACAGTCTTTCGATTTTCTAAAAGAGATTGGACTTTGGTGATGTCGGCATTTATTATCGGGGTTGTAATACCAATGATTATCGAAAATGAAATTTGGTTTAAATAGTAAAATGGAAGAAAAGAAATTAAATAAATACGATAAGGCTTATTTGCGAATTGCTACAGAATGGGGATTACTGTCTTATTGTAAACGAAAAAAAGTAGGCGCTATCATTGTTCGGGATCGTATGATTATATCGGATGGTTATAATGGTACTCCGTCGGGTTTTGAAAACTGCTGTGAGGATGACGAGGGGATTACGCGTTGGGATGTTTTACATGCCGAGGCTAATGCAATCCTTAAAGTAGCAAGGTCTACACAGTCTTGCGAAGGCGCTACCTTATATATTACACTTTCTCCCTGTAAGGAATGTAGTAAGTTGATTCATCAATCGGGTATAAAAAGAGTCGTGTACCACAATGGATATCGTGATGATTCTGGCATACAATTTTTGATAAAAGCGGGAGTCGTTGTAGAGCACATCCCATCATTAGAAGAATAAATGAAAGTTAACAAGATATATTTACCGATTCTTATTTGTGCAACACTGGCGTTGGGGGTTGTTCTTGGAAAATATTTAAAAGCCTCAGAGAATGATTCTTTGATTGCTAAAAATAGTTCTAAAAACAAGCTTAATAAATTAATCGATTTTATAGATAATGAGTATGTTGATGACGTAAATACAGATTCTATTGTAAACGTCACGGTAGATAATATTTTGGGACAACTTGATCCACATTCTGTTTACGTACCACCAAGTGAACAAACCCAAGTTGCTGAGAATATGAAAGGCAATTTTGTAGGGATTGGCGTTAATTTTTATATGTATAAAGATTCGCTGGCGATTATAAAACCGGTCGAAAACGGGCCATCTGCTCGAGCTGGAATCAAAGCTGGTGACCGAATTTTATTTGCTGATAAGACCAAGCTGTACGGTCGTCAATTATCAAGTGATAGCTTGTTTTCTTCTTTAAAAGGAAAACAGGGTTCTGAAGTTGAGTTAACGATTTATAGAAAGTCATTAGGGAAGAAAATAAAAGTAAAAATAAAAATAAAAAGAGACGTTATTCCGTTAAAGAGCGTTGACGCTTCTTTATTGTTGGACTATAGTACGGGCTATATTAAAATCAATCGCTTTGCCGAAACAACTTTTGCTGAGTTTAAATCGGGTTTGCAAAAACTTCAAAAAATAGGAGCAAAATCCTTGATTATCGATCTTAGAGATAATGGTGGCGGTTATATGGAAGAAGCGATAGAAATTGCCGATGAATTCTTAAAGGACAAGCAATTAATTGTTTTTACCAAAGATAAAAAAGGGAAAGTTGCTAAGACATTTGCTACTAAAAAAGGAGATTTTGAAGCGGGTACTGTTTTTGTTTTAATCAATGAAAATAGTGCTTCGGCTAGTGAAATTTTGGCCGGGGCCATACAAGACAATGATAGGGGAACTATAGTAGGGCGTCGTTCTTTTGGGAAAGGTTTAGTACAACGCGAAATGGATTTTGATGATGGTTCGGCTGTGCGATTAACGGTTGCACGATATTATACGCCTACAGGTCGCTCGATTCAAAAACCGTATTCAAAGGGAAATGAGTCTTATTTTAAAGAATCAGAAACTCGTTTTTTAAATGGAGAACTGTACGAGAAAGATAGTATTAAGGTAGTCGATAGTTTGAAGTTTAGAACTCCAAAAGGTAGAATAGTGTACGGAGGTGGAGGTATTGTTCCTGATGTATTTGTTCCTATTGCTACTGAGCATGGGAATGAAAATACTGTTTACTTGATGCAATCTGGTGTTGTGGGTAATTTTGTTTTTGAGCAATTAGATAGTAATAGAAATGCGTTTACAGGTTTGATTTTTAAGCAGTTTGAAGTAAAAATGGACCAAACAGATTTGTATTTTAACGCTTTTCAAAAATTCCTAGATAAAAATAATTTAAATATTAAATTGTCTAAAAATAAAGAGATTGTAAAGCGCTACCTCAAGGCTGAATTTGCAAGGCAATTATATGGCGAAACCTATTATTACAAAGTAATTTTGGTTGATGATGCTATGATAAAAGCGGTTTTGAAAAAGAATATACCGTAAGTATTGTTGCTTTTACTTTTTGTCATTCCATTCTGTTCTGTATCGAATGAGTTCTTTGTTGATCATTTCCTGAGAAGTTTTTAGTAAATAGGGCTTGCTGAAAAAGTATTCTCAATTTTCATATAACTGGATTTAATTTCACCAAATAATCACTTTCATAATTGG
>NZ_JACRUK010000066.1 GCF_014305155.1 Flavobacterium muglaense
TTATGAAAGTGATTATTTGGTGAAATTAAATCCAGTTATATGAAAATTGAGAATACTTTTTCAGCAAGCCCTAAGTACACGTTCTTGATAGTAGGTTTTGCTGTAAGCTTATTGGCAAAAGAAATTAGGGCTAAAAACGAATATTTGTTTTATTATAATAACCATATTTCTAAAACAGAATTGTGGTTGTTTGCCTGGTGTTTCAATTTTGTAGCACTGGTTTTTATAAGCCTTGCTTTTAATTTTATTCTAAAATTATTTTGAGAAAACATCTGCTCGAAGTTGATAGTGTTCAGAAGAGTTTTGATACAACGTCTATTCTTTCGGATGTGTATTTAAAATGTGAAACGACCGATATCATTGGGTTATTAGGACGTAATGGCTCTGGGAAATCAACCTTACTGAAAATTATTTTTGGTATTGAAAAAGCCGATTTCAAATTTGTTCGAATTGATGGCGTCGTAAAAAGTAAAACCACTGATTTGTTTCAAGAAATAAGTTATTTGTCACAGGATAATTTTATACCAAATCAGTTAACGGTTGCTAAAGCTATTTCGCTATCATTAAACAAAAATAAAATTGATGCGTTTTATGAAGATGAAGCAATCCGAGCTATACGAACTAAAAAAATCAGTCACTTATCAGGAGGAGAATTACGTTATCTCGAAATCAAATTGGTTTTATGTAACGCTTCTAAATTTGTTCTTTTAGACGAACCGTACAACGGACTTTCTCCAATAGCGGTTGAAAAAGTCAATATTTTATTGCAGCAACATGCAAAACAAAAAGGAATCATTATTACAGATCATAATTATGAAAATATAATCGCGATTGCAACTAAGCTAATACTAATGAAAGAAGGGAAAGCATACCATTTGACTAGTAAAAGTGAATTGATTGAAAAGGGCTATTTGAGAGATGGTGCTTTTAAACTTTCTTAAAAAACTCCAATAAAACAGCAGTCAGATCTTCTTGATTTTCAATATGTGACATATGCCCATCAGGAAAAGTAACTAAAGCTACCGCAGAATTATCAGTTTGAGTCTTGTTTTCTTCGTAAGGTAAAACAGGATCTTTCTCACCAAGAATCAACATTTTGGGATAGGGTGTAAGGTGAAGTAAAACTTCTCGGTCTTTGCGTATTTTCATACCTTCAAGCGAAGCTACAATTGCTTGAAGCGGCGTTTTTAAAGCTTCTTTTTTTGTGTTTTCAATTTCTTCGACTAATTTTTCTCGATTGTTCTCGCTGAATAAATTGGCTATTGCCATGCTTATAAAACCCTTATAACTTTGCTTTACTGCTTTGATAGCGCGATCTCTGTTTGTTTTTTTTTCGTCACTATCTGATTTTGATGTTGAGTTCAATAAAACCAAACCTTTGACCGCATGGGGGTACAGTTCAGCAAAAGCCAGCGCCACATAACCACCCATAGAGTGCCCTACAAATACAGCTTTCCGAATGCGTAATTCAGATAAAACGGCGTGAACTGCCTCGGCATTGTCTTCCATGCTGTGCACATAGCCCAAACATTCTGTTTCGCCATGACCTAATAAATCAATAGTGATTACACGGTTTTTTTTAGCAAAAGACGCAATGTATTTGTCCCACATTTTTTGGTTTTCTAGAAAACCATGTAGCAAAACAATTGCCGTCCCTTTGCCAGTATCAGTGTAGGCGATGCTTGTATTTTTGTATTGTGTGTTTTTCAATTCGAAATTTTAAAATACAAAAGTAGGATTATTTATTTTTTAAGGAGCACATGATCTTTATGTATTTCATGATTCCTCCCGCTTTTCGCTATATCTTTTATGTTTTAAAGAAAAACATAAAAGGATGCCGCTGCAATCGTGGCTATACTTCACGTTATTTAATTCCGATCAACTGCCTTTAAAATTAAGAACGGCCTCCATTTCTGAAAACCGTTCTTTGATTTCTTATATGTGTATTTAAATTTTAAAGGATTGTTGTGTCTTAAAAACGATTATCTCCGTCTAGTAAATTCCCTAATCCGCCAAGGATGCTTCCTTCGCCACGGCTTTCTCCACCGGCTCTAGGAGCTGAGGCAATAATTCGATCTGCCAATCTACTAAACGGTAATGATTGTACATAAACGGTTCCGGGACCACGTAAAGTAGCGTAGAATAATCCTTCGCCTCCAAAAACGGAGTTCTTGATTCCGCCTATGAATTCGATGTCGTAATCAACATCTTTTGTGAATCCTACGATGCAACCGGTATCTACTTTCAAAATTTCTCCGGCTTTTAGTTCTTTTTTGGCTAGTGTTCCACCTGAATGTACGAATGCCATTCCGTCTCCTTCAATTTTTTGCATGATGAAACCTTCACCACCAAAAAGACCTCGACCTATTTTTTTAGAAAATTCGATTCCAACAGAAACACCTTTGGCTGCGCATAAAAACGAGCTTTTTTGACAGATGAATTTTCCTTGGAATTCGGTTAAGTCAATTGGAAGGATTTTTCCAGGATAAGGGGAAGCAAATGATACTTTTCCTTTTCCGTGATGTTGGTTGATGAAAGCGGTCATGAACATGCTTTCGCCTGTTAAAACTCTTTTTCCAGCGCTTAATAGTTTGTCAAAAATACCGGACTGTTGTTTTGATCCATCGCCAAAAATGGTTTGCATCTGGATGTTGTTGTCCATCATCATGAAACTTCCTGCCTCAGCAATTACAATTTCTTGTGGATCTAATTCGATTTCTACGTATTGCATTTCTTCGCCAAAAATTTGGTAATCTATTTCGTGTGCTTGCATGATTTTTTGTTTTTTGATTGAATTAATTAGTTGATTTTAAAGGTGAAATGTTACATTTATTTTTGGCTTTTGTATTTGATTTAACAATATACTTATGAAAAAGAATAGTTATGTATAGCCCTGATGGGAGTGGCATCCTCTTGTAAAGCGCTAGCGGCACAAGAGATATAGCGAACAGCAGGACGAGTCGTTATTTTGAAAATTAATCGTTATGCTCTAAAATAATGACAACTATAAAATTATAAATAGTTAAAACTTACTCTTATTTAAAATTAGTCTTAATTATAATTGATGTTTTGGTTTTATTTATTTAAATTTGTCGTGTTATAAAATCTAATTTAATGTCAGAGTTTAATCAATTGAAGAATAACGTATTATTTGAAACGGCAAACGGCTTTAGCTATCAATGTGACCTAACCAATAGTATTGTAATTAACTTTGTAGGTACTACTTCTAGCTACAAAGTGCGTGATTTTTTAATTTTTCAGCGAAAGGTGAACAGTGTCTTGATTTTGGAGATGCTTTATGATCTGTCTGATCAATCAGATGCGCAATTGATTGAGACTACTAAAAGGAATTTTTCTCGAAACCTGACCATTTGCGAAATAGTGCAACTTAGAGAATTATTAAATGGAACCAAATTCACACTTAATTTATATTCAATGCTTCATTCGGTTTTAAGTGTAGAAGCAGTTTAGTTTATTAATTTAGAATAAATACAAAGTGAATTGTAGGTTCTCTTGTTGGATATTTTTTTTGTAATTTTACTTTTAAAGCAGAAAATTATGAAAGATTTATTGAGAACAAACTCGTCTTTGCAAGAAGGAATTGAAACGATATTAAATTTACAGTCAAAAATAGAAAGTGACGCTTCTAATAAATATTTGGCCATGGCTTCCTGGTTGGATAGAAATGGATTTGCGAACACGGCTGACTATATGTACAAACAAGCTGAGGAAGAAAGAGGTCATTTCCTGAAGATTTTTAAATACATCACTGAAGCTGGTGGTATTGCAATTACCCCTACTGTTGCTGAAGTGCAGCAAGAATTTGCTTCATTTAAATCAGTATTTGAAATTGCTCTTGACAATGAAATTGCCGTTACAAATGCGATTAATAAAGTAATTGCGAAATGTAGATTGGAGAATGATTATGCTACAGAAGAGTTTATGATGTGGTATGTTGTGGAGCAACGTGAGGAAGAAAAACATGCAAGAAGAGCGTTAGAGCTTTTTGAATTAATTGACGAAGATAGTGCAACTGGAAAGTTTGAACTTGATGTTCAGATTGCTAAAATAGGTGCGGTTGAATAATTAAATTCAAGACGATATTAAAAATGCCCTTACTGTTTGAAAGCAGTAAGGGCATTTTTTTTGTAACATTATTTCTCAATTAGTTTTTTACACATTTCAACATCTGCTTTTTCTAGCCATATATTTTCTGGCTGATAATAGACTATTGGAGCACTTTTACAACGATCAGAACATTCCATTTTAAAGATTTCAATCTTTTCGGCACTGTCGTTTTCTTTGTTAATTTGCTTGATGTATTTTTTGATCTCCTTGTGTTTGCCGCATTTACTGCCGTTACACATGAAAATAGCGCTGTCGGGAAATGTTATCTTACTCATAATGATACAATTTTTACATTAAGACTGCATAATACTTTCAATTTCATCAACCTCAATCGGGATGTTGCGCATCAAGTTGAAAGGCTCTCCTTTTTCTTGAATCACGACATCATCCTCAAGTCGGATTCCGAAACCTTCGGCAGGAATATAAATTCCAGGCTCAACCGTGAAAACCATATTGGCTTGCATTGGCTCGATTAATAGTCCGTAATCATGCGTGTCTAGCCCCATGTGGTGTGAGGTTCCGTGCATGAAATATTTTTTGTAAGCGGGCCATTCTGGATTTTCGTTTTGCACATCGGCTTTATCGATTAATCCTAGACCTAGTAACTCTGATGTCATTAGTTTACCTACTTCAACATGGTATTGTTTCCATAAAGTTCCTGGAACAAGCATTTTAGTAGCTTCTTTTTTTACATTCAAAACCGCGTTGTAAACAGCTTTTTGTCGGTCAGAGAATTTTCCTGAAACGGGAATTGTACGCGTCATATCACTAGAATAATTGGCATATTCAGCTCCTACGTCCAGTAAAATTAAATCACCAGCTTTACATTGTTGGTTGTTTTCAATATAATGCAACACATTGGCGTTGTTTCCTGAACCAATAATTGGAGTGTAGGCAAAACCTTTGGAACGATTGCGAATGAACTCATGAATGAATTCGGCTTCGATTTCGTATTCCATTACATTAGGTTTTACGAAAGAAAGGATGCGTCTAAATCCTTTTTCGGTGATATCACACGCTTTTTGAATAAGGTCTAACTCTTCACTTTCCTTTACAGAACGGATGCGTTGCAGAATAGGATTGCTTTTGGCAACGGCATGTGCGGGGTATTTTTCTTTCCATTTTTTTACAAAACGAGCTTCACGAGTTTCAGTTTCTACTGCTGCGCGATAATGCTCATTAGTATTGATATACATGGTATCAGCATAAGTCATCATCTCGTTGAGAACCTTGTCAAATTCTTGTAGCCAATACACGGTTTTGATTCCAGAAACAGATAATGCACGCTCTTTAGTTAGTTTTTCACCTTCCCAAACGGCAATATGATCATTGGTTTCTTTTAAGAATAAAATTTCTCTTTGGCTTTCGTAAGGTGCGTCAGGAAAAAGTAAAAGGATGCTTTCTTCTTGATCTACGCCAGACAGATAAAAAATATCGCGGTGTTGTGCAAACGGCATGCTGCTATCGGCACTTATAGGATAAATATCATTGGAGTTGAAAACGGCAACACTTTTAGGCTTCATTTGAGCCATGAATTTGGCGCGATTTTTTATAAATAAGTCACGGTCAATTTGATGGTATTTCATAACGATCTTGTTTTTTACTTTTAATTACTCAAAAATACTAAGATTAAATTGTTTCTCGTTATGAATTTGATAATTTATATAAAAAACAACAAAAACGCAGCAACTTAAAATTAGGCTTTTAAGCAGCTGCGTTTTGCAATTGGATTAGTAAATTATTGTATGATGCGTTTAGTGATTTTATTAGCAATCCTATTTTACAGGTATTTATAACCCGGAATTGTCAAGAAGTCGATAAACTTTGGGTTTACTACCAGCACGTCTAGCAATTGCTCGGCTAGTTTGTATTCGCCATCTTCGTGTTTGTCTTCGCCTACTAATTTTTTAATTTTCTCATATTCTTCCATGGCTAAACGGTGGTAATAGTTATTGGTTAGTTTTTTGTTATTGTCTAATGTTAGTCCATTTTGCAACCATTGCCACAGTTGTGATCTCGAAATCTCAGCAGTAGCGGCGTCTTCCATTAGATGGTGAATGGCTGCGGCGCCTTGTCCCTGAAGCCATGAAGCGATATAAAGAATAGACACATTGATGTTTTTTCGAATACCCTCTTCGGTGATTGTGCCTTGTGGAACTTCTAATAAATCGCTTTCGGTAATGTGTAGATCGGCTCTTTTTACATGGATCTGATTTTTTGTTGGCATTTCTCTGTCGAAAACTTTCATGGCAAGCGGAATCAAATCTGGATGTGCCACCCAGGTTCCGTCATGTCCGTTTTTAACCTCTCTTTCTTTGTCGGCTATGACTTTGTTGAAGGCAATTGTATTGGCTTCGGGATTGTTTTTAATCGGAATTTGAGCCGCCATTCCGCCAATTGCGTGAATATTTCTTTTGTGGCAACGCTGAATAACCAATTGCGAGTACGCGCTCATAAATGGCGATGTCATGGTTACTTGATCTCTATTTGGCACAATAAAAGCAGGATTGTTCCTGAGTTTTTTTATATATGAAAAGATGTAATCCCAACGGCCACAGTTTAAGCCAACGATGTGATTTTTTAATTCGAATATAATTTCGTCCAGCTGAAAACTCGCTGTAATTGTTTCGACTAAAACTGTCACTTTTATAGTTCCTCTTTGCATGCCTAGGTAGTCCTCAGTAAAATCGATAACATCATTCCACCAGCGCGCTTCTAGATAGTGTTCTAGTTTTGGGATATAATAATAAGGAGCGGTTCCGTTTTTTAGTAATTCTTTAAAATTATGAAACGCATACAAGCCAAAATCCACCAGTGATCCAGAAGCTTGTTGGTCTTCAATCAATAGGTGTTTTTCTTGTAGATGCAAACCTCTTGGTCGGACTAGTAAAACGGCAGTCGTATCATTTAGTTTGTATGTTTTATTTTTCGCAACATCTACAAGACTGATGGTTTTGTTTACAGCATCGATCATGTTTTGTTGGCCTTCCATCAAGTTGCTCCAAGTAGGGGAAGTACTGTCTTCAAAATCAGCCATAAATGTTTTTGCGCCACTATTTAAGGCGTTAATTACCATTTTTCTATCAACTGGACCTGTTATTTCAACCCTGCGATCTAATAAATCATCGGGAGTAGGGGCGGCAAGCCATTCATTATCACGAATATTTTTAGTCTCTGCTGGAAAAGTAGGTAAGATACCGGCATCAAATAAAAGTTGCTCTTTTTTACGATCTTCTAGTAATGCAAGTCTACGGTCGTTGAAGTGCTCGTGTAGGCTAGTAAGATATCCCAATGCATCTTCGGTTAGTATAGCTGGAAATTGTTGGTTAGGAGTAGCGTTAATTTGAGCTGTTTTTTCGATTGTGTTGGTTGTTTGTTTCATGGTCAATATGTTTTACAGGGCAATGTTACGAAAAGTTTTTTACAAAACAAGCGAACGTACGCTAAAAATTAAAAAAGTTTTTTCGTTGATTTTGTTTTTTAGCGTATCTTTGAAATATGAATATGGAAAAGGATTATATCAAGTTAATATTTGGGTTGAAACTCAAACAAGCGCGTACCAATAAGAATTTGTCTTTATTTGGTTTAGCCAAGATCACGGAATTGTCAAAATCGTATTTGAACGAAATAGAGAAAGGTAAAAAGTACCCTAAGACCGATAAGATTATTTTATTAGCTGAAAAGCTAGAGATTACTTACGACCACATGGTGTCTTTGAAATTAGATAATAATTTGGCGCCCATAGGTGAGATTTTAAAGTCGGGAATCTTAAAGGAGATTCCGCTTGATATTTTTGGAATCCAAGAAAATGATTTGATTGATATTATTGCTAATGCTCCTGCAAAAGTGAACGCGTTTATTAGTACGATAATCGAGATTGCACAGCATTATAACCTAAGTAGAGAGAGTTTTTTCTTGGCGGCTTTGCGCTCGTATCAAGAGGCGCATAATAATTATTTTGAAGACTTGGAGCAAAAGGTTTTGGATTTCTCCAAGGCGTTTCATATTGATATGAATAACAAGATTTCGTTAGATGAATTGGCGGCTGTTTTGAGAGAAGAGTACGGGTATACGATTCAAGAACTTGTTTTTTCAGAGCAAGAAGAACTAGGAGATTTGCGTTCTATTTATGTGCCCAAAAGTAAAACTTTGCTGCTTTCGCTTGAAATAGATGAACAGCAAAAAGCGTTTATTTTGGCCAAAGAAATTGCATACAACTATCTAAAAATTGAAGATCGTTTGTATACGTTTAGTTGGATTAAGTTTGATAATTTTGATCAGGTTTTAAATAATTTCTATGCTTCTTATTTTGCGGGAGCGTTGCTAATTCCTAGAAAAAAATTAATAGGAGAGCTGAATGTGTTTTTATCCAAAAGCAATCCTACGGGGGATGAAATGATAGAGTTGATGAATCAATTTAATGTTTCGCCTGAGTCTTTTTATCAAAGATTGACTAATATTTTACCGAAGGATTTTCAGTTAAAAAACTTATTTTTCTTGCGTTTATCACACAAAAAAGGAACGGACACCTACCAGATAAAAAAAGAATTACATATTACCAATCAACAAGAGCCTCATGCCAATGAAATGAATGAGCATTATTGTAGAAGGTGGATTTCGGTTAAGACGATTGAAGCTGCGATTGCAGAGAAGAAAGAGCATTATTTTGGAGCTCAAATTTCTCGTTATGACAATAGCAGCAATGAATATTTAGTGTTTTCATCGGCTACTGCTGATCCTTTTAAGAAAGATCGTTTGCGAAGCATATCGGTAGGGATTTTAATTAGTACCCCGATGAAAAAGAAGTTCAAATTCATTAATAATGAAGACATGAAAAGGCAGGTAGTAGGTGTTACTTGTGAAACTTGTGCTGTAAAAGACTGTGAAGAGCGCGCTTCACCACCGATTCAATTAGAACAAAAAAAACGCCATGAAAACACAGATTTAATTGTGCAGCAATACATGGCTAAGTTTAGTTAAGGTGGGATTCAAACTGTAGTTTTTAGTTCGTGAATAACAAGTCATTTAAGTTGTTTCTATGCAAAAAAAATCAATCTAAATTAGTTGAATCTGTAAAATCAGTGGGCTAGTATACAGAGCGACCTTTGTTTTAAAAGAATGAGATTTCAATAATTATGTGGGTGATAAAAAACCTCGATTGTAGATGATGTACAATCGAGGTTTTTAGTTTTGTTAATCTACCCATTTGTAGTAACGAGCGCCCATTAGATTTGGGATTTCTTTTTCGATTCGTTCCAGAACCCATTCGTTTTTCGGTTTGGTAACGGATGCTTGTTGTTCTTTTTTATGTAGTTTTTCGTAGGTATCAAAGTTAATTTCGACACTATTTTCTAAAGTTTCAAAAAGTTTAACGCTGGCGATAGCAGTCTTCCAATCGGGTTGAATGGTGCCTTCAAATACTTTCGATTTAGAGCCACTCCCATACGCTAGAAACCCAAACTTGGAATTTGTTATCTCTTTTTTAGTGTCATAAAAATGTGCTAAAGTAGATAGTAATCCCATGAAAATTGAGCCCGTGTACAGGTTTCCTATTAATGAGGAAGCCAGTTCGGCAGGCATTAATTTTTGGTTTATAAAGTTCTTGTATTCTTCTGATTTACTAATTTCTTTCAGTTTATTTTGATATTCTTGCGGACTTTCGTCATCAGTAATGATTGTGTTTGCGGCATCTAAAGCATAGATTTCAGATAACATGCGACGTCCTTGAAATGCGTATGGTAGGTGCATGATGATGCTCTCCCAAGAATTATAAACTGTAGCTTTTGATGCTTTCAATTTTTTGAATGAAAAGTAAGCGTTTCGCGTTCGATCCATATAACATTGATTCGAATATTGTCCGTCAAAAACAGGTTGCTCCTTATGGATTTCAATTTCGGCTTCCAAATTGTCTAGCCAAGGTTGGTTCTCCGTGTTTCCTGTAATCGTTTCTTTTAAAACTGTTCTGTAAGGTTTAAAAAAGTCAAAAACACCTTTCGTGCTAGTTGCCCAGTGGTTTTCAAAAGCAATAATTCTAGGGTTTGCAGCAATTAACATGGCAACAGCTCCAGCGCCTTGAGTGTATTCGCCGGTGGAGTTTAAATCGTATTTGGCCAAATCAGTAGTGACAACAATGGCTTTTTTGGTTGGGTTTAATTGAATAAAGTCAATACAGTTTTGCATGGCATCTACGCCGCCAATGCAAGCAAAAGTAAAGTCTACAACATCACATTCGTCTAAAGTGTTTGCTCCAAATTTTTGTTCCATCAAGGCAATTAAAAAAGAGCTAATGGGTTTAGAGCTATCGATGCTGCTTTCGGTGCCGACATAAATACGTGCGATTTTGCTTAGGTCAATGTTGTTTTCTACAATTAATTTAGTCAAAGCATTAGCTCCAAAAACTACTGTGTCTTGGTGCGCATCAGCCAAAGTCATTTTTAATAACCCAAGACCTTTTTCTAGTTTTTCGGGTTCAATATTTCGGGCTTTCGCCAATGTGGTAATGGGTAAATGTATCTTGGCAACATCAAACGATATGCTATCAATTCCTATTTTCATTTCGGTTTTTTTTAACATGTAAAGTTAAAATCACGAACTGAGAAACCAATTTTTTAAACCCACAAAATGGCTCTTTTTTGTGTTTTTGTGAATTTGAAGGCAAACCGCTTTTAAAATTATTGGATTAATAATTATGTTGCTTAATGGGTTGCAGTTGTTAGTCATTCTGTAAAAGCCTAATTAAGACTTTTTTGATGTTTGTTTAGGTAAGTTGCCGTTATTTAATGGTTTAGCGCTTATGGTTTAAGGATTTAATAACATATTGGCTAAAACACTTTAAAATCATTATAAATAACAGCGAAAAGGTTGTAGTTGAAGTCAATTTGCTTTATTTTTGTCATATTTTGTAAAACAAACTTATTCAAAACTTATGGCACAATCTGCATTATTGAAGTCGTCAATAGCTAAAAAAGTGGCTATGGCGCTTTCAGGACTTTTTCTGATGTTGTTTCTAGCACAGCACTTTTTCATAAATATGACTTCGGTATTTAGTTCCGACGTATTTAATTCCATTTCTCATTTCATGGGGAATAATCCTTTAGTACAATTTGTGATTCAGCCTATCTTAATAGTTGGTGTGGTATTTCATTTTATTATGGGATTTGTTTTAGATTTCAAAAATAGAAAAGCAAGACCTATTGCGTATGCAAAAAACAACGGTGCTGCAAATTCTTCTTGGGCATCTAGAAATATGATTATTTCTGGTTTAGTTATTTTGGCGTTTTTATTGGTGCATTTTTATGATTTCTGGGTTCCGGAAATGGCATACAAATATGTGCAATTTGGACCTCTAGACGAAACTAGATACTTCCATGAATTAGCTGAGAAATTCGAGAGCCCAGTGCGTACTGCATTGTACTGTATTTCATTTGTATTGTTATCATTACACTTGCAACATGGTTTCAGTTCTTCATTTCAATCAATAGGACAAAATAACAAGTACACAAAAGGAATGAAAAACTTCGGATTAGGATTTGCTTATGTAATTCCTTTCGGTTTTATTTTTATCGCTTTATTTCATCATTTCAATCATTAATATTAAATTATAATGGCATTAGACTCAAAAATTCCAAAAGGTCCTATAGCGGACAAATGGACAGATTATAAAGATCATATTAATTTAGTGAACCCTGCTAACAAGCGTAATTTAGATATTATTGTTGTTGGAACAGGATTAGCTGGAGGTTCAGCTGCTGCAACATTAGCAGAATTAGGATATAACGTAAAAGCTTTTTGTTTTCAAGATTCACCTCGTCGTGCGCACTCTATTGCTGCACAAGGAGGGATCAATGCAGCAAAAAACTATAAAGGAGACGGAGATTCTGTTTTCAGATTATTTTATGACACTGTAAAAGGAGGAGATTACCGCGCTCGTGAAGCTAACGTACACCGTCTTGCAGAGGTTTCTACAAACATCATCGACCAGTGTGTGGCTCAAGGGGTACCATTGGCACGTGAATATGGAGGATTACTAGACAATCGTTCTTTTGGTGGAGCCTTAGTTTCTCGTACATTTTATGCACAAGGACAAACAGGTCAACAATTATTATTAGGAGCTTATTCTGCAATGAATCGTCAAATCGGTCGTGGAAAAGTTAAAATGCACAACCGTCACGAAATGCTAGATTTAGTAATCGTAAACGGAAAAGCAAGAGGGATTATCGCTCGTAACTTGATTACAGGTGAAATCGAAAGACATTCTGCTCACGCAGTTGTTATTGCTTCTGGAGGATACGGAAACGTATTTTTCTTGTCTACAAATGCAATGGGATCTAATGCTACTGCAGCTTGGAAAATCCATAAAAAAGGAGCGTTTTTCGCAAATCCTTGTTACACGCAAATTCACCCAACATGTATTCCAGTTTCTGGAGATCACCAGTCAAAATTAACTTTGATGTCGGAGTCTTTACGTAATGACGGACGTATCTGGGTTCCTGCAAAGATCGAAGATGCTGTAGCAATTCGTGAAGGAAAGAAAAAAGCCAAAGATTTATCGGAAACAGAAAGAGATTACTACTTAGAAAGAAGATACCCTGCTTTTGGTAACTTAGTTCCTAGGGACGTTGCTTCTCGTGCTGCCAAAGAAAGATGTGACGCCGGTTTTGGAGTAAACAAAACAGGTGAAGCCGTTTATTTAGACTTTGCTGCAGCAATTCAACGCTACGGAAAAGAGCAAACGTATGTAAAAGGATTGGATTCTAATGATGCTGCGCTTGTAACTAAATTAGGTACTGAGGTTGTAAAAAGTAAATACGGGAATTTATTCCAAATGTATTATAAAATTGTAGATGAGGATCCTTATACTTCACCTATGATGATTTACCCAGCGGTTCACTACACAATGGGTGGAACATGGGTTGATTATAACCTGATGACTACAATTCCAGGATGTTTCTCAATTGGAGAATCAAACTTCTCTGATCACGGAGCAAATAGACTGGGAGCATCTGCATTAATGCAAGGTTTAGCCGATGGTTATTTTGTATTGCCTTATACAATAGGGGATTATTTATCACCAGATATCAAGATGGGACCTATATCAACTGATTCTCCAGAATTTGAAGCTGCAGAAAAAGGGGTTAAAGATCAAATTGAGAAATTCATGAACAACAACGGAACACATTCTGTTGACTATTTCCACAGGAAATTAGGTAAAATTATGTGGGACAAAGTAGGTATGGCGCGTAATGCTCAAGGACTAACAGAAGCGATTGCTGAAATTGCTGCCTTACGCGAAGAGTTTTACAAAGACGTAAAAGTACCAGGGACAGAAAATGGATTCAATCAAGAATTGGAGAAAGCGACTCGTGTTGCCGATTTCCTTGAACTAGGTGAGTTATTTGCCAAAGATGCATTACACCGTAATGAATCATGTGGAGGTCACTTTAGAGAAGAATACCAAACAGAAGATGGTGAAGCAAAACGTGACGATGAGAACTTTGCATACGTTGCCGCTTGGGAGTATAAAGGAAAACCAAGTGACGCTGTTTTACACAAAGAAGACTTGGTATTTGACACCGTTAAACTAGTTCAAAGAAATTACAAATAGCAATTAGTCAAAAGGCAAAAGTCTTTAAGTCAAATGGCTGCATGTCAATCGACTTTCGACTTTTCAACTGGATGACTTTCAAACTAAAACAGTATGAAACTTACATTAAAAATATGGCGTCAAAAAAACGCCCAAGATAAAGGAGCAATGGTTGATTACCAAATCGACGGAATTGAGCCAGACATGTCTTTCCTTGAAATGCTAGACGTTTTCAATGAAGATTTAATGAGTAAAGGTGGTGAGCCAGTTGCATTTGATCACGATTGTCGCGAAGGAATTTGCGGGATGTGTTCATTGTACATCAACGGTGAAGCACACGGACCAGATAGAGGTGTAACCACTTGTCAATTGCACATGCGTATGTTCAAGGACGGTGATACCATCACGATCGAACCTTTCCGTGCAGCTGCTTTCCCAGTAATTAAAGACTTAGTGGTAAACCGTAGTGCTTTTGATCGCATTCAGCATGCGGGAGGTTTCATATCAGTAAACACATCTGGAAACACAATTGATGCCAATACTATTCCTATTCCAAAAGACGATGCCGATGCTTCATTCGAAGCAGCTGCTTGTATTGGTTGTGGAGCTTGTGTAGCAACTTGTAAAAACTCATCGGCTATGTTATTCGTAGCGGCCAAAGTTTCTCAATACGCACTATTACCACAAGGAAGAGTTGAAGCAACAGACCGTGTATTAAACATGGTGAGCCAAATGGATGCCGAAGGTTTTGGTAACTGTACAAACACAGGAGCATGTGAAGTAGAATGTCCTAAAGGAATTTCTTTAGAGAACATCGCTCGTATGAACAGAGAATACCTTTCAGCAAGTTTAAAAGGATAATAATCCAAAATATTCTTTGTCGGTTCGAGCGCAGTCGAGAACCCAAAGAGAATCTACATTTTTAAAAAACGCATTCATTTATTTGGATGCGTTTTTTGTTTTTGGGGTGCCCTCCGCAAAAGCTCCGGTCGGGCTATGCGTTGCAATCTTTTATTCCATTGCATTTCATAAAAGGATTTCCACTGCTATCCCTCACCCGAAACACATTCGTATATTTGAATGTGTTTTGTTTAAAAAACTTCGAGTCATTCTTTTCAACACCAAGTGTTATTTATTGTAGCACTATTGTTTCAATTGCCGTTGATTTTTGTCAACGGAATTCATATTTATACCGAACAAAAATATAATATAAACCAATTTTGATAATTGGTTTTTTTATATTATATTTGGTCTATATTATAA
>NZ_JACRUK010000067.1 GCF_014305155.1 Flavobacterium muglaense
TGGGCGATGAGGGGTTCGAACCCCCGACCCCCTCGGTGTAAACGAGGTGCTCTGAACCAGCTGAGCTAATCGCCCTAATACAATTTGTAAATTTTCATTTACTTATTGCGAGTGCAAATATAAGACTCTTTTTTAGATATACAAGCAAAAAAATAAAAAAATTATAAAATTTCTGCAACTACAAAGGTGCTGCCACCAATGTAGATCATGTCTTTGTCTGTCGCTGCTTGCAGTGCTTTTTTGTAAGCTGTTGTCACTGAATTGTATACTTGTCCTGTAAGGCCAGAAGCAGTAGCTTTGCTGTATAATTCTTCGGCCGGAAGTCCTCTTGGATTATTTGGCTTAGTAAAATAATAAATGGCGTTTTTGGGTAATAAAGGTAAAATCTGATCTAGGTTTTTGTCATTCACTACGCCAAATACAATATGTAATTGCTCAAAATTTTCTTTGGATAGTTGGTCCATTACAATGGAAAGTCCTTCTTTATTGTGTGCGGTGTCGCAAACTACCTTTGGTGAAACGCCTAATTGTTGCCATCTCCCTTGTAATCCCGTATTTTTCACCACTTGTAGCAATCCTTTTATGATGTGATCTTGTTGGATGTTAAATTCAGTTTGGTTGTTTAGTATGGCAATTGTTTGTAAAACGGTTTTTTTGTTGTGTATTTGATAGGATCCTATTAGATCGGATGGATGCGTTGTGGTAATGAGATCGGATGCAAAATAGATATCGGATTTGGTTTCAGCGGCTTTCGCCAAAAAGACCGGTTTGGTTTCTATCGTGTATTCGCCTATGATAGCTGGTAGTCCGGGTTTGATAATTCCGGCTTTTTCAAATGCTACTGCTTCTAGTGTGTTGCCCAGAAATTGCGTGTGGTCTAGGCCAATGTTTGTTATGACTGATACTAGCGGTGTAATGATGTTTGTGGCATCTAGTCGTCCGCCCATACCTACTTCGATAATAGCGATATCTACTTTTTCTTTTGAAAAATAATCAAAGGCCAGTCCAACGCTCATTTCGAAAAAACTAATGGCATTCGATTCAAAAAAAGATTTATTTACGCGAATAAAATCACAAACGAAGGTTTCTGTAATTTCCTGTCCGTTTATTTTGATGCGTTCTCTAAAGTCTTTTAGGTGTGGCGAGGTGTAAAGTCCTACTTTGTAACCTGCTTCTTGTAAAATTGAAGCTAGCATATGTGATGTGGATCCTTTTCCATTGGTTCCTGCAACATGGATGCATTTGATGTTTTTATGCGGATTTTCAAGATGTTCAATCAGCTGATGGGTATTGGTTAAATCTTTTTTATAAGCTGATGCACCTTGAGTTTGGTACATAGGGAGTTGATTGAACATCCACTCTGTAGTTTCTTGATAATTCATTGTAAGGAAAATTTAGAAAATGGAGTACAATTTTTATGTTTGCCCTTAGGCAATTACTCTCCTAGTTTGAAGTTGACAGTGATGAACCCTATTTGTGTTTCGGGTGCATTTGAGTCTGGTTGCCATCTGTATTTACGGGCTGTGGCTAGAGCAGGCTCTACAAGACAAGGGTTGGTGTTTGTTGTTCCTTTAGTATATTTTGCTGCAACAACATTTCCGTTACGATTCACTGTGATTTGAACGACTACGGTACCAAATTCGTTGCATTTTTGTACTTCTTTACCTCGTGTGCTGATGCTTCGACCGTTTAAGCCCCATCCGCTGCCGTTTCCAGTTCCGCTGCCTGAACCGTAATAGCTGTTAGCGTAGGGATCTCCGTTAAGGCTTCCTTTGTCTCCAGCGGTATTGTCATTTCCTTCTCCACCTCTTGCTTTTCCATCAGATTTTGGTCCATTGATTAAACTTGCAAGAGCGTCTGAGGTGCTTTTGGATGGTGTTGGGTTTTCTTTAGCTTTTGGTTTTACAGGCTCAGTCGCTATTTGTTTAGTAGGTTGTGCTTTTTTTACTGGTTTCATAACAGGAGCGTCTTCGACGTCTTGAGCCATTACTTCGTCATCACTGGTTGCAGCTTGTTGTGCGGCTGTAGGTTGTGGTGCTGATTGTATTGGTTCAGTAGGTTGTACATCACCTGAGCCTGTTTCAGAGGTTCCAAAGTTAATCGCGATTCCGTTTTCAGGCGGTGGATCCAGTGAAGTCAATCCTAGATAAAAAAACAAGATAAACATCAATACAAAAAGTACTGATGTAATTACAAATGATTTTTTTTCTTCTTCTGTTTCTATATATTTCATGTAGAATAGATCAATTTTTTTTGAAAGGCAAAAAAATTATTTAGGTCTAACGGCTAAAACGACTTTGATTTGGTTTCTGTTGGCGATGTCTAAAACATTTACTGCTTTTTCAATAGGTACCCCTTCTTCTGCTCTTAGGATAATCGCTTTGGATTTATCATTAGCAAATAAAGCAAGTAATTTTGCCTCCAATTCCGTTTCGGCTACGGGTTCTTTGTCAATAAAAAACTCTAATTTTTTATTGATGCTTACTGCGATGTTTTTATTACTATCGGTTTTTCCTTTTGCTTTGGGAAGTACTAGGTCTAATGCGTTAGTAGTTACCATTGTTGATGTCAGCATAAAGAATATAAGTAGTAGGAAAACAATATCTGTCATGGATGACATATTGAATTCGGCACTTACTTTATTTCGTCCTCTTAAATTCATAAGTAGATTGTTTTTGTATTGAAAGCGCTACTGTTTAAGCGGGATCGTTTAATAAATCCAAAAAGTCAACAGCATTCGCTTCCATTTGGTGTACGATTTTATCGGTTTTAACAACTAAATGGTTGTAACCAACATAAGCAATAATGCCTACAACTAGCCCCACAACTGTTGTTGTCATCGCGGTATAGATCCCTTCGGATAGGGCTCCCACTTCGATTTGTCCGCCAGAACTTGCCATTTTATGGAAAGCCTGAATCATTCCTACAACTGTTCCTAAAAATCCAGTCATAGGTCCTGCTCCTGAAATGGTAGCTAGCATACTTACATTTTTTTCTAATTTGTAAATTTCTAGTTTTCCAGCGTTTTCAATGGCAGTATTAATATCGTCTAATGGTTTTCCTATTCTTGAAATCCCCTTTTCGATTAGTCTTGCAACTGGAGATTTTGAATGGGCACACGCCATTTTAGCGTTGTCGATGCGACCGTTTCTAATATTGTCTCTTATTTGTCCCATGAAATTCACATCAATTTTTGATGCTGCATTGATGGCCATTAATCGTTCGAAGTACAAATAGAGCGCTACGAAAAACATTAGAAAAAGAGAAGTCATGATAATCTGACCGGCTAATCCTCCGCTAGTTAGTAACTCAATTATCGATAAGGTTTTTTCTACGGGAACTGCTTCGGCTAGCGTTTCGCTAGCGACAGATAAGGTATCTGCTTGTAACATTATGTTCATAAAAATTTATTTATTATGGAAACGCTAATATATTATAAAAATTGTTATTTTTTGAGATAAAAATGGTAAAGAAATATTAATTCTTTCCTTTGTCTTTGCTGCACATATTGTAAAAAGCTGTTTAGCATTTTCGGTTTAAATCGAATTTGTTAAACAGCTTTTGATTTTTTAAATACAGCTTTTATTGACTCTTTATACTAATTGTTTCAAGGCAATTTCAAATGCAGTCGCACTAATGTTTGTTTTTGAATTGTTTAAAGCGTGCGCTTTTTCAATGGCACTTTTAATAATGTCAGATGTATCTTGAAAAACAGCTTCATCCGTCATGGTTACTTTCTTTTCCATGAAATAAGCAAATACTCTTGCCATTCCGCAGTTTGAAATAAAGTCAGGAATCAAGCTTACTTTATGGTCTACATCTTCCATAATTGGTCCGAAGAAAATTTCTTTATCTGCAAAAGGGACATTGGCACCACAAGAAATAACTTCTAAACCGCTTGCAATCATGCTGTCTATTTGTGATTGAGCAACTAAACGTGAAGCTGCACAAGGCGTGAAGATTTCAGCGCCTATAGTCCATATTTTTTCATTGATTTCTTCAAAGGGAATCATGTTTTCGGCTACCAATTTGTTTCCGTCTTTGTTCAAGAATAATTCTTTTATCTCGGCAAATGTGAATCCGTTTTCATTGATTAATCCACCATCGCGATCGATAATACCAATTACTTTGGCACCCATTTCGGCCAAGTAAAAAGCTGCTGCTGATCCTACATTTCCAAAACCTTGTACAATTGCTTTCTTTCCTTTTACATCTCCACCATAAGTAGCGTAAAAATGACGAACTGCTTCGGCAACACCAAAACCAGTGATCATATCAGCAATCGTATATTTTCTAGAAACGTCTGGCGAGAACTTAGGGTTTTCAATTACTTTGATAACACCTTGTCTCAATTGTCCTATTCGGTTGATTTTATCTGCTTCTGTAGGTTTAAAGTGACCGTTGAACACTCCTTCTTGTGGGTGCCAAACACCACATTCTTCGGTCATCGGGATCACTTCGTGGATTTCGTCAACATTTAAATCTCCACCTGTTCCGTAGTAGCTTTTTAATAATGGAGAAACGGCTTTGTACCAACGTTGTAATACACCTTTTTTTCTAGGGTCATTTGGGTCAAAATTGATTCCTGATTTTGCTCCACCAATTGCAGGTCCAGAAACAGAGAATTTTACTTCCATCGTTTTGGCTAATGACAAAACTTCATTCATATCTAGTCCTTTTCTCATTCTTGTTCCACCACCAGCTGCACCACCACGTAATGAGTTGATAACTGTCCAGCCTTCAGCTTCTGTTTCGGCATCTTTCCAGTTGAATACTATTTCAGGTTCTTTATTTTCAAATTTCTTCAGTAAATCTTTCATTTTCTTGCGATATGTTTAATTTGCACAAATATAAAAAAAGAATAATGCAGATTCTGTATTTCAGGAATTATTTTGAATGGTAAATAACACCTGAACTATGATCTGATTGTGAACCTGTTACGCTAGAAAGTACGTTTATTTCGTTTCTTAGTTTTAAAACCCCCAATAAAGCAAAAATAAGTGCTTCCTTAAATTCCAATAATTTAGGGCTTGGAATTATAATTTCGACTTCTGGCGCTTGTTTTTGTATGCATTCTATCAGGAAGTTATTGTATGCTCCTCCGCCGGTAATAAACAGACTTCCTTTTTTTATGGGTAAAGCAATAACTATTTGTTGCGCTACATGTTCAGTGAAAGTGCGTAATTTGTCTTCGATCTTAACATTGTAATTTTCGATCAAAGGTAAAACAGTTTCTTTTACAAATTCAAAACCAAGGGATTTTGGAAAGCTTTGCTGGTAAAAATCGAGTTGATTTAATTGCTCTAACAATGCTGTAGTAATTTTTCCACTTCGGGCTAATTGTCCTTTGTCATCATAATCGAGTCCAAGTTGATTGGCGTAGTAATTTAAAACGGTGTTGACAGGCGAAATGTCAAAAGCGATTCGTTTGTTTTTTTGTTCGAATGAAATATTAGAAAACCCTCCTAGATTCATGCAGTAATCATAGGAAGAAAAAAGGATGCGATCGCCAATAGGAACTAACGGGGCGCCTTGACCACCAAGAGCGACATCTTGTACTCTAAAGTCGCAAACTACAGTTTGATTTATTAGTGTAGCGATCTGGGGTAAGTTGCCTATTTGTAAAGTCAAGCCATTTTGCGGTTGATGTAAAATAGTATGTCCGTGAGAGCATACGGCATCTAGTTTTTCAATATTATTTTTTTGAATAAAATCGTTAATAATACCCGCTAGCAAAGCGGTGTACTTAGTATTTAAGTTAGCTAATTCTTGAGGCGAAAAGTCAACAGCCGTTTTTAAGGTGTTTATCCATTGAGAATCATAAGGCATCGTAGCTGATTCTAGAATTTCAAAACTCCATTTGCCTTCTTTAATTGTGAAGTGAATATGTGATAAATCGACACCGTCTAGTGAAGTTCCGGACATGACTCCTATGATATTATAGTTTTCTTTAAACATTTGCTAAATTTACGAAATCGTTTGAAATCTGATAATTAATTAATTACTTTTGTGAACAAACTTAAGAACAATTAATTTACAATAAAAATATGGATTTTAACCTAACCGAAGAGCATTTAATGATTCAGCAAGCAGCTAAAGATTTTGCAAATACTGAATTATTAGGAGGAGTTATAGAAAGAGACGAACATTCAAAGTTTCCTACTGATCAAGTAAAAATGATGGCCGATCTAGGCTTCTTGGGAATGATGGTTGATCCAAAATATGGTGGGTCAGGTTTGGATAGTATTTCGTATGTTTTAGCAATTACTGAAATTGCAAAAATAGATGCATCTGCTGCAGTAATTATGTCGGTTAATAACTCTTTGGTTTGTGCTGGATTAGAAAAATACTGCAACGAAGAGCAAAAAATGAAATATCTAGTGCCTCTGGCTAAAGGAGATGTGATTGGGGCATTTTGTTTGTCTGAGCCAGAAGCAGGTTCTGATGCTACTTCTCAAAAAACAACCGCAATTGACAAAGGGGATCATTATTTATTAAACGGAACTAAAAACTGGATTACAAACGGTTCATCGGCTTCTACTTATATCGTAATTGCACAAACAGATGTTGAAAAGGGACATAAAGGAATCAATGCCTTTATTGTTGAAAAAGGATGGGCTGGATTTGATATTGGTCCAAAAGAAAAGAAAATGGGAATTCGTGGTTCTGATACACACTCTTTAATGTTTAGTGATGTAAAAGTGCCAAAAGAAAATAGAATTGGTGAAGACGGTTTCGGATTTGCATTTGCAATGGCGGTATTAAACGGTGGTCGTATTGGTATTGCTTCTCAAGCTTTGGGAATAGCAACTGGTGCTTATGATCTAGCATTGAAATATTCGCAAGAGCGTAAAGCATTTGGTAAAGAAATTTTTAAACACCAAGCAATTGCATTCAAATTAGCCGATATGGCAACTCAAATAATGGCAGCTAAATTATTAGTACTTAAAGCAGCCTCAGAAAAAGATGAAGGTAAAGATATTTCACAATCTGGAGCTATGGCTAAGTTGTATGCTTCACAAGTAGCAATGGATACGACTATTGAAGCGGTTCAAATTCATGGTGGAAACGGATATGTGTCTGAATATCACGTGGAGCGTATGATGCGTGATGCTAAAATTACACAGATATATGAAGGTACTTCAGAAATTCAACGTATTGTAATATCACGAACTTTAGTTTCTTAATCAGATTTAGTTCGTTTTTTTAAAGCCATTAAGGGTAAAGAATTCCGGTGTAAATCGGCGGAATTCCTTATTTTTAATGGTTTTTTTAATTTCAAAAAAAGACTACATTTACGGCAAAGATTCTTTTTTATGTACGATGATTTAAAATATTGGTACCTGCGCGATCATAAATTATTTAAAACCTTAAGTTTTGGTGATATTAAACAATTGTGCATTATTACCGGTTTTAAAAAAGCAAAAAAAGGCGAAATTATTTATTTTAGTGCATCGGATGTGCCTCGGATTTTTCTACTTAAAAAAGGAAATATTAAAATTGTTGCCGTTGATGAAGATGGAAATGAAAGTATAAAAGACATCATTCAAAAAGGAGATTTGTTTGGTGAGCTTGGTTTAGAATCAGATAACGAGTCTAATGAATACGCAAAGGTTTTGTCTGATGATGTTGCGATTTGTAGTTTTTTACTTTCTGATTTTGAGGATTTACTGCTGCGCAATCCCAATCTTGCTTTGTCCTACACTAAATTTGTAGGTTTGAAAATGAAGCGCATTAAAAACAGTTACTCTAACTTAATTTCAAAAGATGCTAAAACCCGACTGAGCTTGTTCTTAAAAGATTGGGCCGAAAGGGAAGGGGTTGCAAGCGGTTCTACAATTGTAATTGAAAACTATTTGACGCAAAATGATATTGCTCAAATTATTTGTACTTCTCGACAAACTGCAACCCAATTACTGAATGAGATGGAAAGCAACGGCTTAATATCTTACAATAGAAAAGAAATTATACTAAAGGATATTTATAAGTTTTAGTTATTTTGTTGGGTTTTGCAAGCTAGCGGACAAATAGCTAAGCAATTGTAGCCTAGTTTTGTATTAATAAAAATTATATACTATGAAAAATATATGCACTATTGTGTTCGTCTTACTTGCTTCATTTGTAAATGCGCAACAATTATTACCCAAAACAGCAACGGATGTTTCTCCCTTATTAATTGGTGAATCAATCCCTGCAATTACTTTGAAAACAATTGACAATCAAGATGTAGCTTTAAGCGATTTGTTTCAAAAGAAAAGAACGGTATTGGTTTTTTACCGTGGCGGATGGTGTCCCTATTGTAATTTGCATTTAGCGGCATTGGCGGAAGCCGAAGCTTCGTTACTGGATCTTGGGTATCAAATTATAGCAATAAGTCCCGACAGTCCATCTAACTTAAAAGCAACTGAAGATAAAGTAAATTATACTTTGTTATCTGATGGAAACGGAGCGCTTGCCAAAGCAATGGGAATCGCGTTTCAGGCTCCAGAAAAGTACCAATCGATGCTTTCTAAAAGTTCTAACGGTTTGAATACTGATTTTTTACCAGTGCCTTCGGTTTTTATTGTAAATAATAAGGGAGATATTGAGTTTGAATTTATTAGCCCAGATTATAAACATAGAATTTCTAATGATTTATTAGTAGCGGCTGCTAAGTCATTAAAAAACGAAACAATAAAATGATTAATTAGTTGTTAGTTATCTATTCGTGAAGCAGATTAATTGGTATTTAAATATTTGAAATTTAGGATGATAAAATCCCCGAAATTTAGTTGGTTCTTACGGATATTAGTTGCGTTAATCTTGCTTCAAACTTTGTTTTTTAAATTTTCTGGAGCCGTCGAAAGTGTTTTCATTTTTAGAACTTTGGGAGTTGAACCCTACGGAAGAATAGGTGCTGGGATTGTCGAGTTGATAGCGGTAGTTTTAATTATCGTTCCTCAAACAAAGACTATCGGTGCATTTTTAGGATTCGGTTTGATGGTCGCTGCGATTGGCGCTCATGTATTGTTTTTGGGAATAGAATTGCAAAATGATGGTGGCTTGCTGTTTTTTATGGCAGTAATTGTTTTAATTTGTTGTGCACTTTTGCTATATATAAATAAGAGCGTAATGCGCAATGCATTACTAATTAAAAATTAATATGTTATTACCTTCTATAAATAAAAGTTTGAATGAATTGATAAGCTTGCTTAGTCAATTAACAGACTGTGAATATGCAAAACCGTGTGCTGCTTTGAGTAATTCTTCTATTGGAGAACATACGAGGCATATTGTTGAAATGTTCCAATGTCTTGAAAATAATTATGAATTGGCTCTTGTTAATTATGATGATAGACCCAGGAATGCATTAATTCAAACCGATACTGCTTTTGCTGTTTTGCAAATTCAATTGGTAAAAGAAGCATTGGATAAAGAAAATAAAGAACTAGAATTAGAACAGATAATTGACAAGGAACAACTACGAATCAAAAGTAATTATTTTAGAGAATTACTTTATAATTTAGAACATTGCATTCATCATCAAGCGCTTATTAAAGTGGCTATTCTACAAATGGAATCTATAACTATTAATGACGATTTTGGTGTGGCGCGTTCAACAATCGAATATAGAAATAAATGTGTACAGTAAGTTTTGTAAAAACTGGTCAGAAAGTAATTATTACTTCAAATCGTGATGAAGCGGTTGTTAGACCAAGTGCAATTGCACCTAAGAATTATGTGGTTAATGGCAAAAATATTATTTTCCCAAAAGACCCTAGAGCCGGAGGAACTTGGTATGCCGTAGATGATAAGGGTACAATTGTAGTCTTGCTGAATGGTGCCAATGAAAAACATATCATTGGAAATTCATATCGAAAAAGCCGAGGATTAATTGTTTTAGATGTTATAAGTGCTGACTCGCCAAGGGATTTCTGGGACGAGTTGGATTTAGATAATATAGAACCATTTACCTTAGTTTTATTTCAAAATGAAGCACTTTATCAGTTGCGTTGGGATGGTGTACAGAAAGAAACGGTGAGTTTAAGTGCTAATGAGAAGCATATTTGGTCATCGGCTACTTTGTATTCTGACATAGTTAGGCAAGAACGTGAAGGGCTTTTTAATCGTTTTCTAGAAGGAAAAGAGCAAGTTTCAGAGCTGGATATGTATCAATTTCATCGCTACGCAGATCAAGATAATCACGAAAGTGGCTTGGTTATAAACCTAAATGATGTCTTAAAAACATTGAGCATTACTCAAGCGGTGGCTGAGCAAAATAAGGTCGTATTAAAGCATTATGACTTAATTGCCAATCAAGAAGCGACCACTTCATTTATTATAGTTTAAAAAATAAAAATGCCTCAAGTCACACTACTCAGACGTTATAAATTATTGTTTCATAAAATTACCCATTGGGAATATTGGCCGTTTGAGTTGGTTTATATTCCTATTTATTTTCAATGGATTTTTTATGCTTTGAAAGCAAAATCACTTTTTTTCTTTAATGCTTCTAATCCTACTATAAAAAACGGAGGTTTTATGATGGAGTCTAAGAAAGCGATTTATGATTTAATTCCGCAAATTTATTTCCCAAAAACCGAGTTAGTTGTAGAAGGAACTACTTTCGAGCAAATCGAAAAATACATTTCAGATGCGGGTATTCGTTATCCATTGATTGCAAAACCTGATATCGGTTTGCGTGGTTCGGGTGTTAAGAAAATTGAGAACAGTACAGAGTTGCAACACTATGCCTCAAAGGCTAATTTTGATTTTTTAGTACAGGATTTAATTCCGTTTGCACACGAAGTAGGTGTTTTCTATGTACGATACCCGCATGAAAAAGTGGGCAGAATTACGGGCATAGTTGCTAAAGAATTTTTGATTATCACAGGTAATGGTGTGGCTACAATCGAAGAATTAATAAAGGAAAACCCGCGTTATGAGTTGCAATTAAACGTTTTGGAACAAGAGTACGGGGATCGTTTACAAGATATTCCTGCTTTGAGTGAAAAAATTAATTTGGTGCCTTACGGGAATCATGCTCGCGGTGCAAAATTCATCGATAGGAGCGATTGGATTTCGCCAAAATTAGAAAAAGTAATCAATGAAATGTGTGTGCAAATCCCAGGTTTTTATTTCGGGAGACTGGATATAATGTACAATACGATAGCCGAGTTTGAAGAGGGTAAAAACTTTTCGATTGTAGAGCTAAATGGCGCTGCCAGTGAGCCTACTCATATTTACGACCCCAAACATTCCTTGTTTTTTGCTTGGAAAGAATTGGCACGACACATTAAATACATGTACGAGATTAGTGTTGCGAATCATAAAAGCGGATCACCTTATTTAACACACAACGAAGGAATGAAAGAATATAGAATGCATCTTGTACAAAGCAATAAAATTGTCAATTTTTAGACCATGAAAGCACTGAAGAATAGTTTGATGGGATTTGTAGTGAGCTTTCTAGGCTCGATTCCATTAGGTTATTTAAATTTTATTGGTTTCGAAATGTACACGCAATTTGGTGTTTATAATTTGATTTGGTATTTACTAGGAGTTATTGCGGTGGAAGGTTTGGTGGTTTATTTCACTTTGATTTTTGCCAATAGCTTAGTGAATAATAAGAAGTTGATGAAGATAATTGATGTTTTTGGGTTCTTCTTTTTGTTGTTGTTAGCCTATTCTTTCTACTCACAGTCCAACCAAACGGTTGGTGATCAGCATTATTTAGATCCATATATTAAATATTCTCCTTTTGTGATTGGTGTACTTTTAAGTAGTGTCAATTTTTTGCAACTGCCTTTTTGGACGGGTTGGAATTTGTATTTAATTAATGGGAAATACATTGATATTCAAGGAACACGAAAGTATTATTATGTGGCGGGAACTTTGGCAGGAACTTTTGGAGGAATGGCTGTACTAGTATACGTTTTATACACATTGGCTTTGAATGCTTCTGGATTTTCGAGCTACTTATTACCTGTTGTTATTCCGATACTGTTTTTGGGCTTGGCGCTTTTTCAAGCTTTTAAAGTCTATAAAAAGTATGTTCAAAAGTCTAAAACGTAGTTTTATTCAACCGCATTTTTCATATCGTACGCTAGTACGTGATAGTCGTTGTTGTTGAATTGGAAATCGCTGATAATTGTCCAGTTTAGCTTTTTTGTATGCGCTTTTAATGATGGAATGTTTTTTTTATTGATAAACGTTAGAGCTAAAGGGTATTTTGCAACTGTGTTTTCTCGCATGAGTTCAAACAAAGGACGAATAATTCCTTTTCCTCTGTAACCTGTATGAATGCAAATAGGACCGTATTGAAAACTATTAATGGTGGTGATTGTCTTGAAGTGCTCAAAAGACAACTGTGGGAATAAGGTACACATATATTCAAATATGGGCCATTGATTAAAAAAAGTCCAGCTTTCGGCAAAGATGTAAGCGATCACCGTTTGGTTGTCTTTGGCTAGAAATAAGCCATTGTTCGTGATTACATCGGTGAGCTGTGCTACTGTAAAACGGGTTGTGACAAAACCAGCTTGTTTTTCAATGTCACTTAGGTTGGTGACTAAGTATAATTCTTGTAACGCTAAGACGCCTGTTATATCAGATAGGCTTGCTGGTTCGAATGTGATGTTTCCTGTCATTTTACAGATTATTTTTCGAAACAAAAATAAAACTAAATTCGGCTTTTTGTTGCGGCCAACTAAAAATATATGGCTGTTTATGAGCTGTATTTTTAAAGGTTTTGTTTATTTTTGCTTTATGAAAAATATTATTGTTACAGGTACAAGTAGAGGAATAGGGTATGAGCTAGCATTGTTATTTGCAAATGCAGGTCATCAAGTATTAGCATTGTCAAGAAAAACGCCAGCAGCTCTTATGGAGCATAAAAATATAAGTTGTCTATCGGTGGATTTGTCTAATGAAGCAGACTTAGATAGTGTCACCGATTTTCTAGCAAGTTCATGGAAAATCGTGGATGCTGTAGTGCATAATGCTGGAAGTTTATTATTAAAGCCTTTTGCAGAAACGACTCAAGAAGATTTTGAATCTGTTTACAAAGTGAATGTTTTTGGCGTGGCTAATTTAACTCGTGTTTGTTTACCATATCTTCAAAAAGGGAGTCATGTGGTAACGATAAGTTCTATGGGCGGAATTCAAGGAAGCTTGAAGTTCGCAGGACTTGCGGCATATAGTTCAAGTAAAGGTGCGGTTATTACATTATCTGAATTGTTAGCAGAAGAATACAAAGAAAGAGGGATCTCATTCAATGTTTTAGCGCTGGGTTCTGTACAAACAGAGATGTTACAAGAAGCTTTTCCTGGTTATCAAGCGCCCATATCAGCGGGTGGAATGGCAACCTATATCTTTGACTTTACATTAACAGGGAATAAATATTACAACGGAAAGGTACTTCAAGTTTCTTCGACAAATCCATAAATTACAGTTATTTTGATCGATACTCTCGCACGATATATCCCTGAACATGCTGTAAAACCAGTTTTTGAATTGATAGTTACCCATCATGTGCATCTTAAGATTGTCAATGAGCGGCAAACGCGTCATGGTGATTACAGGAAAGGACTGAGTGGTAAGCACGAAATCACGGTTAATTCGAGTTTGAATAAGTATAAGTTTCTAATTACGCTTATTCATGAAATAGGGCATTTAGTGGCTTTTGAAAAGTTTGGTCGGCGTATAAAACCCCACGGTCAAGAATGGAAATATTCCTTTCAGCAATTGATGGTGCCTTTTATTCGACCTGAGATTTTTCCGAATCATTTGTTGCCTTTGTTGGCAAGGCATTTTAGAAACCCTACCGCTAGTAGTGATACTGATGCTCAATTGTCACTAGCCTTAAAGCAATTCGATAAGCAAAATGATATGAATTATGTTTTTGAACTTCCTTATGGAAGCGTGTTTCGAATTCAAAACGGGAAGATTTTTAAAAAAATAGCGATTCGGACAAAACGCTTTGAGTGTTTGGAAATTAGTTCGGGTAAAATGTATCTTTTTAATCCAAATGCTGAGGTAGAATTACTGCCTAATTAGGGCTTGCTGAAAAATTGCAAATCCAATAAAACAGAGGTATTTAGAGCTACTTTTTCTTGTTTAAATGCA
>NZ_JACRUK010000068.1:0-642 GCF_014305155.1 Flavobacterium muglaense
GATAATACTTTCTCCTTTGAATGATTCCATAATAAAATTCTTTCACGAAAGATAAGAATTTATCTTTACACCTCTAATTATTTATTAAAAAAATTAAGATTATTCTTTAATAAATATAAAATAATTGATTAATTGTTTAAAAAAGCTGTTGAAATGTCCGAATGGGCTATCGATTTGTCCGAATGGGCTACTCGAATGGTTTTTCAAATACTATTTTTGGTGGGTTATTTAACTAATGTTAAAGACGCTCTAATTTAAATGATTATTTATGAAAAAAATCTATTTATTACTGGCTTTTCTATTTTTTAGCCAGATCTATGCGATTGACTTTACTGTTAATAACATAAACTACACAGGAACGGATAGTGCTCCATACACTGCTACTGTGACGAGGAATAGTTCATTCTCTGGCGCTGCCGATTTTTCAACGGTAACGTATTTATCAAATACTTATACTGTAACAGCAATTGCAGATTATGCTTTTTCTAACTCCACTAATTTAACTTCGGTAACAATAGGGAATTCTGTTGCATCTATTGGGTCATATGCTTTTTATTCATGCAATAGCTTAAATACTGTAACAATAGGTGATTCTCTTGCCACAGGCGATATAACTATTGGACAATATGCTTTTTTTTTTAT
>NZ_JACRUK010000068.1:734-12594 GCF_014305155.1 Flavobacterium muglaense
TTTTTATGCGAGAATTTAACTTCGTTAACAATAGGGAATTCCGTTACATCTATTGAACCAGCTGCTTTTTATTTATGCAATAGCTTAAATACTGTAACAATAGGTGATTCTCTTGCCACAGGCGATATAGCTATTAAACCATATGCTTTTTTTTTATGCGAGAATTTAACTTCGTTAACAATAGGGAATTCCGTTACATCTATTGAACCAGCTGCTTTTTATTTATGCGATAAAATAAATTTTGTAACTGCATATTGGACAACATCAGCTGCAATTCCAGTGATTGTTGATACATCAGTTTTTTCTGGATTAGAACTTTCTTTAGTCGAGTTACATGTTCCTGCGGGCACAAAACCATTATATCAAGCTAAGACCGTTTGGAAAGATTTTAAAATTATTGAAGAAAAAGTAGCGCCTTCAGCCATAGTCCTGTCGGCTACAAGTGTGGATGAAAATGTCACAGCTGAGGCAAAAGTTGGAGATTTAACTTCTACAGATTTGAATACAGGAGAGGCCTTTACTTATGCTTTTGTTGATAATGAAAACTTTCCAGACAATGCATCCTTTACAATCACGGACAATGTTTTAACAATCAATGCTAGTCCAGATTTTGAAACCAAGTCTTCTTACTCAATTCGTCTAAAAACAACTGATCAAGGAGGTTTAAGTTTTGAAAAAGATTTTACGATTACAATCAATGATTTAAGTTATGTCCCATTACTTACTTTTGAAAATATCAATAAAACCTATGGGGATATTAATTTTGATTTAGGTGCTACTTCAAATTCAACTGGTACAATTAGTTATTCAGTTGTTGAAGGAACTGGAGAAGTGATTTTGTCTGGAATAACTAATAAAACGGTAGTATTAAAGACTGTTGGAACTGTTGTAATAAGAGCTACTCAAGTTGCTGCTGGAGATTATACTGCAGCAACAAAAGATATTATGCTCACAATCACAGCTAAACCAATCATAGTGACAGCTGATGCTTCACAAACTAAAGTTTACGGAACAACTGATCCTAGTTTAACGTATTCAGTTTCGCCAAGTCTGGTAGGAACAGATGCTTTTTCAGGAGCTTTGACAAGAGTTTCAGGACAGAATGTGGGTAGTTATGCAATAGCGCAAAACACTTTAAGTGCAGGTTCTAATTATACTATTACTTATGTAGCTAAAGATTTTGCTATTTCCGCAAAACCAATTACAGTAACAGCTGATGCTTCACAAACTAAAGTTTACGGTACAACTGATCCTAGTTTAACTTATTCAGTTTCGCCAAGTCTGTTTGGAACAGATACTTTTACAGGAGCTTTGACAAGAGTTTCAGGACAGAATGTGGGTAGCTATGCAATAGCGCAAAACACTTTAAGTGCAGGTTCTAATTATACAATTACTTATGTAGCTAAAGATTTTGCTATTACCGCTAAACCAATTACAGTAATAGCTGATGCTTCACAAACTAAAGTTTACGGTACAACTGATCCTACTTTAACGTATTCAGTTTCGCCAAGTCTGGTAGGAACAGATGCTTTCACAGGAATTTTGGCAAGAGTTGCAGGTGAGAATACGGGTACTTATGCAATTGAACAAGGAGATTTGAGTGCAGGTTCTAATTATACTATAACTTATGTAGCTAAAGATTTTGCTATTACCGCAAAACCAATCACAGTAACAGCTGAAGTTTCACAAACTAAAGTTTACGGTACAACAGATCCTAGTTTAACGTATTCAGTTTCTCCAAGTCTGGTAGGAACAGATACTTTCACAGGAACTTTGACAAGAGTAGCAGGTGAGAATGCGGGTACTTATGCAATAGCGCAAAACACTTTAAGTGCAGGTTCGAATTATACAATTGCTTATATAGCTAAAGATTTTGCTATTATCGCAAAACTAATCACAGTAACAGCTGATGCTTCACAAACTAAAGTTTACGGAACAACAGATCCTAGTTTAACGTACTCAGTATCTCCAAGTCTAGTAGGAACAGATGCTTTTACAGGAGCTTTGACAAGAGTTGTAGGAGAGAATGTGGGTAATTATGCAATTAAACAAAATGACTTAAGTGCCGGTTCTAATTATACTATTACTTATTTAGCTAAAGATTTTACTATTACTGCAAAACCGATCACAGTAACAGCTGAAGTTTCACAAACTAAAGTTTACGGAACAACAGATCCTAGTTTAACGTATTCAGTTTCTCCAAGTCTGGTAGGAACGGATACTTTCACAGGAACTTTGACAAGAGTTGTAGGAGAGAATGTGGGTAATTATGCAATTAAACAAAATGACTTAAGTGCTGGTTCTAATTATACAACTACTTATGTAGCTAAAGATTTTGCTATTACCGCTAAACCAATTACAGTAATAGCTGATGCTTCACAAACTAAAGTTTACGGAACAACAGATCCTAGTTTAACGTATTCAGTTTCTCCAAGTCTGGTAGGAACGGATACTTTCACAGGAACTTTGACAAGAGTTGTAGGAGAGAATGTGGGTAATTATGCAATTAAACAAAATGACTTAAGTGCTGGTTCTAATTATACAACTACTTATGTAGCTAAAGATTTTGCTATTACCGCTAAACCAATTACAGTAATAGCTGATGCTTCACAAACTAAAGTTTACGGAACAACAGATCCTAGTTTAACGTATTCAGTTTCGCCAAGTCTGGTAGGAACAGATACTTTTACAGGAACTTTGGCAAGAGTTGCAGGAGAGAATAGGGGTAGTTATGCAATAGCGCAAAACACTTTAAGTGCAGGTTCTAATTATACAATTACTTATGTAGCTAAAGATTTTGCTATTACCGCAAAACCAATCACAGTAACAGCTGATGCTTCACAAACTAAAGTTTACGGAACAACAGATCCTAGTTTAACGTATTCAGTTTCTCCAAGTCTAGTAGGAACAGATACTTTTACAGGAGCTTTGTCAAGAGTTTCAGGACAGAATGTGGGTAGTTATGCAATTAAACAAAATGACTTAAGTGCCGGTTCTAATTATACTATTACTTATTTAGCTAAAGATTTTACTATTACTGCAAAACCGATCACAGTAACAGCTGATGCTTCACAAACTAAAGTTTACGGAACAACAGATCCTAGTTTAACGTATTCAGTTTCTCCAAGTCTGGTAGGAACAGATACTTTTACAGGAACTTTGGCAAGAGTTGCAGGAGAGAATAGGGGTAGTTATGCAATAGCGCAAAACACTTTAAGTGCTGGTTCGAATTATACAATTGCTTATATAGCTAAAGATTTTGCTATTACCGCAAAACCAATCACAGTAACAGCTGATGCTTCACAAACTAAAGTTTACGGAACAACAGATCCTAGTTTAACGTATTCAGTTTCGCCAAGTCTGGTAGGAACAGATACTTTTACAGGAACTTTGACAAGAGTAGCAGGTGAGAATACGGGTACTTATGCAATTGAACAAGGAGATTTGAGTGCAGGTTCTAATTATACTATAACTTATGTAGCTAAAGATTTTGCTATTACCGCAAAACCAATCACAGTAACAGCTGATGCTTCACAAACTAAAGTTTACGGAACAACAGATCCTAGTTTAACGTACTCAGTATCTCCAAGTCTAGTAGGAACAGATACTTTTACAGGAGCTTTGTCAAGAGTTTCAGGACAGAATGTGGGTAGTTATGCAATAGCGCAAAACACTTTAAGTGCTGCATCTAATTATGTAATTAATTTTGTTTCGTCAGATTTTACAATTACAGCTAAACCAATTACTATAATAGCAACTGCTGGACAAACAAAAGAGTACGGTGCTCAAGACCCTGTTTTTACGTATGCTTCAAGTGAGGTCTTGCTTGCAGGAAATAGTTTTACAGGAAGTTTAGGTCGTGTAGCAAATACAAACGCTGGAACTTACGCCTACACAATAGGAAATTTATCTGCAGGACCAAACTATGTATTGACAGTAGCTGGTTCCAATACGTTTGAAATCAAAGCAAAACCCATCATGGTTACTGCAGCTGCAAAAACTAAAGTTTACGGAACAACAGACGTTCCTTTGACATACACTGCTACACCTAGTTTACTAGGAACAGATAATTTTACAGGAACTTTATCAAGAACAGCAGGTGAAAACGCTGGTGCGTATGCGATTACACAAGGAACATTAAATGCTGGAGTTAATTATGCTGTTACTTTTGCGCCTGCAATCTATTTTATCACAAAAGCGGATCAAGTAATTACTTGGAATCAAACCTTAGTTTCAGATTGTGGTAGCTCAGCATCAATTGTTCTAACAGCAACATCTAATAGTGGTTTGCCAATAAGCTATACTTCATCTAATAGTAATGTTGCCACTGTTTCAAATGGTGTGCTAAACTTTGGTAATTATGGTTTTGCAACTATAACTGCTAATCAACAAGGGAATAATAATTACAATGCAGCACCAAGTATTGTACTGCCAATTGTAAATAGCCAGCCAAATTTGATTAGAAAACAATTTGATACTGTTATTTTCTTTGACAATAGCTCAAATGAATTCGTGTCTTATAGTTGGTACAAAAACGGACTAGTAGTTGCTGGCCAAACAGCGCAATATTTCAAAGAAGCAAGCGCTTTAAACGGTACTTACTATGCAGTTGCAACAAAAAAAGACGGGACACTGATAAGAACTTGTCCGTTAGTTTTAGCGTCTAGTGGAATAGTAGAAATCATGAATATTGCCCCTAATCCAGTAAGAAGTAACTCAGGCTACCAATTAATCACCAATATAGAGGCTGCTCAAATCCAAAATGCTCGTGTTACAGTATTCAACATACTAGGGTCATTAATTACAGACAAAGTAGTTAATGAGAGCACAATTAATATGATTGCACCAAGTGTAGACGGTATTTATATTGTGAGACTTACTTTATCTAATGGTAAGGTGTTCACGAAAAATCTTTTGGTAAGAAATTAACTAATTTAGGAATATGAAATCCTTATTAAATAGTAATGAGGATGGATTATTCTATTGCAAAAAAAAAACACGTATAAGTATGAGATTTAATGTTAAAAACATAATAGGAATTACAGCCTTTTTAATTTCTCAGGGAATGATTGCTCAGTTTTATATAGGTGCACAATCAGGAATCGGGAATATTCAAAGTGATGTGAAAGGAACGACTGCAGGGAATAGACTTGGAGGAGCGGTAAAAGTGGGTTATATTTATTCCCTGACAGATCATATTGGTATTGGATCAGGGGTAGAATTTGCACAATACAAGCAACAGGTTTATTTGAGTAATTCGTCAGTAACTCTAAGTAGGTTTGAGGTCGATGCTGCTACTTCTGCTTTTGTATATAATGTAACGACTAGTAATTATAAGGAAGAACAAACCTTGCATGCTGTTCAGATTCCTCTTTTTGTGCAGTATAGCACAAATATTAATAAAGGGGTTGGTTTTAATTTTAGAGCAGGGGCTAAATACTTTTTGCCTGTAAATTATAAAATCGAAGCAACAGCAAATTCAGTAAATGGAAGTGCTTATTATCCAGATGTTAATTTGAATATTACTGATTTACCAGAGTATGGTTTTGGTGGTCAACGTAACTATTCAGCTTCTGGGGAGTATCAAACTAAGGGAATTGTAATGAGTATGTTTGAATTGGGTTTTACATTTGATATCGGTAAAAAGAACGCGCTATATGCAGCAATGTTCCTTGAAAAAGGATACGGTTCTATTCTTAATCAAGATCAAGATAAATCGTATTTAGGTTATAATCCAACTTCTGCAGAGAATAGAAAAGCAAACGGGCTGTACAGTACTGATAAAAATGCAAAAATTCAACCTGTAGCATTTGGTCTAACATTAGGATGGAATTTTAAATAAATTTTTTTTTTAAAATTAATTGTCAAAGGTCTTGAGTAATCAAGGCCTTTTGTTTTTTTATGATTTTGCCTATTGTTTGTAGCTTTAAAAGAACTAAATTTGACATTCGTTTTTCGAGAAATCGAGAAATTATAAACCACTCAATTCCAGCTATGTACTTAATATTCGATACCGAAACAACAGGATTGCCAAAGCGTTGGGATGCGCCTATTACAGATTCAGACAACTGGCCACGTTGTATACAAATTGCTTGGCAGTTGCATGATGATATGGGAAAACTCATTGAACATCAAGATTATTTGGTTAAACCCGAAGGTTTTAATATACCCTATGATGCAGAGCGTATTCACGGAATTTCAACCGAGTTGGCTGCAGCCGAAGGAATTGATCTTGCCGAAGTTTTAGAGAAGTTTAATGAAGCTTTAGGTAAAGCTAAATTTATTGTGGGACAAAATCTAGGTTTTGATGTCAATATTATGGGAGCCGAGTTGCATCGTATGGATGTAGCCTCGCCTATGGCCACTATGCCGGTGCTGGATACTTGTACGGAGGTTACGGCTAAATTATTGCAATTGCCTGGAGGTCGTGGAGGTAAGTTTAAATTGCCTACACTTACAGAGTTACACGAATATTTATTTAATAAACCTTTCTCTGAAGCACACAACGCAACTGCGGATGTGGAAGCAACTACGCGTTGTTTTTTAGAGTTGATTAGAAGAGAGCGTTTTACAAAAGAAGAACTAGATGTTCCTGCGAGTTATTTTCAGGAATTCCAAAATAAAAATCCAAGAGAAATTCAACTCATCGGATTAAAACACATCAATTTAAAACAAGCTTCTGATCGCATTCGCCAGCAGCTTGGAGATAAAGGAAGTGTTGGAATCTCTAAAGACGAGCTTTTAGAGAATACTAAAGTTTTGGCTGAGGCCAAGTTTGCCCATTTACACAATCACACCCAGTTTTCGGTTTTACAGTCTACTATTGGTATTGGACCGCTAGTTGCGGCTACTGCCAAAAACGGTTTTCCAGCAGTAGCAATGACTGATACGGCAAACATGATGGGAGCTTTCCATTTTGTGAGCGCGGTTATGAATCATAATAAATCGGCTTCCGCCAAAAATAAAACCTTGGTCGAAAGTGGCGAGGAACCTACCGAAACGGAAATTAAACCTATTGTAGGTTGCGCTTTTAATATTTGTGAAAACCATAAAGACAAGAGTAAAAAAGACAACGGCTACCAAGTGGTGCTATTGGCCAAAAATAAAAATGGATATCATAACCTAGCCAAAATGTCGTCGATTGCTAACATTGACGGATTTTACTATGTACCCCGAATTGATAAAAATATAGTCGAAAAGTACAAAGAGGACATTATGGTGCTCTCTGGAAATTTATACGGTGAAATACCGGGTAAGATTTTAAATCTTGGTGAAAACCAAGCCGAAGAAGCTTTAGTGTGGTGGAAGGCTCAATTTGGAGATGATTTTTATCTCGAAATCATGCGCCACAATCAAGAAGATGAGAACAGGGTTAATAAAACCTTGGTTGAATTTGCTAGAAAGCATGAAGTAAAATTAATTGGTACAAATAATACCTATTACCTTAAAAAGGAAGATGCGAATGCACACGATATTTTACTTTGTGTAAAAGATGGTGAAAAGCAAGCTACGCCTATAGGTCGTGGTCGTGGTTATCGCTATGGATTGCCTAATCAGGAGTATTATTACAAGTCAGGGGATGAGATGAAAAAACTCTTTGCTGATTTGCCGGATGCAATTATTAATATTCAAGAAATTGTTGATAAGGTTGAAATTTACTCGCTTTACCGTGATGTATTGCTTCCTAAATATGATATTCCAGCTGAGTTTGTCAATCCCGAAGATGATGTAGATAATGGGGTAAGAGGGGAAAATGCTTATTTGAGGCACCTGACTATGGTGGGAGCTGCGAAAAGATATGGTGAAATAACCGAGTCTATTCAAGAACGCTTGGACTTTGAATTATTGACCATTTCCAACTCGGGTTACCCGGGTTACTTCTTGATTGTTCAGGATTTCATTGCTAAGGCTAGAGAGATGGATGTTTCTGTAGGGCCAGGGCGTGGATCGGCAGCGGGATCAGCCGTGGCTTATTGTTTAAAAATTACCAATATTGATCCTATTAAGTACGACCTGCTTTTTGAGCGTTTCTTGAATCCGGATCGTGTGTCCATGCCCGATATTGATATTGACTTTGATGATGAAGGCCGAGGTCGTGTTATGGACTATGTAATAAAAAAATATGGTGCCAATCAAGTAGCACAAATTATTACTTACGGTAAAATGGCTACCAAATCGGCCATTCGTGATACGGCTCGTGTACTGGATTTACCGTTATTTGAAGCTGATAGGATTGCCAAGTTAATTCCGGCTATGATGCCTTCTAAGTGGAATCTAGCTCGTTTTATATCCGAAAAGGAAGAAGATGTCAAAAAAGCATTGCGATCAGATGAATTTGATAATGTGAAAGAGTTAATCGCTATTGCAAATTCAGATGAGTTAGCCGGTGAAACCATTCAACAAGCTAAGATTCTGGAAGGTTCCATGCGTAATACGGGTATTCACGCTTGTGGGGTGATTATCACGCCATCGGACATTACTAATTTCGTTCCGGTAACAACTGCCAAAGATTCCGATTTATATGTAACTCAGTTTGACAACTCCGTGGCCGAAAGTGCTGGATTGTTAAAGATGGACTTCTTGGGTTTGAAGACCCTTACTTTGATTAAAGATACCGTTAAATTAGTGAAATACCGTAACGGAATCACACTCGATCCCGATACATTTCCTATTGACGATGTAAAAACATACGAATTATTCCAGCGCGGGGAAACAGTAGGTATCTTCCAGTATGAGTCGCCTGGAATGCAAAAATACATGAAGGACTTAAAGCCCACTGTTTTTGGGGATTTAATTGCCATGAATGCTTTGTATCGTCCGGGACCATTAGAGTATATTCCTTCTTTTGTTCGAAGAAAAAATGGAGAAGAGGAAATCAAATACGATCTTGATGCCTGTGAAGAATATTTAGGAGAAACCTACGGAATTACCGTTTACCAAGAGCAGGTGATGCTTTTGTCGCAATCATTGGCTGATTTTACCAAGGGTGAGGCCGATGTCTTGCGTAAGGCGATGGGAAAGAAGCAAAAAGAGGTTTTGGATAAGATGAAGCCTAAGTTTGTAGAGCAAGCTGCTGCCAAAGGTCATGATGCTAAAGTTTTAGAGAAAATTTGGAAAGACTGGGAAGCATTTGCGAGTTACGCCTTTAATAAGTCGCACTCTACCTGTTATGCTTGGATTGCATATCAAACGGCTTATTTAAAAGCGCATTACCCAGCCGAATATATGGCTGCTGTTCTCTCAAATAATATGAGTGATATTAAGCAAGTTACTTTCTTTATGGAAGAGTGTAAGCGTATGGGATTGCAAGTATTAGGGCCCGATGTAAATGAATCGTTCTATAAATTCACAGTAAATGATGATTATGCGGTCCGTTTTGGAATGGGAGCCATTAAGGGAGTTGGTCAAGGTGCTGTAAATACTATTGTAGAGAATCGAAAAGATGGAAAGTACAAGTCGGTTTTTGACTTAACAAAGCGTATTGATTTACGTGCTGCCAATAAAAAAGCATTAGAAAACTTAATTCTTGCGGGAGGTTTTGACTCTTTTGAAGGGACTTTGCGTTCGCAATATTTCCATGATGAAGGGGACGGTATTACCTTTTATGAAAAAGCGATTAAGTATGGTGCTAAATTTCAAGAAAATGAAAATAGCTCTCAGGTAAGTTTATTTGGCGAAGCGAGTAATGTTCAAATTGAAGAACCTGTTGTGCCACCTTGTGAAGACTGGAGCACGATGGAGAAACTGGCCAAAGAAAAAGAAGTGGTTGGTATTTATATTTCAGGTCATCCGTTAGACGATTATAAGTTTGAAATGAAGCATTTTTGTAATGCTAAGTTAGAGGCGCTTCGTAATTTAGATCAACATGTGGGTAAAACACTAGCTATGGGTGGTATTATCCATAATGTGCAGCACCGTGTGGCCAAAAACGGAAAAGGTTGGGGGATTTTTACGCTAGAAGGCTATGATGAGAGTTATGAGTTTAAGATTTTTGGAGAAGAATATCTTAAATTCCGACACTTTTTTATTCAAAACAACTTTACTTTTTTGAAGGTTTTAGTGAAAGAAGGCTGGGTCAATCAAGATACAGGTAAAAAGAGCGATCCTAGAATTCAGTTTGTATTGGTGCAGTATTTACAGGATGTTTTGGATGTTTTTGCTAAAAAGCTAGTCGTTTTATTGAATATTACCGATTTGCAAACCGAATTTATACATAAGTTGAGCCACTTGTTTCAGGAGAATAAAGGAGAGGGCCAAGTTACGTTTGAAGTAATGGAGTTAGAAAAAATAAAAAAGTTAGTAGCTGCTGTTGTTGATTCTCCCGAGGGCGAGGATTTTGTAGAACAAGTTGATGATACAGTTGATGGTGATGAGGAGGCTACTCCAGTTGCGGTTACAGAAGTTGAAGAGATAAAAGTAGTGACTAAGTTGACTATGCAAAGTAGGCGGTTAAAGGTTAAAATCTCCAATGAGTTGTTATTTGAATTGGAGAAAATGCAGATTAATTTTAAACTTAATTAGCGTTCCAATGTGTTAAGTAATCGTTATAGTTTGAGATTTTAACTGGTTTTTCACTTGTTTTAAAGGGTGAGAGCTTTGATTTTTAACAGTATTTTTAGAATTGATATGTTAATGTTTTTTTGTAAAAATCTGAGTATTATAGCGATGCAGTTGTTGTTTTTTTAATTAACATTTCTTTGCTTAATTTAACAAAAGCTACATTTAAATTTATTTAATTTTGTTAGCAATAAAATAAAAAAATATTATGAAAAAGAATTTATTCATACTAGGGTTAATGGTATGTTCAATGACAATGTTAGGGCAAACAGATAAAAATGACACCAAAAAAGAGAATTGGTACTTTAAAGTAGGAGGTTCTTATTTTGGGCAGACTGCCGCGACTGAATTCCCAACGGTGGGAGGGAATTTGCCTTTGAATAAAACGTATGTAGGAGGAAAATTAGTGTCAGAAGAGAGTGTAACTGGATCTTTTGGTGAAGGTTTTAGAACTGGAATTGCTGCGGGGTATCGATTTAATGCAAGAGTAGGTGTCGAAATGGGAGTGAATTATTACTCAAGTACAGATAAGACAATGGCGCAAACTTCTACTGATGCAAATACGCCAACGATTTACAACTTTAAGTCAGTGGGTAAAATAACTGCCTTTGATGTTGCTCCTGCCTTGGTTTTGTTTTTAGGCGAGCACAGCGGTTTTGAGCCATATACTAAAGTGGGTGTAATTGTTCCTATTCACGGAGATTTAGAAATTACAACTGACGCGACTCCAGCTGTAGCTTATAACTCAGCTACAAGTTCGTATGTTTATGGAAATGTACGTAGTGTAGATCAAATTAAGCCAAATCCTACTATTGGTTTTACGGCAGCGTTGGGAACTTCATATAAATTAGGGAAACATATTTCGGCGTTTGCAGAGTTAGAGTACCGTAATTTTACGGTTCATGGTAAAACTAAAGAAACGACTGCGTTTACAGTAAATGGAAATGATGCATTAGCAACAAGGTCAACTGCTCAAGTGCATACTAATTATGTGAACCGTTTAGATGTAAATTCTAATAACGATTTGACAAATCCAAGTGGTTTAGATAGTACAAAACCAAAAGATGAATTAAGTTCATACGTTGGAATTAGCGGTTTAGGTTTGACTTTAGGTTTGAAATACAGTCTTTAATTATTGAAAAATATTTTGTTTTACATAAAGGGCCTTCTGAAAAGGAGGGCACTGAAAAAGTGTTTCTAATAAATTAAGACCTAAAAAGGAGTATATATCTATGGATTTCTACTCCTTTTTTCTTATATTTAAGTCTAATTATAAGTGTTTTTTAGATGTTAATACAACAAC
>NZ_JACRUK010000069.1 GCF_014305155.1 Flavobacterium muglaense
AGGTCATGAGTATCTGTGGTTATAGCTATGTTTTTTTAGACAATATTTGGTCTATACAATAAATGCGTTTGGTATTAAAACGTTAATCAATAAAATATTCGTTCAAAAAAAACCCTTACTGAGCCATCAGAAAGGGTTTTGTTATTTATAGAATCCTATTTCGTTTTGTCTCCCTCTCCTTTGGAGAGGGCTGGGGAGAGGACTTCCCGCATAGCATGATAATAAGCAGCACGGCTTAACGGCTCATATTCTTCGGTTTCGCCTAGCATCACCAGTTTATCATTATCGGTTTTTCTAAAACTATAATTTGCTAGATTTCCTGTACGTGTACATACGGCATGCACTTTAGTCACATACTCGGCTGTGGCCATTAATGCAGGCATAGGGCCAAAAGGATTACCCTTAAAATCCATATCTAATCCAGCAACAATAACACGAATCCCTTGGTTTGCTAAATCATTGCAAACTCTAACTATTTCGTCATCAAAAAACTGAGCTTCATCAATTCCTACCACATCGCAACCTTGCGCCAAAATAGCAATATTGGCTGCTGCAGGCACTGGAGTAGAACGAATTTCATTGGCATCATGAGACACCACCATTTCGTCATGGTAACGTGTGTCCACTTCGGGTTTAAAAATCTCTACTTTTTGCTTGGCAAATTGCGCTCTTTTGAGACGACGAATTAGTTCTTCGGTTTTACCCGAAAACATCGAACCGCAGATAACTTCGATCCAACCAAATTGTTCTTTATGATTTACTGTATTTTCGAGAAACATTTTGTTTTTTTCTAACTTAAAAAATGAATAGTTTTTATTACTTTGTACCGTAATAAACCAACATAAGATTTTACACATTTATGTTGTCTCAAAAGTAGAAAAATTTTATCAAATCAAGGATTTGTGAACAGTTATTTAAAATTAAATGTTCACACCATAACATCATGATACCATTTTGACACTAAATCATATAAGAAACACATACGCCATACATACTATAATTTAATCGTTATGAAAAAAAAATTGGAAGCCGATTTAATCAGCATTGCTCACAGAATATTGCAGCTAAAAAACAAATCTGATATTAATCAATTGTATTTAGAATCTCAAAAGCTATACGAAAAACTGTCGGTTTTACGATTTATTGACGAGCATTATGGCGATGTAAAACCAACGATTGGGCATGCCGAAATGGAACAAGAAGTACAAGCGTTTTATGATAAAGATGCTGAACTACCTGCTGAAACGGTTTTCGAACTAACCGAAACAGTAGTGCCACAAGAAGAAAAAACGGAAGCAAAACCAGTTGTAGAAGAGAGCGTAACACCAGCTGCAGTTCCAGAAGTGACTGTAATTCATGAAGAGCCAGCTGCTCCACTTGAAGAGCCAGCTGCCTTTGAAGCCGACATTAAAGAACAACCCGTTACAGAGGAAATGCCCCTAAGCGACATCGTTGTTCCTAAAGAAGAGATTTTTCAAGCAGCTCCTATCGAAGATGAAAAAGTAGCGCCATTAAATGATTTTACAGCCGATTTCTCTTTAGAGACTGAACCTGAAGCACTAGCACCACAGCAACTTGAAAAAGTACAAATATCTTTTGAAGACTTGTTAGGCGGGAATTACAGTGACACGCAATTTGTAAAAGTAGATGACGTCCCTGCTTTGCCACCAGAAATTGTTTTTGAAGCAAAAGAAAAAATAGAAGTAGTCATTCCAGAGGCAAAGGCAGCTCCTGAAGTAAAAGAAATCAAAAAAGAAGAACAAAAAATAGTATCCCTTAACGACAAATTATCAAAAACACTTGATATCGACTTAAACGATAGAATTGCTTTTGTAAAACATCTTTTTGGCAACAACAACGAGGACTATAACCGCGTACTAAGCCAATTGATAACATTTGGCACTTTTCATGAAACCAAAGATTTTATCGAAGAGATGGTCAAACCAGACTACAACAACTGGGAAGGAAAAGACGATTATGCTGATCGTTTTATGGATATTATCGAGAAAAAATTCCTTTAGTCAATTATGTCAAAATTATATATAGTCCCAACTCCCATTGGCAATCTCGAAGACATGACTTTTCGAGCCATCCGAATTCTTAAAGAAGTCGATTTAATTCTGGCCGAAGACACCCGTACCAGCGGAAAACTTTTGAAGCATTTTGAGATCGGTACACACATGTACAGTCACCACATGCACAATGAGCACAAAACGGTAGAGAATTTAATTTCGAGACTAAAAGCCGGCGAAAATATCGCCTTGATTTCTGATGCGGGAACTCCTGCCATCTCTGATCCTGGCTTTCTATTAACACGCGCTTGTATTGAAAATGGTGTTGAAGTAGAATGTTTGCCCGGTGCAACCGCTTTTGTACCTGCTTTAGTGAATAGCGGACTACCTAATGATAAATTTATTTTCGAAGGTTTCTTACCTGACAAAAAAGGGAAACAAACACGCTATTTGGCCTTAGCCGAAGAAACGCGCACCATGATTTTATATGTTTCACCTCATAAATTAGTAAAAACGCTAGCCGAATTTATTACTTATTTTGGCGAAGACCGACAAATTTCTGTTTCTCGAGAATTATCAAAACTACACGAAGAAAATGTTCGCGGTACTGTGCGAGAAGTGCTAACCCATTTTGAAAAAACAGCGCCAAGAGGCGAAATTGTGGTAGTAGTAGGCGGAAAACCAATTGTAAAAGAAGCCAAAAAAAGTAAATTTTCAAAAGACGATAATAAAGAATAAAACACATTATGACCTTAACTACATTCCTTAGTACCCTAAAAGAAAACCCAAAATCTATTGCATTTACTGATACTATCGCACTAATTGAGGACAATTACACCTTTACCCCTACCGCTTTTCAAAACGGTAACCAACACAATGCCGCTGGAGAAAACTCGGGTTCTTGTAAATTGTTCGCTTTCGCAAAAGCGCAACAACTAAGTCCAACCGAAACGCTAGCTTGTTTTGGCGCGTATTATTTTGAAGACGTTTTAAAAAACCCAGAAGGGACTGACCACCAAAATATCCGTAATTTTATGACAAGCGGTTGGGACGGAATTGCATTTGAAGGTGACCCTTTACAATTCAAATAAAACATTACATCGCAAATTCGCAAATTGAAATAATTAGAGAATTTGCGGTAACTTTTTTGATTTAAAAAATTTCAAGAACAGTATAATTCATAGTACTATGAGGTGGACAATCAAACCAAAACCTTCTGATGATAAAATTAACCATTTGGCGCAAGCCTTAAATGTAGAAGATTTTGTAGCCACTTTACTGGTACAACGCGGCATCGAGACTTTCGAACAAGCCAAAGCTTTTTTTCGTCCTTCATTAGACCATTTGCATGATCCTTTCTTGATGAAAGACATGGATAAAGCAGTGGAGCGCATTGAAGAAGCAATTGCAAATCAAGAACGCATCCTTGTTTTTGGTGATTACGATGTCGATGGAACAACCGCTGTATCGCTAGTTTCTTCATATTTAAAATCCTATTATCCCCATATTGCTACCTATATTCCGGATCGTTATCTGGAAGGCTACGGCATATCGTATAAAGGAATTGACTACGCCGAGGACAATGAATTCACCTTAATTATAGCACTCGATTGTGGTATAAAATCTATTGATCATGTCGCTTACGCAAAAGAAAAAAGCATCGATTTCATCATTTGTGATCACCACAGGCCAGGAGACCAACTTCCCGAAGCAGCAGCAGTTTTAGACCCGAAAAGAACCGATTGTGATTATCCATACGACGAACTTTGTGGTTGCGGAGTTGGATTTAAATTGATTCAAGCATTAGGAAGTCGTAAAGGAGAAACTATCGATGATTTGATTCCGTATCTTGACTTAGTAGCCACAGCAATTGCCGCTGATATTGTCCCAATGACTGGAGAAAATCGAGTATTGGCTCACTATGGACTGCAAGTGATTAACGCTGATCCAAGACCCGGAATCAAGGCATTAGTGCACCAAGTTAAAAAACAAACCCTAGATATTACCGATGTTGTTTTTATCATTGCACCGCGAATTAATGCTGCAGGTAGAATAAAACATGGTAATCATGCCGTAGAATTGCTGACTGAATTTGACTTTGATCAAGCACAGCAATTTGCCTCTGAAATTGAACAATACAACTCCGACCGAAAAGATTTAGACAAGCAAATTACTAAAGAAGCGCTTGCGCAAATAATCGAAAACCAAGAAACAGAACAATTTACTTCGGTTGTTTTTCAAGAAGATTGGCACAAAGGAGTTATAGGAATTGTAGCGTCTCGATTAATAGAAACCTACTACCGCCCTACCCTTGTCTTTACAAAAAGTGGTGACAAATATGCAGCATCGGCACGATCTGTAAAAGGATTTGATGTATACAATGCACTCGAAGCTTGCTCCGAACATTTGGAGCAATTTGGCGGTCATATGTATGCGGCAGGAATGACAATACTTCCAGAGAATTATCCCGCTTTTAAGGCGGCATTCGAAAAACAAGTACAAGAAACAATACAACCCGAAATGCGTACTCAAGAAATTGAGATTGATGCCGAAATTAACTTCGCTGCTATTACGCCTAAGTTTTTTAGAATTTTGAAACAGTTTGAGCCATTTGGACCTCAAAACATGACACCGGTCTTTTTAAGCAAAAATGTAATAGACACCGGTCACGGAAAAACAATGGGCAAAGAAGACGAGCACTTACGATTATTTGTAAAGCAAAACAATTCAGAAGGACTTGCAGCAATAGGCTTTGGTTTAGGTGATAAAATGGAGTTTACAACTCATCAGAAACCCTTTCAGGCCGTCTATTGTATTGATGAAAATGAATGGAACGGAAAAGTCACTACACAATTAAGATTAAAAAATATTAAGCCATGAGTTTTGATAAAATAAAAAAGAAAGATCCCTACGCAGCTTTGCGTTATAAAGAATTCAATACCTTTTTGCTGCTGCGTTTTGCCATGGTTTTTGCTTGGTCAATGCAATTTATTGTTATAGAATGGCAAGTGTATAGTATTACCAAAGATCCTCTTTCGCTAGGAATAATAGGTTTAATGGAGGTAATTCCAGCACTCTCGATGGCTTTGTTTGCGGGTCATATAGTGGATCAAAAAGAAAAAAAAGGGTTGTTAGTAAAATGTATTTTAGCCTTTTCTGTAATCAGTTTTGGTTTGTTTTTATTGACCTGGCCAACAGTTGTAAAAGGTTATGCCACTCAAACTATATTGTATTCTATCTATTTTTTAGTTTTTTTAGGAGGACTAGTTCGGTCTTTCTTAGGGCCAACTATTTTTTCGTTATTGTCCTTATTAGTACCTAAAAAAGTTTATCCTAATGCAGCAACATGGAGTAGTTCTGTTTGGCAAATTGCTTCCGTTGTAGGGCCTGCTTTTGCTGGATTTTCCATTACTTTAATAGGAGTTCATTGGTCTATGTGTTCTGTTTTTATCTGTTCTATTCTTGCTTTACTGGCGCTGTCTCAAATCGAGAAAAAGCCGATTTTAAACCCCAAAATTGGTGAGCCTATAATGCAAAGTTTAAACGAGGGAATAAAATTTGTCTTCAATAACAAAACGGTATTAGGTGCAATTACCTTAGATATGGTCGCTGTCCTCTTTGGAGGTGCTGTAGCGTTGTTACCTATCTTTGCGCAAGACATTTTAAAAGTGGGTCCCGAAGGTTTTGGTTTCTTGAGAGCTGCACCCGCAGTTGGAGCATTTATTACCATGCTGATCACCGCTTATGTACCATTGAGTAAAAACGCCGGAATGAAGTTGCTATCAGCGATCTTTGCTTTCGGTATTTGTATTATAGTCTTTGGTCTTTCTACTATATTTTGGGTTTCATTAGCTGCCTTGTTTTTAAGCGGTGTGTTTGACGGGATTTCGGTTGTAATTAGACAAACTATTTTACAATTGAAAACACCAGATCACATGCGCGGCCGCGTATCAGCAGTGAATTCCATGTTTGTGGGTTCGTCAAACGAATTGGGCGCTTTTGAAAGTGGTTTAACAGCAAAATTAATGGGAACGGTTACGGCAGTAGTTTTTGGAGGAAGCATGACGCTTTTTGTAGTGCTTACCACCGGGATAATCTCTCCTACTTTTAGAAAACTAGATCTAACTAAAGATCTTGAAGAACACGAAAACGAAGCATAAAAAACGCATTTAGAATGATAAAAAAAAGTCGATACAAGATCTTGAGATTCTGTACCGACTTTTTTTATGTTTTTTACATTTATTTTATTTAGAATAAATCTAAATAATTATTATATTTGTGTCAAACGACAGACACATGCAACCCATAAAGCAAATATATTATAACGACTCCGGAACTTCATTTTTCTGGAGAAAAGAAAACGAAGTATTAACAGATAAGGTTCAACTGATTTTTAGAGAAACTGGATTCTATTTAAGCCGTCAAGAATTGAAACTTTTTCAATCATGTATTGACGAAAGCTATAACCAAAACAGCAACTGTAGTGATTGTGCGCTCAAAAATACGTGCCACAAATTTTTGCTAAAAACACCCTGTACACAAATTGATTTGGCTGTTTCTATGCAGGAATTAAAGGCAGTAAAAGATCTTGTAGAAGGCACTTTGTTTAAGATAAACCTTGACGAATACCTGTATGGAGAAGGGATGAATTAATTCTCGTACTTTTTTAATTCGAAAGTATCGCCGTCAAATACACCGTAGGTAAAATAAGAGATCCAATCGCCTAGGTTGACATATTCGGCATTTTCACCTACAGAAAGTTTCATAGGCAAATGACGGTGTCCAAAAACGAGGTAATTGTAGTGTTTGGTTTCCAACTTCTTTTTGGCGTAAATGATCAACCATTCTTTGTCTTCACCAAGAAAAGTAACATCTTCATCACCCGAAATTAATTTATTTTTTACAGATAAGTACTGTGCTAGACCCACTCCAACATCAGGATGCAACCAACGAAAAAGCCATTTAGAAAACGGATTTGTAAATACTTTTTTCATGCGTTTGTACCCCATATCTCCAGGACCTTTCCCATCACCGTGCCCAACAAGGAAGGTTTTATCCCCAAAAGTATATTCTTGATTGTCATGAAAAACAGGAATATTTAATTCTTTTTCGAAATACCCATCCATCCATAAATCATGGTTTCCTACGAAGAAATAAATTGGGATTCCGCTGTCGCGAATTTCGGCAAGTTTACCTAATACACGCACAAAGCCTTTAGGAACAACGGTTTTATATTCGAACCAAAAATCAAATAAATCACCCACCAAAAAAATAGCTTCGGCATCTTTTTTAATTTCGTCAAGCCAAGCCACGAATTTTTTTTCTCTAGGAAAACTCAATTCAGCTGTAGGCGCTCCAAAATGCTGATCAGAAGCGAAATATACTTTTTTATTATTGGGTAGTTTCATGCAACTAAGGTGTCAATTGAATTATAAATTATCGCTTGCAAACCATTCTGCAAAAGAAGATTCTGTTTCCTGTAATTTTAAAGCAAATAGTTTAATTCCGTCTGGCAATCTACTTTTTATTCTTTCGGCAAAATCAATAACCATGTTTTCACTTGTAGGTTGATAATCGACTAAAATAACGTGGTGACCGCGTTTTTTTAATTCTTCGGCCAATTCTACATGAGGTGTAGTTTCATTAAAAACAGTAGCATGATCAAACTGATCTACAATTTCTTCTTTTACAATTTTTTTTAAGTCCGAAAAATCGATTACCATTCCGAATTTTACGTTGTTCCTGTCTGTAATAGGCGATCCAATAACGGTTACTGATAATTTGTAGCTGTGTCCGTGAACATTTTTACATTTTCCGTCGTATCCATAAAGGGCGTGACCGGTTTCGAAGTTAAATTGTTTTGTAATTCTGATATTGCTCATCTAGGTATAATTTTGAGTGCAAATTTAGTAAAAAATTAAACGTTTTTATCTCTTTTTTTGCAGAAGAGTACATCCAGTAAGCCAATCCGAGTAAAACAATAAACGGAACAAAGGATCCAATAATCACTCCTGTTTGATAACTACTATCAGGAGCATCCTTTAATTTTTGCACAACATCTACTTGTTGAATAAGCGTTATAATTCTCATCTTACTAGTTCTTTTTAAATTGATTCAGTGCATTTTTAGTAAATTCCGAAAGTACCAGCTCACCTGAAATTGCGGCACGTTCCAGCAACAATGTATCCCAATTGTCAGTATCCTCCCAAATAACCTTCTTCATTTGGCTTAATGCTTCTGGATTGTACGATGCCAGTTTGGTCGTAAAATGCGCCAAGTCAATATCTAACTCCGTTTGATCTAGCAGTACTTTTGCATAAAGCCCTTTGTCTTGTGCCCATTCAGCAGACTTCCACTCGTGAGCAGCAAGTGTCATTTGAGTCATGGCGGTCTTGCCGATCTTACGACTCACGGCCGGCTCAATTACAAATGGACCAATCCCGATAGCGAGTTCCGAAAGTTTGACAGCAGCATTTGTAGTTGCAAAAGTATAATCACAAGCCGCTGCAATGCCTACTCCGCCTCCTACTGCCTTGCCGTGAATACGACCAACAATGATTTTTGAACAATTGCGCATGGCATTGATCAAATTAGCAAATCCTGAGAAGAAAGCACTACCTTCTTCAAGGTTTGAAACGGCTAGTAATTCATCAAAAGAAGCCCCAGCACAGAATGCGCCTGTACCTTCACTTTTTAAAATAATCACGCTCACAGCCTTATTACCACTCAAGTCCTTCAATTCTTGGGTCAATGCATCCAACAATTGACGTGGAAAAGAGTTGCTTGCGGGATGCCCAAAAGCTACGGTGGCTATTTTATTGTCGATAGTTGTTGTTAATGAACCATTAGAATCTATTGCTGCCATAAATGTCGTTTTTATGTAAAGTTAAAAATATAAATAGGAAACGCCCTTTTTTTGAAACTTTTGGACGACTTTTTTGAAAAATGCGATTGGAATGTAATATTGTATTATATTTGCGACACTACTGGGGGATTAGCTCATTTGGCTAGAGTACTTGCCTGGCAGGCAAGGGGTGACCGGTTCGAATCCGGTATTCTCCACATAATAAAACCGTAACTACTTTTAATTAAGCATTTACGGTTTTTTATTTTAGCAAATACGACAGTCCTATTGAACCATAAAAATAGCCCGAAATGGTCTTGCTGTATAATTCTTTGCCGCGATAGACAAAAACGTAGGATAGATTGAGATTATTTTTTCGGTACTTAAAACCTGCCTCTCCATTGAAACGAAAAGGAACCAGACTAAAAGTAACAGGACTATTGCTACTAAACAAACTACCTTGAATGGTGGCATCGTACAACTGATAGTTCACAGATGGTGCGATGTAAAAGTAAAATTCAGTGGCAACACTCCCTAAACTTGCACCATGCAGATTAGAATTATAAACTGGAACTAATTTTTTTAGCCCTATCCTAGTCAGAAACCCTGTTGATACTCCTGTGAAAATTGTACCTAGATTCGCTTCTGACTGAAAATGAAAATCAATTTTGGTACTTTCCTTAGTTTGAAATATTTTTTTAGAATAGAAAAACTGAGTTTGAACTGCCAAAGCATTCTTTATTTGATACTCCCAACCCGATACCGCTTTATAGCCTACCAGTTTATGAAAGCTTTTTTGAGTTTCTCGGCCAAAAGAATTAGGCCCTACATACCCCAATTGCAAATTTGCTTTTAGTACTGATTCGTTTTTATAAAATACATTACTTCCAACCTCGCCAAATAAATAGCCCGCAAATGGGCGATCTATACCCGATTCATCCTTTGAATCTAAAAACCTTGGCGTATAAATGTACTGTCCTAGCTTAAACTCAATTGTACGTTTTTCAATGCTATCGTTAGTGTTTTTAACTAAATGGCGATGAAAAATCTCCAGTCCATTGGTATAATACATATCATTTTTGGACGATGTGTATAGGTCGTTATCTGTAACAAGTCCGATTTCTGTAGTGCTCTTTTGTGCCCATAGATTTGCATTCCATAGTACAGCTAGGACAAGAATAAGGACTGTTTTACTATGCATCTAGTAATTAATTTTACCTACGGTGCGCATTACCTTCATAATCTTGGTTTTTCTATTATTGATGTATGAGGACGAACTGGTTGCTTTATATTTCCTTGGGTTTGGTAAAATAGCAGCTATTCCTGCGGCTTGCAACGGCGTTAAACTAGAAGCATCTTTACGGTACCAATGTTCTGTTGCTGCTTGGGCACCATAAATACCATCTCCCATTTCTATGCTGTTTAAATACACTTCCATTATACGTTCTTTGCCCCAAATCACCTCGATGAGCACTGTAAAATAGGCCTCTAATGCTTTTCGCAAATAACTTCTACCTTGCCAAAGAAATACATTTTTGGCGGTTTGTTGTGAAATAGTACTTCCTCCTTTTATTCGGCGACCACGCTCATTGCTTTTATACGCTTTTTGCATAGCAGTAAAATCAAAACCATTATGCGTTAAAAAAGTACCATCTTCACTAGAGATAACTGCTTTTTGCAAATTAACCGAAATATGATCTATTGATTCCCAATCATGACTAAAATAAACCGCCTTACCTGCCGCTTTGTTCTCGATTGCTCGTATAATCATTAAAGGCGTAAATGGCACGGGAACGAACTTAAAAAATACTACCGAAAAAAATGAAATCCCAACAAACCACAAGACAGCTTTTACTATTAAAAGCTTTAATTTAGTCATAAAAGAGGTTGTTTCTTTTTTTACTGGTTTTTTGGCTGTTTTACTCGACGTTGTTTTTATTCCCATTATACTAAATCTGCTAATTCTGTTCCTATTAAACTTCCTATTGCTACTCCCATTCCTCCAAGTCGCACACCACAATACACATTTTGGGACAATTGAGAAACAATTGGTATTTTACTACTTCCTATGCCCATAATCCCACTCCAGCGGTGTGCCACTTTAAATTCTTGATGGGGCAAAATTACTTCTTTTAATAAATCTTCCAATTTATTTTGTACAATTTCTGTTTGAGCAAGCTCCGTTGTTGTTTCGGCATCAAAATCTAAGTTCCTTCCGCCTCCTAATAAAATTCTATCGCCTATATTTCTAAAATAATAATAGCCTCTATCTAAATGAAAAGTACCTTTTATATCTAAATTGGTTATTGGTTCTGTAATTAAAACTTGAGCTCTGGCAGGCTTAACTGCTCCATTTGTAAGCTCATTTGAAAAACCATTTGTTGCAAACAAAACTTTCTTTGAACTAAAACTAAATGAACCCAAAGCGACTTCTACATGAGTTTCCTTGTCCAAAAATGAAGTTACCGTTTGTTGATTGAGTATTAAAACAGAAGCCGCATAAGCCTTTTTTAACAACTCCTGCATCATATTCCCGGTATCTATTTGTCCTTCAAAAGGGTTGTAAACCACATACTCCTTAGTACCTGCAAAACCAAAACGATCTACTTGCTTTGCAAAAACATCAGCTTTAAATTGTGGTTTTAAAATTTCATTTATAAAAGGCAGTTTACCCATACACTCTTGATAACTACTATCATCGTCTTTCAAAAAAACTTCATAACCACCAAAAGGTTTAAAATCGATAGCGGCATCTCCTAAGCGCTTTCGTAACAATTGCAAACCAGTCCAACGTTTTTGAATGAGCTGAATAACTTCTTCTTCTGAATGGGACTTTAGATCGTCTATAATTTCAGATAGACTACCAAAACAAGCAAAACCGGCATTCTTAGTACTTGCTCCCTGCGGCAACATTCCTTTTTCAAGCACTAGAATTTTACTTTCTGGGAATTTTTCGCGCAAGCGCAATGCTGCATGCAAGCCCACGATTCCGCTGCCTACAACTGTATAATCAACATTAGTAAACCAATTTTTTAATTCCCAATAACTTAACTGCATGTGTAATTTTTTATAAAAATAATATTTTTGAACAATTAAAGCACTCTAAAATTTCGTTTTTGAACAAAATAACATTCCGAAAGAGTTAACATAATCCTGATTCCTGTTTTAGAATAAAATTGTACTTTTAAAAACCCAAAATAAATAATTATATAGAGGTGTAAAGATAAATTCTTATCTTTCGTGAAAGAATTTTATTATGGAATCATTCAAAGGAGAAAGTATT
>NZ_JACRUK010000007.1 GCF_014305155.1 Flavobacterium muglaense
CCAATTGCTGTCTGTGCAATTCTTTTATGACCAACAGATATTTGTATTCCTTCTTGTCAAAACAACATAGTGACAACTGATTGTCTTCCAGTATTTTATCAATGCTTTTGATGTTTCTTTTTAAATAATTGAGCTGTTGTTTGATGCCGTTTTGTATTTGTTTAAAACTATTCTTCTTGCTTTTGGATAAATTCAACCATTTTTTTCTTGCCTCTCTGCGGTAAGTTCTTGGTTTGGGCAGCCTTAGTGACAAACATAGTCTATCAATCAACTTTTCTGATTTTTCACGACTATCGTTTAATAAACTCAAATCGGTAGGAAATTTGATATGGGCATCTGCAATGGTTGCATCCATCTGCAACTTTCCTTTGTTTGTCGGTTCGTGACTGGAGTCATTGTGCGAAAAATTATCTTCGTCGGTATTTTTTCGTTCCTCTTTGGTCTTGTCTTTTTCGTTTAAATTCAACGCTTGGGCTATTATTACTTGGTTCATTTTGTCAAAATCTCCATTGCATAAACGCTTTCTGATATGTACAAAGAGACTCGGATCAAATACTGCTTCTGAACTGAAATGGTCAAAACCAAGAAAAAACTGCATATATGGATTTTCCTTGATTGCATCTATGGTGCCTCTATCATCTTTAGCCTCTATATGCTTGATTATCAAAGCACCGATTATGATTCGGGCATCAATACCTTTGGCACCCATTGTTGAACTGAAATTCTGACTATAAACCTCTGCAAGTCTGTCCCAATCAAGGAGTTTTGCCATTTTTACCCATCTATTATTAGGGTCTAATTTGCTCTGGAATTCGGTTTTAAAATCAAAAATTTCCAACTGGTTTTGTGCCGTATAATTGAACATAACTGCAAGCTTTTTTCTTTAAAAATAAAGAATTCTTTGCATTTAAACAAGAAAAAGTAGCTCTAAATACCTCTGTTTTATTGGATTTGCAATTTTTCAGCAAGCCCTAATTAATCCCTTGCGCTTTCGCAAAAGCAACTAAGTCCGTAACTGTACTATCTACTTCGACTTTCTTTGAAGGCAACAACTGATACAAATCGGCGGTAGGTAATTCAAAACCAAATTTCTTCGGGTTCTTCATAATTTCCTTCAATGCAAGGATCCTAAACACATAGCGCGACGTTTCCTCGGTGAGCAATAAATCATAGTAATTACTTTCGCTTTGAATATCCATCTGCTTATTCACACCACCCATTCCCCCGTTATAAGAAGCAGCCGCAAGTGTCCAAGAACCAAACTTGCCTTTGGCACTTAAAAAATAACTACAAGCTCCTTCGGTGGCCTTTATTAAATCATATCGTTCATCTACTCCATCGGTCACTTCCATGCCGCGTTCCTTTGCCGTTTCGGGCATAAATTGCCAAACACCACGAGCACCAGCTGGTGAAACCACATTCACCAAGCCGCTTTCAATCACAGCAAGGTACTTAAAATCATCTGGAATCCCGTTTCTTTTCAAGATGGGTTCTATAATAGGAAAAACACGATTGGCCCGTTTTATAGCTAGAATAGTAGACGAATGCAAATTAATATTTACTATTAACTCTCGATCCAATCTTTCTTTCACATCTGCTATTTGCAAAGGTACTTCCTCGTTCGCAAAGTTCGCAACAACCGGAAAATAACTCACCGATTCCGTTGTTTCTACTTTATCTTTTATTTCATCTGTAGTCGCAAAAATAAAAAAACCACTCACAACTACTAAACCAACTACAATCCCAATTTTACTATATCCTTTCATCTTCCCTTTTTCCTTAACTTCTTTGAGCGTGCAAAATTAACCTTTAAAATCAAAGGAATCCATAATTATAGCAGGCAAATTTTTATTAAGCCATTTGTATTTATTCAAAATCATAACATGAGTACCGCCCTGCACCACCGTGCAACCTTTAATATATTTGATTGGAAAAACGTCATCGGCATCGCCATGAATATGAATTACCTTTTCATCAGCTATGGTTCTATCCCATAGTATAACTTTCTCAACAGCCCATTGTAAATAACCAATATCGCGTACCGATAAGAACTTCTCATACAATTTTAGCCTTTGATTGATTTTTTCACCAAAAGAAAACTTAGCGAGATTCTCTAAATTCAAAATCAAATTCATCGGAATCAACTTGTAAGCCTTAGTTGTTTTGGCCACCTTCATTCGTCTAGGAAGTTCCAAATTGCTTTTGACACTAGATATAATTATAACTTTTCTAGGCTCTAAAAAACGAGCCATCTCCTGTACTAAAATACCCCCAAATGAAACACCTACTAAAACAGGACTTTCGTGCGTAACTTTGGTTGCCATGCGCTTAGCATAATTAGCCAAAGATTCGTTTTCCAACGGAAGCTCCCACTCTAGTAAAACCATTTCGAAATCTTCCTCAGGCAAGGCGATACGCTCAAAGATAAGAGGACTTGCCGCTAAACCGGGCATAAAATACACAGGGATCTTACTCATAATTATGAATCATTATTTCACAGCATTCAACATTAGCACTGAATTGGGTATAAAATTAATTTTTTTATTCTACTTAAAATAGTTCCTGTAGTTTAATTAGTAATAAATTATGAGCCTCAACTAGTACTAAAACAACTAAGCAGTTCCCTTTAAAAATGATTTGATATTGAAAATCAAATCGATACCTTTGTAAGGAGCAGCATTGACAATTATAAAAAACCATATCAATTAGCAGTCAAAACTGTTTTTTAGATGTTTTTTAATATAAAAATGCCCTCCCAAAAAACACCACACCAAGACATCATGGAAATCAAAGACAACACTTTTGCCAGACAATTTGAAACCACTACCAAAGAAGGTTTAGTTTCAGTAGAATATTCCTTTCAAGAAAGAAAAATTTTCTTAACTAAGATAAATACACCCGAAGAATATGAAAACGAAGCATTTATTTCCCTCTTTTTAAGCGAAATCATGGCGATCGCGATAGAGCAAAAACTAAAAGTCGTACCAATACTACCCAAAATAGTGGTTTTCTTTAAAAAAAACCCAGAATACAAAGAATTACTTCCGCCCGGAATTAGACTTTAATCATCATTCAAAAAGCCCCCAACAAGCAATTGCAAGTTGAGGGCTTTTTTATATTGATGAAATAGCGGTCTTATTTTTCTATCTCTCTCATGCTTTCCATTTTCTTGTTAGCCAAGAAACCAGTAATATCTTCAAAATGCTCTACGACACGTTTGTTTCCAAATTCAAAAACCTTAGTAGCTAAACCATCTAGGAAATCTCTATCATGAGAAACCAAGATCAAAGTCCCTTCAAAATCACGAAGTGCTTCTTTAATAATATCTTTCGTTTTCATATCCAAGTGATTGGAAGGCTCATCCAGAATCAATAAATTTACTGGCTCTAGCAATAATTTAATCATTGCTAAACGTGTTTTCTCTCCACCTGAAAGCACTTTCACTTTTTTGGTCACATCATCTCCGTGAAACATAAAAGCCCCTAAAATATCTTTAATTTTTGTACGAACATCACCAACAGCAATATCATCAATCGTTTCAAAAATAGTAGCATTTTCATTTAAAAGCGCCGCTTGATTTTGTGCAAAATAACCAATTTGAGAATTGTGACCAATCTCCAAACTTCCGCTATCAATTCCTATCTCCTTCATGATGGCTTTAATCATCGTCGACTTCCCCTCACCATTCTTCCCTACAAACGCAACCTTTTGACCTCTTTCGATCACAATATTAGCATCCTTGAAAACCACATGATCCCCGTATGATTTACATAAATCCTTTACAATCACCGGATATTGCCCTGAACGAACCGCTGCAGGAAACTTTAATTTCAAGGCTGATGTATCTACTTCATCAACTTGAACAATAACTAATTTCTCCAACATCTTAACACGAGATTGCACGGCATCTGTTTTAGAAAAAGTTCCTTTAAAACGATCAATAAAAGTTCTATTATCAGCAATCATACGTTGTTGTTCATCGTATGCTTTTTGTTGGTGCATGCGACGGTCTTTTCTCAGTTCTAAGTAATGAGAATATTTGGCTTTATAATCATAAATACGCCCCATTGTTACTTCAATAGTACGGTTTGTGATATTATCTACAAATGCTCTATCGTGCGAAATTACCACAACAGCTTTCGCCGAATTAATCAAGAAATCCTCTAACCACTGAATACTTTCAATATCCATATGATTGGTAGGCTCATCTAGCAAAATTAAATCTGGCTTTTGCAAAAGAATTTTGGCCAGCTCAATTCGCATTCTCCAACCTCCAGAAAACTCTGAAGTTTGTCGTGTAAAATCTTCTCTTTCGAAACCTAAACCAGTTAAGATTTTTTCAACCTCCGCTTCATAATTCACCTCTTCGATCGCATAAAATTTCTCGCTCAAGTCCGAAACTCTTTCGATTAATTTCATGTAAGCATCACTTTCATAATCAGTACGAATGGTTAACTGCTCATTGATTTCGTCAATCTCCGCTTTCATACCAAAAATTTCACCAAACGCTTTTGAAGTTTCCTCCATAACAGTAGCACCGTCAGTAGTCAATAAATGCTGTGGCAAATAAGCAACAACAGCCTCTTTTGGTGCCGAAATATTCCCAGTAGATGGTTTACTTTGACCTGCAATTATTTTAAGAAGCGTAGATTTACCCGCTCCATTTTTACCCATAAGGGCAATTTTATCATTCTCATTTATAGCAAAAGAAACATCGCTAAAAAGCGTAGTACCACCAAACTGTACTGAAATATCGTTAACTGTAATCATTGTAATATAGATTTCTAGATTCGGTTGCTCAAAAAAACTGAAAACCGAGTTATTTTTTAAAAGTGCAAAGATAGTTTAAATAACTAATTGGTTTATTATAAAATGAAAGCTTCTAGAAACAGAATTATTCCCTGCCGCTAGAAGCTTTATACCAATACAACTTAAGTTGTTATTCCTTATTTTCTTTGTTTATGGTATTCCAAATATGGGCATTTTTAACCCCAATATCTTCTGGATTAAACATCGGATCTTTTCCTTCTTTCTTTTGTCTTTCGTAATCTTTCAGTGCTAGAAGTGCTGGTTTTTGCAAAAGCAAAATAGCAATAATATTGAACCAAGCCATTAATCCTACACCCAAATCACCAATATCCCAAGCCAGTTTTGCTTGATTGATAGACCCATACATGATCACTAACATCATTACAATTTTTAGAATATGATTGTAAATAGGTGAACTTAAGTTTCTGGTTAGATAAGAAATATTCGTTTCGGCAATATAATAGTAAGCCAATATAGTTGTAAAGGCAAAGAAAAATAACGCTACAGCTACAAAGTACGAACCAAAACCAGGAAAAACACTATCCATGGCGCTTTGCGTAAAACCAGGACCTACAGATACATTTGAAGCTCCATTATATAAAAATTCTGATGCATTTCCAGTTCCGAAAGCTGGATTTTGCACATTGTACTTCCCGGTAATTAACAACATAAACCCTGTTGCAGAACACACTAATAAAGTATCAATATAAACCGAAAATGATTGTACTAATCCTTGCTTGGTAGGATGCGTCACATTTGCGGCAGCAGCAATATGAGGCGCAGTTCCTTGACCCGCTTCATTTGAATAAATTCCTCTTTTAACTCCCCATTGAATAGCTAAACCAAAAACAGCTCCAAAACCAGCCTCCATATTAAAAGCACTTTTAAAAACTAATGAAATCACCCCTGGAAGCTGATCAAAGTCGATTGCAATGATTACTAAAACGATCAAGATATACCCGATAGCCATGATAGGCACCACAAACTCGGTGAACTTTGCAATTCTTTTTACCCCACCAAAAACGATAGCACCAAAAATAACAGCCACCAATATTCCCGAAACCCAAGTATCTAATTGAAAAGCATTTTGTATCCCATCAGCAACTGAGTTTGCTTGCACTCCAGGCAATAACAATCCTGCTGAAATAACCGAAACTACGGCAAATAGAATTCCGAACCATTTGACCCCTAAACCTCTTTCTATATAAAAAGCAGGACCTCCACGGAACTGCCCTAGGTGTTTCTCTTTGTAAATTTGTGCTAATGTTGCCTCGACAAATGCGGTACTTGCCCCAAAAAAGGCCACCATCCACATCCAGAACAAAGCTCCTGGACCACCAAATGCAATTGCAGTAGCTACTCCGGCAATATTACCTGTACCTACTCTACCTGCTAAAGACATTGACAAAGCTTGAAAAGAAGACACTCCCGATTCAGAACTTTTACCATCAAATAATAAACGAAACATTTCTTTAATATGTCGCACTTGTAAAAAACGAGTTCGAATCGAAAAATAAAGTCCCGTACCCAAACACAAAACAATTAAAGCATTACTCCACACAATATCATTTAACAAGCCAATAATCTCTTCCATATATTTATTTTAAATTAATAATTATCAAAAAATCAGCAAAAACAGTTCTTTACTTCATTTTTTTATAAAATTATAACATATCAAAACAAAAAGCTAACTAAAAGCCATAAAAAACAACCAAACACCTTTTAAAACCTAAAAAATCAACAGTATACAAAATACCTCTAATTTACAGATAGACCATTATTTTAACAGCTTTTCCAACATAAAAAAAAGGCCTTATCTATTCAGACAAGGCCCATTCTTATATATTTATCTATTTTCTAACAGATTATTCTTTTCGCCATTTCTTAGTGACTTCAAAAACATGCTCCAGTATAGCCGCTTCTGTTTCATCAAATTCTACATTGCGCCTACTCATTACTAAACGAGCCGTTTCAAACGCTTTTTTAGTAATATAAGTCGTAAAACCTGAAGCACCACCCCAAGAAAAACTTGGAACAAAATTGCGAGGAAAACCGCTACCAAAAATATTAGCACTTACACCAATAACAGTTCCTGTATTAAACATGGTGTTGATACCGCATTTACTATGATCTCCCATAATCAAACCGCAAAACTGCAAACCTGTTTTAGCAAAACCTTCGGTTTCATAACTCCACAACTTTACCTCTTCATAATTATTTTTCAGATTCGAATTATTACTATCTGCTCCAATATTGCACCATTCTCCTAAAACCGAATTACCTAAAAACCCATCATGGCCTTTGTTTGAATTACTAAACAGAACCGAATTATTGATTTCTCCTCCTACTTTTGAGTTGGGCCCTACAGTTGTAGCTCCATAAATTTTAGCAGCCATCTTAACGGCAGCACCTTCACACAAAGCAAAAGGCCCACGAATTACGGAACCTTCCATGATTTCGGCATTTTTACCTATATAAATAGGCCCAGTAGACGCGTTAAGAGTTACAAACTCTAACTTTGCACCTTCTTCAATAAACACATTCTCGGGTGCAATTACGTTTACACTTTTCGGAATTGGTTGTGATTTTCTATCTTCCGTTAAGAATTCGAAATCTTCACGAATTGAGGCATCATTCTTAGAGAAAATATCCCAAGTATTCATCACCGTCAAACAATCCCCTTCATATTCCAGCACTTCATACGAATCAAAATCTACTTCTTCTTGATTTTCTAAGGTATAAAAAGCAATAACATCTTCCCCTTTAAAAATAGCCTGATTAGGTTCCATATTATAAATCATCTCAACCAAAACTGGATTCGGAATAAAAGACGCATTGATCATTACATTCTCCTCCAATTCTACCATAGGATATTTTTGAGACAAATATTCTTCGGTTAATGTAGTAGTGGTAGATCCCAAATGCATTTCCCATTTTTGACGAATGGTCATAATCCCGATCAGGATATCAGCAACAGGACGTGTAAAAGTTAATGGTAATAATGCATTACGAGCAGGCCCGTCAAAAAGTATGTAGTTCATTGTATAAAGTTTCAAAGTTACAAAGAGCCAAAGTTACAAAGTTTTTATTTGTTTCGTCAACAAGTTTACTCCTTATCCACTCCATTTAAAGCAATAAAAAAAGCCTTCCGATATGGAAGGCTTTACTATAATTGAAAACAGGTTAAAATTATTTAACGTGTTTAGCGTATTTAGTTTTGAACTTGTCAATACGTCCTGCAGTATCGATAAGTTTGTTTTTACCTGTGTAAAAAGGGTGAGAAGTTCTAGAGATCTCTAATTTTACAACTGGGTATTCAACACCATCAACTGTAATTGTCTCTTTTGTATCTGCTGTAGATTTAGTGATAAAAACTTCTTCATTCGACATGTCTTTAAACGCAACTAATCTGTAATTCTCTGGGTGTACACCTTTTTTCATCTTGTAATTCTTTTTTATTTGTTTGGCTATAATTCCTTTTGAAGCTTTCTGTTTAACGAGAAAGGTATAAATTCATTATAACTTTTTGTTTTAATCTGTTATTTTGAGTGTGCAAATTTACAATTATTTTTCAATAAACAATTCATTGCTCACTTTTTTTTATCAAATAGTAAAAAATGTTTTATACCTTCGATTATATTGGGAATTACTATATTTGTACATTAATTTAAAACCAACAAAAATGATAAATGAAATTATTAAGAAAAATGGATTAAGTTTTGGTCTAATAACTGGACTAGCTTCAATAGTATTTACAACTGCGTTGTACGTTATTGACTTAAAATTATTTGTATCTGGATGGGTTGCTTTTGCTAGTTTGGCTATTAGGTTAGTAATAGGTATTGTTTTGCTAAGTAAGACCAAAAAAGAACTAAATGGAATCTTTTCATACAAAGAAGCCTTTACAACTTATTTCATCTCTGCCGTAATTGGAGTTTTTATTTCTGTATTTTTCAATATTATTTTGTTCAATTATGTTGATCCAGCTGCCAAAGACACGATTCGTGACTTATCTGCAAAGTTTTTAATTGAAACATTAAGCAAGTTCAACACACCGGCTTCAGCAATAAACGAAGCGGTTAGTAAATTAAAAGAAACAGATCAATTTTCACCACTAGAACTACTTAAGGGATCTATTTTTAGTGTTTTAGGTTACGCCATATTAGGATTAATATTAGCTGCATTTTTTAAAGGCTCAGCTTCATCAAGAGAATAACAAAATAAATGAATTTATCAATACTAATACCACTTCTTAATGAAGAGGAGTCACTTCAAGAATTATATACTTGGATTATAAAAGTGATGCAAGCTAATAATTACAGTTACGAAGTTATCTTTCTTGACGATGGAAGTACGGACAAATCTTGGTCAATAATTGAACAATTTGCTCAAGAAAATCCACATATTAAAGGAGTACGTTTCATGAGAAACTTTGGTAAATCACAGGCCTTACACGCTGGATTTGCAAAGGCTCAAGGTGATGTTATTATCACTATGGATGCTGATTTACAAGATAGCCCAGAAGAAATTCCGGGCTTATATAATATGGTAACCAATGAAAATTATGATTTGGTTTCTGGATGGAAGAAAAAGCGTTACGACTCTGTGGTGGCTAAAAATATTCCGTCAAAATTATTTAACTGGGCCGCTCGAAAAACATCGGGGGTTGCATTGAATGATTTTAATTGTGGCTTGAAGGCTTATAAAAATATAGTTGTAAAAAACGTAGAAGTTTCGGGCGAAATGCACCGTTACATTCCGGTTCTTGCTAAGAATGCTGGTTTTGGAAAAATAGGCGAAAAAGTAGTACAACACCAAGCTAGAAAATACGGCGAAACTAAATTTGGTATGGAGCGTTTTGTCAATGGCTTTCTAGATTTAATTACGATTTGGTTTTTATCTCGTTTTGGCAAAAGACCGATGCACTTGTTTGGCGCCATGGGTTCTTTGATGTTCATGATTGGGTTTGTACTTGCTGGCTATATTGGTTTTTCAAAATTGTACCATATGTACAACAACATGAGGTATAACCTAGTGACTGATAATCCTTGGTTTTTTATTGCGTTGACTACAATGGTTTTAGGAACTCAGTTGTTTTTGGCTGGTTTTCTAGGCGAAATTGTTTTGCGAACGAAGAACAATGAAGAGCGTTATAAAATTGCGAACGAAGTTAATTTAAAATAAGCCCTAGCCCTGATAGCAGTGGAAATCCTTTATGTTTTTTCTTTAAAAACATAAAGATTGCAACGGATAGCAGGAAATAGCTCCTAATAATAAAGGGAGTACTTTAAAACTTAAACTAAAAACATATAAAATGGATATCAAACAAAACATTTTGGATGCTGTAAATGAATGGTTAACACCTACATTTGATAACGCTACACAGGAAGCTATTAAGGCAATGATTGCTTCATCGCCAAAGGAACTTGAGGAAAGTTTTTATAAAAATCTTGAATTTGGAACCGGTGGAATGCGCGGTGTCATGGGCGTGGGAAACAATCGCATCAATAAATACACCCTTGGAAAAAGCACGCAAGGCCTTTCTAATTATTTAAAGACAGCGTTTCCTAACCAACCTTTGAAAGCGGTAATTGCTTATGACTGTCGTCAAAACAGTGATACGCTTGCTAAAACGGTGGCAGATGTATTTTCGGCCAATGGTATTGAAGTATTTTTGTTTTCGGAATTAAGACCTACTCCAGAATTATCATTTGCGGTTAAACATTTGGGTTGCCAATGTGGAATTGTACTTACAGCCTCACATAATCCGCCGGAATACAACGGATACAAAGTGTACTGGCAAGACGGTGGGCAAATTGTTCCGCCGGAAGACACTGGAATCATCAATGTTATTGAAGGGTTAAATTACAGCGAAATTAAGTTTGATGCCAATGAAGATTTAATTCACTATATTGATACAGACGTAGACAAGGCATTTATAAAATCGTCTATTGAAAACGCGAGTTTCAACACACCAACAGCGGCAAAAGAAGCCTTAAATATTGTATTTACTTCTTTGCACGGAACTTCGATCACACTTGTTCCTGATACGCTAGCACAAGCTGGATACACCCATGTGAATATTGTAGAAGAGCAACGCGTACCAAACGGGAATTTCCCCACTGTAAAATCGCCAAATCCTGAGGAGCCAGAAGCACTAGCAATGGCGCTAGCACTGGCAGACAAAACAAATTCGGACATCGTGATAGGTACAGATCCAGATTGTGACCGTCTAGGAGTTGCCGTTAGAAATAACGAAGGGCAAATGACGTTGCTAAACGGAAACCAAACAATGATTTTGATGACTGCTTTCCTATTAGAACAATGGAAAAAAGCGGGTAAAATAAATGGAAAACAATTTGTAGGATCTACGATTGTATCTACACCAATGATGATGGAGCTAGCTACAAATTACGAGGTAGAGTGCAAAGTGGGCTTGACTGGTTTTAAATGGATTGCCAAAATGATCAAAGACTTCCCAGAACTTGATTTTATAGGCGGTGGCGAAGAGAGCTTTGGCTTCATGGTGGGTGATGCTGTTCGTGATAAAGATGCTGTTGCAGCTACTTTATTGATATGCGAAGTTGCCGCTCAAGCAAAAGCCAATGGAAGCACTGTTTACAAAGAATTACTTAAACTTTATGTAGACCACGGTTTTTATAAAGAATATTTAGTATCGTTGACTAAAAAAGGAATGGAAGGAATTCAAGAAATCAACCAAATGATGATTGATTTACGTGAAAATCCATTGAAAGAAATCAACGGACAAAGAGTAATTATGGTAGAAGATTATCAATCATCAAAAGCCAAAAACTTACTTGACAATACCGAAACTACAATGGCGATCCCAAAATCGAATGTATTGATTTACTATACAGAAGACGGGTCAAAAATATGTGCAAGACCCAGTGGAACAGAACCCAAAATTAAATTCTACATCAGTGTAAACACTACGCTAGACGCTGTAGAAGATTTTGATGCTGCAGAAGCAGAATTAGATCAAAAAATAAAAAACATCATTGCTTCAATGCAATTGACATAATAATCACCAATTAAGTTTATAGTCCCAACATCTTCGACCCAGGAAGGTGTTGGGCTTTACTAATAAATACCCTCATGAATAATTTTAAAAGAATATTCTCATTCATAATTCCTTATAAAAAATATGCGTATCTCAACATATTTTTCAATGTTTTATACGCGCTGTTCAGCACACTTTCTTTCATGTCATTGATCCCAATGATGCAAGTATTGTTTGACCAAACTAAAAGAAATTCAATTGAACCAAAATATACGGGAATCTGGGAATTTAAAACATTTGCCGAGGATTATTTAAGCTATTACATCACAACGACGACAGACACTTATGGCGTAGGACACACTTTATCCATCATGGTCGCTGTCATTATTTCAATATTTTTACTAAAAAACCTAAGCGATTATTTAGCATTGTTTTTCATCACATTTCTAAGAAACGGTATCTTAAGAGACATGCGAAATGCTATGTATAAGAAAACAATTGACTTGCCTTTGGCCTTTTTCTCAGAAAAAAGAAAAGGAGACGTAATTGCTAGAATATCTGCCGATGTAAATGAAGTTCAAACTTCGTTTTTATCTATTTTAGAACTTGCTGTAAAAGAACCGTTAACTATTGTATTTACCATAATTGCAATGCTTACCATCAGTGTAAAACTGACTTTATTTGTATTTATTTTCATCCCCGTTTCTGGTTATGTAATTTCCCTTATTGGTAAACAATTAAAAAAACAATCTACTAAAGCGCAAGAAGAACAAGGTATCTTTTTATCTACTATCGAAGAAACTCTTGGCGGCTTAAAGGTGGTAAAAGGATACAATTCCGAAGCTTATTTCAATCGCATATTTACCGAATCAACAGAACGTTTTTTTAAACTATCCAACAACATAGGCAACCGACAAAATCTAGCTTCACCGATGAGTGAATTCATGGGTATTATGATAATTGCTATTTTATTGTGGTACGGAGGAAGTATGGTTTTACTTGAAAAAACTTTAAATGGTGCTGCTTTTATTGCTTACATGGGATTAGCTTACAACATCTTGACACCAGCAAAATCCATTTCGAAAGCATCTTATAGTGTAAAAAGAGGAAATGCTGCAGCAGAACGAGTACTTGAGATTCTAGACCAACAAAACCCAATTGTATCTAAAGAAAATGCAATCCAAAAAGAAACATTTGATTCTAGTATTGCCATTAACAACATCAACTTTAAATACGAAGATGAAATTGTATTAAAAGATTTTTCGTTGCAAATAAAAAAGGGACAAACAGTTGCCCTTGTAGGACAGTCAGGAAGCGGTAAAAGTACTATTGCTAATTTACTAACTCGTTTTTATGATGTACACGATGGAACTATTGCTATTGACAACACTAACATCAAGGACATGAATCTTCAATCCTTACGTGGTTTAATGGGACTCGTTACGCAAGATAGCATCTTATTCAATGACACGATCAAAGCGAATATAGCATTAGGAAAACAAGACGCGACAGATGACGAGATCATCGAAGCGCTTAAAATTGCCAATGCGTATGAGTTTGTCAAAGATTTACCAAAAGGCATATACACAAACATTGGAGACAGTGGAAACAAGCTTTCTGGTGGACAAAAACAACGTTTATCTATTGCGAGAGCGGTATTAAAAAACCCTCCAATTATGATTTTGGATGAAGCAACATCAGCATTAGATACCGAAAGTGAAAAGTTTGTACAAGTAGCATTAGAAAATATGATGCAAAACCGTACATCGATTGTTATTGCACACCGACTTTCGACCATTCAAAAAGCCGATTTAATTGTAGTAATGCAAAAAGGAAAAATTGTAGAGCAAGGAAAACACGAAGCCCTAATTGCCTTGAATGGCATGTATAATAAATTAGTAAGCATGCAGTCATTTGAATAAATAAACTGCATGCTTACAAACAAATAAGTAAATACGCTAGATAAAAATGTACCACACCAACTCAAATATCACTCTTACCGAAGATCTAGATACTGTTGTTTGGAAGTATTTAGACCTATCTAAGTTTTTAGACTTGTTGATGTCTAGAAAACTATTCATGTCGAGATCTGATAAATTTGAAGATCAATACGAAGGCACTTTTAGCGAGCCTACTTTTGAAGAAATAAAAAGACTATCCAAGGATAATCCTGATTTCTTGAAATTCTACAAAACGCATCGTGAAAAAGTAGCGATTAGCAGCTGGCATATTAATGAATACGAATCATTTGCCATGTGGCAAATTTTTACGCAAAACAGCGAAGGACTTGCAATACAATCAACCATTGGAAGACTACAGCAAGCACTTGCTCCTGAAAATAATTACAAACAGTATATAGGCGAGGTAAATTACATTGATTACAAAAAAGAGTACATTCCGTTTGACGATATGTTTTTCCCTTTTCTGTTTAAACGAAAAAGTTTTCAGTATGAGCGTGAAGTACGTATCATTACTGATGTTGCAGATAGTACAATAACCCTCAACGATGGATTAAAGATAAACATAGACATCAACCAATTGATCGAAAAAATCTACATCCACCCGAAGTCTGAAAACTGGTATAAAAACTTAGTGATTCAACTTGTAAAGCAACTCGATTTTAACTTTACCATAGAAAAGTCAGATCTTGAAAGCGATATTTTAATATAATCGCGCTTATTATATAATTGCTATAGAACGGATGCAATTAATCCTCAATCCTTAATCTAAAACAATTGAATTTGTTACGCTATTGCAAATTCCTAAATAGGTTGGTAGGTAGCTACTTTCCACTCACCATTAGCTAGGTTAACATAATTATAGTGCACCACATCATTTTTGTCAAATCGCCCGTTTTTATTGGTATCTTCAACAGTTCTAAAATACAAACGGCTTTTAGACTCAATTAAATTCCAATCGATCAATTCTTGATAATCGGCTGAAATTTTGGTAAACCCTTTTCCGCTAATATCACTTAAATACAACGATTTAATATCACTCGTATCCAATTTTCCATCACGGTTTGTATCCACATCATACATGGTATAGACCATAATTTGTTTTTTGGTTCTGTCAGAAACTGCTTGTAAATAAGTAGCAGTCAAAATCAAAGCAGGTTTATCAGTCAAAGTATGAATCGAATCTGAATCGGTTTTTTGAAATTTCAAATTTTGTAAATAACCTGTGATCTCATTATCTCCATAATTTGAAATTGTAAAACTTAAGTCTATTACACTAGACGAACCATACCTCGAAGACCTAGAACCTCTCTCATATACTCTTAAATCACCCACAGGATGAATCAAATAATCCGTCCCCTCCATTTGTATTGGCAAATCAGCAAGTGACACCTGCGTAGAATCAACTATAGTAGTTTGTTTCCCTTTAGCAGTAGAATCATAAATCACTTTTGGCTTTTCCACCTCCTCTTTACAACTTGTTACAAGTAAAAACGAAATTCCTAGTATTGCTATATGTATTTTTCTCATGATCATGTACTATTAAAATAAAACCAAATGTAATGAATTTTAAAAAAGCTTCTTTTAAATACAACTAAATTATATGACAAAATTGTGTGAAACCTTCATTTCTAAAATTCATTTTTTTTACAATTTAGCACTTAATTTTATATTAAATACCCTTGTAGTCATGTAATTTGGAATTGCATATTCATTTTTAGAATACACATCACGAACCCAAGTATTTGTAATTGCATTTTGATTGTTAAATAAATTAAATATTTCCAAACCTACTGACAGTTCTTTAAAATACCCTAACCAGTTGTTGTATTTTTTAGTCGTATTGGAATCAATAAAAACTTTAGAAAAACCAACATCAACACGGCGGTAGTCTTTCAAACGGTTTTGATATAAGTAAGGATCAGCATAGGATGGAGAACCTCCTGGCAAGCCCGTATTATAAACCAAGTTCAAGTACAACTTAACAGATGGAATATTAGGCATATAATCCTGAAAAAGCATTCCAAATTTAAGCCTTTGATCTGTAGGTCGCGCGATATACCCTTTATCCTGACTGTTTTCTTCGGTTTTTAAATATCCAAAACTCAACCAAGATTCTGTTCCTGCAACAAATTCCCCGTTCAATCTCAAATCTAATCCTTGGGCATAGGCTTTCGCCAAATTAGTCGCCGCGTATCTAATTCTCACATTTTCGATTGTATATGTATTCACATTCGATAAGGACTTATAATACATTTCTGAAACCAACTTAAACGGACGATCCCACATTTTAAAACTATAATCATTCCCGACAACAAAATGAATCGATTTTTGCGCCTGTACATTGGGATGTACCAAACCGTCAGCATCACGAAGTTCCCTATAAAAAGGCGGCTGCTGATACAAACCACCCGAAACTCTAAAAACCATATCCTTTTCCCAAGCCGGTTTTAATGCTAATTGCGCCCTTGGACTAACTGTAAATTGCGAGTTTCCTTTTTCTGTTGCACCATCTACTACCCAACTTTGCATACGAGCACCTGCGTTCATCCATAACTCTGCCTGACCTAGGTAGGTTTTTCGACTCCATTGCCCATAGGCCGAAAAACGATTGATGGTATTAAAATTAGTTGCACGTACATTTTGATAAGGTGTAAGTGGGCCTGAATAGGTTGTATACGGTTCGTCTTTATTGAGTACATTTAAAATAGGCGGATTAATTGCAAATCCCGCCGAATCGATTACTTCCCATTCCACGACCCTATCACGTATGGATTCACGAGTGTATTTCACACCCCATTCCAACTGACTTTTCTTCCAATCGTAAAACCCCTTAATTTCTGTATTAACAATGAGAGCATCGAGATCATTCCTAGCATGATTGAGCTGTGAGCCAATTCCTTCTGAATAAGAAACTGTTCCAAAGGAATCCGAACCCACCGTAGGATCAACTGCATCCAAGCGATACTGAGCAAAAATATCAAAATACTCTTGTTCTAAAGTATGAAAGATCGAACCTATAAACTTAAAAGTCAACTTCTCACTTGCTTTATAAGTCGTTTTGAAGGCTCCAAAATAGGTGTCATAACGATCCTTTTCCTGACCTTCATAATATACATTTAAAACCATGGGGTTGTCACCTGTCCCAAAACGGGTTTGACGTGTCAAAGGTTGATAATCATATTTATTTTGAGAAATATTCCCTAAAAAACTCCAATGCCATTTGGCAGAAGCCTGATAATTAATATTAGTTTGAACATCCGCAAACTGTGGTTTATAGTTTGTTTGAGTATCTTGACTATTTACCAACAAACTATTATTGCGATACCGAACACCCGTAATGGCAGACCATTTTTTATTTGTAGAAACTGCATCCACAGCCAGGCTTCCGCCAAGAAAACTAGCTTCAAATGCCGCAGCAAACTGCGTAGGTTTGCGGTAGGTAATATCTAAAACCGATGAAAGTTTATCGCCAAACTTAGCCTGAAAACCACCTGCTGAAAATTCTACATTTTGAACCAAATCAGTATTTGTAAAACTCAAGCCTTCTTGCTGCCCTGAACGAATCAGGAATGGGCGGTAAATTTCGATTTCGTTGACATACACTAAGTTTTCATCATAATTCCCACCTCGCACGGCATATTGTGTACTCAATTCATTATTAGAATTAACGCCTGGAAGTGATTTTAACACGGATTCAATACCAGCATTTGCACCCGGTATTTTTCGAATCATTTCTGGATCGATTACCGTAATTCCTTGCACTTGTTTTTTATTGTTTGTAGTAACAATAATTTCCCCCATTTGTTCTTGTTGGTCATTCATAACCAAGTTAAACTCTTGGCTTTCGTTCTCTTTCAGATTTACAAAAAGAGTTGCTTTCTTTAAGGAAATATGAGTAAAAACAATCGTTTCCTTTTGATTCGCTGGAATTTTTATTTGATAAAAACCCGTTGCGTTAGACTGCGTTCGCACTCCACTACAAGAAATATTTACGTTACCAACAGCTTTATTATTAGCATCAAGAATAACTCCTCTCACACTTGCAAATTGAGCAAAAGAAGTATTTGATATCCAAAATAGTATAAAAACAAAAAATATTTTTTTGACGCTCAAGATGTGTAGGTATTATTTTTGACTTCTAAAAAAATGAGTTTCAAAGGTAGTTGAATTTCCAACATTATCAGCCACCACAACTTTTAAATCATTAGCCCCTTCATTGACTTGATTATCCTTAAAAGTATAGGTGATTTTTCTTGTTTTATTATCGTATTCAAATAATACCCAAGCCCCATTTAAATACCCATTATAGCTTTTTATACCCGAACCATAATCTGCAATAGCTAGTTGAATTGTTTTTTGACTACTAATCCATTTCCCTTCAATCGAACTCACAATAGCAACTGAAGGAGCCGTAGTGTCCGTTTTTAATAAATACTTCCCTAATGATCTTGTCTTGGTCGAATATAGATTACCCTTTACAGCAGTTGTATTATAACCAGACCTTCCTCTAGAATCAATATCAGCAATATAAACCTTACTCTTGTCAGCATCCGCATATTGATCACTTTCAATAGAAACTGTAAAACTAGAAAATACAGGAACACTATCATCCTGAAGGTATAGAACGCCATCTTTCACATTAAAATTCATTTCAAAATCCTCAAAGAAAGTCCCAGCAGGAAAAAACACAGTCATATTATCTTTCGCAAAAATATTATCCTTGTTTACTTTTACAAAATAATTAGAAACAACAGTTTCCTTATCTACAATAGCGGCTGCTCCATCATAACTAATAGGAACAGATACGATGCTTTTATTCCCAAAAAAATCAGACACTTCAATGCGACAAACCGATGTCAAATTTGGCGCTACCGTAATCACACCATGTGATTGATCTGTTTTTATGATGCTTAAATCATAAGGATTAACCATGAATAGTTTTTGAACTCGTTGCGATGTTTTTTTATACTTTGGATAATCTATCAAAGCATTGATATAGCGCATTTCATCAAAAGAATAGGTGTCAAACTGATATCCAAAATTAGGTTTCCCGTTGAGATAGGATTGCACGCAATACACCCCATTTTTATTAAAAGAGACATTATCATAATCATCTGCAGTAATCCCAAAGCCAATTTTACCACTAGCCACCACTTTATTTGCTAAGTAGCTACCGTCTTTTTGCAAAGACAAATTAAGCAACAAAGGTCTTTTGGATTGATTCGCCACAGATTTACCATCCAGAGGATAAACATATAAAGCTGAAATCAACGGTTTCTTAGTATCCTTAATACCCGAATCAAAGCCAAACAATAAAGGATTTATTATTTTCTCGGTTTTGCTGTCGCGAAATTCAAAATGCAAATGAGGACCTTCAGAAGAACCTGTATTTCCAGATAGTGCAATAGTTTGCCCTTTCTTTACTTGAAGCACATTGGGTTTTAAAAACAATTCAATTTCAAAAGCTTGATCCTTATAGTGCGCTTGATCCACGTAAGCACCTACTTCACCCACCGCTTGCTGCAAATGACAGTAAACAGAGGTATATCCATTAGGATGCGTAATGTAAATAGCTTTTCCGTTTCCAAAAGTTGAAATTTTAATACGAGAAACATAACCTTCTGCCACAGCATGTACCTCTAAGCCTTCGCGCTGTAACGTCTTAAAATCAAAGCCCGCGTGAAAATGGTTGGGTCTCAATTCGCCAAAATTTCCAGACAACTGCATTGGAACATCCAAAGGCTGACCAAAATAGTCTTTTGGATACTCATTTTGCCCCAAAACAACCCCCGAAACTAGTAGAAAACAATATAAAAATCTCATGATATACATTTTTGCTAAGATAAAAAAAGTAATTGCAACTGCTTTATAAAAAAACACAAATCGCAATCAATTGTAGTACAACATATTCATTATTTTAAAATAAAAAAACAAATAAACTATTGTAATAATAAAAACTAATACTAAATTTGTAATATTAAGTAATGAATAGGATATATAATGAGTGTAATTGCAGAAATAATTGATACTCTTGAAAAAAAACTCGATAGACTGATTACAAAAATAAAAAGTGTAGAGAAAGAAAATCAAGAATTACAGGTCGATTTAACAAAAGCTGCACATATTATCCAAACTCAGTCCGCTGAGATTGAAGCGTTAAAATCGCAATATGAAACACTTAAAATTGCCAACTCATTACTGGGCAGTGACGATAATAAGAGAGATACAAAGCTTAAAATAAATTCATTAATTCGCGAAATTGATTATTGCATAGCACAGCTAGCAGACTAAAAATAAGATATGGACGAAAAGCTGAAAATAAAAATATCAATTGCAGACCGAGTGTATCCGTTAACGGTAGACTTGTCTCAAGAAGAAGGATTGAGAAGTGCTTCGAAAAAAATTGATATCATGATGAAGCAATTTGAAGAAAATTATGCCGTACGCGATAAGCAAGATGTTTTGGCCATGTGCGCCTTACAGTTTGCTTCTCAAGTAGAACAAAAACAAATTGATAATGCAATCAATGGTGACGAGACCATTGAAAGAATTAAAAAAATCAATGCGCTTTTAGACCAATATCTCGATAATTAAACGTTCTTTACAACAACTAAGATACTGCCTACATTAGTTCACATTTGGTAAACTCAACACTAACAATTTAGAATGAGCAAATCATCGTTACTATAGCAAGCCAATTCAGTTTGGAAGCTTGAACAACGAGTTAGCTCAAAACTTGTCTTTTCGAGTTTATGCAATCAGCCTAATGTAGGCTTTTTTATATATAAATTTTAAACAAACATGGACATAATAACGATCGTCATTTCAGGAATTATAGGTATTGCATTAGGTTTTGGTATAGCCAAAATAATAGAGAAAAGCAATATTTCAAATCTAATAAAAAACGCTAAAAAAGAAGCTTCGTCTATCTTAAAAGACGCTAATCTAGAAGCCGAAAACATAAAAAAAGATAAAATTCTACAAGCCAAAGAGAAGTTTATCGAATTAAAATCGGAACACGAACAAGTAATTTTGTCTCGTGATAAAAAAGTAGCCGAAGTAGAAAAAAGAATTCGCGACAAAGAATCTCAAATCTCTAACGAACTATCGAAAGCTAAAAAAGTAAATGATGAATTTGAGGCTAAATCAAATGAATTTGCGGCTAAGATTGATGTTTTAGATAAAAGACAATCTGAAGTTGATAAACTACACAAAAGTCAATTACAACAATTAGAAGTAATCTCTGGCTTATCTGCCGAAGATGCTAAAAATCAATTGATCGAAGGACTAAAGGCAGAAGCAAAAACAAACGCAATGTCTCATATTCAAGACACGATTGAAGAGGCTAAATTAACCGCACAACAAGAAGCGAAAAAAATAATCATCAACACGATACAAAGAGTTGGTACAGAAGAAGCAGTAGAAAACTGTGTATCTGTTTTCAACATTGAATCAGATGACGTAAAAGGAAGAATCATTGGTCGTGAAGGTAGAAACATTCGTGCACTAGAAGCTGCAACTGGAGTAGAAATCATTGTTGACGATACACCAGAAGCAATTATCCTTTCTTGTTTTGACCCAGTACGTAGAGAGATTGCTCGTTTAGCCTTACACAAATTAGTAACGGATGGACGTATTCACCCAGCACGTATTGAAGAGGTCGTTGCTAAAACTACCAAACAAATTGACGATGAAATTATCGAAGTAGGTAAACGTACCGTTATTGATTTAGGAATTCACGGTTTACACCCAGAATTAATCAAAGTAGTAGGACGTATGAAATACCGCTCATCTTATGGTCAAAATTTATTACAACACTCTCGCGAAGTATCTAAACTTTGTGGAATCATGGCTGCCGAACTAGGATTGAACGTAAAACTAGCTAAAAGAGCCGGTTTACTTCACGATATAGGTAAAGTACCAGATGCCGAAAGTGACTTACCTCACGCATTATTAGGAATGCAATGGGCAGAGAAGTATGGTGAAAAAGAAGAAGTTTGTAATGCCATTGGAGCGCATCACGACGAAATTGAAATGAAATCTTTATTATCTCCTATCATCCAAGTATGTGATGCAATATCAGGCGCAAGACCAGGTGCAAGACGTCAAGTATTAGACTCTTATATCCAACGTTTAAAAGATCTTGAAGCAGTAGCTTACGGCTTTAACGGAGTGAAAAATGCATACGCGATCCAAGCAGGTAGAGAACTACGTGTTATTGTAGAAAGCGAAAAAGTTTCTGATGATAATGCAGCAAATTTATCTTTTGAAATTTCTCAAAAAATACAAACAGAAATGACTTATCCAGGTCAAGTAAAAGTAACTGTAATTAGAGAAACAAGAGCGGTAAACATCGCTAAGTAATCCTTTTAAACAGAAACCAGGAACACTAAGAAAACAGAGATCAAACAAAAAAATCGCACCTTATACGTGCGATTTTTTTATTTGATCTATTTCATTCACCTTACAAACAACTACTTTCTAGGATGAAAATTATTAATTACTTCGGTTAGGAATGATCGATCGAGATGCAGATAAATTTCTGTTGTTGTAATTGACTCATGCCCCAACATTAATTGAATCGAACGTAAATCGGCACCATTTTCTAATAAGTGTGTGGCAAATGAATGTCGAAAAGTATGCGGACTTATTTTTTTGGTTAGTTCGATTTTCACCGCCAGATCTTTAATAATAGTAAAAATCATCGCGCGCGTCAATTGACTCCCTCTCCTATTAAGGAACAAGATATCATTGTGTCCTTTTTTCACATTCACATGTACTCTAACGGTGTCTTTATAAATTTCGATATACTTACGACACAAATCACCAACAGGCACAAAACGCTGCTTATTTCCCTTGCCGGTAACCTTGATAAAACCTTCTTCAAAAAATAAATCGGAAATCTTTAACGACACCAGTTCAGACACCCGAAGTCCACAACCATATAACGTTTCCAGCATGGCACGATTGCGTTCCCCTTCATTAGTGGCTAGATCAATCGCACCAATTAGAGCATCTATTTCTGTAATTGCTAAGGTATCTGGTAACTTTCTTCCAGTTTTTGGAGATTCTATCAATTCCAGCGGATTGTCATTGCGGTAGTCTTCAAAAATTAAATAACCAAAAAAACTCTTTAAGCCCGAAATAATTCTCGCCTGTGATCGCGCATTGACTTGAGTCGCAATAGCATAAATAAACTGTTGAAGCGTTTCCTCGTTTATTTTTATAGGAGAAACTTCGATACCATTCGTTACCAAATACAAACACAAACGCTCAATATCAAAAGAGTAATTCTCAATTGTATTTTTAGACAGACCGCGTTCTATTTTCAAGTACGACTGATAACTCTTTATATAGGAATCCCAATTCATACTACAAAGTAACGGTATTTAAACTCCAAAAAAAACCTCCCAAAGTGGGAGGTTTCATTAATTATTGTGATTTAATTAGAATATATAACCTACTCCAAAACTTCCTGTAGCAAAAGGATTAGCAACATTTCCATTCAAATCAAAACCAAAACTTGAAGAGCTTTTACCTCCGTCAACTTTTGCAGTACTGTAGCTAAGTATATCTCTTAGTGCAAAATTCAACACAATCTTTTTAGTTACAAAGTAGTTAATTCCAAGACCTAAACCTGCTCCTAATCCAGTAGCCTTAACATCCGCTGGACTTAAACCTTCCTTAGTACTACCGTAATTAACTCCCGCTTCAGCATAAGTTTTAAATCTTTGACCTAAGTCTAAGAAATAGTAACGACCAAACACACCTGCACCGAAAGATGAACTTTTACTCAATGTAGTTCCATTAAATTCAGATTTACTACTTCCAACACTAACCTGAACACCAACTGCAAGATTCTCAGCTACAAAGTAACTAATTTTTGGAGAAAATGAAACCGAATTCATTTTAACTTCAGTATTCTTGTTATTAGTAGAATTAAAACCTAAATTACCTTCTACAAAGATATCACTATCTGAAAAGCTAAAACTTTTATCCGATTTACTCCCATCTTGAGCATTAGCAAATCCAAAAGCAAATACAGCCGCAACTGTTAAAATAATCTTTTTCATTTTTTTTATTTTTTATTTAAAATCTGGCGCAAACTTAGTAAAAAACTTATAAAAATAAATTTAATTTTCCTGAAAAATAAATAAAAAAAGCAGAAATTACCTTATAATTTTAGACGCTAAGGATCTAAACAGCAATTCATTAATAAGGAAAAATCTCACTGTATTTAGTGACATTAAATAATTTTAGCTAATGTGTAAATTAACAAATAAAAACTTACTTTTATAGCAATTCATATCGATTAAAAACCTACTTTTCTCATACTATAAACACACAATAGTTCTCTTAAACACCTTAAAATATTAAAACAAAACATTACAATTACACAATATTATTCGAACTAAAAAGTTTTATATTGCAGCAACAAAAAACAATTAAAATTAACAGTATGAAAAAATCAATTTTAATCACAGCAGCATTAATTGCTATTTCATTTAGTACTCAAGCACAATCGGTTAGACTTGGAATTAAAGGTGGGATCAATTATGCTAATCAAACTGGAACAGATATAACTATAACATCTGGAAACTACAAAACAGCTGAAGCTATCACTAGCTACCATGCTGGACTTGTTGCAGAAGTAAAACTAACTGATAAATTTGCAATTCAACCAGAGCTTTTATACTCTACACAAGGTGCCACTTACAAAAACGCAGTTGAAGAATTTAAAAATGAATTGGGATATGTTTCTATTCCGCTTTTGGCAAAAATATACCTAACTAATAGCATCAGTCTAGAATTGGGACCGCAAGCATCGTTTTTATTGAGTGAGAAAAACAAATTTGACTACAAACAGTCCGAAACATTTGAGTTTTCAGCTGTTGGTGGATTAGGTCTAAACATCACTAAAAACTTATTTGTACAAGCACGATACGGACTAGGATTAACAGAAGCATCCAAAGATGCAAAAACAACCAACTCTGTTGTGCAAGTTTCGGCCGGAATTATGTTTTAAGAAAATATCCAAACTAATTTACCCAAAACCGTTCTATTATTGAACGGTTTTTTTATTTTTACAAAAATATCTTTTATGAAAATCAGCATTATCAACGGACCTAACCTTAACTTATTAGGAAAACGCGAACCAGAAGTGTACGGAAGTTTAACATTTGAAGATTATTTTGCTGATTTACAAAAGAAATTTCCAACCATAGCATTCACCTACTATCAAAGCAATGTAGAAGGAGAACTAATCAATAAAATTCAAGAATTTGGCTTCACCTATGACGGGATCATATTAAACGCTGGAGCCTACACTCATACTTCAATAGGAATAGGAGATGCTATAAAAGCCATCACAACACCAGTTGTAGAGGTACATATTTCCAATACTTTTTCACGCGAAAGTTTTAGACATCAATCCTATATTTCAGGAAACGCCAAAGGAGTAATACTTGGCTTTGGTCTAAAAAGCTACGAACTTGCAGTACAGTCTTTTTTATAAAAAAACACTAATCTTGATAACCTGGCTCAACATGAATCAAAACATGACCCAGTTCAGGAATTTCAGTTTGTAAACTATCTTTTAACTTATGTGCTAAGTCGTGCCCTTCTTTCACTGAGATGGTTGCATCTACTATAGCGTGCAGATCTACGTGGTATTTCATTCCTGCTTTTCGAATAAAACATTTTTCAGTATCGATAATTCCTTCGACATGAGCCGAAACTTTTCTAATTTCCACCACCAAATCATCGTAAACATGTTCGTCCATGATTTCACCCAGTGCAGGTCTAAAAATAAGGTAACTATTGTATAAAATAAAAACTGACGCAAAAAGTGCTGCCCAATCATCGGCTGCTTCATAGCCTTTACCTAAAAACAAGGCTATCGAAATCCCAACAAAAGCAGCAACCGAAGTAATTGCATCAGATCGATGGTGCCAAGCATCTGCCTTTAAAGAAGAACTATTGGTTTCGACACTTCTTTTCATGACGAGACGAAACGAATATTCTTTCCAAATAATAATCGCTCCCAGCACAAATAAAGTCCAAGGTTTAGGCAAATCATGTGGTGTTTGAATATTTCTAATACTCTCATAGGCAATTACAGTTGCCGAAGTAATCAAGAATCCAACTACAAGAAAAGTAAAAAGCGGTTCGGCTCGACCATGACCGTACGGATGGTTTTTATCTGCAGGTTTATTCGAATATTTGATTCCGAACAACACTAAGAACGAAGCAAAAATATCCGTTGTTGATTCAATCGCATCAGCAATCAAAGCATACGAATTTCCAAAAAATCCAGCCAGTCCCTTAACAACCGCTAAACAAGTATTTCCAATGATACTAAAATAAGTAGCTTTTATTGCTTTCTCTTCGTGTGACATTTGATGTAGATAAGTAAAAAAAATCGTTTAAATAAATCTCTCTGTAAAAACTAAAAGATTTATCTAAACGATTTAAAAGTATGATGTATATTTTTTATTCTACTCGAACAATATTTGCTCCAATAGCTCTCAATCGTTCGTCGATTCTTTCATATCCACGGTCAATTTGCTCTATGTTTTGAATAGTACTAGTCCCTTTTCCAGAAAGTGCGGCAATCAATAAAGAGATTCCTGCGCGAATATCTGGTGAAGACATTGTAGTTGCTTTCAATTGTGATTTAAAGTCATGGCCCATAACAACTGCTCTATGCGGATCGCATAACATGATTTTGGCACCCATGTCAATCAATTTATCAACGAAGAACAAACGGCTTTCAAACATTTTTTGATGAATTAACACATCCCCTTTTGCTTGCGTTGCAACAACCAAGACAATACTCAACAAATCTGGAGTAAAACCTGGCCAAGGTGCATCGGCAATAGTTAGGATAGAACCATCAATATCTGTTTTGATTTCATATCCATCTTCATGCGAAGGAATATAAATATCATCTCCTCTGCGTTCTAAAGTGATTCCTAATTTTCTAAAAGTATTAGGAATTACTCCTAGGTTGTCCCAACTTACATTTTTTATTGTGATCTCACTTCTGGTCATAGCAGCTAGTCCTATCCAGCTACCTATTTCGATCATATCTGGTAAAATTCTGTGTTCGCAACCACCTAAAGATTCTACTCCTTCGATAGTCAATAAATTAGAACCTATACCTGTAATGTTAGCTCCCATAGAATTCAACATTTTACAAAGTTGTTGCAAGTAAGGCTCACATGCAGCATTGTAAACGGTAGTTCTACCTTTGGCTAAAACAGCAGCCATAACAATATTTGCAGTTCCTGTTACTGATGCTTCATCAAGTAACATATCAGCACCTACTAAACCATCAGTAGCTTCGACACCATAAAAATGATCTTCTCTATTGTAACGGAATTTAGCACCTAGATTGATGAAACCTTCAAAGTGCGTATCTAATCTTCTACGACCAATTTTATCTCCTCCTGGCTTAGGAATATATCCTTTACCAAAACGAGCTAGTAACGGCCCTACGATCATGATTGAACCACGTAAAGATCCACCTTCTTTTTTAAACGCTTCAGTTTCAAGGTAGCCTACATTTACTTCATCAGCTTGAAAAGTGTAAGAACCTGAACCATTTTTTTGAATTTTAACTCCTAGGTTTCCTAAAAGCGTAATCAATTTATTAATATCAATAATATCAGGAATATTGTTTATCACCACTTTTTCGGGAGTTAACAAAACAGCACACAAAATTTGTAATGCTTCATTTTTTGCCCCTTGCGGAGTAATCTCTCCTTTTAAACGTATGCCTCCTTCAATTTTAAAAATTCCCATATGGTATTGTTATTAATTTTATAAATAATTTAGATATTTTCTACTTTGGTTACACAATTTGAACCAAAATTATTTTTCAATATCTTATTTCTGATTGTTATTGTTTTTTGTGTACGATTTAGCCTTCCCTATTTTTGCATTTTTATTGCTTTGAATCTTAGGCGGACTAGAAGGTGTGATTTTATTAGAAATACGTTTATTGGTGCGCAACAAATCGGTTGTATTAATCAGTTCTTCTGTACTTTGAAGCATATTCAACTTCCCATCTGACAGTTCGTACAAATGTTCAAAAATCACATCGTCTTTCACTGTATCTTTATTCCAGCTCAAATATGATTTTTTCATGTGATTGGCAATTACTTTCACCAATGCATTTTTCATTTCGCCCTCTTCCCATTTATTAGCAACATCAATCATATACTTGATATTATTACCGTAATACCTGTATTTAGGAAAGTTTTGCGGATAATTTAACACATCCGGTTTTAATTGTAAAACTTCACGAGAAGGAATTGGGTACGGCGATTCTACATCCAATTTAAAATCGGACATGATAAAAAGCTGATCCCATAATTTATGTTGAAAATCCAAAACATCACGCAGGTGAGGATTCAAACTCCCCATTACTTGAATGATATATTTTGCTGCTTTATTGCGCTCTTCTACATCAACGATAGCGGTAGCTTGATCAATAAGTTTTTGCAAATGACGACCATATTCTGGAATAATCAAATGCACTCTTTCGGCATTGTATTCTAAGTGATGCACAACATCATTGGCATTTTCCTTTTTGTACTTTGAATTCATATTGATTTTTTTGAGGCTTTTCAAAATAACAATCTAATCACAAACAAAAACTGCTTGTCCTTATAATTGTTATTTGTTATTTATAATGAAACGATACCTTTGATAGTAGAGACTTCTTGGTATTTATCAATAATTTCTTGAGAATCTTTAACCTCTACACTTACTGAAATACTCGTATACTTAGCAGTCTTAGATTTTGTGGTTTTAATAACGGCACCCATAGAATCAAAAGCCAACTCTACACGTTTCACATTATCATTTTCGGTAGGCACAATAAATTTAAACAAGTACAAACTAGGCCAAGTATTACTTGAATCCAACTCGGTTTTTAATCTATCGTAAAATTCTTGGGTCTTATTATCCATTTTATAATTAAAATTAAAGCAAAGATACGGTTTCAAATGTAAATTATGAATTCTCAATAATTAATTTTTATCAAAAACTACAATTTTAATGATACTGATTTTTTCAAATTCCAATAAGTTTGAGTAAGTTTGCGCCTTATTTCCAAAAAGTGCAAAAAGAAATCATCGTAATAATAGGAGGTCCTGGAACAGGAAAAAGTACATTAATAGACGGATTAATAGCAAAAGGTTTTTGTTGTTATCCTGAAATTTCGCGCGAAGTGACACTCGAGGCAAAAAAACAAGGAATCGAACAATTGTTTCTTGAAAAGCCGCTTTTATTTAGTGAACTGCTACTTGAGGGTAGAAAAAAACAATTTGAAAACGCGCAAAACGAACCACATAACATTGTATTCATTGATCGCGGCATTCCTGATGTATTAGCGTACATGCACTACATTGGCGACAGCTACCCTGCTTCATTTGATAGTATTTGCAAAGAACATGTGTACACAAAAATTTTCATTCTCCCACCTTGGGAAGAAATTTATGTAAGTGATGATGCGCGATATGAAAACTACGAACAAGCCAAGTTAATTCAAAATCATCTTATTGAAACCTACCAAGGGTACGGCTACAACTTGATTGAAGTACCAAAGGACACTGTAGATCAAAGAATTCTTTTTATATTAGACAAAATTTCTAATTAGTTCATAATTTGATTTCAAAATTATGAATTGTTATTTTTAATATTCAAAATTCATAATTGATGTCTGAAGCATTACAAATTCTTCAAAAATACTGGAAGCACGATAGCTTCCGTCCTTTGCAGCAAGAAATAATTGACTCTGTTTTAAGCGGTCAAGACACCTTTGCCCTTATGCCCACTGGTGGAGGAAAATCCATTTGTTTCCAGATTCCGACAATGGCAAAAAAAGGCATTTGTTTGGTCATTTCGCCACTAGTTGCTTTGATGAAAGACCAAGTGGCAAATTTGCAAAAAAAAGACATCAAAGCAATCGCTTTAACTGGCGGAATCAAATCAGATGAAATGATTAATTTGCTTGACAATTGCCAGTTTGGCAATTATAAATTCCTGTACTTATCTCCCGAGCGCTTGCAATCCGATTGGATTTTAGATCGTATAAAAAGCTTGCCCATCAACTTAATTGCAATAGACGAGGCGCATTGTGTATCACAATGGGGGCACGATTTTCGACCAGCCTATTTAAAAATATCAAGTTTAAAAACGCATTTCCCTACCGTCCCTTTTTTAGCCTTAACCGCAACAGCAACACCCAAAGCCAAAGACGATATTATAACTGAATTAGGATTACAGAATCCTCAATTATTTCAAAAATCATTTGCCCGAAAAAACATTGCCTACATGGTGTTTGAAACCGATGATAAGCTTTTTAAAATCGAACAAATATTAAAAAAGAACCAGCAGTCTTCTATTATATACGTTCGAAACCGCAAATCCTGCTTAGACATCGCTGCGCAGTTACGTTCTTTAGGCTTTACCGCTACTTTTTATCATGGAGGACTTTCGTCCAAAGAAAAAGATAAAAACATGCAATTATGGATGCAAGACGAAGCGCAGGTAATTGTAGCGACAAACGCATTTGGGATGGGAATTGACAAATCTAATGTCAAAACAGTAATCCACATTCAGCTTCCAGACAACTTAGAAAACTATTACCAAGAAGCAGGAAGATCCGGTCGTAATGGAGAAAAAGCTTTTGCCGTATTACTTACAAACCCTTCGGACATCGCACAAACCGAAAATCAATTTCTTTCCATATTACCAGATAAAGCCTTTCTAAATGCTGTTTATAAAAAGCTATGCACCTATTTTCAAATTGCATATGGCGAAGGAATTAATGAACAGTATTCCTTTAACCTCAATTTGTTTTGCTTAAAATATCAATTTCCAGTTTTAAAAACATACAATGCCATGCAGTTTTTAGACAGGCAAGGCATTATAAGCTTATCACAAGAGTTTTCAGAAAAAATAAGCCTTCAATTTACCATTCCGTCCAAAGAAGTAATACGCTACACAAGCTTAAACCCAAATGACGAGGAAATAATCCTGACTATATTGCGCACTTATCCTGGTATATATGAAATGCAAACTGCTTTCAACCTTCCTTTAATTGCTAAAAAATCACATCATACCGAAGCTCAAGTGCACGCAGTTTTACAAAAATTGAAAGAAAAAGACATTATTGATTATCATGCTAAAAACAATGATTCGACTCTGATTTTTAATGAAATAAGAGAAGACGAAAGAACTATTAGCCGAGTGGCTAAATACCTAGAAAATCAAAACACGCTTAAAAAAGAGCAATTTAAGTCGGTTATAAAATACATCAAGGAAGATAAAACCTGCAAGAGTAATTTAATTCTCAATTATTTTGGAGAAAAAACTACTACTAACTGCGGTATTTGCTCCTATTGCATTACTATAAAAAGCAAAAAAACAAATTTTGCTGCTCTCAAAAACGAAATCATCGCATTACTCACAATCGAAGAATTAAACTCAAGAGAAATCCAAAACAGAATCAATACTAAGTCAGACGATGTTATCTTTGTCATACAAGAATTATTAGAAAGCGAAAACATCATCTTGAAATCAAATAATAAATACACTATCAAATCATAATGGAAAAATTACGAATCGTATTTATGGGAACCCCAGAATTTGCAGTTGGGATATTAGACACCATAATCAAAAACAATTATACAGTAGTTGGAGTAATTACTGCTGCAGATAAACCCGCAGGTCGCGGACAGAAACTAAAATATTCAGCCGTAAAAGAATATGCCGTAACAAACAACCTACCTTTATTACAACCCACCAATTTAAAAGACGAAAGTTTTCTAGCAGAATTAAAAGAGCTCAATGCTAATTTACAAATTGTAGTTGCTTTTAGAATGTTGCCAAAAGTAGTTTGGGAAATACCTCAACTAGGAACCTTTAACCTGCACGCTTCCCTCCTACCTAATTACCGTGGTGCGGCACCAATAAACTGGGCTATAATCAACGGTGAGACAAAAACAGGAGTAACCACCTTTTTCATTGATGACAAGATCGATACCGGCGCCATGATTATGAGCAACGAGGTCAATATTGAGCCCGAAGAGAGCGCAGGCCAACTACACGATCGATTAATGCACCTAGGAAGCCACACCGTTGTAGAGACCTTAGCATTGATCGAAAATGGAAATGTAAGCACTACAATACAAGAAGAAACGGCAGAAATAAAAACAGCTTATAAACTGAATAAAGAAAACTGCAAAATTGACTGGACAAAATCAGCACTAGAAATCAATAACTTAATACGCGGATTGAGCCCGTATCCGTCTGCTTGGTGTTTCTTTTCGGACAAAGGAGAGGAATGGAGTGTCAAAATTTACCAAACTAAAATCATCAACGAAGCACATGATTATAGCATTGGAAAATTGATTTGTACCAAAAAAGAAATGAAGATCGCAGTTAAAAACGGATTTATTCAAGTACTAGACTTACAATTTCCAGGCAAAAGAAAGATGACTGCAGCCGAATTCCTTAACGGAATTACATTTTCGGAAGAGGCGAAAGCGCATTAAGACTACTAAAAACGGGATATTTGTAAAATCCACCATCAAAAAGCCTTGTTTTATGAACAAAAAAAATAAGTTATTAACAAATTGTGCTAAAATCAGCCGAAACGCTTGCAGGGTAGGGATTTCCTGCTAAATTTGTGTATTAACATTTTTTTTAACCAACAATTAATAAAACATTATTATGAACAAATCAGAATTAATCGATGCTATCGCTGCTGACGCAGGAATTACAAAAGCAGCTGCAAAATTAGCTTTAGAGTCATTTTTAGGGAACGTAGGTGAAACATTGAAAAAAGGTGGTAGAGTTTCTCTAGTAGGTTTTGGATCATGGTCAGTTTCAGCTAGAGCTGCAAGAGATGGTAGAAACCCACAAACTGGAAAAACTATCCAAATCGCTGCGAAGAATGTTGTAAAATTCAAAGCAGGAGCTGAATTAGAAGGTGCAGTAAACTAAATAATACAGTTTTTAGACCTTATATAATTAAAAAACCTTCCTCTCGGAAGGTTTTTTTTTTGAATTTATGTAATATAATTTGCTTGTTTTTAAATATTATTCTTAAATTTAATAAAAAATTACAGTAAATATGATTTCAGAAAAATTAGCAAAAGGACAACTTCTTATCTCAGAGCCTTCTATAATTGGAGACTTATCATTTAACAGATCTGTAATTTTATTAGCAGATCACAATAAAAATGGCTCCGTAGGATTTATTATCAATAAACCATTGAAATACACTATCAATGATTTAATTCCAGAGATTAGTGCCAAATTTAAAATCTACAATGGAGGGCCTGTTGAACAAGACAACCTGTACTTCATTCACAATATCCCGGAATTAATACCGAACAGTATTGAAATTTCAAACGGTATTTACTGGGGCGGAGATTTTGAATCTACAAAGGACCTCATCAACAACGGACGTATAAGCAAAGAAAACATTCGTTTTTTTCTAGGCTACACAGGATGGGATGAAAATCAATTAGAATCAGAAATGAATGCTAATTCATGGATTGTTGCCCCTAATAGCTATAAAAACAAAATTATAGGAAAATCAACAACCCATTTTTGGAAAGAGCAAATTATCGAATTAGGAGGAGAATATTTGATCTGGTCAAATGCTCCCGAAAATCCATATTTGAATTAAGTAGCAGCTACTACTTCGTTGAGTTTTTGCAATAAAATAGTAGCGTAGTGAATTGTAAATTCTTTCTTTCTATATTTTGTAATTGGCTGAATCCCTTTAATCACATTGGTGACAAACAATTCATCGGCTTTTTGTAGATCGAACGGAGAGATTACCTCTTCTACAACTACTAGGCCTTCTACTTTTTTCGCCAATTCTAAGACCTGCTTACGCATTACTCCGTTCAAACAACCCTCAGATACCGGCGGACTAATTAACTTATTCCCTACCACCATAAATAGATTTCCTTGAATTGCTTCCACAACGTTTTTGGCATCATTTAGCAATAAACAATTATCTAATCCATTCTCTGAAGCATAGATACTAGCAGTAGTATTTAAAATCCTATTTGTGGTTTTAATAGACGATAACAATTGTTTTGTGATATAAAAATCTTTGTACAAATCAACTTCGTATGTTTCTTTTTCAAAAGAATACAAAACCTGATCAATTGCCGTAGCGTGAATTAAATACGAAACATCATTGGTTTGTGGCAAATAATAGCCCCCATCGTTTCTATATACCGTAATTCTAGCACGAGAAGAGCTCGATAAGTTGTTATTTGCTACCAAAGATAGTATTTGCTCTTCGAAATATTCCATTGTGAAATTCATAGGAATTTCCATTCTCACTACACGCATTGAGGCCATTAATCTAAAGTAGTGATCCTCTAAAAATAAGATTTTAGCATTCACTATTTTGACTGTTTCAAAAACAGCATCACCGTATAAAAAAGCTCTATTTTGCGTCAATACATTTGCATCTTGAGATACAATAGTTCCATTAAAATTAATCATAAAAAAACCCTGAATTTTGTTCAGGGCAAAGGTAAGTTATAAAATACAATTTTACTATACAGATCCAATTAGATGTTTCAAGTCGGAGATTTGATTTTCCCATAATTGAGACGCTTCTTCAACCTCATCTTCTTCGGCAAAATCCACAACCATTAAAGAAACATCCTTAGTAAGCTCATCTACTAATATATGCAATTCAAAAAAGTACTCGGTGTCTTTATTATTCCCATCGACCCATTTGAATTTAACCTTTTCTCCTGACTTTTTAGAAGCAAGTCGAGCTTTTTCTTCTGAGTCATTCCAAATAAAAGTAAAAAACTCACCACGAGAATTCACATTATCTGCAAACCATTCTGACAATCCCGACGGAGTCGAAATGTACTGATACAATAATTGCGGCGAGGAGTTGATTGGGAACTCGATTTCGTAACGTACTTTTTGATCCATGAGCTACTTTTAATTTTTTTCGAATATATAGAATATATGCTCATAAAAAAAACGTTTTGAAAAATATTTTTTTTTCTTTCAAATATACTTGCATGCTTTAATATTATTTTTATCTTTGCACCCGCAATCAGGGATGGTTGTTCAATAAGCCTTTGGCGAGGTAGCTCAGTCGGTTAGAGCGCAGGATTCATAACCCTGAGGTCACGAGTTCAAATCTCGTTCTCGCTACAAAAACAAACCCTTAATCATCAATTGATTAAGGGTTTTTTATTGGAATTAAAACTGCTTGCAATACAATCAAATGTAACTACAAATCCTTTAGCAAACAATACAAGCCATCCTATGTACCTTTATCTATTGTAACACCTTTAGGCATAGGACCAATAAATCAGTGTTTTTAGTTTCGCATATAACGAAGCTGACTCTATTACACAAGCAGATGCTGTTATTGCTGCTTTCGAATAAATTGGCAAAAACCATTGCAGTGTTTATCATAACTAACATTAATCATAGCATTGAAATCACTTAAATTTACAGTAGTCATCTTATCATTTTTTTGCTTTCTCAAGTAAAGCTTTGTTTGACATTCCGCTAACCAAAAAAAACATTTGTATTTGATAATGTACCACTTACTTTAGCTTTACCTAGAATATTAAAATTCTTTTTTTGGTAATTCAACTGTAGTCAGACTGCCTTTTGCATTACCCATCACTGAAGCAATCCCTCTAGAACTTGTTATCAAAATTGAAGTAGACAGCACTACAAACATCATATTTTTTTGATACAACTATTTTTTTATTTTATACTTAAGGATTTTCTGTACCTCCCCGTTTATTTTAGTAGTTTCTGAACTCCACTATTTTTTAACTATTAAAACAGTTGCTTTATACTTCAATCCTAAATCCCTTAAAAACTACAACCCTTAGGTAAAACCGAAAAAAAATAAAAAATAAAACTTAAAAATCAGACCTACAAATCAGACCTACAAATCAAACATCTTGTCAAAAACAGGTACTAGTCTGAACAACAATATTTGCAAAATAAAAAGACATATTTTACTTACTTAAAATAAAAATAAATGTATTTTGTCGATTTTATATGTTTTTTATCGGCTTAATTAGGTGTTTTTCATACTTTTATCACTCCTAAATATAATAAATATTAGAATACGAAGTACATCAGATTCGTATTTACCTAAATAAAATCAAAATATGGAGAACTTTACTTTAAAAAAAAACACCCTTCTTATTTCATTTGCTTTCCTACTTATCAGCGTGTTTACAACTGCACAAACGACTACAACTTATAATTCATCAAGCACCTATACTGTACCTATAGGAGTTACTAGTATTACAGTTGAAGTCTGGGGCGGCGGTGGAAAAGGAGGAACCCGAACTACAAACGGCGGTGGCGCTGGTGGTGGCGGAGGCGCATATGCGAGAAAGAAAATTACTGTAACAGCAGGTTCAACGTACACGGTGCGAGTTGGCACTGGTAGTACAACTGCAACTGCAGCAGGCGGTGATTCATGGTTTAACAACGCTACTACCATTCTTGCCAAAGGAGGAAATAGTGTTCTTGACAACGGTACAACTGGAGCTACTGGCGGTACAGCTGCATCTTGCATAGGCGACTTTGTTTTATCAGGAGGACAAGGATCAGATGCAATTAGCGCTAAATCAGGCGGTGGTGGTGGATCATCGGCGGGGAATACTTTGGCCGGTGTTAACTCCACCAATGCATCTGGAGCTATTGCCCCAACAAACGGTGGAAATGGTGGAAACGCTAAATCAATAGGTAATGGTACTGGAACAGTGGGAACAGCGCCAGGTGGCGGAGGTGGTGGTGCTTTCAAAATATCAGGATCCACAACCTATGCAGGAGGAAATGGAGCAAGCGGAAGAGTGGTAATCACATCTGGCGCACAAGAAATTGACATACTAGGAAACGACATAAGTATTGCTACTGGAGACACCTCTCCTAGCGGACTTGATGGAACCGACTTTAACACAATCGACATTAGTTCGGGGGTGATTTACAAAAATTTTACAATTTCAAATTTAGGATCCAATAACCTTACGATCTCCTCGATAACTGTAACAGGTGCTACCGATTTTACAATAACAAGCGCACCTACTCTCCCAGCAACTATAGGAGGTAGAGATAATAGCATCTTCACAATAACTTTCAACCCTACCTCTATTGGAACCAAAACAGCCACCATTACTATTGCTAACAATGATAGTAATGAAAGCAGCTATACTTTTACCGTTAAAGGAGAAGGAATCCAAACATTTTATGATAGTGATGGAGACGGGATTTACGATAACATTGATATCGATGATGATAATGACGGAATAGTAGACGTCGTTGAAGAGAGCAATTGTCGAGGCGTAAATGGCTACAATGTGAACTATAAGTTTTTGAATGAAACCTTTGGAACAGGAAGTAGAACGACCATAAACACCACCTATGCTGCAACAACTTCCTATTTATACGAAAATGCTGGTGACTTGAATGACGGAGAATACACCGTGGGATCAAGTGCTCAAATCGCTTCATGGGCCTCTACTTATTGGTACCAAGGAACAGATCATACCGGCGATACAAATGGCAGAATGGCAATGTTTAATGCCGATTATACTCCAGGAGTTTTTTACACTGCTTTAATCACAGGGGCATTATCAAACATTCCAATTACCTATAGTTTTTGGGTATTAAATTTAGACCGATCAGATGCTCCCGGAATTGCGACTAGACTAAGACCTAACATTAGAGTCGAATTTAGAGATCTAAATGATAATTTAATTACCTCGATCAGTACAGGAGAAATTGCACCAACAAATACAGCAAATGCAACTGGAGATTGGTACAACTTTAAAGCCGACTTAGTGCTTAATGTAAGTGCATTCAAAGTGATTTTTATTAATAACGAAACAGGCGGCCAAGGAAATGACCTAGCGATTGATGACATTGTGATTACACAAACCTTATGCGACAGAGACAGTGATGGAATTGCTGATTTATTTGACTTAGACTCAGACAACGACGGAATTGAAGACATTATAGAAGTAGGTTTAGGGAATTTAAGCAACGGAAAAGGAAAAATAAGCGTTCCTTGGGTAGACGCTAATGGTAATGGACTTCATGATAGCGCCGAATCGATTATGACAGCTACTTTATTAGACTCAGATGGAGATGGAATACCCAATTATATTGATCTTGATAGCGATAACGACAGCATTTTTGACATTGACGAATCAGGGGCTGGTAATATTCACGCTACTGATTCAGGATTTGTAAATGGTGATGGGGACATCAATGGTGATGGTGTGGGAGATGGCCCTGAAACAGAAACTTTTAGAAACAAAGACACGAATGGAGATGGTATTACAGAAGGTTTTGGCGATGGGATTCTAGATATATTTGACTACGGAACAGGAATGAACCAATACGGAAACTTAGACCAAGGAACTGCTACCGCAAATCCAGCAACAACCTATCTAAGAGATACTGATGGCGATGGAATTCCTGATTATTTAGATCTAAAATCAAACGGAACAACTTGGGACATTGCACCAAACTTACTATTGTACGATTATAAAATACTTGACGCCAATAATGACGGAATTATTGATGGAACAGCAGATATTGACAAAGATGGAATATTGGATCTATTTGACACAAACACAGCTCAATTTGGATCACCTAGAGACATTCACACCAAACTATTCCTGGACTTTGATGGCAGAAACGACTATGCACAAAGCACTGCAATTCTTGGAGGATTATCTAATGCTACTTTGATGGCTTGGATTGATCTAAATGCTGCTTTCTCTGGGGATGCCGTTATTGTAGGTCAAAATAAATTTCAATTGCGAATCAATTCCTCTAGAAAACTGGAAGCAACCGTGAATGGATCAAAACTAACTTTTACTACCGCAGTACTGCCTTTCACCAGCTCAACACTGAGCACATCGCAATGGTATCATGTAGCGGCTGTATTTGATGGGTCGAATGCTGTATTAAAATTATATTTAAACGGTACAATGGTAGCTTCAAAATCAGTGGCTAGTGCGATCACATCCGATACTTCCTTATTAACTATAGGTAGAGATCCAGCAACAGTAGGCCCTACTGGTACTAATTATTTTAAAGGAAAAATTGACGAACTGCGTGTGTTTAATGTGGCCCTTACTGACTCGCAATTGCAAAGAATGGTGTACCAAGAAATCCAAGACTCAGGCTCAGGAATTGGAGGCGTAACTGTTCCCAAAAACATAGCCACAGCTCCAGCTAATTTACCATTTACTAATCTGTTGCGTTACTATAGAATGGATGTTTACAAAGACGATATCATTGACGACCTAACTACTCCAACGGTTGACATCACTGGAACAAAAATATACAATCATAAAATCATTGCATCACAACAAGCACCTATGCCTTTCTTGACTGAAAGAGTGGGAAGCTTTTCGGTAGCAGTTGATAGTCCTACTAAAGAAATTAGAGGGATTGACATCATGGAAAACGACTGGTCTATCGTAAAAGTGCAACACGACATTACAGAGACCGCTAACAATATTGATTTGGGAATGCTGGTAAATACAGGAGTTACCATCAATATGACTAACAATACTAAATTGCAAAATGACTGGTATTTAAAACTAGATGGAAAAGTAGACTTAGTAGGCAAATCTCAACTAGTGCAAACTACAGAAAGTGATCTAGACGTAACGAGTGCCGGCGCTATAGAAAGAGACCAACAAGGACAATCCAATAAATTCAATTACAACTACTGGTCATCACCAGTAAGTCCGGTTAATACATTAGTAAACAATAAAGATTACACGATCAATAGCGTCATGAAAGACGGGACAACAACTACGCCACAAAACATCAATTGGATAGGTGGTTATGATGGAAACCCTAGCGCGCCTATAAGCCTTGCTAGGTTTTGGATCTACAAATTTGATAATTATGCCAATGCTTACGCCAATTGGGTTGCCGTAAATGAAAACGGGACAATTCGTGTGGGACAAGGTTATACATTAAAAGGAAGTGGAGCAGCAACCGCAACTCAAAACTACACCTTTGTAGGAAAACCAAATAATGGAACCATTGCAACAAACAGCATCAGTACAGACCAACTGTTGCTAGCCGGAAATCCATACCCATCAGCCCTAGATGCTGATCAATTTTTAACAGACAACTTAGGCGTTACAGATGGAACTTTGTACTTCTGGGAGCATTACGACACGAACAATACTCATGTATTAAGAGACTATCAAGGAGGTTATGCTATTCGTAATTTAGTGGGAGGAATTCCAGCGACCTCCGTTGGCGTAGAATTTGTAAGCGGTCTAGGATCAAGTAGTAAGGGAGCTCCCAACCAATTTGTACCAGTAGGCCAAAGTTTTTTCCTTAATGGAAATGCGAGCGCTGGTGGTACAATTGTTTATAAAAACAGTCAAAGAGGTTTTCATAAAGAAGATGAAGCCACGGTTTCTAATGTTTTATTCAAAGCGGCCGCAACTAAAAAAGAAGCCTATTGGAATAACAACAACAACGATGCGTTACCCAAAAACACTTATCAAAAAATTCGTTTGGGTTACCAATATAAAACAGATCATCACCGTCAAGTGCTACTGGGTTTTATGGATGACAAAGCAACATCCGAAATGGATTATGGGTATGACGGACTCAACTTTGATGACTATCCTAGTGATATGTATTTTCTAAATGGAGCCAATAAACTTGTGATTCAAGGCGAAGGCTATTTTAACATAGGAGCTTCGTACACTATAGGGGTAAAAAATGATAGTCCGGGTAAAGTACGTTTTATGATCGATCAGTTAGAAAATTTTGATACCAATCAAAAAATATTCATTTACGACAACAATGACGATAGTTACCACGACATACGCTCAGCATCTTATGAGATAGAGCTTCTAGCAGGTGAGTTTAACAATCGATTTTCATTGCGATTTAAGGACAATACTGTTGCAACAACTCCAGACACTACTACCACTCCTGACCGTGATAATGATGGTGACCGTGACGAACGCATTAAAGTCCATTTTTTACAAAAAAGAAACTTGATACAAATAAGCAACAGCACCACAAACGTAACGATCGAAAAAGTAGTGCTTTATAATTTATATGGTCAAATAGTGCAATCTTGGAAGATTGAAAATCAAAAAGAAGAGTTGATACAACTGAACGTAAAAAGAGCCTGCACAGGACTGTACTTTATTAAGGTTCTAACCTCAAAAGGGCCATTATTCAAAAAAGTAATGATCAAACAATAAGTAAAAAAGCCTTAAAAAAAATCCAAGCACTATTCATTTTCTTTTTATATTTGAGGTACAAAATGAATACTAAAACAATTACATAATGAAAAAAATAATCACTTTACTAGCTATTGCATTATTCACAATTAATAGCAACGCACAGCAAGCAACTGCGGCTAAACAAGAGAAATCTAAAAAAGAAGCTTGCTCAATGTCACACGACGGAGACAGTAAAAAAATGACTGCAGAAGAAGTTGCTACTTGCAAAGAAAAGTGCAAAGCAGAAGGTAAAAAATGCGATGCTAAAGCTACTAAGAAAGAAGACAAAAAATGTTGCGCTAAAAAAGCATAACACACCATTTACAAAAGAAGCCTCTAAAAATAAATTTAGAGGCTTCTTTTTCATTAACTAGTAAACAACTTTATTCTTATTTTAATTTTACGCTCCACTCAAAGTCCATTTCTGAGACTTGAACTCCTTGCTCATTTGTTCCTATCGATTTCATCCAGAAGGTTTGCCCCTCACCTGTTGCAATAGTTTCCTTAATTGCTTGGGCAATTAAATGACCATCTTTACATTCAAATGTGATTCTTCCAGTTGCTTTTTTACTAAAATTACTTTTATTATTGGCAACCAACATCGAAATTTTTTTTCCGCTTTTTTGAATTTGATCAATAACCATAGCACCCGTTGATAGCTCGGCAGCCATTGCTTGTACTGCAAAATACATGGAGTTAAACGGATTTTGATTCATCCAGCGGTGTTTTACCGATACTTTACAACTTGTCTCCTCTATTGCCTTTACTCGTACTCCGCATAAAAATGCCGATGGCAATTTGAAAAATAGAAATTTATTAAGTTTAGATGGCGTAAGGTTCATATTTGTTGATTTTTTTGCTAAGATACAAAAATATACTATGCGTACATAATAAATTTATATGTTAATATTGTGTTAATATTTACTACTATGCGTTACATAATACTGTCTTTTAACCATATATTTGCATAAGAAATTACTAGGTAAGTCAATCAAACGTAATTTTGGAATTTCAATCATCAATCAAAATCAAATTAAAATGGACACAATCACCCACAAGAATGCAGCAACGTTTATACACTTAAGCACATTGTCACAATATTTTATTCCGTTTGGGAATTATATTTTTCCAATACTAGTGTGGTCAACAAAAAAAGACGAATCGGACTTTGTAGATTACAATGGAAAGCAAGTGCTTAATTTTCAACTGAGTTTATTATTGTATTCCTTAGTACTAATTGCGATTGCAGTACCTGTTTTTATCATCACTATTTTTAACAACGTTCCATTTGATGCTATTGTACACGACGACAACTTTGTACTTAATAATTTTAATTTTGATGCCAATATGGGCTTACTAACAATAGGAATCATGGCTGTACTGATATTTGGAGTTTTAAAAATATCAGAGTTTTTCTTGATCATTTACGGAGCGATAAAAACATCAAACGGAGAGAAATTTAAATACCCTATAACAATACCATTTATCAAGTAACGAGACTAGCCCTGATGGAAGCGGCATCCTTTTACTGGCTTCTTTGGCCAGGAAAAGATATAGCGGACAGCAGGAAATAGCTTCAAATAAAAATCATCATCAATCATCAATCAAAAAATGAACTGTTTAATCCAAAAACAAAAATGAAATTATGAATATTGAAAACACAAAAGCACAGATGCGTAAAGGTGTTCTCGAATTTTGCATCTTATCTGTTTTAAAAGAAAAAGATGCATATACGTCGGAAATATTAGACACTTTAAAAAACGCCAAGTTACTCGTAGTTGAGGGTACTATTTACCCACTACTAACCCGATTAAAAAACGACGGCTTACTGAGCTATCGTTGGGAAGAATCGACATCAGGACCACCAAGAAAATATTATGGGCTAACTGAAATAGGTCAAACATTTTTAAACGAACTCAATGGCACTTGGACCGAACTCTCTGATGCTGTAAATCTAATCACAAACCAAAAATAAAAGTCATGAACAAAACTGTAAATATAAACCTAGGCGGAATGTTCTTTCATATAGATGAAGATGCATACCAAAAACTGAACCGTTATTTTGATGCTATCAAGCGTTCTTTGTCGAACTCATCTGGTCAAGACGAAATTATTAAAGACATTGAAATGCGTGTTTCGGAATTATTGAATGAGAAACAAAAAAGCAACAAACATGTTGTAGGCATAAAAGAAGTTGACGAAGTAATTGCGGTAATGGGTCAACCAGAAGATTATATTATTGAAGAAGACAATACGAATAACTACAACTCGTACCAATCCTTTAATGACAACACTACTAGACGATCTAAAAAATTATACAGAGACAAAGACAAAGGAATGATAGGTGGCGTTGCAGCTGGACTAGGCCACTATTTTGGGATTGACCCTGTGTGGATTAGAGTGGTATTAGTACTACTGGTTTGGGGTGCTGGAACAGGAATTCTTGCTTATATCATTCTATGGATTGTGATGCCTGAGGCAGTGACCACATCAGAGAAATTGGAGATGACGGGAGAGCCCGTTAACATTTCGAACATCGAAAAAAAAGTTCGAGAAGAATTTGAAAATGTATCAGAAAAGATCAAAAATGCTGATTACGACAAATATGGCAACCAAATAAAATCGGGTGCTGAGAAAATAGGGAATTCGTTTGGCGATTTTATCCTTTCCGTCTTTAAGGTTTTTGCTAAGTTTTTAGGGATTATATTAATCATCACCGGACTTAGTACATTAATCGGGTTATTAATTGGAGTATTTACTTTGGGTTCATCATCATTGATTGACTTGCCGTGGTCTAGTTTTGTTGAAGCAGGAAATTTTACGGATTATCCTATTTGGTCTTTTGGTTTACTAATGTTCTTTGCAGTAGGGATTCCGTTCTTTTTCTTAACACTTTTGGGCTTTAAGTTATTGTCTCCCAACATGAAATCCATAGGAAATATTGCTAAATCGACTTTAATAGCCGTTTGGATCATTGCAGTTGCCCTAGCAATCTCAATTGGTATAAAACAAGCTTCAGCATTTGCCATTGACGGACGCGTAGTACATAAGGAAAACATTGTTTTACAACCTACCGATACATTAATGATCAAATTTATACACAATGATTATTATGCCAAAAACATAAACGATAGGGATGATTTTAAAATCACGCAAGACTCTACAGATGCGGATGTCATCTATTCGAATGAAGTACGTTTTAAAATTGAAAAAACAGATGAAAAAGTAGCTTACATTCAGATCGAAAAAGAAGCAAAAGGAAAAACATTAGCCGAAGCTAAGAAAAGAGCTAAAGCAATAAAATACGGTTATAAAATGGTAGGCAATCAGCTGATACTGGACAATTACCTTTTGACAGATTTGAAAAACAAGTACAGAGATCAAGAAATTGAAATTACGTTATACTTGCCTGAAGGAATTGTATTCAAAGTAGATTCATCTGTAAGACACTATGACAATTCAGACAACAACTACTTTAACCTGCACCATAGCTCGGACAGCTATTTATACAAAGTATTTGAATCTAAAATTAAATGTATGGATTGCCCAGCTGATGAAGAAGAATACAATGATATTGAAAATGGAGATGATTACGATTATGAATCAGACTATGACAGCGACGACGAACAAAACAATAACGGATCTGTAACCATCAATAAAAACGGAATTTCTATTACCACTGACAGTATAAAAAACACTAAAAGCGATATTAAAGAATTGAAAATAAACAAAGACGGTATCATTATTAAAACCAACTAATCATGTTAAAAATCATAACTTATACTACCAAATTTATAGTTGTTACACTAACAGCACTATTATTCGCCTCTTGTCAATACTCCATTGGTGATAAATCCATAACAGGAAGCGGAAATGTAACAACGGAAAACCGAAAACTAGAACGCAGCTTTACAAGTATCGAAGTGAGCAACGCTATAGACGTTGTTATAGAACAAAGCGACAAAACAACCGTAATTGTAGAAGCAGATGACAACATACAAAACAGCATTATAACAAAGGTAGAAAACGGAGTGCTTGAAATTTCAAGTGACTACAATTCCTATGTGAATGTTAAGTCGAAAAAAGTAATTGTAAAAATGCCTATTATTGATGAGTTGCAAGCCTCAAGCGCTGCTTCCATTCAAAGTTCAAATACCTTAAAAGGTCAAAAAATTCATTTACGCTCCTCAAGCGCTGCGACTATAGATATAAAAGCAGCTTATGATAATATTTCGGCTCGTTCTAGTAGCGCTAGCTCTATAACCCTAAAAGGAATGTCATTAACCCTTGACGCCACAGCATCTAGTGCCAGCACCATTAAAGCCAATGAATTATTGACTAATGATATTACTGCTAAATCATCTAGTGCATCATCAATATACACGCATCCGATAGTGAGTTTAAAAGCAAGGGCATCTAGCGGAAGTGAAATAAAGTACAATATTAAACCGCATTCTATAGAAAGAAAAGCCTCGTCTGGCGCAAGCATAGCACTAGAATAACGGTACTAGCCCGCATTATTACTAAAATCATCCATCAAAAGTGGATGGTTTTTTTTATATTTGTACAAACGATAATTCACATACAACATGAAAAAACACTTCCCTATACTCCTACTCTTATTAGTAACTACAGCAACATTTGCACAAAGCAGAGAAAAAACCAAAGGTTCAAAAAACGTTACAACCTTGTTGCGCAACATAGGTGCTTTTAAAACCATTGAAATTGATGACAACATAGAAGCTTTTCTTGAAGTTGGAGACATTGCTGGAATAAAAATAGAAGCCGATGGCAATTTACACGATATAATTTCGACGGATGTGGTGGACAATGTTTTAAACATTCATACTTTAAAAGACATTACTCGATTTAAAAAACTGCAAGTGCGCATCACTTATACTAAAGATTTAAATCTAGTAAGCCTAAAAAACGAAGCTACCGTAAATGCTATTCAGCAAATACAACTGGACTCTATTGCGTTTAAATCGTATGGCGATTCCAAATTATTTTTGAATATTAATTCAAAACATTTTCGTTTAGAATCGAATGACAAATCAAAAGTAGAGCTTAATTTAACATCCGATAAAGCCAAGTTGATCTTGAGTCAAAACGCTACTTTGAAGGCATTAGTAAAAACGACAGATCTAACGGCCGATTTGTATCAAAAAACAGATGCTAAAATTGAAGGAACTGCTACTAATGGAGTATTGAGAACAGATAGTGACTCTAAATTAAATGCTTCTAAACTAACCATCAAAAACATTAAACTAGTAACCGAAGGAAGCTCGGAAGCAGCAGTAAATGCCGAAACAACTATTACGATAACAGCCTCAGGAAAATCAGAAATTGATCTTTACGGAGATCCTGCTATTGAGATGAAAAAATTTGCAGACGAAGCAAAACTAATTAAAAAAGTAAAATAAGCATTAAATAGCTTAGCTAGTACTTCATAAAAAAGTCCCGATTTTAAATAAAAATCGGGACTTTTTAGTTTTATAGCAATTAACTACAATTATTCTTTAGCAGCCAAATATCTTTCGGCATCTAGCGCAGCCATACATCCAGTACCCGCAGCAGTAATTGCTTGACGGTACACATGATCTGCAGCATCACCAGCCACAAATACCCCTGCTACATTGGTTGTAGCGGTACCAGGAGTATTAACAATATAACCCGTTTCATCCAAAGTGATATACTCTTTAAAAATATCCGTATTAGGTTTATGACCAATAGCTACAAAGAAACCAGTAGCTTCAATATCAAAAGTTTCACCAGTAGTTTTATTCAACGCTCTTACAGCCGTTACCACTTGCTCATCACCCAATACTTCCACCGTGTCATGGTTCATTAAAATAGTAATATTCTCTGTTTTGCGTACGCGTTCTTCCATGATTTTTGAAGCACGGAATTTTTCGCTACGCACTAGCATCGTCACTTTTTTGCATAATTTAGACAAATAGTGTGCTTCCTCACAAGCAGAATCACCAGCTCCTACAATTACCACTTCTTGATTGCGGTAGAAAAAGCCATCACAAACAGCACAAGCCGAAACTCCACCACCCATTTTCAAATAGTGTTGCTCAGAAGGCAATCCTAAATATTTAGCCGAGGCACCCGTCGAAATAATAACTGTTTCGCAGTGCAATTCGATTGTATCATTAATCCATACTTTGTGGACGTCTCCAGAGAAATCTACTTTGGTAGCCCATCCGTCACGAACATCAGTACCAAAACGTTCTGCTTGGGCTTGCAACCCAACCATCATTTCTGGTCCAGTAATTCCTACTGGATTTCCTGGCCAGTTCTCCACTTCGTTTGTAGTCGTCAATTGACCACCTGGTTGCATTCCTTGGTACACTACAGGATTCATATTCGCCCTTGCTGCATATATTGCTGCAGTATATCCTGCAGGACCTGAACCTATAATTAGGCATTTTATTTTTTCGATTGTATCAGACATAATCTTATTTTATTACATTTTTGAAGGTACAAATGTAGTTTTTTAATGAAAAATACACACATAAAAACATCAATTTTAGCTATTTGAAAATAATCACATTCTATTTGCAATTATTAGTTGCAGAACTAAAAATATGTTTTATATTTGCACTCGAATTACGGGGTGTAGCGTAGCTCGGTTATCGCGCCTGCTTTGGGAGCAGGAGGCCGCAGGTTCGAATCCTGCCACCCCGACAAAAGTCTTTTCATTTATTTGAAAAGACTTTTTTTTTGGCTTTATGACAAGCAAACTATAAATCACTGCTATATCTGTTGCAAAGTAATTTTAGCGTAACAAAATCTAAAAAACAAATTCATTGACAGAAAAACAATTCTACACCAAGCCAGATAAGAATTTGACAAAAAAGTCAAAACAAATATCAATTTCACTGTAAAAACAGCCAAAAATCAACCTCAAAAACACAAAAATACAAAAAGGTAAAATCTAAAAAAAACAAGTTCAAAGCACAGCTAATCAAGCTTTAACAAATGTTAACAAAATAGATTTTTAGAAACCATAATAAATTGTATTTTTACGGTTCAAAATTTATACAAACAAATGGGCAAAATCATTGCGATTGCTAATCAAAAAGGAGGAGTTGGAAAGACTACAACATCAGTAAATCTTGCCGCTTCCTTAGGAGTTTTAGAAAAAAAAGTACTTATTATTGACGCTGACCCGCAGGCAAATGCTAGTTCAGGTTTAGGTATTGATGTGGATAGTGTAGAAATTGGCACCTACCAAATTCTAGAACACAGCAACACACCAAAAGAAGCTATTATAAAATGTACTGCTCCAAATGTAGATATAATACCAGCACATATTGACCTTGTGGCTATTGAAATCGAATTAGTCGACAAAGAGAACAGGGAATATATGCTTAAAAAAGCATTGGAAGAAATCAAGGAAGAGTACGACTACATCATTATTGATTGTGCGCCTTCATTAGGTTTATTAACGCTAAACGCCTTAACTGCGTCAGATTCTGTAATTATCCCTATTCAATGCGAATATTTTGCACTTGAAGGACTTGGAAAGCTATTGAATACCATTAAAAGTATCCAAAAAATTCACAATCCAGATTTAGATATCGAAGGACTGCTATTGACCATGTACGATTCTAGATTACGATTATCAAATCAAGTGGTAGAAGAGGTTCAAAAGCATTTTAACGATATGGTATTTGATACTATCATCCAGCGAAATGTAAAATTGAGTGAAGCACCAAGTTTTGGCGAAAGCATCATAAACTACGACGCTACAAGTAAAGGAGCTATAAACTACTTACACTTGGCTCAAGAAATTATAAAGAAAAACAGTAAATAGTTGTATGGCAAAGGCAATAAAGAAACAAGCATTAGGAAGAGGATTATCAGCATTATTAAAGGATCCGGAAAACGATATAAAATCAGTTGACGATAAAAATGCAGATAAAGTTGTAGGGAATATTATTGAGCTTGAAATTGATGCGATAGAAATTAATCCTTTTCAACCTAGAAGCAACTTCAATGAGGAATCATTGCGAGAATTAGCCACTTCGATCAAGGAATTAGGAGTAATCCAACCTATTACTGTACGTAAATTAGACTACAATAAATACCAATTAATCTCTGGAGAGCGTCGTTTACGCGCTTCGACTTTAGTAGGCCTTACTACCGTACCTGCTTATATTCGAATTGCAAACGATAATGAATCACTGGTAATGGCATTAGTTGAAAACATTCAACGTCATGACTTAGATCCTATCGAGATTGCGCTTTCATACCAACGATTGATTGATGAAATTCAATTAACACAGGAACAAATGAGTGACCGTGTTGGTAAAAAGCGATCAACTATTGCCAATTATTTAAGACTTTTAAAACTAGACCCGATTATCCAAACAGGAATTCGCGACGGTTTCATTAGTATGGGGCATGGACGTGCCATCATCAATATTGAAGATCTTGACATACAAACTGATATTTATCAAAAAATTGTAATTCAAAATCTTTCGGTACGAGAAACAGAAGCATTGGTCAAAAAATACCATGAAAGTTTAAGACCTAAGCCTGCAACCCCAATTAAAGCTACTTCTTTCGAGGTAGATGAAGCGCAAAAAAAGGCGTTTTTCACTTATTTTGGAAACAAAGTAGACATCAAAGTTGCTGGAAATGGTAAAGGAAAAATAACAATTCCGTTTCAATCTGAAGACGATTTAAACAGAATGATCGATTTAATAAAAGGATAGTGTATAAAGGTATTTCCATAGTAATTCTTTTTCTATTTTTAACAAATGCATCTGTTTTTGCACAAGCAAAAAAAGATGCATTTGTTACAGTAAAAGACACTTTAAAACCAAACAATATTGATCCGCTTACGCCTGCCAAGGCTGCATTCTACTCGGCTATTTTACCGGGTTTAGGACAAGCGTACAATAAAAAATACTGGAAAATTCCACTAGTATACGGAGCAATTGGAACGAGTCTTTATTTTTATATTGATAGTAATAAAAAATACCATCAATACAGAGACGCTTACAAACGTAGACTTGAAGGGTATACAGATGACAATTATTCCTACCTTGATGATTCTCGATTAATTACAGGCCAAAAATTCTACCAAAGAAATAGAGACTTATCTGCTTTATTTGTAGTAGCCTTTTATGCCTTAAACATCATTGACGCTAATGTTGACGCAGCATTATTACAGTTCAACGTAGACGAAAACTTATCATTAAAACCTACAGTTTACCCAAATGATGTAACATTTAGACCAAATGTAGGTCTAACTATTAATTACAATTTTTAGAGGATCCATACACTTACTAGATACTCTACTCTTTTTTAATTTATAAAAAAATCAAAAACAAATGAAAATTGCGCTATTAGGATATGGTAAAATGGGTCAAGTAATTGAGCGAATTGCTCTAGAAAGAGGCCACGAAATTGTTTTAAAAAAAGACGAACACAATACTTACGAAGGCTTATCAAATGCTGATGTAGCAATAGACTTTAGTATCCCAACTGCAGCTGTAAACAATATTTCAATTTGTTTTCAATCTAATGTACCAGTAATCTCAGGAACAACAGGTTGGCTGGAGCATTATGATGAGATGGTCGCTTTGTGCAAAGAAAAAAACGGAGCCTTTATATCCAGTTCAAACTTTAGTCTTGGGGTTAATATTTTCTTTGAACTAAACGAATATTTAGCCAAAATGATGTCTAAACTAGACAGCTATAGTATTGACATGGAAGAAATTCACCATACTCAAAAACTAGATGCACCAAGCGGAACTGCTATTTCATTAGCCAAAGGCGTAATTGAAAACAGTCAATATACTAATTGGACATTAAATAAACCAAATACAAACGAAATTCATATCGAAGCCAAAAGAATCGGTACTGTTCCTGGAACGCATACCGTTGCTTACAACTCTGTTGTAGACAGCATCGAAATAAAACATACCGCACACAGCAGAGAGGGTTTTGCACTTGGAGCTGTTATTGCCGCTGAATGGATCGTAGGGAAACAAGGCGTTTTTTCTATGAAAGACGTATTAGATTTAAAATAAAAAAAATATCGATTTAAGGTTACGGTAACACAACACTTTAAATCTTACAATTAAAATAATAAAATTATGACACTATATCATTGGTTTGTGTTCTTCTTATTCATCCAAATTGTCCACTTTGTAGGAACATGGAAGTTTTATGAAGCTGCTGGAAGAAAACGTTGGGAAGCTGCAATACCCGTTTATAACGCCATCATTTTAATGAAAATAATCGGTAGACCAAGTTGGTGGACTGTATTGCTTTTCATTCCTATTATTAATCTAATCATCTTTCCTGTAATCTGGGTAGAAACATTAAGAAGCTTTGGCAAACGATCTACTTTAGATACTTTTCTAGTTATCATAACCTGCGGACTGTACCTCTATTACATCAATTATACAGCCAAGCTAAGCTACATTGCAGATAAAAACGAACGCTCAGAAAACAAAACAACAAGCACAGTAAGCTCATTACTTTTTGCCATCGTTGTAGCTACAATAGTCCACACCTATTTTATACAACCGTTTACCATCCCTACTTCATCTTTAGAAAAATCTCTTTTAATAGGCGATTTCCTTTTTGTAAGTAAGGTCAATTATGGAGCTCGCGTCCCTATGACTACCGTAGCATTGCCTATGGTTCATGACTCAATTCCGCTTACCAAGAAAAAATCATACTTGAACTGGCCTCAATTGCCTTATTTAAGACTACCAGGCATCGAGGACATCAAGCGTACGGACATCGTGGTATTTAACTGGCCGGTTGATACAGTTCATTATTTCTTTGAACCAAAAGGAAGACCAGGCGTTTTTAAACCTATTGACAAAAAATCAAACTACGTAAAACGTTGCGTAGGAATTCCTGGAGATAGCTTATCAGTAAAAGACGGTATCGTGTACATCAATGGTAAAGTATTGCAATTACCAGAACGTGCTAAACCGCAATTCTCATATACTGTTGTAATGGATGGTAAAACACCTATTGATTTTGAATACCTATTAAAGGATATGAATATCACAGATCAGGTGTACATAAAAAACGAACAATCAAAAGATACTTTACTATTTAGAGCTTTAACAGCTGCTGGGGCCGAAAGACTGAAAAACGTTCCCGGAATAATAGCAGTAACTAGAGAAATAGCAAAAACACCAGAGGCAGGTATATTCCCGCACAACACAAACTGGAATCAAGACAACCTTGGGCCAATATACATTCCGCAACAAGGAAAAACAGTAGCACTAAACGCTAAATCGTTACCGTTTTACGAGCGCATCATCACTGATTATGAAACAGCAGACAATGGAGATAAAAATGATTTAAAGGTGACTGGTAATGAAATTCGCCTAAACGGACAAGTTGTAACGAGCTACACTTTTAAGCAAAACTATTACTGGATGATGGGAGACAATCGTCACAACTCTGAAGATAGTAGATATTGGGGATACGTACCCGAAAACCATATTGTAGGTAAACCAATATTCATTTGGATGAGTTGGGATACTAATGGAAAAGGAATGAATAAAATTCGTTGGGATAGAGTTTTCACCACCGTTAGTGGTGAAGGACAACCACAATCATACTTTAAGTACTTCTTGATCTTCTTGGCCGTATTCTTTGCTGGAGAATATTTTTGGAAAAAAAGAAAAGAAAACAAAGCATAAATAAAAAATTTTAAAGTCTAAGGTTTAAAGTCACCAACCACTTTAAACCTTACACTTTAAATACAATAACGAATGACTACCCTACTTCACCCTACTTATTTTCCATCGATTAGTCACTTTGCAGCCATGCTTCAAGCAGATGATCTATGCTTTGAAATAGAAGATAATTTCCAGAAGCAAACCAATAGAAACCGAACGTACATCTACAGTCCGAATGGAATTCAAATGCTTAATATTCCTATCAAACATTCAAAAACAAACCATCAAAAGACAAAGGAAATACAACTCGATACGGATTTTGATTGGCAAAAACAACATTACAAATCACTAGAAGCAGCTTATCGTAGTTCGCCTTTTTTTGAATACTTTCAAGATGATATTCGATTCATTTTTGAAAAAAAATACACCTATTTACTCGATTTAAACTGGGATACCTTAGAGGTAATAAAACAATGTTTACGTCTTCAACTAGACTTTTCTACAACTACCGAGTACTTTCACGAAGCAGATCAAAATACGATTACCGATTTCAGACACTTAGTTGATGGTAAAAAAGACCCGTCACAGTTTGAAAAATACACACAAGTATTTGATGATAAATTTGGATATATCAACAACCTAAGCGTACTCGATTTATTATTTAATGAAGGGAAGTTCGCAATTGACTATTTAAAAAATCAACTGTTACAACCGCAATAACAACTAAGATTAAAGCGCAAGCTTTACCATTACAGGATAATGATCTGAATTATCAAAATCTGAAAAGCTTTCGAATTTTTTTACTGTCATTTTTTCATCAGCGAATATGTAATCTATTCTCGCAGGATAATACTTGAACTTATAGGTTTGTCCAAAGCCAGTACCAGCTTCCTCAAAACTATCTTTTAGCGTCCCCTTAATATTGCGATACACATAAGAAAAAGCACTATTATTCATGTCTCCGCAAATAATGACAGGATATTCACATTCCTTTTTATGCTTTTGCAAAATCTCTGCTTGCTGCTGTTGCTGTTTAAAGGCTTTACTCATTCTAATGAGCATCATTTGTGATTTGTTTTGATTAATCACATTTATATTCTCCGATATCTCATCAACATCTGGCGTAATCTTAATGGATTGCAGGTGCATATTATAAACCCGAATAATGTCCTTTCCTTTCTTAATATCTGCATAAACGACCGCATTATTAGAGTTAGGAAATACAATATCACCTTGATTGATTATTGGAAATTTAGAAAATATCGCCTGACCTGTTTTAATCTTGTTCCCTTCCATAAAAATATACTTATAGCGGTATACTTTTAAATCAATATTAGCCGAAGTGGAATACTCTTGAATACACAATATATCAGGATTTTTATCATTGATAAAGGACACGATATCACCCGCCACATCATCTTTATCGATCCATTTAAATAAATTAAACAACCGCACATTATAGCTCATTACAATAAAATCTTTTTCATCCTCTGGATATTCCTTAGCCGAGAATTTATAAAACTTATTAATAAAAGTAATTCCCATTAGAAGAACTAGGCCAGACAGAATCATTCGTTTTTTAAAAAGCAATCCCCAATAGACAAAAAACAAACCATTGAGTATAAAGAACAAAGGCATTACAAGCGTTAGTACCGAAAGAATAGGAAATAGCTTAGGAGCTAAAAAAGGGAGCACGTAGGCCACAAATGTAACAACCGTAAGAACAATGTTTAAAAAAAACATCCCTTTATTGAACCATGAAAGGTTTTTCATATTCGTTTATTCAAATTAATTATTGCAGTTACTTTTAAACGTTAGGCATCATAACTTAGTTACCAAAACCACTATAAAAGTACTATTTCCCAGCTTTAAACAAAAATTCTTTTTCGTCCTTTGTCAAACTATCATATCCCGATTGACTAATTTTATCCAAAATCTCATCAATTTGCTGTTGATTTCTATCTTTTGTAATAATTTTAGAGACTGGTTTTGAAACTGGTTTTCCTGCTTTTGTATAATTTTTATGTACTTTTTTGAAAGGCGTTTTAGAAGACTTACCAAATAAATTAGTGAAAAAATCAATAATCGTGCTCATAGCCACGCTTAAATCGGTGCCATTTTGCAGTAATTTTACATATAGAAACCCTAAAAATGCTCCCGCTAAATGCGAAATATGACCACCCATATTTTCGATTCTAAACTGCATTAAATCCAAGATTAGAATAACAGCAGTAATATGCCATAGCTTTACATTACCCATTAGCAACAAACGCACATTCATCAATGGCTGATAAGTGGTAACTGCTACTAAAATTGCCATTATAGCAGCTGATGCACCTACAATTGAAGCTGTTAAATTTAGAAAATAATACCCACCAACAAAGCAAATACCCGCAAATACAGCACTTAAAAAATAGAGCCCTAAATATTGTTTTTGAGTAAAAAAAGTTAAAAACAAACGGCTTGAAAAATGCAACACCATCATATTAAAAACAAGGTGCCAAAAACCGTCATGAAAAAACGCATAAGTTAAAAACGTCCACGGTTTAACTAGAAAATCCACAGGATTAGTAGACAAAGCTACCAAACTCGGAAAGTCAAAACCACCTAATTTATAATTATAAAAAAGGACTAATGAAACCAAGAAACACCCCACATTCCAATAAATCAATCTATTGGCAATCCCTCCTACTTTGTATTGTAATTTTATATCGTCTAGAATATTCATTTATCGTATTTAGATTTTATTTCGATCATTTAAACTAATTCCAACGATTTCCGTTGAACTGATTTTTTTTCCAATACCACATAATCAAAAATCCAAATAACGCGCCACCAACATGAGCAAAATGAGCTATTCCAGGTCCTCCGCTTCCAAAAATGGATTGTCCAGAAACTCCCAAATACAAATCAATCAATACCAATCCAGGCACAAAATACTTCGCTTTAATTGGGATAGGAATAAACATCAAAGACAACTCGGCATTCGGAAACATATATGCAAATGCTACAATGATACCATAGATCGCCCCAGATGCTCCCACGACAGTACCCATGTAGGCACTTATAAAATTCTGAAAACCGGGACTATTTAAAATTGGAACGATCTCATTGCTTCCTTTTCCATTTAATACAGCCAAAACTTCGGTTTTTGAAAAACCTTGTTCTATCAGTGTATTCATTCCTTCATTAAAAAAGTAATAATTAATTCCTGTATGCAACAAGGCAGCACCTAAACCACAAGAAATGTAGAAAAACAAAAACTTTTTTCCACCCCAAAAATGCTCTAAAGCAGATCCAAAGGAGTACAAGGCAAACATATTGAAAAAGATGTGCATCAATCCACCGTGCATAAACATATGCGTGATAGGTTGCCAGAACTGAAAATTACTATTCTCAGGAAAATACATCGCTAACATTTGATAGGCCGCATCTCCAACTATTTGTGTTCCTATAAAAAACAGAACATTAATTATAATTAACTGTTTTACCGTTTCGGTTACATTTCTCATATTGCAAATTTTTTATCTAGATCTTCCACACGCATAGTGATGAAAGTTGGTTTTTGAAAAGGAGACACATTAGGATCTTTGCATGCAAAAAGTCCGTTTACTAAATTCTCCTGTTCTTTTATTGAAAGCGTTGTTCCTGTTTTCACGGCTAAACTTTTAGCCATCGACTTAGCTATCGTATCATTTTGACTAAAGCTACTTTCAGGAATTCCGTCTTGCAAATCACTCAATAATTGCTCTAATACCATCGAAACTTCGCTTTCGGTAATATTCACCGGAATACCCGAAATCACTACATGATCAGTATTTCCATCTTCGAAAACAAAACCTGTATTAACAAGTGACAGCTTCAAATCTTCGATAAGCTCCATTTCACCCGAAGAGAAAAACAAGTCTAACGGAAACAACAATTGCTGACTTGATGCTTGCTGCACCGTCATATTAGTCAAAAACTGCTCATACAACACCCTTTGATGTGCACGTTGCTGATCAACAATAACCATTCCTGATTTAATTGGTGACACTATGTATTTTTTATGAATTTGATACGAATTATGAACCGCTTGCTCTACTTCTTCGTCATTAAACAAAGAGCCTGTCACTTCATCGGTTTCAAATGAAAAATCGGCATTACTCGTAAAAACATCTGTATCTTGCTTTAGACCTACGTACAAGCTTTCCCAATTAGCAGTTGGCTCCGGTTTTTTATAACTTGAATAATGTTTATTTACCTTATCATCAGAGAACGGATTAAAACTACGATCCACTTGTATCGTGGGAGTTTCCCCTTCTAAATCTTTATAACTATAAGGCGTATCTAGATTAGCGTCACGATCAAAATCCAAAATTGGCGCTACATTAAACTGCCCCAAACTATGCTTGATAGTTGCTCTTAAAATAGCATATAAAGCATGCTCATCATCAAACTTTATTTCAGTCTTAGTAGGGTGAATATTAATATCAATGGTATTAGGTGGTACGTTTAAGTACAAAAAATAACTGGGTTGTGCTCCATCTTTTAAAATTCCATCATAAGCCGCCATAACTGCATGGTGCAAATAACCACTTTTAATAAAACGATCATTGACAAAGAAAAACTGCTCTCCTCTATTTTTTTTGGCAAACTCAGGTTTACTAACAAATCCTTCGATCGTTACGATTTCGGTACCTTCTTGAACAGGAACCAGTTTTTCGTTCATTTTTCCCGAAAAAATAGTGACAATACGCTGACGCAAACTCGACATAGGTAAGTTGAACATCTCGCTACCATTATGATAAAACGTAAAATAAATATTAGGATGTGCCAATGCTACACGTTGAAACTCATCAATAATATGGCGGTACTCGACCGTATCTGATTTCAAAAAATTACGACGGGCAGGAATATTAAAAAATAGGTTTTTTACTGCAAATGAAGTTCCTTGTGGCAACACCGCTACTTCTTGAGAGACAAACTTACTCCCTTCGATAACAATCTGAGTTCCTAATTCGTCTTGTGCTTGTTTTGTTTTCATTTCAACATGCGCAATCGCAGCTATCGAAGCCAAAGCCTCGCCGCGAAACCCTTTTGTACCTAATGAAAATAAATCTTCGGCCAAGCGAATTTTGGATGTAGCATGACGTTCAAAACACAAACGCGCATCCGTCACACTCATTCCTTTACCATTATCAATAACCTGGACTAATGCTTTACCGGCATCCTTGACAATTAGTTTAATGTCAGTGGCTCCAGCATCAACAGCGTTTTCAAGCAACTCTTTAACTACCGAAGCAGGTCTTTGAACCACTTCTCCAGCAGCAATCTGGTTCGCAACATGATCAGGAAGTAATTGGATTATACTAGACATTAATACATTTTAAATTTAAGATTTCATTTTTTTTTCAAGTCTTTAAAACCATAAGCACAAATTTAATGAATTTCTACTCGGTTTTACAGACGACTACATCATAAATAAAACAAAAAAAACCTATACCGCCTTGAGAACAGTATAGGTTTCATCCTTAATTATTTACTTATTACTCTTCTAATTTCAAAGGCAAATCTTCGATTTGTAATTGACCAGAAGGCAACAACGCTTGTTTTTGATACTCATGAGTTAATGAAGCTTGCTGACGAATAAAAGCCATTTTGATAGCAGCAATAGCTGCTTCAGTACCTTTATTTCCATGAATTCCACCACTTCTATCTAGAGATTGTTGCATTGTATTATCAGTAAGTACACAAAAGATAACCGGAATGTCCGTTTGAACATTTAGGTCTTTTATCCCTTGAGTAACACCTTCGCATACAAAATCAAAATGTTTAGTTTGGCCTTGAATAACACAACCTATAGCAATAACAGCATCTACGTTTTGCGTTTGCAACATTTTTTTACAGCCATAAATAAGCTCAAAGCTTCCAGGTACGTTCCATCTAATAATATGCTCAGCTGGCACTTCATTTTCTAAAAAAGCTTCATAAGCTCCTTTAAACAAACCTTCAGTAATCTCTTCATTCCATTCAGCTACCACTACTCCAAAACGAAAATCTTTCGCTTTTGGAACGGTGTTTTTATCATAAACGGATAAATTTTTATTTACAGTTGCCATTTTATTTTTTTGTTTTCAGTTAGAAGTTTTCAGTAAATTACTGAGATAACCCAATCAAACCATCAACAGTAGACGCTTCTGGAGAGGCGTCAAAGTTTTCTTTAATATCTGTGAAATATTTCAAAGCTTCTTCTTTATTTCCTAAAGCCAAAGCTGTTTTACCTGCTTTCAATAAAAAACGAGGCGTAGTAAAGTCATTTTTATTAACTGCTACTGCTTTTATATAATTTTCTAATGCTTCTTTTGGTTGCTTCTTTTGAGAATATGCATCACCAATAGCTCCTTTTGCCAAAGCACCTAAAACCATATCTTCTGACTCAAATTTACCTAAATACTGAATTGCTTCATCGTATTTTCCAGTATTTAAGAAAGCCATACCTGCATAGTAATTAGCTAAATTACCTGCATCAGTACCTGAATACTCATCGGCTAATTTAATGAATCCAAACTTACCTTCTGATCCATTTAACGATAATTTATAAAGAGAATCACTCGCTACACCATCAGTTGCTTTTTGAAAATTTTGTTGTGCAACAAACATTTCATTAGCAGCGTCGTTTTGTTTTGGCTCAGCAATAAATTTTTGATACCCTAAGTAACCAATAGTTACCAAAGCTACAGCACCTACAATTCCGATGATGATTTTTTGATTTCTAGCAACAAAATCTTCCGTTCTAGAAGCAGTTTCGTCTAATTTTGAGAATACTTCAGCAGTTGTACTATCTGTATCGTCAACAATTATTTCTTCAACCGTATCTTTTACTTCTTTCTCTTTCGGTGCTTTATATCCTCTTTTATTATAAGTAGCCATTTAAATTTAATTTAGTGAACCGCAAAAATAAAATTTTTATTCAAACCGACGCAAAAAAAAAGGATTTTTATAATTATATTAAAAAAAATAAGTTTTCTACCTCCAATTAGGAAATTCAAAACTTGAAAATTTTCCAACAGAAAAGCGTTAAAAGCCCAGATATATGGATATTTTTCAATAATTTGCACCCACTTTTAAAACAAGTCCAAAAAACAACAAACTCCTCAATACCAGCAAGCCTTACACAATGTATTTAAAAAAAATATCCTTATTCAATTATAAAAACTTTTCGGAAGCCAATTTTGAGTTTGATGGGAAAATAATTTGTTTTGTGGGTAAAAACGGAATCGGAAAAACAAATGTACTAGATGCCATCTATCATTTAGCCTACGGAAAAAGTTATTTCAACCCTTTGGCCGTGCAAAACATAAAGCATGGTGAAGAATTCTTTGTAATTGATGCCGAGTTTATAAAAAAAGAACGCGCCGAGCAGGTAGTTTGCAGTTTAAAAAAAGGACAAAAAAAAGTATTAAAACGCAATGGCAAAGCCTACGATAAATTCTCCGATCATATTGGATTCATTCCGCTAGTGATCATTTCTCCAGCAGATAGAGATTTAATTGTTGAAGGAAGCGAAACCAGACGTAAGTTTATGGACAGCGTCATTTCACAACTTGACCCCCATTATTTACAACAGTTGATACAATATCAAAAAGTAATGAGCCAGCGCAATGCTTTACTGAAGTATTTTGCCTTAAATCATGTTTTTGAAAACGATACGTTATCCATCTATAATGAGCAACTCGACCGTTTTGGTTCTTATATATTCGAAAAAAGAAAAGAATTCATAGCTGAGTTTATTCCAATTTTTAACGCGCATCATCACGCGATTACAGACTCTCAAGAAACGGTACAACTGGTTTACGAAAGTCATCTATTCGAAAAAGAATTACTTAGCCTTTTAAGAGAAAGCATCAACAAAGACCGCGCTTTACATTACACTAGTGTAGGTACCCATAAAGACGATCTATCATTTGAAATCGATGGTCATCCTATCAAAAAATTTGGATCACAAGGACAGCAAAAATCATTTCTGATCGCTTTGAAACTCGCTCAGTTTGAGTTTCTAAAAAAACAAAGTGGCGTAAAACCTATTTTATTATTCGATGATATTTTTGACAAATTAGACGAAACTAGAGTTTCAAAAATCATAGCAATGGTCAATAGCGACACCTTCGGACAATTATTCATTTCAGACACACATCCTGAACGAACAGAAGCAATTGTAAAATCGACCTTGCAATCCTACACCATATTCAATCTATAATTTGTAGCAGTCCACAGAACATCTCTTTGATAAATTAATTAAATTAGCTTTCTCAATCCAAAACACCTAAATATGAAACTTTTCAAAATTTTAGCATTCGTATTATCCCTAAGCATTTTAGCTTGTAATGGTCAAGCCTCCAAAGAAATCAAGAATATTGATGCTCCAGCATTTGCCGAAAAAATAAAAAACACACCAAACCCACAAATCTTAGACGTACGTACGCCCGAAGAATACGCTACAGATCATATCTCAGATGCCAAAAACATCAATTGGTTGGGAGACAGCTTCGTGGCTGACGTTGCAAAACTGGATAAAACAAAACCCGTTTTTGTCTACTGTAAAAGCGGAGGACGAAGTGCCAAAGCCACAGAAAAACTAAACGAATTAGGTTTTACGACTATATATGAACTTCAAGGAGGTTTCTTAAAATGGGATGCTGCCGGACTTTCTAAACCCCTAGACAAAATTGTAGGATTGAGCAGTGAGCAATACAAAGCGTTACTAAATACCGACAAAAAAGTATTAATTGATTTTTATGCTGAATGGTGTGCGCCTTGCAAAAAAATGGCCCCTTACCTTGCCAAAATGGAAACCGAATTAAAAGACAAAGTGGTAATCATTCGACTAAATGCAGACGAGAACAAAACAATCATGCAAGAATTGAAAATCGAAGAGCTACCTACTTTATTAGTTTATAAAAACAATGAAGTACAGTGGAAACATACTGGATTCATTACTGAACAAGATTTAAGAAAACAACTAAACTAACCAAAATGGTAGCAGAAGAAAGTTTACAATTCCTGGAAGATTTAAAAGCCAATAACAATAGAGAGTGGTTTCAAGAAAACAAAAAACGATACGACGCTTTTAAAAAAGACTACCATCAACTAGTTACTAGTTTTCTTGATGCTATGAAACCATTAGACCCAGCACTTGAAATGCTGGAAGTTAAAAAATGCACTTTCAGGATCAATAGAGACATCCGATTCTCTAAAGACAAATCACCTTATAAATCACATCTTGGCATCTGGCTTTCTTCTGGTTCCAAAGGCTACAATCGTTCTGGATACTACGTTCATCTCGAAAAAGGAGCGAGTTTTGTAGCTGGTGGTTTTTACGCCCCTGAAGCGGATGATTTAAAAAAGGTTCGAAAAGAAATCGCTTTCTTCCACGAAGATTTGGAAGAAATACTTAATGAAAAACAGTTCAAAAAAGTGTTTGGCGGTTTTGATAGAAATGAAAAAAGCACGCTTAAAAATCCACCCAGAGGATACGACAAAGAGCATCCAGCTATAGAATTATTAAAATTAAAAAGCTTTGAAGCATTGCAAAGAATTGATATCTCCGAAGCCTTAGACAAAGATTTTGTAAGCAACACTGTCAAAAAACTAATCCTTTTAAAACCATTGAACGAGTTTATCAATAGAGCGTTAACAACCGACGAATTCTAAATGGAATGAAAAAAAGAAAAATACTTTTTTTAGGCGAAACCTACAGAGCCGATGCACAAACATGGATCAAGGGGTTAGAAGAATTTGGCAATTTTGACATCATTAGCTGGGAATTAAAAACACCTAGTAACGGGCTCTACAATAGAGTCATTCGATTATTCGAATTTGCTTTTTCGATTTTTACAATAAAAAAAATCATTCAAAACCAACAGCCCGACATGATAATTGCCGAGAGAACAACCAGCTACGGTTTTCTAGCAGCCTTATCAAAACTACAACCCATAGCAATTGCACAACAAGGCCATACCGACTTATGGCCCGAAAACTCTTTACTGTACCCCTTAAAAAAAGCAATTCAGCGACATGCTTTTAAAAAAGCGACATTGATACACGCTTGGGGCTCGTCCATGGCTGCATCTATGTCCAAAGTTCCAGTAGATCCTGCTAAAATAATGATCCTTGCTAAGGGCATTAATTTAAAATTATTTAACAACAGTACTAGCAGCAATCCCACAGATCAAATTTTCGCTATTGTCACACGATCTTTATTACCCGAATACCGCCACGATATCATCTTGAAAGCATTTGCCATTTTAGACCAAAAAGGAATTCCATTTCAACTCACCTTTGTGGGTCATGGAACAGAGTATGATGCCTTAAAAACGCTTGCGCAAAATTTAAACATCGCATCCAAAGTGCGCTTTACAGGAAGAATCCCCTATCAAGGATTACCACCATTGCTACAAGCGAGCAATTACTACATCAGCATGCCAATTACCGAAGGTGTTTCGGCTTCATTGTTTGAAGCTATGGCAACAAATTGCTACCCCATTATTACCAATATACCTGGCAACAGCAGCTGGATCACAGATCGCAAAAACGGACAACTGATTACCGTAGACGATTTCAAATCATTAGCCGATGAACTGATCTGGGCCCACGAAAATCCAGAATTTCGCAATACGGCCATCAATTACAATCACAAACTAGTAACGGAAAATGCTGATTACAGTCGTAACATGAGAATCATAGCCGATACCTACCACAAATTGATCAATAATAAAACTCAGATTTAGCAAGCCATAAACAGTATCTACCACATTATACTACTAAACAAACCAAACCCTAAATTAAATTTGCAAATTAATTATCTTGCATATCTAACCATAATCGAGTACCAATACATTTTAATTCTTACTTTTGGAGTTGGAATACAATATTAAAAAAAGAACTTTCTTCCATGGAAATACAACATAATTTCTCTTTAAAAAACTACAACACTTTTGGAATCGAAGCTAAAGCTAGTCAATTTGCAAGTGTACACTCCATAGCCGACTTACAATCTATTTTAGAACAAAATCCTACTGAAAAAAAATTCATTCTAGGCGGTGGTAGTAATATGTTATTGACCCAAGACATACAAGCCTTAGTGATACATATTGATTTGAAAGGAAAGAAAGTTATTGAAGAAAACGACGATTATGTTTGGGTAGAAAGTCAGGCTGGTGAAAACTGGCATGAATTTGTATTATGGACCATCGCACAAAATTTTGGCGGATTAGAAAATATGTCTTTAATCCCAGGTAATGTAGGCACAACGCCTGTTCAAAACATAGGTGCCTATGGAACTGAAATCAAAGACACCTTTGTTTCGTGCCAAGCCATGACCATAGAAAACCAAGAATTGAAGCGATTTACTAAAGAAGAATGTAAATTTGGCTACCGTGAAAGTGTGTTTAAAAACGAAGTAAAAGACCAATATATCATTACATCGGTAGTTTTTAAATTGACCAAACGCAACCATAAAATCAACACTTCATACGGAGATATTTTGGGCGAATTAGAAAAAAACAACATCAGCACTCCTACTCTAAAAGAGGTGAGTAATGCCGTTATAACCATCCGTAAAAGCAAACTACCCGATCCCAAAGAACTAGGAAATAGCGGTAGTTTCTTCAAGAATCCTATCCTTTTGAAAACAACATTCGAAAAAATAAAAGCACAATTTCCAGAAATGAAATACTACGACATTTCTCCAACCGAGGTAAAAGTTCCGGCAGGATGGCTTATAGAACAGGCCGGTTTTAAAGGAAAACGTTATGGAGATGCAGGAGTACATAAAAACCAAGCCCTAGTACTAGTGAATTATGGAAACGCAACCGGGCAAGAAATCCTAGCTGTTTCTAGAAACATACAAGAGACCATTTTCAAAACCTTTGGAATTCATATTGAGGCCGAAGTCAATGTAATTTAGTTATTTTTTTTTCGAATACTAATCTCTCATACTTTATACCAAGATGTACACACCCGCTACTTACAAGAACGAAAACCAAGCCGAAATCAAACAATTTCTACAAGAAAATAGTTTTGGCTTATTGATCAATCAAGCAAATAGCAAACTGTGCGCCACTTACATTCCGCTTGAACTGTCTACAAATGCAGCCGGAATCGAAGTCTTAGAAGGGCATATTGCCAAGGAAAACCCGCAATGGAAAGGTTTTGCCGAAAACGACGCCGTATTAGCCGTTTTTACTGGACCACACAGTTACATATCATCTTCTTGGTACGACCATGAAAATGTACCTACTTGGAATTATATTGCGGTTCATGTTTATGGAAAAATAAGAATAGTTGAAGGTGATGCCGTTCTAGCATCGCTAAAAAAACTCGTAGACAAATACGAGCAAAACAGTGCAAACCCAATCCAGGTCGAAAACTTATCCGATCGCACCATGAGACAAGTACGCGGTATAGTCGCTTTTGAAATTGAAATAACCGAAATCCAAGCGACCAAAAAACTATCTCAAAACAGAGATGATAAAAATTACGAAAACATCATCAACGAACTACAAAACACTCCAGAAACTGGAGCAATTACAATAGCAAATGAGATGAAAAAATGTCCGCGATAATTAATCATAAATTTCATAACTTATAATTTACTATTCCTAATTGTATTCATACCTTTGCAGATGATTTAAAAACACATTAAACTCTGATGCTTATACTGATTCTTTACTTTTTTATTTTTATTGTTTTTCTACAAGTTTTGTATTATTTAGTTGTTTTTGGGAAATTCGCTTTCGCAAAAGCGCAACAAACAACAGCCAAAAAAATCTCTATTTCCGTTATTGTATGTGCTAAAAACGAAGAGGAAAACGTTGCGAAATTCATTCCTATACTTGCTGAACAAGACTACCCTGATTTTGAAATAGTCTTGATTGACGACGCCTCTAGTGACAATACTCTGGAAGTTTTTGAAGCCTTCGAAAAGCAGTACTCCAATATTCGATTAGTAAAAGTAGAAAACAACGAAGCCTTTTGGGGAAATAAAAAATACGCCTTAACGCTAGGTATAAAAGCCTCTAAGAAAGATTATTTACTTTTTACTGATGCGGATTGCTACCCCACTTCAAAGGACTGGATCACTGCCATGAGCTCTCAGTTTACTATGCAAAAAACTATTGTTTTAGGTTATGGCGGCTACGAACGAATTGCCAATTCGTTTTTAAACAAATTAATTCGATACGAAACTTTACTGACCGCTATCCAATATTTTTCATGGGCAAAAGTTGGCCGCCCCTATATGGGAGTAGGTCGAAATTTAGCCTATAAAAGGGAAGAATTTTTCAATGTAAATGGTTTCATAAACCACATTCAAGTGCGCTCTGGAGACGATGATTTATTCATTAACGAAGCAGCTACCGCCAAGAACACTGCAATTAGCTTCACACCCGAAAGTTTTACTTATTCAAAACCAAAAACAACTTACAAAGACTGGCTCATTCAAAAAAGACGTCATATTGCAACGGCAGGTCACTATAAAACATTCGATCAATTTCAATTAGGAACCTTTTATTGTACCCAATTATTATTTTTCGTTTTATCCATTATCTTATTGAGTTTTCAATTTGAGTGGATCATTGTGCTCTCTATTATCTTTGTACGCTATTTATGTGCTTGGATTGTAGTAGGCTGTTCAGCAGGAAAATTAAAAGAAAAAGATTTAAAATATTGGTTTCCTATCGTAGAATTAATACTTATATTCACGCAGATTAATATTTTTATCACTAATCTATTCTCAAAACCAGTCAATTGGAAATAGCAACTCAAATCGAAAAAGCAAAAAAAGGAGATCAAACCGCCTTTACTTTTCTCTTGAATTATTATTGGAACGAAGTATATGGTTTCATGCTAAAACGCACGGAAAACGAAACCAATGCTGAGGACATTACCATTGAAACATTTGCAAAAGCATTTGATAAAATAGCATCTTACAATCCTGAATTTCAATTCAACACTTGGCTAATAAGCATTGCTAAAAACGTACATATTGATTTATTGCGCAAAAAAAAATCCAGCCTTTTTGTAGAAATCACTGACAAAGAAGATCAAAAAGCATACAATATTGCAGATACCACCCCATCTGCAGAAGATGAGCTGATCACAGAGCAAAATTTATCACAGCTCTTGCGCTACATCAAAGAATTGAAACCACACTACCAAGAGGTCATACAATTGCGTTATTTTCAAGAAATGAGTTACCAAGAGATAGCCAATGCCATTAACGAACCATTGACAAATGTCAAGGTTAAATTACTTCGCGCCAAAAAACTATTGGCCGAAATCATAACGAATAAGAGGTAAATCCAAAATTTTAAACTAAACTCTGCTTACTCCATAAATCAAAATACTTACCGTTTTTGGCTAATAAATCCAGATGATTTCCTTGCTCAATTACTGTTCCATTTTCCATCACCAATATAGTGTCTGCATTAGCTATGGTACTCAAACGATGTGCAATAACGATAATTGTTTTACCTTTTAATTTAAAATCATCAATCACTTTCTTTACTATACTTTCGGCATTAGTATCCAGCGATGAAGTTGCTTCATCCATTAATAGAACTTCGGGATTCTTATACAATGCTCTGGCAATTGCAATTCGTTGTTTTTGTCCACCTGATAGCATTGCACCATTTTCACCTATTTGTGTCCCAAATCCATTAGGAAGTTTCTCTACAAATTCAGTAATACCTAACTCTTTTGATAAATCTAAAATGCGTTGCATGTTAGGAAAAGAATCTCCCAAAGCGATATTCTCGATAATATTACCTGAAAATAAATTAAGCTGTTGTGGTATCACTCCAATACAATTACGTAAACTTTGATAATGAATGAATTGAGCATCATAATCACCTATATAAATTTTCCCTTCTTTAATTGGATATAAATTTTGCAACAATGAAATCAAAGTGGTTTTACCGCTACCACTTTCTCCAACAATTGCAGTAGTTTCGTTTTTCTTAAAAATAGCGTTAAAATCCTTGAAAACTTCAGTTCTAGAACCGTAACGAAAACTTACATTTTCAAATTTAATATCGCCAATATTTTCTCTTTGTAACTCTACTTTATTCTCGGTTTCTTCCCTTTCTAGATCCATTATTTCAAAAAGTCTATCGGCAGCAATCAAGGCATTTTGAGCCGTTTTATTCATCCCTATTAATGAAGCCACAGGAGAAGTAAAATAACCAATTAAAGCATAAAAAGAAAACAATTCTCCCGGAGTGATGGCTCTATCAATTACATAACCAGAACCAATCCACATTAGAATAACGGTAAAAATGGATGCCAAAAATTGTGTAGATGTACCTGCAAAAATGCTATTCAAACCTGATTTATAAGTTGTAAACAGCAATTTCACAAACTTATTCTCTGTTTTTAGATTGGAAAATTCCTCTATACCAAATTCTTTTACGGTTCTGATATGAGTCACACTCTCTACCAATTGCGTTTGCAATTCGGCTGCGTTTTCCATAATAGTTCGTTCTACTTTTTTATTGAATTTATTCAAAATAAAATAAATCAAGGCATAAAACGGAATCACCAGTAAAATCACCAAAGCTAATTTCCAGTAATAAGTAAACATTAATGTAAACGAGAAAATAACAATAAATACATTTACAATCATATCAATGGCGACTTCGTTGATAAAGGATCTAATCTTTACGGCATCATTTATTCGTGAAGTGATTTCCCCAATTTGCATGGTGTCAAAAAAACGTTGTGGCAAATGCAGTAAATGTTTGTAATACCCCAAAATCAATTTAGCATCAATCAACTGACCAGTTTTCATCACAAAAACACTCTTTTTTGAACCTATGTAGGCTTGCAGTAAAATAATGGCAATCATCGAAATACTCAATAAGTTTAGTAGTTTTCTGTTGCCGTCAACTAATACGTAATCAGTAATTTTTTGAATGTAAATGGACATAGCTAGACCCTAAACAGTAAATAGTATTGCACCAACTAGTGCTTGTACTAGAATAGTTTTATGTGGCTGTACTAAATGCCAAAATCGAGTTATGGGAGAAACTTTGTCATTATAAGTTCTAAAATCATCATTGGGCGCGAAAAGTATCAGCACACCGGTCCATATTTTTTGAAACTCTTCAAAAGTATAGGTTTCCATACGCCCATAGGCAGGATCCATAGCCGTAATTTTTGATAGACTTTCTACTTTTGCTTTTTCCACCTTGTAGATAACAATATAATGATGCAATTGCTCTTTTACCACCACATGCGCAATGGCAGGAAGCGGAATTTTATCTATAGCATCTAAGCCTCCTTTAACACCTTTAGCCGAAAAACCCATTTTTTCAGCAGCTTCTATAATCCCGAGAACATTAGTCCCTCGTTTATCCGTATTGGCGTATTGACGTATTCTCGCTATTGGCAGATTAACTTTGTAATGATTTCCAATAGAAGCGAGACAAGCTGCACCACAATCTTTAATATCATGTTGTTTTATTTTTATAGAAGCCATTAATATTAGATAGGTAAATGAGGAAGTCCTTCCTCTGAATTAGAATAATATTTTAGATACTTTTAAAATCTACTGCTTTTTAAGTAATTTGTTTTGGGTTGAGCCAATCATCTACTTTATCGAACAGTAAATCATACAAACTTCTTCTTGTTATAATGTAACGAGTAGTAAGTGTCATCCCTTTGGAAACATTGGTTTTGTAGCCTGACTGCAAATGCATTTCAGTAGTATTCATTGCGCAACGTACTTTAAAAAAAGCTTGTTCCCCTTGTATGGTAATATTACGATCTATATCAATTACATTTCCTTCTAGTAATCCCCACTGGTTATAATTGAAAGCATCAATTTGGAATTTTACCTTTTGATTTTTTCGTATTAAACCAATATCGTTTGGAGAAACAGTACTTTCTACAATTAGTTTGTCTGTAGCCGAAATAGTAGCTATAGACTGGGAAGCATTCAAAAAGGAACCCACTTGTATCCCTGAGAAATTCTCAATAGTTCCAGAAACTGGGGCAATTACAACATAATTTTTAGCCTCTACATTTATTTTCTGGAGTGTACCGTTAAGATTTTTGAGTTGCTCTTCTAATCCTCTTTTTTTGTTTTGCCACTGACTGCGCTGACTTTTTTCTAATCCTGCTAATGCTTGTGTAGCAGAGGTATAATCAAAACTGAATTTCTCGAATTCGGCTTTGGCAATAATTCTTTTATCATACAATTTTCTGTTGCGATCATAGCCTATTTTGGCTTGGTCTATTTTGCTTTGCAGTTCATCAAGTTGACTTGCATAACTATACCACTCTTGTTGTACTACGGGAGTTTTAAGATTATTGCTTTTACCCAAAACTACTAACGATAAATCACGAACGTGATCTTGTAAATCTCTTGAAAGATCTTGGTTAGTGGCTTTCTCTGTATTGAGGTTTTCTTGTGTGATTTGAATAAGCGTATCACCTTTTTGCACGACACGATTATTTTTTAGATTGACAAAAGTCACTTTACCATTGACTAAGCTGGTTAGTGGCACATTATCTGTGGTAGAGCGAACCATGCCGCGACTCTGGCTGCTGATGTCTATCTTGATTATGGGCAATAATACCAGAAAAACAAGTATAGCCAATACCAATACCAAGTAAATAGAAAGACTCTTGGTTTTGTTTTTGGCGATAAGGTTTTCTCGGGTGTTTATGGGGTCTGAACTGAGGTTTAGGTTCAAATTATAATTTTATAAAGTTAAATGTTAAAAATCAATATTATTAACTACTAAATCAAGCATATAAAAAGCAGTGCAATTTTATTCACACTGCTTTCAACATTCTAATCTACTACTTTGAAAAATAATTACTTATAAATTATTAAATAATTTAAAAGACGATATAACAAAATCCCAATCATAATTGAAATCAAAATCATAATTATTTTTTTTGCTTTATGTTTCATTTGAATTAATTTTCAATTAAAGTATTTTAAATATGCCCTGTCACTCCATGTTGAGCATCAGATTCCATTGCATTACCTAAAACAGCAGCCATATCTCCTAACCATGAGAAAAAAGCTCTAGTCAATCGATCTCCACCTGTAATAGTTTCTAATTCTTCTATTTGTAAATCTACGATATTAATCTCTAAATTGTTCATTTTTTTTAAATTTTAAATTATTTTCTTCCTTTATTATATGCAGCATTAAAAGCCTCCACGTTACCATCCCAATCTTCCACTATACCATACAGAAAAGACCCTGCTGCAGCGCTAAGTAACCACCCTACATAAGGATTACCTCCATCAACTTCTGTCGCTTCCTGAACATTAAGCTCTACTAAATTCAAATTTTCTACATTCATTTTTTATGTTCTTAAAATTATACATTTATTCCAGTAACAAATGGTTTTCTCGAGAATTCCTTTTCAACTTCTTTTTAGCATTCTTTCAACGGCCCCTGCTAAATCCATAATTGCTGTATTTTTTTAAGGGTTATAAATTAGCTATAACAATCCCTTGTGCTCTGTTTTTTTTAAAGGGTTACAAAACAGCTGTAGCAATTCCCTTTTGATTGGCCAATACTTTTAGAAAAATGATTTTGCTTTAAAGTAACGTCTTACCAGAAAACTAGATCACTTTTCTGATGTCAAAACTAGAGTAAGAAGAGCTTCCCTGCAAACTATGTATATCGGAATTCATGAATTTCGATAGGGAATTCATGAATTTCGATAGGGAATTCAGGAATACCTGATCAAAAAAATACATAATATATTGATTTTCATGCATTTAATTAATAGTCCAAAAATAATAAAAATGCTATACTATTTAACATCATTTGCGTAATTGGTTTATTTTTGTAAAAAATAAACCAATGTATAAACTTCATTTACACAAAACACTTCTTATATTTCTTCTTCCATTTCTATTATTAGCACAATCACAAAAAAAAGATGGAACAAAACTTACTTATGATGAATTGAAAAATTTGTACTTTGAGAACGACATTAAACCTAAAAAGCAAATTGAATATGCTGCTTCGTATTTGAAAAAAGCAAAAAGTGAAAATAATTTAGTTCAAAAAGCAAAAGGGTATTATCTCTGCTCTCTGTTACAGGAACCAAAGAAAGCCATTGTATATCTTGATAGTTCCATTGCTTCCTCAAAGAATTCGAATGATATCAAATTTCCTGCTTATGCATATTCAGAAAAAGCATATGCTTTACAAAAGCAGTTCAAATTTAAAAATGCAATCGATAATTTTTTATTGGCAGAAAAAATCGCCAAAAAAACAATACCGATTTCTATTACAAAGTAAAATTTTCTATTGCTGCCCTAAGATCTGAAGAATTGGGAGAAGTTAATGAAGCACTAAAACTATATAAAGAGTGTTTAAATTATTATAAGGATAAAGAAACAAGAAGCTCTAAATATTCTTTTTCATACCAGCTCACAACTTTTGCACTTGCCGACGCTTACAAGGCTTTAAAACAAACTGACTCAGCAACCTATTATAACAACTTAGGCTACAAGGAATCAAAAATCACTAGAAACAGTAATCTTAATTGCCTATTTGTATTAAATGAAGGAGCCAACTTAATATTGAAAAAAAACTACAAATCGGCCTTAGATAGTATAGATAAAGCATTACCAAAAATAATTTTGCTTAATGACCAAGGAAATATTTTAGCTGCCTACTTTTACAAGGCTAAAACTTACGATGAACTTAAAATCAAAAATGAAGCAGTACTGAACTATAAAAAAGTCGATTCAATGTATAGTATAACCAAAAGAATCACTCCAGAATTCATGTCCGGTTATCCTTATTTAATAGACTACTACAAAGAAAAAAGTGATAAAGAAAACCAAATAAAGTATCTACAGAAGTACACTAATATTAATAAAACATTACAAAATAATTATAAAGAATTAAGTAAAAAACTAGAAATAGAATACGATATCCCTCATTTAATATCCGAAAAAGAATCATTAATAACATCACTTAAAAAAGAAAAGAAAAACTCTTATTGGGGTATTGGAGGCTTAATTCTAATTTCTTTTTCTGTAAGTAGCTTTGGCTATTACCAATACAAACTTAAAAAAACATACAAATCCCGATTCGAAAAAATTATAAATCGAGACAAAGTAATTAAAGAAAACTTCACAGATACAAACTCTAAAGCAACAGCTTCCGTACCAAACAATAAAAAAGAATTAGGTATTGCTGAAGAATTAGTAGCACAAATTATTGACAAACTCAATCAATTTGAAACAAAAAATGGTTTTTTACAATCTGATATAACTGTTCAAATACTTGCCGAAAAAACGCAAACAAATAGCAAGTATTTATCTAAAATTGTAAACAACTTCAAAGAAAAAACATTTACAAAATACATCAATGACTTACGCGTTGAGTACGCCATTAGAAAGTTACAACAAGATAAGAAACTGCAAAATTACACCATACAAGCACTCGCACTAGAATTTGGCTTTAATAATGCTGAATCTTTTTCAACAGCTTTCTACAAAAAAACAGGTATAAAACCAACTTACTTTATAGAAAACATAAACAAAACAAAATCAATTGATTAAACTTTAATTCATATCGTAATTCGGGAATTTCGACATATAACTATCTTTTTATTACACTTGTCTGACAATAATAATTTACATTTAGTACTTTAAAATAAAAACCAAAGTAAGATGAAAAACAACGAAAACAAAAAACTGAACTCAAAATTTAATTTAACAAAGATGAAAGTAGCCAAATTAAAGAATATTAACCACATCAATGGTGGATATAACCCCGGCAATGACTTAAGAACAATAACTGATATAGGAACCAAAGGGAATGGCGGAACCTTATAATCTTACCGATCCTTTTTTTTTGAATAGTGTATGAAAAAATATTTTGTTTTATTATTTGTTATGTTAGCGATAGCATGTAAAACTTCACAAAAGACAATTACCAACAGATCGATTATAAATGCTGACATAGCACAAACCAATAAAAAATCACAAACTTGGTATCAACAAGATTACGACTTAGATAGAATTCCTGGGATTTCTATAGACAAATGGTACAAACAAAATAAGAAGAATCCACAATCAAAAGAAATAATAGTTGCAGTTATCGACACTCAAATTGATGATCGTCATGAAGATTTAAAAGGACAAATTTGGTCCAATCCTAGTGAAATCCCTAACAATGGAATCGATGATGACAACAATGGCTATGTAGACGATGTTAATGGCTGGAATTTCACATCTAATACAAAAGGCGATTACGTTGTTTGGGGTAATTTTGAATATGTTAGAGTAATCAGAGAACGCGACACACTTTTTAAGGGCAAAGCTGAGAGTCAGATTTCACCCCAACAACTTTCGAATTACTACGAATACAAAAGAGCCGAAAAAACATATGAAAAAGAATACTCAAACTATAAAAATTGGCTTACATCATCAAAATATAGTGAAGTTATATTCCCGATCGTCAAAGACAGTTTAAAACATTATTTTCCTAATGAGGATTACACTTATGAACAATTAGATAGTCTTTATGAAAAATATAAAATTAACGATAAAACTTTTGGACAGCGGAGAAAAGACGACGACAGAGATATTGGAGCTATGGCAGCCTTCATGAAAGTGCGATTCGACTATGACGAAAAGACAATAGAAAAAATGAAGGAAACCGTAGCTCAATTAGATTCCATTGTTAATAAAAACATCAATTTAGACTATAACGAAAGAATACTTATCGGAGATGACCCAAAGGTATTACTTAAAGGATATGGAAGCAACCATATTAGCATTTCTAAAACAGGCTTCCGATCTATTCAAGATCATGGAACAAAAGTATCAGGAATAATTGCATCCAACAGAAATAATGGCAAAGGCATAAAAGGCATCGCACAAAAAGCAAAAATAATGCCCCTAAATATTTCCTTTTCAGGAGACGAGCATGATAAAGACATTACCATGGCAATACATTATGCAGTTGACAATGGCGCCAAGGTGATCAATATGTCCTTTGGTAAAGAATTCTCATTGCAAAAAGAATGGGTTTTTGAAGCTTTTAAGTATGCCGAGGAACATAATGTTTTACTTGTACATTGTTCAGGAAACAATGGATTTAATATTGATGAAAATCCCTACTACCCTAGTGACAATAATTTTGATGGTTCTGTAGACTTATGCAATAACTTTATTAATGTAGGGTCCATTTCTTCTAGAGTAGACAGTACATTTGTCTCTAATTTTTCTAATTATGGTAAACAAAATGTAGATTTATTTGCACCAGGAGAAGAAATATATACGACATCAACAGGAAACACATACACTACAGATTCCGGCACCTCTTTAGCAGGTCCAATGGTTTCTGGTACAGCAGCATTAATTTGGTCATACTATCCTAACTTTTCTGCTGTTGAAGTAAAACAAATCATTATGGAATCAGGAAGCTCCTATAACATTGAAGTTATACTTCCAGGAACAAAAGATAAAAAAGTACCTTTTTCGGAATTATCAAAATCAGGCAAAGTGCTCAATGTGTACAATGCTATGAAGCTGGCAGAAAAACGGAGTAAAGCGAAACGATAATGAAATCCTATAAAGTACTGCCTTTCTCGCAATATGTATTAAGAACCCCAACTTTTCCAGTAAGCACATATCTAAATCTAGTAAACGATTATGCTGCACAAGCCCTATTGAAAGGATTTGAAAATCCTTTTTTTAGAGAGGCAATTCGCATAGCTTCCCCGGAACTATTAAAAGAATTAGATAGATGGAAATCTGATCCTTTAATTGTTTCACCAAAAAGAAAAGATAATTTAGCCCTTACATTACTAAAATATAATGCCAGAATATCCTCTCGCTGCACTCCTTTTGGATTATTTGCGGGTTGCACTGTGGGTAATTTTACGAATGAAACAAACATTATACTCGAATCTCCTGAAAAATTCAAGCGCTTTACGCAATTTGACATGCAATTTTGGGTGGCATTATTACAAGAGTTGGCAACGAGAAAAGAAATTAAACAATCTCTAAAATTTTATCCAAATAACTCTATTTATGTAGTAGGCGATTTTTATCGTTATGTCGAATACAAATACGTAAAAACAAAAAGGGAACACAGCATTTCGGCATTGCAAAAATCGATACAATTAGACCTTTTATTAACCCAGGCAAAATCAGGACTGACTATTAATCAAATGGTTTCAATGATTATCGATGATGAATCAGAAACAAAAGAAGCTCTTGAATACATCAATCAATTAATCGATTTTCAATTTCTTGTAAGTGAGCTTGATGCTACTGTAACCGGAAACGACGACTGGACCACCCTTTTTGTGATCCTCAATAAAATCCCAGCTTTAAAAGAGGATAGTAAACTTTTGCAAACTGTCAGAAATCGTCTTTTAAATTTAGATAAGAACCTAATACCGTCAGAAAAAAATTATAAGGATATTAAAACCGCCATTCAACAAATGGGCTTAGAATATGATAAAAAATACCTGTTTCAAACGGATCTAGAATTAACTACTTCAAGAAATACTTTGAACACAACAGTCTCCTACAAAGTCTTGAAAGCCTTGCGATTTTTGAATGGGATACAGCGAAAAACAAAATCTCAAAATCATACTCAATTTACAAAAGCATTTATCCAACGATATGAATCGCGTGAAATGCCATTAGCAACTGTTTTAGACACAGAAATAGGCATTGGGTATATTCAAAATTCAGATATGAATGATACTTATGACCTATTAGAGAAATTTACTTTTAAAAGTAAGACACCTAATGAAGATAGTCAAATCTGGACAGCAAACGATTTTGTACTACAGAAAAAACTGCAAGAATGTTTTTCGAAAAACGAAAAAGTAATTTCACTTTCTGAAGTAGATTTTCCTGAATTTGAAGCGAATTGGGATAATACCCCAGCCACATTTTCGGTTATGATTGAAGTTGCCACTAATCAAGAAAAAGAACTTATAGCAATTGAATCTTCGGACAATGTGAGTGCAGCCAAATTGTTAGGACGTTTTTGTAATGGAAATACGACCATCCATAATTTGACAAAAGAAATTGTCGAAAAAGAAAAGAAATGTTATCCTGACAAAATTCTTGCAGAAATAGTTCATATTCCAGAATCCAGAACTGGAAACATATTGAGAAGACCCGTTTTGCGTGATTATGAAATTGCCTATCTTTCTAATTCTGGTGTAACTAGGGATTATGCTTTGGATATAAATGATTTAATGGTGTCAATCAAAAACAACCGAATAATTCTAAGATCCAAAAAACATGATAAAGAAGTTATCCCTTGTTTATCAAATGCTCATAATTATTCCAGTCAATCCTTGCCTATTTACCATTTTTTATGCGATTTACAGTTACAAGACGTAAAGCCCATTTATAGTTTCAGTTGGGGAATACTAGAGTCACATTATGATTTTTTTCCAAGAGTAAACTATAAAGATGTCATCCTTTCGAAAGCTAAATGGATTGTGAGTAAAAAAGAAATAGTAAGCTTTTTAAAAACAGACGAAAGCCAATTATTTAAAGTATTTAAACGCTGGAGATTAGAGAGAAACATTCCTAGATTTGCAAATTGGGTTCATTTTGACAATACCCTTTTGCTTGATTTTGAAAAAGAAATTTGTGTACGGTTGCTTTTGAAATCTGTCAGTAAATATTCCAAAATCACTTTAGAAGAATTTCTTTTTGCAGAAGGTTCTATTGTAAAAAATAAAGATGGAGACTTTTTTTCAAATCAGTTTATTTTATCCTTTTATAAAGAAGAATTATAAAAACATGAAAAGAGATTTTTGCATAGGAAGTGAATGGTTGTACTACAAAATATATACTGGTGTTACAACAGCAGATCATATTTTACTTGAAAAACTATTTCCTATAATTTTAGAATTAAACGAAAAAAAACTAATCCTAAAATGGTTCTTCATACGATATAAAGATACAGATAGTCATTTGCGAATACGTTTCCTACTCTCAAAGCCGAATAGTTTAACAGAAGTAATCGCTAAAATTTATCCAATTCTTAATGAACTTCTTGAAGAAAATAGTGTTTGGAAAATTCAAACAGATACCTATCAAAGAGAAATAGAAAGGTATGGCGCAAAAACCATTGAAGATTCCGAAACGCTGTTTTGGCATGATAGCGAAATGATTTTACAATATTTACTTTTGAAATCGACTTTTGAAAAAGATGAAACACAACTTCTTTTTAGTTTTCTCGCGATTGACCAGTTTTTAAATTGCTTTTCGATAAGTAATAGTGACAAATTGCTTTTGATGGATGAATTACAATCGTCTTTCAAAAAGGAATTTAATGCAGATAAGGTTTTGAAAAAGGAAATGGACAAACAGTATAGAGAGTTATTCCCGGAAATGGAAATACTTCTGTCCGAAGGTGCAACAGCTAATTATAATGAATTTTGTATACTGATTCAGGAAAAGAGTAATCAAATATCCGCAACAATTCTTTTGATCAATGACAAACTACATATTTCATTGCTTAGTTTTTTAATGAGTCATATTCACATGATGGTGAATAGACAATATAGTTCAAAACAAAGAATGTATGAATTATTGATTTATGATCACTTATTTCGGTTTTACAAGATGAAAGAATATAAACGACTCTCATAATTTCAAAATTATTTAAAACTATTGGCCTAAATCATCAGAAACAGAAGATAACAAAACCCTAAACTTCTTGTTAACAAACACTACTTTTCTATACAATTTAAAAAAACTTTTAATTATTTGATAAATAATTAACAAAACACACAATAAAATTCTTACTGTTTTCGTTGTTATACTAAACACCATCGCTTATGATTTAACTGCTACTTAACCATTAAATCCATAAATTATGTCTAAACAAAACCTTTACGAAGGGAACTGGATCAATCTAGTTTTCGAAAACAGAAACAAAGAATATGGTGCGTATCAATTGCGTAAGGAAAACAGCAAAACTTCGTTGTATGCACTTTTTATGGGACTGCTATTATGCGCTTCTTTAATGAGTATTCCGCGTGTATTAAGCTTTTTTAATCTGATGGAAACCGAAGCAGCAGCAACCATACTGGAACCAATTGATGAAATTATCCAAGTGACCACTTTAACGCAACCGATAAAAAAACCAGAACAAAAAGTGATGCCGCAAATCGTTGCTCAAAAACCACTAGCAACCATTGATAAAAAGCAACTGTCTAACCCTATAATTGTGAAAGCTCCACTTGCTACGCCAGATCTAGCGACAACTATTGAAAGCAGCACGATGCACAAAGGAAGCCCAGAAGGAACAGCAACAACGGGCACTGGAACAAGCACAGAACCTGTAGTAGCCGTTGCAAGCACCACTCCAGTTGATTACGGCGACACCGTAGTAACTAGTGCCATTCTAGATAAATTACCCGAATTTCCAGGCGGTATCAATAAATTCTACACCTATATAGGTAAAAATTTTGAAACCCCTGAAGTAGATGCAGAACGTAGCATTCGTATTTTTGTTTCTTTTGTAGTCGAAAAAGATGGAAGTATGTCTAGTATTCAGGTAAAAAACGACCCTGGTTATGGACTAGGCAAGGAAGCTGTACGTGTTTTACAATCGATGAAAACCAAATGGTCTCCTGGAATGATGGGTACCAAGCCGGTTAGAACTTCGTACAACCTACCCATTACGGTACAAATGCATTAAAACATAAACAAAAGCAGAACTTAACGGTTCTGCTTTTTATTTAAAACCTAAAACAACAACAACAACCCTAATTACTTTTGGCTTTTGTAATCCGTTTCAGCTTAGATTAAACAAAACCTAACAAAAGCCTCAAAAATTAACAAAAAAGAATCACCAAGCTTCACCCGCTAAACAACCTATTTTAAAAGTGTATTGCTTATCTTTGTGTTTTGAAAATTGATTTTATGGAAACTGTTTTAGAAAATACTTTACCGGTTGGAAAGCCAAAATGGCTAAAGGTAAAACTCCCGATAGGACAAAAATATACAGAGCTTCGAGGCTTAGTAGATAAATATAGCTTAAACACCATTTGCACTTCTGGAAGCTGCCCAAATATGGGAGAATGCTGGGGCGAAGGAACGGCTACTTTTATGATTTTAGGAAACACATGCACGCGATCTTGCGGTTTTTGTGGTGTAAAAACTGGCCGACCAGAAACGGTGGACTGGGACGAACCCGAAAAAGTAGCACGTTCTATAAAAATCATGAACATCAAACATGCTGTAATTACAAGTGTTGATAGAGATGATTTGAAAGATGGCGGATCAATCATTTGGATAGAAACCGTAAAGGCTATTCGAAGAATGAACCCTACCACTACGCTAGAAACATTGATTCCGGACTTTCAAGGAATCGAAAGAAACATTGACCGTATTGTAGAAGCTAATCCTGAAGTAGTATCGCACAATGTAGAAACCGTACGCCGATTAACACGTGAAGTACGCATACAAGCCAAATACGACCGAAGCTTAGAAGTATTAAGATACTTAAAAGAAAAGGGGATTAATAGAACCAAATCAGGTATTATGCTAGGTCTTGGCGAACTTGAAGAAGAAGTTTTTCAAACGATGAGAGATTTACGCGCTGCCAATGTTGATGTTGTAACTATAGGTCAATACCTACAACCAAGTAAAAAGCATTTACCGGTAAAAGAATTTATAACACCGGAACAATTTGCTATTTATGAAAAATTTGGTTTAGAACTAGGTTTCAGACATGTAGAAAGCGGACCTCTTGTACGTTCATCATACAAAGCACAAAAACACATATTATAGTCAAAAGTCGTAAAGTCTAAAAGTCGGAAGACGTGAATATTTTGCTTTACGACTTTTCATACTTTAGACTTTACGACATTATGATAAGAGTTGCCATAAATGGTTTTGGAAGAATTGGTCGAAATTTATTTCGTTTACTTTTAAACCACCCGTCCATTGAAGTAGTTGCAATTAATGACATTGCCGACACAAAAACAATGGCTCATCTATTAAAATACGACAGTATTCACGGTGTTTTACCTCAAAAAATCACATCAGACGAAGAAGGAATTTGGGTTAACGACAGTCATTTTCTTTTTTTTCATGAGAAAAACATTTCAAACCTTGACTGGAACAGCTTAACCATTGATTACGTCATTGAATGTACAGGTAAATACAAAACTCACGAAGATTTAAACAAACACATTATCGCTGGCGCAAAAAAAGTTATTTTGTCTGCTCCATCCGAAGTAGATACGATCAAGACGGTAGTTCTAGGTGTTAATGAACACATCCTTGACGGAACCGAAACTATCATCTCAAATGCAAGCTGCACCACTAATAACGCAGCACCGATGATAAAAATCATAGATGAACTTTGTGGTATCGAACAAGCGTATATAACCACAATCCACTCCTATACAACAGACCAGAGTTTACACGACCAACCGCACAAAGATTTACGTCGTGCGCGAGGTGCTAGTCAATCTATTGTACCAACAACAACTGGTGCAGCTAAGGCATTAACAAAAATTTTCCCTATCTTAGAGGGAAAAATAGGTGGATGTGGTATCCGAGTTCCTGTTCCAGACGGCTCTCTAACTGACATTACCTTCAATGTAAAGCGTGCAGTATCCATCGAAGAAATAAACAAAACCTTTGAACAAGCCGCACAAAAAGACTACAAAGGCATTCTAGATTACACAGAAGACCCTATAGTTTCAGTTGACATAATTGGCAATACTCACTCTTGTTTATTTGACGCCCAACTAACATCAGTAATTGATAAAATGGTAAAAGTAGTGGGCTGGTATGACAATGAGATTGGTTATTCGTCCCGTTTGATTGACTTAATATTGTTTACAAAAAACAATTCATAAAGAGATTCCAAATGAAGTATATTATCGTTTTTATCGCTTTGATTAGTTTAAATCTTTACTCGCAAACCACGAGCAATAAGGACAGTATTAGTTATTTTTCTACACAGACTACTGAAAACATAAAAGCAAACAAGTACAAAAACGCTCTTCTTTATACTCAAAAAGCAATCGACTACAGTGAAGCCAATCGCAACATCAGCGCACAAGCCGATCAAACGTACATCCTTGGAAAAATTTATTTTGATTTACAAAAATACGATGATGCTATTGATTCCTTTACCGAAAGCATTTCCTTATTCGAACAAACAAAAAAAAAAAAAACAACTACAAACCTAGCCACAGCTTATTATTATCAAGGTCTTGCACTGATCGTAAAATCAAATTTTAGCACTGCCGAAATAGCTCTTCACAAAGCAAAGTATTTTTTCAATCAATTAAAAAACACCGACTACGACGAACTTCTCGATCTTCAAGAAGGAATAATCTATCGCAATAACGGTAACTTTGAAATGGCAACTTCCCTTTTCAATAACATCGTAGCAAAGCCTATAACTACTACTTCAGCAAACAGCATAGCCGAAGCCTTTTATCAAATAGGTCTGATCGAAAAAGAGAACAATCGCAATAACCTGGCGATTAGTTATTTTAACAGAGCACTAACCATCAATGAGAACCAAGAAAATTTAGAGCAAAAAGCCAAGATCCTGTTAGCATTAAGCAATGTTTACAATACTATTTTAGACAAAAGCAATGCCTATTCGTATTTAAAAATGCATTTAAATCTCAAAGAAAATCTATCTTTAGTTAATAATGAAAAGCTAGGTATTGATGATTACGAAAACTTCAAAGAGACACAACGATTAAATAAGCTCGAAAAAGTACAAAAACAAAATATTGAAAACGAACGCACCAATAAGTTCTCTAAACTCATCAACTTACTATCTGTTTCTTTAATTTCTATTTTATCATTATTGAGTTTTTCACTTTATAAAACCAATAAAATAAAGAAAAAATCCAATCAATTACTTCAAGAAAAAAACAGTGAGCTAATTGTTGAAAAAGAAAAAACAGAAAAAGCTTCTCAAGCAAGATCTGACTTTTTATCTACAGTAAGCCACGAACTTAGAACACCACTTAACGCAATTAACGGTATCACCCATTTACTACTAGAAGAAGACCCAAAAAAATCACAACTACATTACCTCTCTTCTTTAAAATTTTCCAGCAATTATCTCGCTACGTTTATCAATGAAATTCTAGAAGTAAATAGAATCGATTCTAATAAAGTAGAAATAGAATACATCAACTTCAACATTAAAAATTTACTTGAAGATATCAAAAATTCTTTGCAAGAACAAGCAATAAAAAACAATAACAATTTCTCCCTTACAATTGACCCGAAAATACCTGATAATTTAATTGGTGACCCTACTAAATTGTCTCAAATATTCATGAACCTTATCAATAACGCGCTGAAGTTTACAAAGGACGGAAAGGTCAACGTAACAGCTAAGCTTATCACTGGAGATACTAAAACCGCTAAAATATGGTTTGACATAACAGATACCGGCATTGGAATACCCGACGACAAACAAGAAATTGTTTTTGAAAGTTTCTCACAAGGATCCGTTGCTATTAATCGTAAATACGGCGGGACTGGACTCGGACTTACAATTGTCAAAAAATTGATCGAAATATTAGGTGGGACTATAGCGCTAAAAAGTAAACTAGGTAAAGGATCTACATTTACTTTTGGCTTAGATTTTATCGTGGACAGCAATCCCGTTCAAATTACCGAAAAACCTGCAATAACGGAACTTGACACTTTAAAAAATAAGAAAATATTAATTATTGAAGACAACAAAATCAACCAAATGATTACCAAAAGAATGGTTGAAAATAGAGGAGCTATCACCGAGATCATTGACAATGGAGAAGATGCCATTGAACTGATCAAAAACAACGACTATGAATTAGTACTCATGGATGTTCATTTACCAGGAATCAATGGTACTATTGCTACTCAGAAAGTTAGAAAATTCAATACCAAACTACCAATAATAGCACTTACTGCAATTTCATTGAATGAGAACAGAGAAATGCTATTATCTTTTGGTATGAATGATGTCATTATGAAGCCTTTTGTACCCGAAAAATTCTATCAGGTAATTGCACAAACACTGGCTAAATTCTAGTATTTTAAGATCAACTCTTTAATTAATTTTCGAACATTAGGCTCGGCGTTTTGCGCTGCTTCTAAAACTTCGTCATGCGAGATTGAATCTATGTTAGCCTCATCTCCTATATCCGTAACTACAGATATTCCGAAGGTTTCTAAGTCCATGTGACGTGCCACAATTACTTCTGAAACGGTAGACATCCCCACACAATCAGCACCTAAAATTTTAACCATTTTATACTCGGCCAAAGTTTCAAAGCTAGGCCCTTGAAGTCCTAAATAGATTCCGTCTTTAACTTCTACATTGAGTTCCTTTGCAAGTTCTTTTGCTTTAGCAATCATTTTTCTAGAATAAGGCTCGCTCATATTTACAAAACGAGGTCCAAAACGTTCATCGTTTGCCCCACGAAGCGGATGCTCAGGTGTAAAATTAATATGATCTTTGATGATGATAATTTCCCCAATTTTATAGGTTGGATTCACACCTCCAGATGCATTAGAAACAATCAGCTTCTTAACTCCTAAAAACTTTAAAACACGAATAGGAAACGTTACCTCTTTCATCGAATACCCTTCGTAATAATGAAAACGCCCTTGCATAGCCACTACTTTCTTATCCCCAATGGTTCCAAAAACCAATGCTCCTTTATGACCTTGAACAGTAGATACTGGAAAATTAGGAATTTCATTGTATGGCAATGTAAATTCGACTTTAATATCATCTGTAAAGCTACCCAAACCCGAACCTAAAATCACCCCATACTCTGGATTGAAGCTATTGATACCATTGATATAACTAACTGTTTCTTGTACTTTCTCCCACATAATTTTTAATTTTTTTCATAAAATCACCTTCTCTATTCAAGAACGCACTTTTTATAGGTAAATAATAAAGTTGCTCTTCCAGAATACTCCCTTTAAGTCTAACATAGTCTTTTTCGGTAGTAATGATAATTTTGTTTTCTGCTTTATTTTTAATGTCTGTAATATCTTTTTCTGTAAAATGATGATGATCCGGATAAACCATCGTTACATCATTGGCAGCCTGCAAATATGCAAAAAAAGGTTGTGGTTTAGCAATACCCGCCAAAAGTAATTTTTCCTTCCCCGCTATATCAGTAACTCTTAACTGTTCTTTTCCTGAATAAACCTGATCATCATAAGCTATGGCCGTAAAAAACAACTCCTGCTCATTGGTTAATTTTAATCTTGATTGTATCTGGTTTTGTTCTTTTTGCGAAAGCGTTTCAGGACATTTCGTCACTATAACCACATTAGCTCTAGCAGCTCCGCTTCTACTCTCTCGCAAATTTCCCGTGGGAAGCATAAAATCATCTGCATACAAGTCCCCGTACGAAGTTAATAAAATATAGAAACCCGCTTTTACTTTTCGATGTTGATAGGCATCATCAAGCAATATCAACTGGGGTTTTATCTTTTGCGAAAGCAATTGTTCGATCCCATTTTTTCTACTGGTATCAACAGCTACCTGTGCTTTTTTGAATTTTTGAAAGTATTGAAAAGGTTCGTCTCCTATTGTTTTCGCACTTGCATTTGCATCAGCAAGAATATACCCTTCGGATTCTCTTTTATAACCGCGACTGAGAGTAGCTACACGATAGTCATCTTGCAGTAACCGAATCAAGTACTCAATTTGTGGAGATTTGCCCGTACCACCCACACTCAAATTCCCCACTGCAATAACGGGTATGTTAAAACTTGTGGACTTCAAGACACCAATATCAAATAGAAAATTGCGAATACTAGTAATGATACCATATAGTATAGCAAAGGGAAAAAGGATTTTGCGTAGTACGTTCATTTTACGAAAGTATATTTTTTATTTTAAAGTTGATTTGATTATTCGTTAATTTGTTCATTCGAAAAAACAACTAAAATGATAATCAAAGAAATAATTGCAGTCCTAGAAGAGATGGCGCCACTTGCTTATGCCGAAGATTTTGATAATGTAGGCTTACTAGTAGGTGATCAAAATGCTGTAGCAACAGGAGTTTTAGTTTGTCATGATGCATTAGAGAATGTTATTGACGAGGCTATTGCTAAACAATGCAATTTAGTGGTTTGTTTTCATCCCATCCTTTTTTCGGGCTTAAAAAAAATCACAGGAAAAAACTATGTAGAACGCGCTATTGTTAAAGCGATACGCAATGACATTGCCATTTATGCCGTTCATACTGCCTTAGACAACCATCCCGAAGGAGTGAATAAAATATTTTGCGACACATTAGGATTAAAAAACGCTACGATATTAATTCCCAAACAAACATTTTTACGCAAACTCGTGACCTATACCGTTCCTGAAAATGTGGATCAGGTTAGAAACGCTCTTTTTGCGGCTGGAGCAGGTGCTATAGGGAATTATGAAAACTGTAGCTTTACGTCTACAGGTACTTTTACTTTTCAAGGAAACGAAAACAGCAATCCCGTAATTGGCGAAAAAGGAAAACTACATACTGGAACGGAGATTAAAATCGAAGTTACCTTTGAAAAGCATTTAGAATCCCGCATATTAAAAGCGCTTTTCACTAATCATATTTATGAAGAAGTAGCGCATGAAATATATGAACTGCAAAATAGTCATCAAAATATCGGATTAGGAATGATAGCCGAATTTGAAAAACCGATGGAAGAAATCGCTTTTTTACAATTAGTAAAAGAAAAAATGATTTCGGGCGGCATTCGACACTCGGCTTTTACAGGAAAACCTATAAAAAGGGTTGCCGTTTTAGGAGGATCTGGCAGTTATGCGATAAAAAATGCTATTTTGGCTGGAGCAGATGCTTTTTTAACGGCTGATTTGAAGTATCATCAGTTTTATGAAGCCGAAAATGAGCTACTTTTGGCCGATATTGGACATTTTGAGAGCGAACGCTATACAAAAAATTATATTGTTGATTTTCTTCGGAAAAAAATCCTTAATTTTGCCATCATTTTATCTGAAGAAAATACAAATCCAGTTAAGTACTTATAAGAATATGGCGAATACGAAAGAATTAAGTGTTGAGGACAAGTTAAGAGCAATTTACGATTTACAATTGATTGACTCTAGAATTGACGAAATTAGAAATGTAAGAGGTGAACTTCCTCTTGAAGTGGAAGATTTAGAAGATGAAGTTGCTGGTTTAAGCACACGTTCTGAAAAATTGAAAAGTGAACTTGAAGTAGTCGAGGAACTTATCAAAACTAAAAAGAATGCAATTGACGAACACAAAGAGAGTATTAAAAAATACACTAAGCAACAAGAAAATGTTCGTAACAACAGAGAATTTAACTCTTTAACTAAAGAAGTTGAGTTTCAAGAACTTGAAATCCAACTAGCTGAAAAGCACATTAAAGAGATGAAAGCTTCTATCGAACACAAGAAAGAAGTAATTGCTCAATCAAAAGAGAGATTAGAAGTAAAATCTAATCACTTGAAACATAAAAAATCAGAGCTAGATGCTATCATGGCAGAAACTGCTAAAGAAGAAGCTTTTTTAACAGCGAAATCTGCTGAATACCAAGAGCAAATCGAAGCAAGATTACTAGCTGCTTACACTAGAATTAGAACTAGCGTACGCAATGGATTAGCAGTTGTATCTATCGAAAGAGGAGCATCTGCAGGTTCATTCTTTACAATACCACCACAAACTCAAGTAGAGATTGCTTCTAGAAAGAAAATCATCACTGATGAGCATTCAGGAAGAATCTTAATCGACAGTGTACTGGCTGATGAAGAAAAAGAAAAAATGGAAATGTTATTTTCTAAATTTTAATTATATTTAAGTCCCGATTCACATCGGGACTTTTTTTTATAATAAAATGAACATGACCGTAATTTCGTTACCCGCATTCCCACTCGAATCTCAATTACACATGATCGATAAACACGCTTTAAATATCAACATGTGAAAAAAACCATCTACTTTCTTCTTACCAAATCAATTGGATTGTACATTAATTTTTTGAGTTTTGTATTACCCAAGAAAGCAACTGCGCTTGCTTACTCCCTTTTTAGCGAACCGCGTGACGGCAAACTAACAGCCGCAACCTTACCCGAAATTTTACAAAAAGCCGAAACCAGAACTTTTACACACAATGAAGCTTCGTTTCAAACCTATACTTGGAAAGGAAATGAATCTGTCATTTTATTAGTTCATGGCTGGGAAAGCAACGCTTCACGCTGGGAAAAAATGCTGCCTTATTTACAACAAACTGGCAGCACCATCATAGCAATTGATGGTCCCGCCCACGGGCTATCAAGCGGGAAGGAATTTAACATTCCACAATACGCTTCATTTATAGACATTGTTGTTCAAGAATTCAAACCACAGCACCTTATAGGACACTCCTTAGGCGGAAAAACGTGTTTGTATTACCAATCGACTTATCAAAATACCAGCATCAAAAAAATGGTTGTTCTAGGAGCACCTAGCGATTTTAAAATAATTCTGAAGAACTACATTAATTTATTGAGTTTGAATGCTTCGATTTCAAAAGGTTTAGAAACGTATTATTTGAACCACTTTAAACTAAAACTAGAAAATTTCTCTGGCAAAATATTCGCTTCAACTATTATCACTAAAGGCCTTGTTGCACATGATGCTGATGACAAAGTTGTTTTATTCGAAGAAGGTAAAAAAATTGCTAGTAGCTGGAAGGATTCTGTATTTATAAAAACAAAAGGCCTGGGTCATAGCATGCATGATGATGAATTGTATAAAAAAGTATCGGCCTTTTTATTCGAATCAAACTAAAAATTCCCATCCAAAAATAATCGATTTTACTCCAACCCATAAATAATCAAACGAGCAGCTAAACCATTAAACAATTTAGTGTTACTTTTGCATTATGGAAGAAAATCTAAAACGCCTCAACAAATTCATTGGAGAAACCGGTTATTGCTCCCGTCGTGAGGCAGACAAAATAATTGAAGAAGGTCGTGTGACCATCAATGGTGTTGTACCTGAGCTTGGAACCAAAGTTTCCATGAATGACGAAGTGCGTATTGATGGCAAACTAATACGAGAACGAACAGACAAACCTGTATATCTTGCTTTTTACAAACCCGTAGGAATTGAATGTACCACCAACCTTGATGTTCGTAACAATATTGTAGACTACATCAACTATCCCAAACGTATTTTCCCTATTGGCCGTCTAGATAAAGCCAGTGAAGGTTTAATTTTTATGACCAATGATGGAGACATTGTCAACAAGATATTACGCGCTAGAAACAATCACGAAAAAGAATACACGGTTACCGTAAACAAGCCTATTACTGATCGCTTTATAGAACGTATGGGAAATGGGGTACCAATTCTAGACACGGTTACCCGCAAATGTAAAGTAGAACAAATCTCAAAATACATTTTTAAAATCATCCTAACACAAGGTTTAAATAGACAAATACGTCGAATGACTGAATATTTAGGATATGACGTTACCGCTTTAAAAAGAATTAGAATCATCAACATATCACTAGATGTACCCGTAGGAAGATACCGTGATTTGACAGATGCCGAAATAAAAGAATTAAATACACTTATTGAACCTTCCAGTAAAACCGAAGAAGCGAGTTTACCAAAGGCAGAACCGATAAAAAGACGAACCGATTTTATAAAAAGAGACGACCCTCGATTTAAAAAAAGAGGTGATTATTAGACCAAAAAAAAACGTGTAATTTTACAAATACACGTTTTTTTTTTTTTAAAACCATCTTCTTCTTTTGAATAAAAAAACACCCAAGACGGATAATATTATAGATATCAGTATGATAATCCACAAGCCAAAAGGATTATTTTGCAATGCATTGGGTACATTCATACCGTAGAAACTAGCAATCACCGTGGGAATCATCAAAATGATTGAAATAGAGGTCATTTGCTTCATGATGTTATTCATATTATTCGAAATAACCGAAGCATACGCATCCATAGTTCCTGTTAAAATATCACTATAAATATTAGTGGTTTCTTGCGCTTGACGAAGCTCAATCTCTACATCTTCTAATAAATCAGAATCATAGTTAACACGTTGTGATTTTATGTTTTTTATTCGATGCAATAAAATATCATTTCCTTTCAATGAAGTCATAAAGAAAACGAGACATTTCTCTATTTGCAGTAAGGCTTGCAACTCTTCATTTTTTATGGATTTCTCCAAATTATCTTCGGCCAACTTAATTTTTTGATTGACTTGCTTCAAGTATTTTAGATACCAAACACTGGAAGACAGTAATAGTCTTAATACCAAATCAAAGTTATCTTTTATATCAATATTTTTCTTTTGGGAATAGGCCACAAAATCAGTCAGCATTTCTGTTTCGTGGAAACTTAAGGTAACACATACTTCACCTTTAAAAACGACACCCACAGGAATGGTATGAAAAGGCAATTTTACATCATTACTTTTAACCGGAATACGCATGATAATCAAAGTCCAGCCGTTCTCTAATTCAATACGAGGTCTTTCATCAATATCTTCAATATCATTGTAGAATGCTTCGGGAATCTGGAGTTCTTCCAGCAAATATTTTTTCTCTTGAACTGTTGGACATTCGATATTAATCCAGCAGTTTGGCGACCAATTTTGGGCAGCAATTAATCCGTTGTTGTTTTTGTAAAAAGCTCTCATCTCAATAATCTATAGTATTTAATATAGCGTCTTGAAACAAACAAGCGCTAGAATTAGTTCAACATTTCCGAATAATAATCGTCCATTATATTGGTATCTTTTTTTAAGTCGTGCAAAAGTATTCTTTATTTTGTACGACAATTGAATATGGGCAAATTTTAAGAAATATTTAATGCAACTCTAGACCCATCCTCTTACAAGATGACAGAAACTCCTTTTATTGAATCCTTCTCCTTCTTACTTTTACAATTTTATTATCCAAGATAATTGCGCTTTCTATACGTTGCTTCAACACCGCCACATCAATATCTGCAATTGAATTGTACACCAATGCAACCGATGCAAAAGTATGATCTAAAAAGTCCACGTCTTTACAAAAACCAACACCCACACCAGCTGTTACTTTTTCCCAAGAAATCGAAGCGGGCCAAATATAACAGATACGTGCATGACGGTAATAAAACGGAATATTAGAAGCTATTTTCTCCTTAGCATCAGGCATGCAATCGCGTATTACTTTTTGTATAAATTGCACAATCTCTAACTCCTCTTTAGGTAGATTGGTCAAAAAATCATTTATGGTTTTAAATTCCATTTTTTGTCGTTTACAATAATAAAAAAAAGCCTATCCTTAATTGGATAGGCTCTCTATTTTTTAAGCGTTTCTTGCTATTTTCATCTCTCTAGCCAAAAGCGTATTTTTCAACAACATTGCAATTGTCATAGGTCCTACTCCACCGGGAACAGGAGTAATAAAGGATGATTTTTTACTTACTCCGTCAAAATCGACATCACCAGTAATCACATATCCCTTAGGGTGTGATGCATCAGGTACTCTAGTAATTCCTACATCAATTACCACAACACCTTCTTTTACCATATCTGCTTTTAAATAATTAGGAACCCCTAATGCAGTTATGATAATATCGGCTTCTTTTGTGAATTTTTCAATATCCTTAGTTCTACTATGCGTCAAGGTTACGGTTGAATCACCAGGATATCCTTTACGACTCATTAAAATACTCATAGGGCGACCTACAATATGACTACGGCCAATAACTACCGTATGTTTTCCTGATGTTTCTACTTTATAACGCTCCAGTAATTGCATAATTCCAAAAGGCGTAGCAGGTAAAAATGTCTCCATTTCCAAAGCCATTTTTCCAAAATTTGCAGGATGAAAACCATCTACATCTTTATTAGGATCAATTGCCATTAATATTTTTTGCTCATCAATATGCTTAGGCAAAGGCAACTGTACAATATACCCGTCTAAATTATCATCGGCATTCAGCTCCTTAATTTTATCTAGTAACGCTGTTTCTGTAATTGTATCTTCTAAACTCACTAGCGTAGATTCAAAACCAATTTGCTGACAAGAGCGCACTTTACTTCCTACATACGTTAAACTAGCGCCATCTGTACCAACAATTACTGCTGCAAGATGCGGAACTTTACCTCCGCTATTTTTTATTTTTTGTACTTCAGTTGCTATTTCGCTTTTAATGTCTTCTGCTGTTTTCTTTCCGTCTAGTAGTTGCATTGTTATTTGTTTATAGTTTAAAGATCAAAGTTTCAGGCTTCACATCACTTGAAACCTGAAACTTTAAACAAAATAATTATTTCATTCCAGGCATTCCTCCAGGCATTCCGCCTTTCATACCACCCATCATTTTCATTAAGTTTTTCCCTCCTGGTCCTTGCATCATTTTCATCATCTTACTCATTTGCTCAAACTGTTTCATCAATTGATTTACTTGCTCGATTTTTGTACCAGATCCTTTAGCAATACGTGCCTTTCTTTTTACATCGATAACTGCAGGCTTGCTTCTTTCGATAGGAGTCATAGAGTGAATTATAGCTTCAATATGTTTGAAAGCATCGTCTTCGATCTCTACATCTTTCATGGCTTTTGAAGCACCTGGTATCATCCCAACCAAATCTTTCATATTACCCATTTTCTTTACTTGCTGAATTTGTGACAAGAAATCGTCAAAACCAAATTCGTTTTTTGCAATTTTCTTTTGGATTTTTCTTGCTTCTTCTTCGTCAAATTGCTCTTGCGCTCTTTCAACCAAAGACACAACATCTCCCATTCCTAAGATACGCTCGGCCATACGTACTGGATAGAATACATCAATAGCATCCATTTTTTCTCCTGTACCTACAAACTTGATTGGTTTATTTACAACCGTTTTGATAGACAATGCAGCTCCTCCACGTGTATCTCCATCTAATTTAGTTAGGATAACCCCATCAAAATTTAAGATATCATTAAAGGCTTTAGCTGTATTTACAGCATCTTGACCAGTCATGGCATCCACAACAAATAATGTTTCTTGTGGTTGAATTGCTTTGTGAACGCGAGCAATTTCCTCCATCATTTCTTTGTCAACAGCAAGACGTCCTGCTGTATCGACAATTACTACGTTGAAACCATTTGCTTTAGCATGCTTAATTGCGTTTTGTGCAATTTCAACAGGATTTTTATTTTCTGGTTCTGAGTATACCTCAACACCTATAGAATCTCCCACAACATATAATTGCTGGATAGCCGCTGGACGGTAAATATCACAAGCAACCAAAAGTGGTTTTTTATTCTTTTTTGTCAATAAATAATTAGCTAGTTTTCCAGAGAAAGTAGTTTTTCCAGAACCTTGTAAACCTGACATTAAAATAACCGAAGGCGTACCAGAAAGATTAATTCCAGCAACATCTCCACCCATCAACTCAGTCAACTCATCTTTTACCAATTTCACTAACAGTTGTCCTGGTTGCAAAGTGGTTAAAACATCTTGACCAATCGCTTTTTCTTTTACTCTTGTTGTAAAATCTTTAGCAATTTTAAAATTCACATCGGCATCAAGTAAAGCACGTCTTACTTCTTTCAAAGTGTCAGCAACGTTTACTTCTGTAATTTTTCCGTGTCCTTTTAATATATGAAAGGCTTTGTCTAGTTTATCGCTTAAATTATCGAACATAATTATAATTTTCTTTTATTGAAGTGCAAATTTAATGATTTGATACCGAAGTTTAAATAGTATTCGAAATAAAAAAACAACTTTTTAGAAATAAACACCACAATAAAAAGCATTTAAAAAGTGACCCTCTATAAAATCTTCAATAATCTGCCCTGCAATCCACTAGAAACCGATAATCCAATTATCTTTACAACCATAAAAAAGTACTAAATCTATTGACAAGACTATGAGTTACGATGACATTATTGGTTCTATAGGGGTGGGCATTATTCTACTTGCTTACTTCCTTAATATTTTTTCTTTCATCCCAAAAGAAGGCAAATTCTATTTTGTTTTAAATATTATAGGCGCCAGCATTGCTTGCTACGCCTCTACTTTAATTCACTATATTCCCTTTATCATTCTTGAAGGAACCTGGGGAGTAGTAAGTCTTTTTGGACTTATTAAAACATTTAAAAAATAGGGATAGTAAACCAGATAACTATTTAACCTTTGTAAAATACAGGTAACTTGTTTCCTTGTCTCCATCATCGAGCTCACCTCTAAAACGAAGCTGATCTGAATTAAATTCAAAAAGTTTCCAATCTTCGTTTAATGGATTAAATATGTTTAAATCAATTTTAACTCGAAATTCCCTTACGTCATTATCTACTTTCGTCTCCCATTCTCCTTGCAGTATCTTACCACTTTTATTCACTGTTACTGTTTTATCATTCTTAAAGTTGAAAACATAACCATCGTATAAACTTGATTTAACAATGTCCTCATAATAATAAGATATTTTCCAAGATCCACTTGTAATGGTTTCTAAGAATAATGGTGAAGCACTATTATTTGTACCACAATTATCTATCGCCTTCTTGATAGCATCTTCTAACCTACTATTATTAATAATAGGTACTATTTGCCCAATATTATCAGTAACCATTAAGGGATAATTAAATGATATATATTGACTTAGTCCGAGGTTTTCAATAAAAAAATAGAGTGACTTATCATCTGTAATAGCAACAACACTAGGTATTTGGGTATTACTATCATAAACACTTATCTTAATTGGAAAAACAAAATCAATGCAATTTATCTTTAAAAAGGTGTTTGAATCAACCGTACAAGTCTGTAGTTGCGCATCATATTCGCTTTGATTATTAATCTTTTTTTCAGTATAATCAGTAAATAAGAGAGTAATTGGAAACATAAAAATCACAGGATCTTTAGTATTTGAACTTAAACTTAATTGTTTTTCAACTTTAGAATAATCAGCCACATGATCTAGTGATACAATAGTATTGTTTACTATCACGGAATATGGGAATTTAACTGTAAAGCATGCAGCATTGTCTATAAAATCATCTTGCGAAGTATTTTGCATTACAACTCTCTTAACAAAAGTAGTTAAAGGACTATCTTTCAATATCGTTTCTTGATTAGTAAACTCCTCTGTCACAATTTCGCTTTGACAAGATGTAAAAATCAATAAAATTACAGCTATAAGCTGAAAAGTAAAATATTTTCTAAAATACCGCATATTATCTATATCTAAATGAACTTTAATACGAAACGCTACCATTGCCTTAAATAAAACAAATAAAAGTAAAATAAACCAAAAATTCACACGTTTTATTATCCTAAGGAAATCTTAAGGAACGGTTTACCAATTAAAAACAATTTAATATACATTTACCCTACTTTGTCATGATCCTTCGCGCCACAATAAATAATAAACGATGCTTAACAAAACTCTTTCAGAAACTTGTAACGAAGTTATTTTTTCATCTTTTTTTAAAAGTAATGCAAAAATGCTACGAAACTTTCTTTTCTATAAATTTGGCAACAAAGAAAAGGCAGAAGATTTAGTCCAAGAAGCTTTTATTAGATTATGGCAAAACTGTCAAGATGTTCCAATTGAAAAAGCAAAATCATACGTTTATACTGTAGCCAATAACGGCGCCTTAAACATTATAGCACATGAGAAAGTTGTATTAAATTATTCAAAAACCACTACTAGTCGAGACAAAACTCATGAAACACCTGAATTTATATTGGAAGAAAAACAATTCAAGAAAAAACTTTTAACCGCTATTGCCAATTTAAATGAAACGCAACGAGTCGCTTTTTTGATGCATCGTATTGACGGAAAAAAATATATTGAAATAGCAGAAGAGCTAAACATAGGGATAAAAGCCGTAGAAAAGCGAATTAGCCAAGCATTACTTGAACTGAGAAAAGAAATTAACAATTTAAAGTAGGGTCTCCCCTGTCCCTCCTTGTTATACATTACAAATATAACACAAAATAAAATGAAAAAAAATTACTTACATGCAAAATGGCTGAATGAGGAGATGAACGAGGAAGAGCTGGCCGCTTTCCAAGCAAGTGATGATTATGAACTCTATGAAAAAATAAAAATCTATTCTTCTCAACTAGAAGTGGCTGATTTCAATGAAGAAAAAATTATCCAGAAAATCATTAGTAGAAAAAAAACAAAAACAAAGCAGATTACGTTATATACAATCTGGTTTAGTAAAATAGCCGCCATCTTAATTATTGTACTAGGGCTGTTTTATAGTGTAGAAAAAATTTCTATCGTAAATCAAATTACAGACAATGGTGAAAAAAGAACTTTTCTACTACCAGATCATTCTGAAGTTGTATTAAACTCGGGATCAGAAGTAAACTATAAAAAATGGAATTGGAATACAAATAGAGAACTCAAACTAAACGGTGAGGCCTACTTTGCAGTAACAAAAGGAAAGAAATTTAAAGTAAAAACTAAGCTAGGAATAGTTACTGTTCTAGGAACACACTTTAATGTAAAAACAAAAAAAAATCAATTTAATGTAACTTGTTTTGAAGGAAGAGTAAAAGTTAATTATCAAAAAGCCCAACTGATATTGACTAGTGGGCAAAGTGTAACATTTGAAAACGGTAAACAAACCAACACTACATCACAAATCACAAAACCAATATGGATCGACAATCAAATGTCATTCCAACAAGAAAAACTAACGGCTATAATTACTGAAATTGAAAAACAATATAATGTAACAATTATAATAAAAACTAAAAACACTGAAAACGTGTTCTCTGGAAAAATCCCAACTAATAATCTAGATACAGCGCTACAAATTATTAGTACAACATACAACTTGAACTATAGCATAGCAAAGGATCAAATAATTTTTGAAGAAAAATAAATGTTTTTTTATAAACGTATTTACACTTTAATACTCACCTTTATTATTGCTTTGAATGCCACAAGTCAAAGCAATAATAAAGCTATTCCTTTAAAAGTTATCTTATCGTTAATTGAGAAACAAAACAATGTTAACTTTAACTATACTGAAAATATCCTCAATACAATTAAAACAACCGCACCTGCAAAGCAACTTTCTTTAAAAGATAAATTACTATATCTCGAAAACATAACCGATTTATCTTTTGAAAATATAGATGACAAATACATCAACATTTTCAACAAAAAAAGTAAAAAAAACATAGAAATTTGCGGATACGTCTTATCCGAAAAAGACAATTGCCCGATCGAAAATGCAAATATTCATTTCGAACAAGCAAAAACTGCGACAACAAATCAAATGGGTTATTTTTCATTTAAAAAAGAAAACGAAACTAGTTTTACCATCAGCCACATTGGTTTTGCAAGTAAAAAAATTACGATTGCAGAAATCCTTAAGACCAATTGCTTTACTATTTTACTTAGTCCATTGGTAACAGAACTCCAAGAAATAAGATCTAATTATTTTTTAGCCTCTGGAATTTCCAAAAGCGATGGTGTATTTGAAATAAAACCTAAAAAATTTGGAATTTTGCCAGGCTTAATTGAACCTGATGTTTTACATGCAATGCAACAAATCCCTGGGATCAATAGTACAGATGAAAGCGTTTCAAGTATAAATGTACGTGGAGGCACACATGATCAAAACTTATTTTTGTGGAATGGAATTCGCATGTACCAAACTGGACATTTCTTTGGTTTAATTTCAGCATTTAATCCCTATTTAGCCCATACAATTTCTATTTATAAAAATGGAAGCTCTGCCTTTTATGGCGAAAGTGTCTCTAGTGTAGTTTCAATATCTTCAAACCCACAGCAAACAGATAACGCGAACTTTAGCGCAGGCATAAACATGATAAATGCAGATGTTTATTCGAAATTTAAAATTACAAAAAAAGCTTTTATTGAAATTTCAGGAAGAAAATCAATAACTGATTTTGTAGAAACAACTACCTACAAAGAGTATTACAACAAAGCATTTCAAAACACTAGTATTACTGATTTTTATAATAATCAAAACATCAATTACTCTAGCAACAAGAAATTTGGCTTCTACGATATCACACTTAAATATTTTCAAAAAATAGGAACAAAAAATCAGCTCATTCTAGACTTAATAACTATTAGCGATAAGCTGAGAGTACTACAAAAAGCCTCCAATAACAACTATGCCTCCTCAGAAGAAAATACAATATATCAAAAAAACTATGGAGGTAATCTATCCTGGAAAATAAAGTGGGGCACGAAAAACACTACAAAAATCAACACCTACTTTTCATACTACGAACTTGATGGTGCAAAAAATAACGCACAAGACGATCAATTATTAAAACAAGAAAACAAAGTCCTAGATCTTGGTTTTAAACTAGAAAACAATCACATCATTAATTCCAAATTAAAATTCAACAATGGATACCAATTCAATGAAATTGGGATTACAAACCTAGAAACAATTAACAACCCAAAATTTTACCGCAAAACCAAAGAAGTATTACGTACATCGGCAGTAATTCTTGAAGGAATCTACACTGACACCATTTCAAGAATTTATTGCAATGCAGGCATTCGTTTTAATTATATTTATAATTTTAAAAAATATAATATAGAGCCTCGATTGCAATTTAACTACGGCTTAAGTACACATCTAAACTTGGAAATACTAGGTGAGTTTAAAAGTCAAAATTCCCAACAGACGATTGATTACCAAAAAGATTATTTTGGAATAGAAAAAAGACATTGGATCCTATCTAACAACTCTACGATTCCTATTCAAAAAAGCAAGCAACTCTCTATCAGTCTATCATACTCAAAGCACCAATGGTTATTTATATTCGAAAATTTTTACAAAAAAGTAACAGGCATTACAAGCCAAAGTCAAGGATTTCAAAACCAATTGGAGTTTTTGAAAATCAATGGAGACTACACAGTCATAGGAACTGAAATACTAATACAAAAAAAAATAAATCATTATTCATCTTGGATTAGCTATACTTATAATGACAATAATTACGATTTCCCAACATTCAATCCAACAAAGTTTTCCAATAATTTTGAGATGAATCATGTAATATCTTGGGCTGCAATGTATGATAAAAAAAACCTTAAAATAGCATTGGGAACTAGATGGTCCTCTGGACCTCCAGAGACTACACCGGTAAATAATATAATAAATCCCGCAAATCCATTGCTAAATTTCAACAAACCAAACAATAAACTCTTGAGTTCGTTTTTTCAAATTAACTTATCAAGCACCTACAAATGGGAAAGCACCAACGGAATTCAATACAAATTAGGATTATCTCTACTTAATATCCTAAATAAAAAAAACGAAATCAACGAATATTATAAGATAAGCGCTCTGACAAATACTGTAGAAGATGTTAAAACATTTTCATTACGTCGTACGCCAAATTTAAGCGTTAGAATTCAATTTTAGTACTATTCTCAGAAAGTATGATGGCACGTATTGATTGAAATTAAAATATTCTTACAAAAAAAATCAAAGTTATAGTAGGGTAAAATAACCCCAAACTGTTTTATAATTAAACACCTAAAAAACATTAATTATGAACAGAAAAGAATTTTTTTCAAGAGTAGGTTTTGGCGCGGCTGCAGCCCTATTACCAGCTTGTGTAGCTGGTTTAGCTACAAGTTGTAGTTCCGCAGGAGAAAACACTGCTGCTCCAACATCGGTAGATTTTATCCTAGACATCTCAACTGGTTCCTTAGCTACTGACGGAGGTTTTTTAGTATCGAACAAAATAGTTGTTGCAAGAGTAAATGCCTCGACTTTCCTTGCTGTTTCTGCAGCTTGTACACATGAAGGTACTAATGTGAATTATGTCAATTCAAGTAACTCTTTTCATTGCCCAAACCACGGAGCAAATTTCAGCAATACAGGAAGTCATCTCAATGGGCCTGGATCAAGCGATCTAAAACAATACAATGTAACACTTGTTGGAAATTCATTACGCGTATACTCCTAATAAATATCTATTAAGATCAACTGCGTTTTTTAAATATTTTTTTTTATGAAAAAACTCAAAAGAATAATAATCGCAATAACAATTTTGCTCCTCATTGGACTATCAACTTATTATTACATAATGCATGCAGGAGCGAGAGATTTAAGCGCAGAGGAATCTGCTTATACCGTTACAGCAAAAGATATAACAATTGAATTTAATACTAATATTGATGACTCTAATAAAAAGTATCTTGAAAAACCAATTGCCATAACAGGTATTGTAACTGCATTAACTCCCACTCAAATTACAATTGACAAAACTGTTATTTGCAATCTTAAAAATCCACAAACAAATATCGAGATCGACCAACTAATATCCCTTAAAGGAAGAGTTATAGGATATGATGATTTAATGGAAGAGGTAAAGATTGATCAATGTATCATAATTAAAAAATCACTATAAATGAAAATACAAAAAATATTAAGTTGTTTTGTTTTACTTTTTTCTATTCAAACTATAACAGCACAAGACGATTTACTTGGACAATTAGATGTAAAATCTACAAAAAAAGAAGCTACCCCTTACACCTTCAAAGCGCTTCAAATCTGCAATTTACAATCAACAAAACTACCTGCAAAAGGCGAATTTTACATGTTAATCACACATCGCTTTGGTGATTTGACCGAAGGAATAAACAACTTTTTTGGTCTAGATAATGCTAATACAAAAATTGGAGGTATATACGGACTAACCGACTGGTTATCCATTGGAGTTTCAAGACATACGTTTCAAAAAAATTATGAAACGGCCTTTAAATATCGTTTTGCTAAGCAAATGGAAAACGGCTTCCCTGTTACCATAGCTGGATACAATACATTTGATATCAATACTGAGCTTGACAAAACTAATTATCCTTCCTTGAAATTCTCAAATCGTTTAGCTTACTCGGCCCAATTGCTTATTTCTAGAAAAGTAACCCAATCCCTATCCTTAGAATTAGCCACAATTTATACTCATAAAAATCTATATGATAACACAACCGAATATGCCGATTTAGCACTACTAGGCTATGGAGCACGTTACAAATTAACAAAAAGACTAAGCCTAAATCTTGAATATGACATGCGATTAAATGCAATTGATGGTTATATGACAAACAAATTTCAAAACCCAATGACTGCAGGTTTAGACATAGAAACTGGAGGTCACGTATTTCAATTGGTATTTTCAAATAGTCAAGCAATGAACGACGTCTCCCTTTTCACTAATGCCACTGGAAAATTCAATAAAGGAATTTATTTTGGTTTTAATATGTATAGAGTATTTTAATCCCCTAAAAATTATAATTGACCTGAGTAATAACAATAACAAATAATCTATTATGAAAAAAACAACAATTTTACTAGTCGCAGCTTTAGCTAGTTTTTTATTCTATGCCTGCGAAGCGAACACTTATAGTGACATTGAACAACCCGATGCTACCGAAACGCCAACACCAACACCAACGCCAACGCCGACACCAACGCCAACGCCAACGCCGACACCGACACCGACACCGACACCGACAACAAGTAAAACATACACTGCAGATGTACAACCAATTATTAGTGCAAACTGTACTGCTTGTCATGGTAATGGTGGTCAAGCACCTACTTTAACTACCTATACTCAAGTTAAAAATGCAGCAAGTACAGGAAAGTTAGTTTGCACAATACAAGCAAATGGTTGCAAAACAATGCCTCCAGCAGGAAAGATGCCACAAGCAAACATTGACTTAATTCTACTTTGGAAAACCCAAGGTTACTTACAATAAAATAAGATGAAAAAAACAATTATTATATTCGCCCTTTTGTTAATAGGAACTACTGTATTCTCACAAAAAATGATAACCCGCAACGGTAAAATAACCTTTGAAGCTTCCATTCCTAGTTTTGAGGAAATTAAAGCAACAAATAGTACTGTATCTTGTATTCTAGACGAAGCAACTGGTGATTTTGCAGCTTTGGTTTTAATTAAATCGTTTAAGTTTAAAGCCCCATTGATGGAAGAACATTTTAATGAGAACTACATGGAATCAAATCTTTTTCCTAAGGCTACTTTTAAAGGAAAAATTTTAAATTTTGATGCTAAAAAACTATCAACTGCTTCGACTACTTATGAGCTGGAAGGAGATTTAACAATACATGGTATCACGAAGAAAATTAAAACCAAAATAAATCTAATTCTAACTGGAGGAAAATTAAATACCACCGCAAATTTTGACATAAAACCACAAGACTACGGCATTGAAATACCAAGTTTAGTAAAAGATAAAATTGCAAAAAACATAGACACTAGAATAAATTTCAACTTAGAAACGCAATAAAAACTGCAGGTTTAGTTAAAAAAGCGACTTCAAATTGAAGTCGTTTTTTTGTACACAATATTAAAAGTTACATTCTCTCCGGAACATTTATTCCTAATAATTTGAAAGAAGCAGCAATGGTGTCGGCTACTTTTTTAGAAAGTTGGACTCTGAATGTTTTTTTATCCAAATCCTCTTCTCCTAAAATAGGCACGGCTTGATAAAATGAATTGTACTCACGAACTAAATCATAAGTAAAATTAGCGAGCAACGCAGGGCTATGATTATGAGCAGCGTTTTGAATCACTTCTGGAAACAACTCTATTTGTTTTAGCAATTCTTTTTCTTTTTCATGCAGCACGGTCGCTTGTGAATTATTAGAAAAATCAAAATTTGCTTTTCGAATAATAGACTGGATTCTCGCATACGTATACTGAATAAATGGACCCGTATTCCCAGCAAAATCAACTGATTCTTCAGGATTAAAAAGGATGCGTTTTTTAGGATCTACTTTTAGAATATAATATTTCAAAGCACCTAACCCGATTGTATTGTATAAATTAGCTTTTTCTTCTATCGAATAGCTTTCTAATTTCCCTAAATCTTCGGCGATTTTCTGCGCAGTAGCAACCATTTCATTCATCAAATCATCAGCATCCACAACAGTTCCTTCACGGCTTTTCATTTTTCCAGAAGGTAAATCCACCATTCCGTATGATAAATGATACAAGCTTGATGCCCAATCAAAACCTAATTTTTTCAAGATTAAGAACAACACTTTAAAGTGATAATCTTGCTCGTTTCCTACGGTATAAACCATTCCGCCTACATCTGGCATATCTTTTACGCGCTGAATTGCAGTACCAATATCCTGAGTCATGTAAACCGCAGTCCCATCTGAACGCAATACAATTTTACGATCTAAACCTTCATCAGTCAAATCAATCCATACTGAACCGTCAGGGTCTTGTTCGAAAATTCCTTTTTCGAGTCCAATGTTTACCACATCTTTCCCTAGCAAATAGGTATTGCTTTCGTAATAATATTTATCAAAATCAACGCCTAAGTTTTTATAGGTAATTGCAAAACCATCATAAACCCATTGATTCATTTTTTTCCAAAGTGCAATAACAGCTTCGTCTCCAGCTTCCCATTTTTGTAGCATTTCTTGTGCTTCAAGGATAATTGGCGATTGCTTTTTAGCTTCATCTTCGGTTTTTCCTTCACTCATTAACTGAGCTATTTCTTGTTTGTAAGCTTTATCAAAAGCTACATAATAATTCCCAACTAACTTATCTCCTTTTTGACCAGTTGATTCCGGAGTTTCTCCGTTACCAAATTTTTGCCAAGCCAACATGGATTTACAAATATGAATCCCTCTATCATTAATGATTTGAGTTTTATACACTTTTTTTCCTGACGCCTTAATAATTTCGGCAACAGAATAACCTAAAAGATTATTACGAACGTGACCTAAATGCAACGGTTTATTAGTGTTTGGTGAAGAATATTCGACCATAACAGCTTTAGCATCTGCCGCAGGAGTTACAAAACCAAACTGCTCGTTATTTCTAATTTCATTGAAGAAATTAAGATAATATGCATCTGAAATTACAATATTTAAAAAGCCCGAAACCACATTAAAACGGTCGACTTCGGCTAGGTTTTCGACTAAATAGTTACCAATCTTGTTTCCTAATTCTACGGGATTGCTTTTTACCACTTTTAAAAGCGGAAAAATAACCATAGTAATATCTCCTTCAAAATCTTTCCGAGTCGTTTGAAATTCTACTTTGTCAATAGTTACGCTAAATAAAGCCTGAATAGCTTTCTCAATTGAAGGGGTAAGAATTTGTGATAATGTCATTTTTAAATTTTATTTAAGACTGCAAATATAGTTATAATGAACGCAAATTGAAAATTGAAAACCAACTATATTAAACCCTGAAAAACAACAACTTAACCACACACCAACCACCTACAAACATTTTTTAAGCCAATATCTGTAACCTTTTTAAGATTTAAGCGTCTATAGAGTAGGTTTTATCATCAAAATAAATAAAATTTAAAAGGTTTTTTAAAAATAGTACTGTGTTATGCATACTATTTAAAATTAAAGAATACCTTTGCGTCATCATCAATCAAATTTTTAATCAAAAATCAACAATCATGAAAGCACTAAAATTAATTTTAGTCTGTTTCTTCGCAACAATTGTTTCGATGCAAGCACAAACTGCAACCAAAATCAATCTTATTGAAAACCCAGGCACAGTCACTGGAAAAGTCATTGACAAGAAGACCAACGAACCCCTATCTTATGTCAATGTCATTATTAAAGAAGGCGATAAATTCGTCACCGGAGGCATCACCGCAGACAACGGAACTTTTAATATCAAGAATTTAGACTTAAAAAACTACACTGTCGAATTTCAATTTATTGGTTACAAAACGGTTTCAAAAGCAATTAACCTCACAACTACCAATAAATCAATAAACCTCAACACCATCACTATTGAGGAAGATGCAATTGAGCTAAAAGGTGTAAACATTGTGAGTGAAAAATCAACGATCGAACAAAAAATTGATCGTAAAATCATCAACGTAGGTAAAGATTTAATATCGGCAGGAGCAACTGCTGGAGAAATCATGAATAACATTCCCTCTGTAAGCGTTGATCCACAAACAAATGCAATTAGCCTTAGAGGAAACTCGAATGTACGCGTACTAATTGACGGAAAACCTTCGAATATCGATGCTTCTCAATTACTACAACAAATTCCGTCTTCTTCAATTAAGCAAATTGAACTGATCACCAATCCTTCGGCAAAATACAATCCGGAAGGAATGAGCGGAATCATCAATATTGTTTTAAATAAAAACAGCAAAATAGGCTTTAACGGAAGTATTAACAATGGAGTTACTTTTGGAAAGACACCAAAATTAAATTCTTCTTTCGACCTTAATTACCGCAGCGGGAAGTTTAATTTTTATGGAAATTACGGTTTGAACACCGGTAGACAATCCAACAGTGGTTTTATAAAAAGTGAAGAGACCAATAAAGAAAACGATCAATTATTTACTTTCATTAACAACAACACATCACATTTAGCCAAAGTAGGTTTTGATTTTAACATCAATGACAAAAACACCCTTTCGTTTTATACCAATCAAAGTTTTTACAATGGGACAGGAAAAGCGAGTACAGATGTGGATTACAGAAACAACACAACGGATGATCTAGTTCAACTTTTTACGAATGCCAACAAGGAACATTCTGAAACCTACAATTTTGATTATAAAATAAACTTCAAAAAAGAAGGACACAGTTTAGAGTTAGAAATGAATTACAATAAAAATGACGGTCCAGAAAACGCTGTTTATTCCAACTTCAACCGAGACAGTGGCGCTTTGACCAGCAGTTTTACAAATGATGTTAGTACAATAGGCAAAAACAGCATCATCAATCTTGATTATGTAAATCCGCTTACTGAAACCATTAAACTAGAATTAGGACTAGAGCACAGAGACGAGTCAACAGCTAATAGCTTATTAAGAGACCGCAATCCTAATTCAAACTTTAACTATGATCGAAACATTTCTTCGGCTTATGTTACTTTAGGCAAGCAATGGAAAAAATGGAGTTTTCAAGCAGGAGCTCGATTAGAGAAATACAAGGTAACTGCATTATTCAAAGAAGTGTCAAAAACAGATGGAACTTTTCAGGATGATTTATTAAACCTATACCCTTCTACTTTCTTGACTTATAATCCTAGCGAAAGCAACTCTTTTAATCTAAGTTTTTCTCGAAGAGTAGATCGACCAAGCATTGGACAGGTAAACCCGATTAGAGAATGGAGTACTGCAACGCTAGACTCACAAGGAAATCCAGACCTTATTCCGCAGTTTACGAACTCTTATGAAATCAATTATACACGAAAAACAAAAATTGGTTCTATTACTTCAGGGATTTTCTACAGACGAATCGAGGACGAAATTACCCGAGTAATTTTTACCAATCCAGACAATCCGAACAAGCAAATCTTATCGTATGCCAATTTCAGCAATAACAATGCGTATGGAGTTGAAGTATCTGGAAATTTAGATTTCAAAAAATGGTGGTCAGCCAATGTGAGTATCGATGCGTACCAGAAAAAAGTAAAAGGAACTATTGAAAGCACACCAGGCAACTATGAATTTGTGGAAGTTGATGCCAATACCTTTAACGCTCGTATCAACAATACATTTAAAGCGACAAAAGACCTTCGTTTTCAATTATTTGCCATGTATCGAGGACGTGATTTGAGTTTACAATTCAACAGATCAGCCATGTGGAAAATGGATATTGGAAGCAGTTACAACATCTTAAAAGGAAGCGGAACTATTAGCGCTCGTTTTAGCGATATTTTCAAGACAATGAAATTTGCTTTTGAAGGAGACCGCCCTTATCCTTCCAACGGACAATTTAACTGGGAAAGCCAAACCGTTTACCTAGGATTCAATTACCGTTTTGGATCTGGTAAAAACAAAGCTAACCAAAGAAAGCAAAGAGACAATAACGAAAGCCAAGGTGGCGGCGGCTTATTGTAAATACACCTACATACTAAAAACACAAAACCCGGAACTACACGTCCGGGTTTTGTATTTTAAAAAAAGCACTCGATCTAATGAATACCTATTTCTGTGCTTTTATTGAAGCAACATATTCAGTCAATTTTTTACCGTAAAGAGATTGCGCTACTTTTGGGCTCATTGATTTTTGAATAGTATCTAAATATTTAATATTGATATCGTAAATCTCAGATAAAGCAATATAAGGCGCTACTTCATAATCTCTATTGTTGATAGCAAAATTAGTTGCGTACAAATACTTTCTTTTAATGTTTGAATCTTGCTTTAAGCTTAAACTATCGATTGCTTTAGTATTTTTTCTTTTGATAGCATTAAATTTTTGCTCGATCAAAGTTAAATTCTCATCTTTAAATCTAGAATTAATTTTTTTATAATCTTCCAATAACTCTTGATTTTTAGAACCTGTAATTTTAGCATCCCCAAGGTACGAATCAAGCGTGGTTTCAATATTAATATTTCCAGGTTCCGCAAAAAACGTAATATTATTGTCTAATGAATTAGTCACTCCTCTATCAAGAAACAAGTATAAAATCTCTGGCGATTTTAAATCGAGATCACTTGTAAACGTTGAGCTTCCGTCCATTTTTATAGTATCGATAGCAACCAGAGCAGAATCCACAATTCTTTGGATGTATAAGGTTCCTGTTTTAAGTCCTTTAATGTTCCCGGTAATGTGAACATTTTCTTTAGATTCTTTTTTATTGCATGACACTAGAAGTGCTAGTGAAACGATTGCAAGAATTGTTTTTTTCATTGGTTTTATAATTTTGCTGCAAAATAAAGAAAATTGTTGGAAACAGCCGAGTTTAAATTCTGGTAATTTGATAAAAAAATCCCAGCCTATTGCTAGACTGGGATCTTTTTGTACTATTATATAAAATTAACCTTTCAACCAAGCTTCTTTTAATGTTGCTTTACTAGCGTCAGTAGCTTTTACAACTTCTTTTTCTTCATACGGAAATTTTACTTTTCCCTTTAACACTTGCGCTACACCATTGCGTTTTATTTTAACTGCAATCGTATCATCCTCTTTCCATTTTTGAGATTCACCAATCATATCATAGATATTGTCTAATGAGTATGGCTTATCGTTTATAGACTCGATAACATCACCTCCCTTAAGATCTAAAGCAGTATAAAATTCATTTAACTCAATTTGAGGAATTACTACAATTTCTTTAGTTTCAGGATTAACTGTAATGTATGGCTTTTGTCCTTTCAAAAACACATTTCCTGGCGTTTTCTCTGAAGCCAATGACACACCTACTTTTGCAAAATAAGTTTCATAAGGAATAGGAGTTGTACCCGCTACATAAGTTGTAAGAAACTCACCTACTTCTGGATAAGTTAGCGCAGTGATTCTAGCAAAAAGTTCTTCGTCATTAAATGGTTTCGAAACACCATATTCTGCCGCTAGTTTGTGCATTAAATCAAGAATACCTCTTTCTCCATTGCTTTTTTCTCTAATAATAATATCCAAGCACATCCCAATTAAAGACCCTTTTTGATACACATTAGTATACTGTTCTTTATAAGGTTCTACCAACACATTTTTACTCATAGTAGTAAATGACATCGTATCGTTCATTGCTTTTGAACGCACAATTTGGTCCGAAAGACGATCGTAAAAATCATCTTCGGTAATTAAACCTTGATTGATTTGGAATAAATTAGCAAAATATTCGGTTACCCCTTCGTACATCCATAAATGCTCTGACATTTTTGGCGCGTTATAATCAAAATATTGAATTTCTTTAGAGTGAATTGTCAATGGCGTTACAATATGAAAAAACTCATGAGACACCACATCCATCATCGATTTAATCAATTCTTCTTTTGGCATTACCTCTGGCAAGACAACCGTAGTTGCAGTAGGATGTTCTAATGCTCCAAAACCTTTGGCATCCGTATCAGTCATAGTCGACAAATACAACAATACACTGTATTTTTTAGTAGTGTTTATTTTCCCTAAAAAATTCTTTTGTGCCGTCATCATTGTCTTCATTTCAGACGTAATACTTTCGGCAGTCACTTTTCCAGTTGGTGAATATACTGCAATGTTAATTTCCATTCCATCTACCACAAATGAAGTGTGATCTGGCTTAGCATACATAATAGGATTCTCCACTAATTCCGCATAACGAGAAGTTGTAAAAACATCAATTGTATCACTAGCATCCATGTCTGCCATTGAAGTTGCTCCCCACATATCTGCAGCGTGCTGTACCGTTAATTTATAAGGAACCGACATAAAATCAGAAAAATAACCCACGAAACAATGGGTGTTTAACATTACGTTTTTCCCAGCATCAATATTAGATCCTGCAGGCGAAAAGATATCGTCTGTACCAAATTTAGATCCTTTTTCAGTATCGAATGAGTCGTTTACTAAATACGTAATTCTCTTCAAGGTTTTTGCTTTAGCGATAGACCAAGAATTATCATCTGTTTTTTTTACTACTAGTAAATTTCCGCTTGCATCAAAGGCTTTCAAGTCATCAATATAACGACCATAATTATCCTCAGAGTACGTTCCAGGAACTGTTTTTGGGATATGATACGTAACCATATCTGTTTTGATAGCCGGGGCATTTACAACCACCAGTACCTTATCATCTTTAATATCTGTCAATTTTATAGCTACATCAATAGTTTGATTTGCGCTAGCTGCAACCGTCGAACTTGCTGTTTTACATCCCAATAGCACAGAAGCTACGGTAAAAGCAAAAAGTATTTTTTTCATTTTTAATTGGATTTTGATAATAAGTCGCTGCTTTGTCTGTAATGTTACAATCTGCTGCGCATTTCTGCTTCAATTTCGAACAAAAAAAACACCCTAAAAAGAGTGTTTCCTGCATTGGACTAATCCAATTTATTTTTTATATAATATTTTCCATCTAAATCTTCATCAAAATCATCAATTTTAATTGGTTTTGGCTTAGGCTTGTTCGCTACAGCTCTCTTTTTCCACATTTCAAATTTCTCAGCGGGCATCTTTTTTTTCATGATCTCCAAAACTTCTTTCTCGGCAAGACCAAATTCTTTTTTAATAATTTCAAAAGGATTTTTTTCTTCTAAAGCCAATGCAACAAGTTTTTCTGTTTCATCCCAGGTCAATTCTTTTCGGTTACTCTTTTTCATCACGTGAAAATTAATTCAATTTTGTTTTTATGATTAATATAATTGATTCTAAATAATATACCAATATTAATAAAAATAATAATTAGTTCGTATGAAAATGAGATATTTTTTTAATGACTTCCAAAAAAACTTTAATTAGTGCTATTTCGCGCCTTTTTATTAGAAAATAAAATCAGTAAAAAACAAAGCTCAGTAAGCAAGCCTTTTACACTAAAATCCATAAACTTTAGGTATACAAATAAGCCCAATATATCAATACGAGTTGCAAAGGCATTCTGAGCAGTAAAACCACTTTGGGCAATCCCATACTTGCTTTTTTATTTTGGAACATATAAACATGTGTTGGAAAAACCGCTATTAATAATGCAATTACACCCCAAGCCGCATAAGGACGAAGCTCCGGAATAAACAAAGCTATCCCTAGAACAATCTCGGCAATCCCACTCAACTGATTCAAAAGACATGGATTTGGTAAATAAGGCGGAATAATCTTTTTATACAACTTGGGAGTTCTAAAATGATTTAAACCAGCAATTATATAAACCAAGGCCATAAAATAAAGGTGCCAAGATGAATTCATAAATTGATAAATTTGAGGTATTTCTACTGCTAAATTAACAATATTTTTTATAAATAACTTTAATAGCTCAGTATATTACCATTTTTAATATCATTTTGACGTTTTAAACTTAATATTCATCAAAACAATAGCCAAAATAATCAAAATGATGCCGATCCATTGCACTAAGATTACGTTTTCATTTAATAAAAAATAGGCCATCATGACAGAAACAGGCAGTTCTAGCGCCGAAACAATACTTCCTAAACCAATTCCAGTAAGCGGAAAACCTGCGTTCATCAATAGGGGTGGAATTATAGTTCCGAACAGCGATAAAACAATTCCCCATTTTAAAAATATAGCAAAATTAAAAGGCGTGGTTTGAGTCATAATCGAAAACGAAAACACAATTATTGCACCACCAAGCAACATATACAAACTACGTTGTGCAGATGAAATTCCTGTTGCAACTCTATTAGCCGTAAACATAGTGGTAGTAAATGAAGCTGCCGCCAAGAAACCCCACATGATACCATGCCAATCCAGCTGTATTTCATTGTTTATTAAATTAGTAGCTAGTACGGTCCCTACCAACACAATCACAACCGATACGATTTTTTGAGTCGAAGGAATTTTTTTCTCTAAAATCATTTCTAGTAAAACGCCCATCCAAACAGTTTGCATCAATAACACAATCCCAATAGAAACCGGAATGTACTTTACAGCCAAATAATAAAAAACGCTAGTCATTCCTAAAGAAGTTCCTGCTAGCATTAGATTAAAAATATTTTTCTTAGTCGCTTTGACAACCTTGTCTTTGTTTTTATTTTTTTGGAATAAATTGATGATTAATATCCCTATGATTCCTAATATAAATTGTGAAGTCGTCACCTCGGCAGTTGTATACCCTTCCATATAAGCCATTTTGACAAACGTGGCCAACATTCCATAACTCGTTGCTCCAAATCCTACTAGCAACACCCCTTTTAAAACCTTATTCTCAAACATTCTTTTAATTTTTTTATAGCGGGCAAAGATAGTTTTTAGTTATGAAAAAGCGCTACAGACTGTTTTATTTTTAAAACAAACCTTTTAAGTATTGATTTTTAATTCCGATTTTAGCATAATCAAAACTTAATTTTTCTTGCAACAAAGTAGCATACACGCTCCTAAAGTCAATTTGATGCTTCAAATCGCCTTGTTGTAAGTCGGATAAATTAGGGTTAATACCAATGGTATTTCCTTTATTATTCCCTCCAATGATAAACATAGGCGCTGCAGTTCCATGATCAGTACCGTTTCCATTGTCTTTTACCCTACGTCCAAATTCTGAAAAAACAACCACCGTAACGTTTTCTAATAGCTTAGCATCTTTCAAATCAGTATAAAAGCTAAATAAAGCATCATCCAGCTCAGATAATCTATTTTTATGAATCGAAAGCTGATTGTCATGCGTATCAAAACCGCCCAACGAAGTATAATACACTTTCGAATTCAAATTTCCTTTTATCAATCGCCCTATCCAAGCGAGGTTTTTTCCCAAACTTGTTTTGGGATAAGAAGCTTCGGAAGTGGCTTTCGCCAAAGCGTTCTGGATTTGCTCAGATCCTTCAACAGCCGAGTTAGCGATTTTCCGAACAAAGTCTAACTCTGGATTGGTCGATAATATCGTGTTTTCTTCCTTGCCGTTTTTAACTTTAAATTTCTCAGGATCTTTTATAGTAATCGAGTTTGGCTCTTCGCCTCGCAAAGATAAATTATCAATATTGTCAATATTAATACCCGCCGTAGGGGTGTGCTCAGTACATTGTAAATCTAAATACCGCCCAAGCCAACCATCATTAATATACTGATTTGAGTCTGATGCTGTTTGCCAAATTTCTTGACTTCTAAAATGCGAGCGCACAGGCTCCGGATAACCCACGTTTTGAATCACCGCTAAATGTCCGTTTTGTTGCATTTGCGCAAAGCCTTTTAAAGCCGGATGAAATGCCATCTCTTTGTTTCCTGCAATTACATCATCTTTCGAAATAGCAATTTTAGGACGCATTTCATAATACAAAGGATCCAGGTACGGTATGTACGTATTCAAGCCGTCGTTACCGCCGTTCAATTGTACAAAGACCACACATTGTTCTCCAACAACTAGGTTTTCTTGCTTGCTAAAAGAGAATAGAAAATCAGGCAATAACAACGATCCACCTGTAAAAGTACCCGTCAACGATAAAAAATTTCTTCTGTTCATTATTTAAGTATTAGAGGTGGAAACTAGATTAATTGAAATTCAGGTTCTTTGATGATGGCGTTAAACAATCGCAAAACCGCTTGATCAGCATTGGGTGCATTGGGATCAAAATCATATTTTAATAAGCTTTCAAAGTCTTTTTGAGATTCTGGACTTACGTCAAATAGTAAACGTGCTGTCAATTCACTAATGATGGCTTTGTTTTTTCCTTTTTGCCAATGCAAGGACACGGTTTTATTTTGTCCCCGCTTGCTGCCTTCCATTTGTGATCTATTAAAAATGCGTCCTTGGCAATATCCATCAGCAATACTAGCGCGTTGCAAATAAATTTGAGTCGTTAACCAGGATTTCCCACCTTCCCAACCTTTCACATTGGGTTGATTGAACAAATCCATGCTTTGTTGTTTCAAGAAATTCACAATTGGCTTACCATTAATTACGTCCAATTGCAACTCGTTAATCAATTGTAAGCTAAATTCTAGTGGGTTTTTGATCTTAGAGCCAGCTGTTTTTTTATCCCATTCTTCGGTAAAAATTTTCATTAATAAAGGCTGAAACTCAAAGTTTACTTTTCGAAAATAATCTCCATAATAGACAACCAACTCTTCCTTTGGATGATCATAACTAAACCACTATGGACTGAAAGTCCATAGATTTGGTTAGCAGACTTAAAGTCTGCACGGTTGCTAGTCTTCAATT
>NZ_JACRUK010000070.1 GCF_014305155.1 Flavobacterium muglaense
TTATGAAAGTGATTATTTGGTGAAATTAAATCCAGTTATATGAAAATTGAGAATACTTTTTCAGCAAGCCCTACTTATGACATCACTTACACTTGATTTTGACTCTTTTAATAATACTCACAAAGTCAATTAAAAATAAGTAATAAACTCATAATCAAACCAACTGTACGATCCAGAAAGACACGATAAATTACATCGCTAGGCTATAAAATTTTCATCTTTAAATCCTATTAAATACAATTTGTTTTTGGCTCTTGTAATGGCTGTATACAACCATCTTATATAATCACTATCAATGCCGTTTGGCAAATATGGCTGCTCTATAAACACCGTATCCCACTGCCCTCCTTGTGATTTATGACAGGTAATGGCATAAGAGAATTTTACTTGTAAACCGTTGAAATACTCATTGGCTTTTACTTTCTGGAACTGCTTATACTTGGTTTCTCCCTCGTAATCTTTCAATACTTCTTGATACAATCTATTTGATTCATCATAAGTCAATGATGGCGATTCGCTTTTTATAGTATCTAATAATAACACTGTTTCAAACGGAATTTGATTGGGGTAATCGATCATTCGTATTTTTACTTTCGCAAATTTAAAACCATAGAGTTCTTGAATTTTAAAAATTTCCAATACTTCGATAATATCACCATTGGCTATAAAACCCGCTTCATCTGAATCCTTTAGCCAGAAATAATTATTTTTAACGACCATCAAAAAATCGCCTGTTGATAATTCACTTTCTTTATCTAAAATTTTTGTCCTAATTTGTTCGTTGTATTGATTGGCTCGTTTATTAGACCGTACAATAAAAGCAGTGTCCTCAATGCTGTAATTACTGTAAGCCGAATTGATTGCATCTTGAATATCATATCCATCTGTCAGACGAACAATATCTTTAAATTGCTTTAAATCAAACTGAAAATCAGTAACGAAAGAATCTTCTAACAAAGTTCGCAGCTCTGTGGCATTGTATAAAATCCCCGACCCTTCTTCCTGACGCATCACTTCATTCAGTTCAATATGCTCCACCTCTTTATTATAATTGATACTCAAAGTATGAATATCTAACGCTGGACTAATATCTAAATTTACTGGCGGCAACTGAGCGGTATCTCCCAGCAGAATCATTTTACAATTGGTTCCCGAGTAGACATAAGATATTAAATCATCTAATAAAGAACCGTTTTCATATAACTTAGAGTCCGAATTTGTGTCAGAAATCATTGATGCTTCATCGACTATAAAAATGGTGTTTTTATGTTTATTGGGTTGTAAAGTAAATGAAACGCCACCGCCCGATGATTTTTTTGGAAAGTATATTTTTTTATGAATAGTAAAAGCTGGTTTATTCGAATAATTAGCAATTACCTTAGCTGCGCGACCTGTAGGAGCAAGCAAAACATACTTTTTATTAATTTCTAAAAGATTATTTACAATGGTCGAAATCACCGTTGTTTTTCCTGTTCCAGCATATCCCTTGAGTACAAAAATGGTATCATTATGCGTGTCTGTTAAAAAAATGGCGATCTTTTGAAAAAAAATATCCTGATTGTATGTAGGGGCAAATGGAAATTGTTTTCGTAAAAGGCTATAGAACAAGGAAGAATTCATCTGGAGGTGCTTAATGTAAAATGAACCTCAAATATAAGGATGAAATTCTCGGGAATCACATTAAATCCCATTAGAATAAAAAAAAATTGTAAGTTTGTAAACAGATTTAATCACTCTCAGTTTCTAAATTGAGATAAGGTTATAAAAAAGTTTATGTCTACACAAAATACTAATATTACCGAAAAGAAATATAAAAAATTGTCTATTCAAGTTTCCTTGAACGGACTCTCTTTTTGTTGTTTTGATACCCTAAACAACACTATTAGCTCCTTCAATGAAGTGCATTTTGGTAATTTTCATAAAGGAATAAAAATTGAAGAGCTTTTTTCGAATGCTTTTCAAGAACATGAAGCGCTTAATGAGAGTTATGACGAAGTGCTAATCATTCACAACAATACTTTATCGACTTTTGTTCCAGAAGCATTATTCGATGAAAATTTCATAGGGAGTTATTTGCAATACAATACTAAAGTTTTTCCAACTGACTTTTTTACTTTTGACGAAATCAGTAATTATCATATTAATTGTGTTTACATTCCTTATGTAAATATGAACAATTTTTTTATCGACAAATTTGGCACTTTTGATTACAAACACGCCAATAGCATCTTGATGACAACATTATTAAAGGCCTCAAAGAACATAGATGATAAAAAAATGACCGTTCATTTTAGCAAAGGACATTTTGAAATCATCGTCATTCAAAACCAAAAACTACTTTTATTTAACTCTTTCGAGTACAATACACCCGAAGATTTTATATATTACATCTTGTTCACAGCTGAACAGTTGTATCTGAATCCCGAAAACTTCCTATTGGAATTAATTGGTGATATTGATACCGAAAGTTCTTTTTACAAAATAGCATACAAATACGTTCGCAATCTATCTTTAATAGATGTTGAAGAATTGCGATGGAACAATTATTTTTCTGAGGCCGAGAACAGAAATCATTTTATATTATTCAATTCATGAGAATCATTTCAGGAAAATACAAAGGAAGACGCATTAATCCTCCAAAAAACTTACCCGTTCGCCCAACAACTGATATGTCTAAAGAAGCATTGTTTAATGTTTTAAACAATCATTTTTCTTTTGAAGGTTTAAAAGTTTTAGACTTATTTGCTGGAACAGGAAACATCAGTTATGAGTTTGCATCACGCGGGAGCTCACCTATTACATCTGTAGATGGCGATTTTGGTTGTGTGAAATTTATCAAACAAACAGCAGCTGAATATGATTTTAATATCGCTGCCACAAAAAGTGATGTTTTTAAATTTTTAGAAAAAAACAATGCTACATTTGATATCATTTTTGCCGATCCGCCTTATGCTTTAGACCAAGCTACTTTTGAAAGAATTGTGGTACTTGTTTTTGAAAAAAACAGTCTTAACCAAGATGGGATGATGGTTATTGAGCATTCAAAATATACAAAACTGGATCATATGATTCATTTTTCATTCAAGAAAACGTACGGGGGTTCTATTTTTAGTTTCTTCGAACTTCCCGCTTCTGATAATGAAGAAGACGAAGATTTATTTGATGAAGATAGCGAAGAAGAATAATCACAACTAGAATAAAACAGAAAATCCCGAACATTGTTCGGGATTTTCTGTTTTAAGTTGATAGCCTTTTATTTAATTACCCATCCTAGCGAAAAATTGAGTACTGTTGCCATCCTATTATTATACTTTCGGATTTGATAACCAACACCCGCATTCAAAGCTAGATTAAAATTGCCTTTATAGGTTCTTTGAAAGCCCCAAACTGGAGCAATCGTAATAGCTGGTCTTGAAGAAAGTAATAATTCATTAGAAGAGATAGCTTTGAAATTGTAAATAGCATTCAGAGCTACAAAACCTCCTGAATTATTGGCAGTTACTTTACCTTTTCCTGATCTTCGACCTAGGTTGTAATAATGGCGAAATTGTTCATTAATTGCTGGATAAAAAGCATGAGCAGTTCCAAATGTACTACTCGTTTGAATTCCAAAACCAGTACTTAATTCAGAGTATAAGGTGTGCTTTTCATCAAAACCGTGCTCGTACACAACTCCTGGAAGAAGTACGTTAATCTTAAATTGATTTTTCTCTACTGATGGATTCTCTTGAGCATTTACTGTTGATAACACTAGAAAGCCGACTAAAAGTAGTAATTGTTTATTCATCTAATATTGGATTATTTTTTTGTCAAATATAAGAATTACTTTATAAAAAACATGAAAATTCCATTTTATTCCAATATAGCTGATAAGGTTCTATTTTCAGCTTAGAAAACATTCTCCTTTTTGCTTTAAAAACTACAAATAATTTGATCTAATATTTTTTAAAGTCGCTATGGACAATGGCTTTGGATAATAATCAATAACAAGACTATTACTTGTAGCTCTTGCCTTGTCATCTGGATTAATTGATGAACTAAGAACGTAAAGGTCTACATTACAAAGAACTGTTGATCTAATAATTGCAAATTGCTTTAAAAAACCCCAACCGTCCATTACCGGCATATTTAAATCTAAAAATACTAATATAGTGGCATTTTCATTGTTAATCGACTTGTTAAGACTTAATAATTTGTTGATTCCTTCCTCACCGTCATTAGCGACCTCTATAGGGGTATCAATTCCGGATTTGGAAATTATTTTTTTATGCAAATAATTGGTTGCAAAGTCATCATCTATTAATAAAATTGTGTCTAATTGCTTCATTATTGGATGTTTTTTGATATGGTGAAAGTAAAAGTACTCCCCACTCCTAGTGTGGATTTTACCGAAATTTCGCCATTATGAATATCTACAATTTTTTTACAGTGCGCTAAACCTATACCATGTCCTTTATACAAAGATTCGTTGTGAAGTCTTTTAAAAATAATAAACACTTGGTTCACGTACTTGTCAGCAATACCTATTCCATTGTCTTCTATCGAAAATTTCCACTCGTTTGTATTTTCTTTGCAACTAATTTTAATTTTACAATTAATTTCTTTTTTTTTGAACTTAATCGCATTACTAATAAGATTTTGAAACAACAATCGTATATAAGTTTCATAGCCTCTAATATGAGGTAAATTATCAACTGCTATTTCTGTTCCGGTATCTCTAATTATTACTGATAAATCATTAGACACATCTTCGATCATTTTGTTACAATCAATAGACCTAATACCATCTCTTTTACCTATTCTAGCATACTCCATTAAACCCGTCACTAGAGCTCGCATCCTAATTGCCGATTTATTAATAAATTCAATATACAGTTTCGCCTCATCATCAAGACCATCCGAGTAATCCTCTAGTAATAAATCACTAAAACTCATTAAAGTTAATAGTGGCTCCTGTAAATCGTGTGATGTGATGTAGGTAAATTGCTCTAATTCAATATTTTTATTCAGCAACATTTTATTTTGCACAGTAACTTGCAGTTCTTTTTGCTTTCTAGAGGTAATATCTCTAATGAAGGTGCAAAAACTTATTTTACCATTGGGCTCCTTCAGTGGTAAAATACTAATCTCAATAGGAAACTCTTTTTTATTTTTATAAATACCTGAAATTTCTACAATTTCATCCAATACAAAACTCTGATTTCCTTCAATGTAATCTTTTATATGCTTACAATAAGTATTTCCTGTTTCTTTGGTTAAAATAACATCAAAAACCTTTTTACCGAGCACTTCTTCAGAATTCCATCCAAAAAACAGTTCCGCTTTTGGATTCCAAAACGTAATATTACTTTCGGAGTCAAATTTTATAATAGCATCAGAGGCCGATTCTAATATTAATTTATTGATCTTCTCATTGTAAATTACTATGTTTTGTATTCTTTTTAACTCAGAAACATCAACTCCGTAACCAATTACGTAATACAATTCGTCATCAAGAAAAACGGGATAAAATCTACGCATCACATAAATGTCTTTTCCGTCTTTATGGTATTCATCAATCCATTCAACCTGCTCTCTCGTTTGGACAACTTTGTTAAAAATAGCACGTCGATTTTGCGCTATTGATTGATCCAATTTCTTGTATTCGCAGTAATCAAAATCATTTTTACCAATCATCCACTTTCTGGTATCAGGATCACGAACACCATTGGGATTGATATATAAATAATTGTGATTACTATCAAAAACGGCAATATCAGCTGGAATATTATCTAATATAATTTCGTTGAACTTTTGTTGCTCAATAATACTCTGTTTTGAATGTGATTGCTCTGTTACATAGAGCATCCCCAAGGCAATATTGCCGTCAATACTTGAGTATTGCAGCTTTACATCTTGTTCATTTCCATTTCCATCTGCAAAGGTAGATTTAACAGGTACTCCTTCTTGCTGTATACATGACGCGACTTGGGGAAAGTAAAAGGATACCAATTTTGTATTAATTTCTGTAAATGACATACCGAACATATCTAAGCCTGAAGGATTTATATGCAACACTTCTAGCTCGCTATTTATTAAAAAGCAAGCCATCGGAAAAGTATCAATTAACTTAAAGTAAAGACTAGGGATTGTCATTTAAATGAATTGTTTTTAATTTATAGTAGGTACATCAAAAATAACGAAATCATTCGTAAAAAGCTATTAATCCTAGTAAATAAATAGGCTTTGTGATAGAGTCTGTTATTTTGAATTGCTTTTGAAACTTTTAAATAAATATTGTTACAAAACCTTTCAAATAACTATTATCTTTTATGAGTCGAAGGAAAAACAAAAAAAACAGCTGTAAAATAAAAACAATTATTTTACAGCTGATTCTATACTACAATCAAATTTGATTAAAAGCTTAGAATTGTTACTCTTTATCGAAATAAAAAATAAGTTGATTAATTCAAAGCATCCAAGGCAGGACTTAATTTCTTTAGAATTATTTGATAATTAGGTGTTTCAACTTCGTATTTTATTCCTTGTTCTACTACAAATTCAGTTAAAGAAGCGAGCTCAAACTTTCGTCCCGCCAGCACATCTCTATGCATGGATGATGTGGCATTACGAGGCGTTTTTTCAAGTTTTAAGATGGTTTGCATAATGATATCATTAGGTAATTCTAAACCTTTTACCGCCGCAATAAGTGTGATTTCATTTAATAATCCCACATATAATTTTCGACTCTCTTCTGTACTTAAAATTTCACCTACATTTTGGTTTAAATAGGAAGTAGCTGACGCTAAAGCAGAAATGAAAATATATTTCTCCCAGACCGTTTCGTCAATACGATCTACTAAATAACTTTCGATAGAAGCCTTTTCAAAAATTGTTTGCAATACTTTTAACTTAACGATAGGTGCTGTTCCTGACCCAAAAAATAATTTCTCATAAGCCCCTACTTTCTTTATCACACCTGGTGCAGTTATCATAGACACAATATAAACACAACCTTCTAGCACCACATTATCAGGATAAAGGGCACTAATTCGTTCTGGAGCATCAACGCCGTTATATAAAGGTAAAAAAACAGTGTTTTTAGTGATGCATTTTTGAATAGCTACTAAACTTTCTTCTATATCGTAAGTTTTTGTAGCGCAAATTAAGTAATCTAGTTTACCAACAACTGCAGGATCATCCGAAACTATAGTTGGGAAAACGATCATTTCCTGTTCATCCGAAACAATTTTCAAGCCAGATGTTGCAATTGCTTGCTGGGTTGCTCCACGCGCTATAAATACAATTTCTATCTGGTCTGACTCCTGGTAGGCTTTCGCCAAAAGTCCACCAAAATAACCACCTACTCCACCCAGACCTAAAATTCCGATTCTTGTTTTCATAACGCTATTTTTAAAAATAAAAACCATTAAAAAATTATATAATCAAGTCTTGTGACTTAATAAAACATAATTTCTTAATGGTTCCATTCGAGATTTTTCAATCCTTGTTTCATTAACTCTAAAAAAAAAACAGACCTATAAGCCGGATTCTGTATTCGCCAAAGCGAACCCTTATCATTTATCTAGATCACGCATTACTGCGAGACTCAAGCTATCTACCCTTCAACAACGGACGAGAAATCCTTAAATGCTGATATACTTGATATTTCACCGCATAGAGTTTACCTGGTTTCACTACAGCATTACCTGTACATACTTTCTGTTGCACTTGTCCTAATCACATCCTAAAATATGACCGACGGGCGTTACCCGCTACGCTTCCCTATGGTGTCCGGACTTTCCTCCCTTTCGAAAAAACGAAACGACGATAAGGCGGTCTGTTCGGCAAATTTACATTTTTTATCGTTGCTTTACTATTTTACAATAATTACTTTAACAAGACTTTTGCAATAGCTTAATTATAAAATGATTAACTTTAAAAATAAACCATAAAAACCTAAATTATGAAACCAATCTATCATTATGCAACTGTGACAGAATCTTTAAATAATTTGAGCAAAATGGGATATGAATACGATTACAATATCCATCAGGATGAAATTAAAGACCAACCGCACCATTTTGAAATCGACCATGTTTATCGTTACGAAGGCAATTCTGATCCTAGTGACCAAGCAGTGGTCTATGGCATAAGTTCAAAAAACGGAATTAAAGGTGTCTATGTTGCTGGATTTTCGGCAAATTCAGATACAAATGTCACGCAAATCCTAGACAAACTTTGCATGGGTGATCACGATCAGCAGTGTAAAATATAATTTTTAGATGAACAATAGACTACTCCATTTGTTTGGAATAAATATGAAACTCATTTGAAATCAATCGCCTATATAACAATCTAATTCCAAGCGAAAAATTAATCATGAATTAAATATAGTATCCTTTTCATAATATGATCTCATTACCTATATTTGCTATCGAATAATATTTCTATGGAACAATTTGTAGTATCGGCACGTAAATATCGCCCACAAACATTTAATGATGTTGTGGGACAAAAAGCCATTACCAATACTTTATTGAATGCCATAGAAAGCAATCACCTTGCCTCTGCACTATTATTTACAGGGCCTCGTGGTGTAGGAAAAACGACTTGTGCTAGAATTCTAGCCCGAAAAATAAATCAACCAGGTTACGATGATCCCAATGAGGATTTTGCATTTAATGTGTTTGAACTCGATGCTGCGTCTAACAACTCTGTTGATGATATTCGAAATTTAATTGACCAAGTACGTATTCCACCCCAAACTGGGAAATATAAGGTGTATATTATAGATGAGGTGCATATGTTGTCTTCGGCAGCATTTAATGCTTTTCTAAAAACACTAGAAGAGCCACCAAAACACGCCATTTTTATTTTGGCTACGACCGAAAAACATAAAATCATTCCAACGATTTTATCACGTTGTCAAATATTTGATTTCAAAAGAATTACCGTAAAAGACGCCAAAGAACATCTAGCCGAAGTAGCCACCAGTCAAGGTGTCGCTTATGAAGATGATGCTTTACATATTATTGCTCAAAAAGCTGATGGTGCGATGCGAGATGCTTTATCCATCTTTGATAGAGTAGTTTCTTATTGCGGTGCTAATTTGACTCGTCAAGCCGTTACAGAAAATCTAAACGTACTAGACTACGAGACCTATATTACAGTAACCGACTTGATTCTTGAAAATAAAATTCCTGATTTGTTATTGAATTTCAACGACATTCTCTCTAAAGGATTTGATAGTCATCATTTTGTTGCAGGATTAGCGTCTCATTTTAGAGATTTACTAGTAAGTAAAACCCCGTCTACTTTACCATTACTGGAAGTAGGTGAACAGGCTCAGAAAATGTACGGAATACAAGCTCAAAAATGCACGCAAGAATTTTTATTAAAAGGAATTGCTATTGCAAATGAGTGCGATCTAAAATACAAATTGAGTCAAAACCAGCGATTACTTGTTGAACTTTGCTTAATGCAACTTGCCTCTATCACTTTTGATGGAGAAAAAAAAAAGTTGAGTCCTTCATAATACCATCTACTTATTTTAGAAAAAATGATTACTCAATAGCCGACCAAAGCAAAACTATTGAACCAATTAAAGCTACACCAGCACCCGCAATTCGTGAAGTAGCTCGTCCTGTAGAAACTGTGCCCGAAAAAACAGCTGCTGTTGAAAACGTGCAGAAAAACGAAATAGAATCCAATGGCCCAAAGGTTTCGGCTTTTTCACTAGCAAGCATCCGAGGCAAAAAAGCACTAGAAGAAAGCAGTAAAAACTTTGTAAAAGAATCAGTTCACTTACCCACCGAAACTTTTACCGAAACCGAAATGCTGATTCAATGGACAAAATATGCCAAAAAATTAGGCGACAAAGGGTTCAAAATAATGGAATCTATCTTACTAATTAATGATCCCGTTTTAAAAGAAAAAACTAAAATTCATTTTGAATTACCTAATGAAGGTTCTAAATTAGATTTTGAAAGTGAAAAAAACGGATTATTAGGTCATTTACGAAGCCATTTACACAATCACGACATCTCAATTGAAGTTATTGTAAACGAATCCATCACTAGCGCTAGAAGCTTTAATGATCAAGACCGTTACAACCGATTACATGAAATCAATCCAAACATTGAACTGTTACGAACTACATTTGGACTTGACTTAAATGCTTAAACTTATTATACAAATTCTTGTATAGCACAACCTTTTGCTGCTTCTCCTCATTTGCGAACTGCTGAACTTTTATTTTTAGTTAATATTGAAAATTCTTACGGAATATAAATATGAACTTACAACAAAATTCGCAATCTTGTCAAATGGCTGTTGTGCGTTCGTTTCTTTATTATCTCAATTTGTCTATAAGTTTAATCCAGTTTTCATCAACTAATGGTGCGTAATGGTCTCCGTTTTCTATTTTTATCAGAGTTTTATCTTTAGATTTTGAATTTTTGTATATTTTTTCGGACATTGAAAAGGGCAAATTTTCGTCCTTAGTTCCGTGTAATAAAATTAACTTTCCAAAATAATTTTTTATGTTTTCTGAACTGTTTGCTTCTTTAGAAAACTCAGATTTTTTAATTTCCGAAAAATTGAAATACGGTTTTGCCCAAAATGGTGCTAAACCTATGAAATAATTAGCAACATCATCTATATTTGATGCCGGTGCTAACAGTGCTAATTTTGGAATTTTATTATCTGTTGCTAATTTAGTTGCAAAAACAGTTCCTAGAGAATGTCCAACTACAAAATCGACTGAAATTGAATAATTTACGAATTCATAGAATTTCTGATTAATTTTAAATTGAGTTGAAAAATTGGAATCTCCTTTTGAGTAACCATTTCCATTATAAACAATCACATAAATTTTTATGCTGTCTTTTTTTGAAAGTTCTGTTAAGTCATCAAGCATATTAAATATATTAAACTGATTGCCTAACATATATATACCTGCTTTTTTATAAATCTTTGGCGTTATCGTATAAAATTCTGATTTAGAGCTTTTTTCAAATTTTTGAAATTCTCGTCTCAATATTGTTTGATTCAATTTGACCGAATCTTCTTTTGTAGATGAGATAAATTTGTTCGCAACAAAAACTATGGAATCCTTTTTAATATTCGTTAGATATTTTTCATCTAATTGATTGAATATATTTTTTTTATTATATTTTGTTGGCGTATAAAACATAGTTTCTTCAACAACATTTTTACTTCGTAAGTAAGGAATTGAAAATAAATATAAGACAATTAATACTGTTAAGATAATTCCAAAAAATTTTAACATTTTCTTCATTTAATTTTTTTTTCTTTAAATATCATTACTTTATGCGTTTTGTTTAAATTGCCTCACAACGTCAGGCTGTGAAAAAACCTCATTTAGTCGCTATTTTACTTAAAATCATCCTCATAAACATCACTACAATCGTTCTACTACAAGCTCTTTTTTAGGCGGCAAATTGTAGCTCATTTTTAATAATGTCTTTGCAAAGCCTAAAATAGTTCGTAATAAAGACAATACAAGCTTTTG
>NZ_JACRUK010000071.1 GCF_014305155.1 Flavobacterium muglaense
AAATCCTATTATAAGCGCTTTTTTAATCTCTAGAAAACGACGTTAATCAAAATATGCGTAGTTTTTCAGTGCCCTCGAAAATTTCGAGGACTTTTTTGTATGTAATTGAACTGGTAAAAAAGTGCTTATTCTTTTACTTCTTTTGGTTCTTTTGCTTTCAGTTCTTTTGGTTTTACAAGTTCTTCTTTTCTTTCTAAAAGCGCCATGTAAAATCCATCAAAACCAGATTCATGAGCAAGAATTTTTTGGTCTTTTATAAAAGTAAACTCTTTTCCAATTTCTGTTTTTAAGAATTTAGCCACTTGATCTTGATTTTCAGATGGTAAAATAGAACAAGTTGCGTAAACTAATTTACCTCCTGGTTTTACAATTTTAGAGTAGCTTTCTAAAACTTCGGCTTGTATTTTACGAATGTTATCAATAAATTCAGGTTGTAATTTCCACTTAGCATCTGGGTTTCTTTTAAGAACTCCAAGTCCGCTACAAGGAGCATCAATCAAAACACGATCAGCTCTTTGGTGTAGTTTCTTGATTATTTTAGTGCTGTCAATAATACGGTATTCAATGTTGAATGCGCCATCACGTTTTGCTCTAATTTTTAATTGCTTTAATTTACTTTCGTATAAATCCATAGCAATTAATTGCCCTTTGTTTTCCATCAAAGCAGCAATGTGCAATGTTTTTCCACCTGCACCTGCGCAAGTATCAACCACTCTCATTCCAGGCTTAACATCAAGGAAAGCGGCAACCAGTTGCGAATTGGCATCTTGAACTTCAAAGAACCCTTGTTTAAAAGCATCTGTCATAAAAACATTAGCTCTTTCTTTTAATACTAAAGCGTCTGGTTGGTCTTTTAAAACGTCAGTGTCAATATCAAGATCCATCAAAATAGCTCTTAATTCTGCTTTAGTAGTTTTAAGTGTGTTAACTCTTAGGATAACTTTGGCTGGTTGGTTTTGGGCAGCAATTTCTTTTGTCCAAACTTTTTCGCCTAATTCTTGTACACCTACTTCATCCATCCAATCAGGAATAGATTCTTTAATGGCTCTTGTTTTTGATAATTCATCAAAACGTCCTTTTATTTTTCGTTCGGGTGTTCCTTCTAATTGTCTCCAATCTGGAATTGGGTATCCTCTTAATACAGCCCATACCGAGAACATTCTCCAGATGTTATCTCTGTCAAATGGTGCTTTTACTTCAGCAATTTCGGCATATAGACGTTTCCATCGTACTACTTCGTAAATGGTTTCGGCAACAAACTTCCTGTCAGAACTTCCCCAACGTTTGTCTTTTTTTAAAGCTCTTGCAACTACTTTATCAGCATATTCTCCTTCATTAAATATTGCATTTAAGGAATCTATAGTAGTGTAAACTAAATTTCTATGTAATCTCATTTTTATTAATTGAGCTGCAAAGGTAGTATTAATTGATTGAAAGTTAAATTTTTAATAATGAATGTTGAGTTTATATTTTCAACAGCAAAAAAAAACACTGTTTTTAGGCAGTGTTTTTTGTATTTATAATAAAAAAGTTCTTATTTAACTCTTGTTAATCCAATGTTTTCAGGTGCGTGAAGGACCATTGGGAATTTTTCGATTTTAACTGAACTACTGTCTAAACCAAAGGCACTTTCTTCGGATAAACTTAGTTTTTTAATTATGAAATAGGAGTTCATAATCAGTTTTTCATGCCATAATAAATCACTGTCGTTAGATAGGAATTTTTCAGACAATACAAATTTGAAATCACCAATAATATTGTTTTTATTCAAAGATTCATATCTACTTGTAATATCTACTTCTCCTTGTTTTACCATATCCTTGATTACTTCTTTGAACATTAAACTGATTTTAGTTGGTTCTCTAAAGCCTAAGTTGAAATCTACACGGTATAAGTCATCTTTAACTATTTCAGTTACTTTGTATTCTGTTTTATAAGGTTCACTTAAGATGTTTACGTGAACAAACCAATAGATGTCAGCTCTTTTGGGTCTTTTTTGTAAAATGGAATACATTACTTTTTCTTCTATTTCGTCAACACGATTTGCATTAGTCATGTATACTAAATGCGTTGCGTATTTTGGTATAGATAAATCAGCACTTAGCTCCATTAATACTTTTTTGTAATTATCTATTTTTACAATTTTAGTATAATTTTTGTTGATTTTTTTAGCTAGGTACCAAATAGTCATTATTGAAATCAATGCTACAGCAATCATTAATGTAACATAACCACCGTCGGCAAATTTTGTGATATTGGCAGCCAAAAAACTAAATTCGATTAGTAAGTATATTGTTATTAATGGAATAATGAAGTAGAGCTTTACACGCTTCATGATCAAATAAAAATTCAATAAAATAGTGGTCATGATCATGCATAGTACTATGGCTAAGCCGTAAGCATGCTCCATATTGCTGGATTCTTCAAAATGTAAAACGATACCAACACAACCAAAAAACAACAACCAGTTGATTGAAGGGATGTACAATTGCCCTTTCAATTCCGTAGGATATTTTATTTTTACTTTTGGCCAGAAATTCAATCTCATGGCTTCATTTATTAAGGTAAACGAACCACTAATAAGGGCTTGAGAAGCAATAACAGCTGCAAGTGTTGCAATAACAATTCCTATTGGTTGAAACCAGTCGGCCATGATTAAATAAAATGGATTACCATTTGCACCCCCTAATTCAACTAATGTTTGTCCTTCATGGTGGATTAAATAGGCAGCTTGTCCAAAATAGTTTAATAGCAATGCTAATTTTACAAATATCCAGCTGATTCTAATGTTTTTTCGTCCGCAATGTCCCATGTCTGAGTATAACGCTTCGGCCCCAGTTGTACATAAAAACACCAGTCCTAAAACGAAAAATCCATCAGGGTGAATTGAAAGTAAATGGTAAGCATAATAGGGGTTTAATGCTTTGAAAACTTCAGGATGCTTGGTGATTTGGATTAATCCAAGTGCACCTAACATGGTGAACCAGATAAGCATCATGGGAGCAAAAAACTTCCCGACTAATTTAGTTCCAAATTGCTGTATGGTGAATAAAACGAATAAAATAGCAATAACAATTGGAATAGTATTTATATCAGGATAGTAGGTTTTTATTCCCTCAACTGCTGATGATACGGATATGGGCGGGGTTATAATTCCGTCGGCAAGTAAAGCACTTCCTCCTATAATGGCGGGGACAATAAGCCAACTTATTTTTGTTTTCTTCACTAAGGCATAGAGTGCAAATATTCCTCCTTCGCCATGATTATCTGCACTTAGTGTGATTACTACATATTTTATTGTGGTTTGTAATGTTAATGTCCAGAATACACATGATAAACCTCCTAAAACAATGTTGGCATCAATAATTTGTTCGCCAAGAATGGCCTTCATGACATAGAGTGGGGAAGTTCCAATATCACCGTAAATGATACCTAATGTAATTAATAAACCTCCTAAAGATAATTTTGAATGTAAATTTTTATGCGAAGTGCTCATCTTGTATTTTTAAAAAACACGACAAATTTACTCTTTTTAAATACATTACAGATAAAATTTTAATAAATCATAAAAAAAAACACGGTCTATTTGGACCGTGTTTTTGTGGGGGAAAAAGAGTGTTGATTCTTAACCTCTTCTGCTACTTTCTCTCGAAGAGCTATCTCTTTGATTTGTTGGTCTTTGAGTTGATGATTCAGTTGATGAAGTTCGGCTGCTTTCAGTGTTACTACGCTGCGGCGCTACTTCTCTCGAGCTACTGCCTCTATTTTGAGAATAGTCTCTTTGTGTTTCTGTACGCTGCGGTGTTGCTTCTCTCGAACTACTTCCTCTATTTTGAGAATAGTCTCTTTGTGTTTCTGTACGCTGCGGAGTTGCTTCTCTTGAACTACTTCCTCTATTTTGAGAATAGTCTCTTTGAGTTTCTGTACGCTGAGGAGTTGCTTCTCTCGAACTACTTCCTCTATTTTGAGAATAGTCTCTTTGAGTTTCTGTACGCTGCGGTGTTGCTTCTCTCGAACTACTTCCTCTATTTTGAGAATAATCTCTTCCTGAGTTGTTTCGGCTATTGTTAGAGCTGTAAGCTACATCTCTGGAGTTACTATTTCTTGAATTTCTAGTTCGATCTAAGTCATAACGATTGGTATTGTTGGAATATCTTCTATTAAAAGCATAGTCTGGATATTGTCTTTCATAACCATTAGAACGTCTTGTTTTGTACAATACAACGGCTTGATTACTTCTTCTATAGTTTACATAGTTGTAGTTATTGTTGAAATTCAATGATATTTGTATGTTGTTTCTATATCTGTACACAGGGAAAGGATTCCAAGTGTAGTAATAAGAAGGGTAGTAGTTCCAGTTCCAGTTAGAAACATATGGACGGTAATTATTAGACCAAAATGAAACGTAGATTAAGGGCGTGCTGTAATAAACAGGCTCATAAATGTAATTTGAACCATACATGTATTCATTTCCTACTACTTGTAAATGTACTTTATTGTATCTGTCTTTTTCTATTTCGATAGTCGCAACATCTTGGTATACATCGCGATCAAGTACTGACTGGATGATCACAACATGCGTTCTTCCTTCAATGGTCTCAATAACTCGTAGGTAATCTACTTGGTTGTCATTGTTTAAATCTAAGTTCGAAATTTGAAGTTGCGGATCGTTCAATTGACGTTCAAAATCTCGAAGATCTCTTGAGTCACCAAAAATATCGGCTACTGCTCTTAAATCTAAATTATCGCTAATTTCGTTGTTTAAGCCATTTACTCGGGTTCTATTTTGTGCTTCCGTTTGCATTACAAAAAAGGAAGACAATAGAGTTGCTATTAGTATTTTAGTTTTCATAATAGATGTGTTTAAGTTTTCTGTTTTACAATAATCCAATTACTGTGCCAATTAAATTACACTCAATTGTTTTTCCTTTTATAAATTGTATTTTAGCTTAAAAAAATAAGGATATAATGAGGAAGTGTTTTATGATTTTGAGTGTGTTGTTTGTTTTAAGTTCTTGTAAAACAGCTTTTAAAGTGATTGATCCAGTAGATAAAACGATTTATAGCAGTGTAGAGATTGATACTTTGTTCCAAGATAATATTAGTATTAGGTCCATAGTTGTTGACGGAAATAAAATTTGGTATTCTGCAAATAAATCGAGATTTGGTTATTATGATTTGCAATCTAGTAAAAAAATAGAAAGCAAGATTGTGAAAGACAGCTTGCAATTAGAGTTTAGGAGCGCGGCTCAAACTGCGAAAAATATTTTTGTAATGCCTGTGTCAAATCCCGCATTGTTATTTCAGGTTTCAAAGAAAGATTTAAAGACAACCCTTGTTTATGAGGAGCGCCATGAAAAAGTGTTTTATGATAGTATGCAATTTTGGAACAATAAAGAAGGAATTGCGATGGGAGACCCAGTTTCCAACTGTCTTTCTGTGATTGTTACTCGTGATGGAGGAGCAAGTTGGAATAAGTTAGATTGCGATCAACTGCCTAAAGTATCCAATGGCGAAGCGGCTTTTGCGGCAAGTAATACTAACATTGTTGTAAAAGGTAATAATACATGGATTGTTACGGGTGGTGTTAAAGCAAGAGTTTTGTTTTCAAGTGATAAAGGGATAAGTTGGCAGAGCTATGATACGCCTATTGTACAAGGAAAGTCGATGACTGGAATTTTTACAGCCGATTTTTATGACGCAAAACAGGGTTTTATAGCAGGTGGGGACTATGAAATTCTAAATCAAAACCAAGGTAATAAAGCGGTTAGTGTAAACGGAGGGAAATCGTGGAGTTTAATAGCAGATAATTCTGGTTTTGGATACACATCATGTATTCAATATGTGCCAAAGAGTGGAGGGAAATCGTTAGTAAGTGTTGGAGCTTCGGGGATTTATTATTCTTACGATAGCGGATTGACTTGGAAACAGTTTTCTACAGATGCTTCTTTGTACACCATTCGGTTTATAGATAATCAAACTGCTGTTGCAGCAGGTAAAGATAAAATGATTCGAATTAAATTTAAAAAGAAAACCCTAAACAATTAAGTTTAGGGTTTTGTTTTAGATCGTAGTATCAAGTTATTTTTTATTTGCTCGATCTCTGTATTGATGTAGCAGTTTACGATTGAAATCTTCTTCAGATTTTTTTAGTTTTAAAATTTTCACGGCTGGAAGAATTTCTTGTAAATCTTTTGAGAATTTTTTACGCAATAGGTAAAGCTCTTGATCAGTGTCTTCTATTTTGTTTAATAGATTTAAGGCATCTCTTTCGCTTATTTTGTCTAATGCAGCATCGTTCATTTGGTTGATGTATGCTTTCATTTTTTGATGTCTAATTTCAAATTGGTCATCATCATAACTGTTGTATACAGGCCAAAATTTTTGTGCTTCTCTTGCTGTCAAGTCTAACTCTGTGGTTAGAAACGCAACTTTTAACGCTTTTATTTTTTCTTTTTTTTCTTTCATGTTTTCACCTTGAGCAAAAAAACTGAAAGTAGTAAAAAGAAATAGTATCGGAAGTAGTTTTTTAAAGTTCATTTTGTTTCAATTTAGGTATTGTACTTTCAAAAGTGAGTTATTGTTGTTATTCGATTATTAGATGTTCTAAGTTTGCATTATCTACAAGCATATCTTCAATTGTTTTGTCTTCGAGTGCAATAGGGGAATTTATTTGATTGATATCGCTATCGTCCAAAATATTAATCAAATCATATTGATTGACATTCGTTTGATAACTTAAATAGTTTTCTAAACTGGTCTCGTCTAATTCTTGATTTGTGGTTACGGCGCTACTCGTGTTCAAAATAGGAATCATTAATGCTATTACAAAAATCGCAGCCACAATCATATAGGCTGTAGTTCTTTTTTTATAAAACGGAATTACTTTTGGCGCAGGGATGTTTAATCGTTGCGTTAATTGTTCTGAGAAATTATCGAAATAATTTTCCGGTGTACTAAAACCTGTTTTGATTTTGTCGCTATTTTCTAATTTAAATTCTTTCATGATATTGATTAGACTTAATTTTTAAGAAAAGGTTTAATTTGAATTAACAAAGGTCTCTATTTTTTTTACAGCATGATGATAGGATGCTTTTAAAGCACCAACGGATGTGCCCAATATCTCTGATATTTCCTCGTACTTTAACTCCTGAAAATATTTCATTTTAAAAACGAGCTGTTGTTTTTCAGGAAGCGATGCAATAGCTTTTTGAAGTTTTAATTGTATTTCATCTCCTTCAAAATAAACATCAGCCTGTAAATTGTCAATAAGTTTGTTTTGTAATGTCTCGGACGTAATGCTATGCTTTTTGGCTTTTTGATTTAAAAAAGTAAGCGCTTCATTAGTCGCAATGCGATAAATCCATGAGAAAAGTTTACTCTCTCCTTTGAAGTTTTTTAGATTATTAAAAACCTTTATAAAAGTATTTTGCAACACATCGTCAGCATCATCGTGGTTCAAAACGATTTGCCTAATGTGATTGTAAAGCGGTTTTTGGTATGCTAACAAGAGTTTTTGAAATGCTTTGTTTTGCATTTTTGGGTCCAATAACTCTTGTATAAATTCCTTTTCTTCGAGCAAAATAATGGTTTATCTAATGAATTAGAATAGTGTTTACTCAAAAGGTTTAATTCAATATTTAAAATAAATTAAAATTCAGAGTCTTCGTCATCTTTGTTTTTAAGCACAGGTACTTTAGGATCTGTAACTTTGATGACTGGTTTTTTTATTTTTTTTGGTTCGGTGCCTCCAGTCTCGTCATCAGTATCTCCGTTGTTTGTAGTAGTTACAGGCGCTTTGTAATACGTTTTTACCGGCACTACTTTTGGTAGAAAAGGAACATAAACTTCTGTAACCCATTTTGAAGGATCATTAATATCACTTTTATTAGTGATGAAAAATTCAATATGGGAAATAGCAGGATTAGGAGTTAATTTATTGGTGATAAGTAATTCTGCTGCTTTGTCGTACCCTTTTTTAACGTGAGATATGTCACCCGTCACAGTTGTTTTTACAGCTTCAAAGGCAGGTAGTTTTCCAGATAATATCTCGCTTCCTTGTGTAATAAAAATTTCACTTTTTATTGGAATACAAATTGATATTCGAGTCAATTGTTTTGCAAGGTCGTACGTATGGTAAATGATAAAAGGCTTACCGCTAATTTCAATATTGTTTTCTTCACAAAATGTAGTGATTTTTGGGGTCACTATTTTAAAGTTTTTGTTGACTTTGGCAATTTCGCTTGTAAAGGTTTGCGCTAAGTAAAATATTTCAGGTTTGGTGACTAACCCATCTTCTTTTACAGCAAAAGTATTGATTTCAAAGTCCAATGCTTTGTCTAGATTGACAAGACTTTTTTCATACATGGAACCTATAACCTTGTCAACTCCGCCATTTAAAGCAGTGTATATTTTAAAAAGGAAACTCATTTTTCCTTCTGTTTTCCATGTAACTTTAGTACCACCGATCGTATCTTTAAATTTCCAAGATACCGTCGAATTGGTTCCGTTGTAGTCCATTGTTTGTGATATACTATCGTTTTCCTTAGTATAGATTGTTTTCATAGTACCATTCCCTTCAGTGCCCTCCCAGCTGCATGATGCACCATTACCAATTGTGTTTTCAGGATATTGCATTTTCATATCAGGGTCCTCAGTAACCCATGAGCCAAAGTCGGCCCAATTTTTATAATCGTTAACATAGCTGTAAACAGTATTCTTTGGAGCGTTAATTACTTTGCTTCTTTCTACTGTAAAGTCTCCTTTTTGAGTTGCTATAAAAATGGATAAGGCAACAAGACTTAATAAAAGTAAAAGAAAGATATATTTTAAAATCCTCATGGTTTATTATTTGTTTTCTGCTGTAAAGTTAGATATTTTATTAATATGCTATACTAAATATAGTTTTATTCTAAAATAGTAGCCTGATGTTGATTAATATTCAGTCAAAATTACGAATGATCATCATTTATCTTTTAAAGATTTGCACATAAATGTAACAAAATCATCAGTTAAATAAAAATATACGGTTAAAAATCTATCCTGTAAGTACAAGTAGATTTAAGGTTAGTTTTATTTTTTTACTGTAAAGTGATTAATTGAGCTCTCAAGCTATTGTTAAACACCTAATTGCGTTTTAATGTACTGATGTCTTTTTTTATCTTTGCTAAATTGACAAAAAAAAAGCCTGCAATTTTGCAAGCTGATTTATTTTCTAATGTTTAAAATAGATCTTGATTACGAATAAAATAGCGATGAAAGCAATAAAACCAATTAAGATTTTATAATTTCCTTTATAATACACTTGGTGTAATTTTAGATCTTTTCGGTAAGCAATAATCATTGTAATTACAAAAGAGATAAAAAACAGCGCTGCAAATACTAATTGTCCTTGACTAAACATAGTTTAAATTATTTTGTGCAAAAATAGTTAATTGTTTAATAATAGTTACTAATTTGCCTTTTAATTTGTAAAATAAAAGTCATGCATAAACAAATTAAATCCGTAACGGAATTCCATACCGCATTTAAAATAGGACATAGTGATTTTCCAATAGCAGATTTAGGCGATGCAAAGAAGACATTGCGCTATGAATTGATGAAAGAGGAAAATGAAGAGTATCTTGAGGCGGTGCAAAACAATGATTTAATAGAAATAGCTGATGCTTTAGGGGATATGATGTACATTCTTTGTGGTACTATAATTGAGCATGGATTACAAGATAAGATAGAAGCTGTTTTTGATGAAATTCAGCGATCTAATATGAGTAAGCTGGGTCAAGATGGTCAACCTATTTATAGAGAAGATGGAAAAGTGTTAAAAGGGCCTAATTATTTTAAGCCTGATTTTTCTAAAATATTGAAGGGATAATAAGTGGTATTATGATAAAAAAAAGCGATTTTCAGTATTTTGAAAATCGCTTTTTTAGTATTGGTGCAATTGATTATACTTTTACAGTCCAGCCAAATGTATCTTCAGCAAGTTTGTGTTGCATGTTTGTTAACTTATCTTTTAGTTGACTAGCGTATGAGTTTTCTGTTTTGGGTAATTCATAGTAGTGGTCTTTGTAAGAGAAACCAATAATTGGGTTTACTACAGCTGCAGTTCCTGCTCCAAAAATTTCTTTCAATGTTCCGTTTTTTGAAGCTTCAACAAGTTCTGATACTAATAGTGGACGTACATCTACTTGAATTCCTTCTTTTTTGGCCATTTCAATTAAACTCTTTCTAGTAATTCCATCAAGAATTCTTTCGCTTACTGGTGCAGTAAGTAAAGTGTCATTTATTCTAAAGAAAACATTCATTGTTCCTGCTTCTTCTAGTTTGGTATGCGTAGCATCATCTGTCCAGATTACTTGTTGAAATCCTGATGCATTTGCTAAACTAGTAGGGTAGAATTGTGCGGCATAGTTCCCTGCAGCTTTAGCGGCTCCAATTCCTCCATTTGCAGCTCTACTAAAATGTTCTGCAATTAATACTTTTACTTCGCCTGAATAGTAAGATTTAGCAGGAGAAAGGATAATCATGAATTTATAATCATCAGATGGGTTAGCAATTACACCTTCGCCAGTGGCAATCATAAATGGTCTAATGTATAGGGTGTTTCCTTTTCCTTTTTTAATCCAAGAGGAGTCTAGTTTTAATAATTCGTTCAATCCGTTCATGAATACATCTTCTGGAACTTCAGGCATTGCCATTCTTGAAGCCGAAAAATTAAAACGTTTGTAGTTTTCATCAGGTCTAAAAAGCCAAATGTCGTCTTGTTCATCTTTATAAGCTTTCATTCCTTCAAAGATTGCTTGACCGTAATGAAATACTCGTGCTGACGGATCTAATAAAAAAGGAGCGTAAGGCTTAATTACGGGTTTTTGCCATTCGCCATTTTTAAAATCACATTCTAATAAATGATCTGTAAATACAGATCCAAAGCTTAAATTATCAAAATCTACTTCGTTTATTTTAGAAGTTTGTGCTTTTATTATTTCAATCGTGTTAGTTTGAGTGGTACTCATAAGTATGTTTTTATGTTTTTATTTTATTATGTAAAATCACTACTGACGTTAATTGCAATCAATTAATCGCAATCAAGACTTTATTTGATACAAAATTAAATAAAAATCCATTAATTACTTGCTAAAATAACATTAATTGTCGCTTTTAATTGTGATTTATTTATTGGTCCCAAAAATAGTTAAAACTATGCACTTTAGTGCATTTCGCTTTTAGCTTCTAAAAATGTACATTTGAG
>NZ_JACRUK010000072.1:0-2582 GCF_014305155.1 Flavobacterium muglaense
TATGAAAGTGATTATTTGGTGAAATTAAATCCAGTTATATGAAAATTGAGAATACTTTTTCAGCAAGCCCTAAATTAGCAGGTGTGCTGCTTACGTCGTCTTGATCTTGGCAGCTTTGAAAAGTAAAAGCGGCAAGAATTATTAAAAGCGTAAATTGGATTGTTTTTCTCATATTTGGGGTCTAAGTAAATATATTAACGTAAAAATACTATGTTTAGTTTTAATAGCCTCTATTTTTATGTAACAAAAATCAAACCGAATCGTCTTTCTTATAGTAAAGGGAGGTAATTTAATTGTAAATTTCCATTTTTACCGGGGTATCGGTCGCTTGTTTTTTAGAAATATATAGCATCAAAACATGAATCAACTACAGTTTATAGCGGCAACGACTCCTTTTAAGGATAAGCTTTTTCGATTAGCCAAACGATTGTTGGTGAGTACAGAGGAAGCTGAAGATGCAACTCAGGAAGTTTTGGTTAAATTATGGTGTAAAAACGAGGGGTTGAATAAGTTTGCGAGTCTGGAGGCGTTTGCGATGACTATTGCTAAGAATTATTGCTTGGATCAATTGCGATTAAAAAGGACAACGAACCAGAGGTTGGAACATGATAATTATGTCGATCAGCTTCCTGCGGTAGATAAAATCATTGAGGATAAGGATAGTTTAGACTGGGTGGATCGGGTTATTAATCATTTACCAGATCAACAACGCATTATTATACAGATGCGTGATGTGGAGCAGTATGAATTTGATGAAATTGCTCAAATTATGGATATGAATGAAACAGCAATTCGGGTGGCGCTGTCGCGAGCTAGAAAGACAATTAGGCAGAATATGATAAAAATTAATAATTATGGAATGGAATAAAATGGAGGGGCTTCTGGAAAAATACTTCGAAGGAGATACAAATGTGGATGAAGAAAATGCGTTGCGTCATTACTTTTTGTCTGATGATGTTCCGCCGCATTTAGAGCAGTATAAAGCTATTTTTGGTTATTTTGCGAAAGCGAAAAAAGAGAATTTAACCAGTAATGCTGTTGATAGTCAGTTGTTTTTGAGTAAAAAAAGATTAGCTCTTTGGTTGCCTGTTGCGGCTTCGGTCGTGGTGATGTTAGGAGTTGGTGGCTATTTTTATTTTGGTTCAACCAATGAAAAACAAGACTTAGGAACGTATCAAAGTCCAGAGGTGGCCTTGAAAGAGACGCAAAAAGCGCTAGCTATGTTATCAACACATGTGAATACTGGCATAGAAAGTGTAATGTATATAAAGGAGTATGAGCATTCAAAAGGGTTAATTTTTAAAAAACAATAAATACATAAAAGATGAAAAAGTTTATAATTACAGTAGTAGCGGTATTGGTAGCAAGTCCGTTTTTTGCGCAAGCAGCGTTTGATAAGTTTGATGGTCAAGATGATGTTACCTCGATTATTGTCAATAAAAAAATGTTTGACTTGATGAGTAAGGTAAAAGTGGATGCATCTGATAGAGAGACTCAGCAATATATGGATTTGATAAAAAAGTTAGATAATCTAAAAGTTTTTACAACAACAAGTACGCGAGCGGCTGCTGATATGAGGTTAACAGCAGATAAGTATATGAAAACGGCTGGATTAGAAGAGTTGATGCGTGTGAATGACGGCGGTAAAAATGTAAAAATCCTTGTAAAATCGGGTGCTTCTGATAGTCAGATTAAAGAGTTATTGATGTTTATAGAAGGCGGTAGTAAATCGAATGAAACGGTATTGATGTCATTGACAGGTAATTTTGATTTGAATGAGATCTCTGTGTTAACAGATAAAATGAGGATTCCTGGTGGCGATGATTTGAAAAAAGCAACTAAAGGAAAGAAATAAGATGAGAACTACTATTCTTTTTTCTTTTGTAGCGCTGCTGTTAGTAGGCTGCGATGCAGGTCCAAGCTTAGAAAAGTATTTTGTGGCTCATTCTGAAGATCCTAATTATATAGTGATGGATGTGTCTCCTGATATTTTGAATGTGAGTAAAGAAAGCTTGTCTGCTGCTGATGTTTCGGCATTCGAATCTTTTGAAAAAATGAATGTGCTCGCTTTTAAGGCAACAAACAAGAATAAAGCCTTGTTTGGTATAGAGCGTGATAAAGTGGATGCGTTATTGAAGGATAAGAAGTATCAGCAGCTTGTGCGTTTTGGTACAGGAAAGGAAGGCGCTTCGCTTAGTTATGTGGGTACTAATGATCATATTGAAGAGTTTGTACTTTTTGCCAATAAAAAAGAAACAGGCTTTACTGTAATACGAATCATGGGCGATGATATGAGTCCTACGAATGTAGTGACTATGTTGCGTTTGTTAAAGAAGTCAAAAGTTGATTTAGCGCAATTAAAACCATTGGAGCAATTGATGAAATAAAGGTGTTAAAAGGCTCTAAATGAAAAAAGATATAAGTGTAGTACTTATATCTTTTTTTTTTTGTTTAAAGTGACCACGGCGGGATTTGAACCCGCACGCCCTTGCGAGCACCAGCCCCTCAAGCTGGCAAGTCTACCGTTTCTCCACGTGGCCTTAAAATAAAAAAAGGTCAAGTAATAAATTACTCGACCTTTT
>NZ_JACRUK010000072.1:2678-11234 GCF_014305155.1 Flavobacterium muglaense
TTTTGTGACCCGACTGGGGCTCGAACCCAGGACCCCATCATTAAAAGTGATGTGCTCTACCAACTGAGCTATCGAGTCATTGCATTCAAATAAATTATGTGTTGATCACTATTTGTGACCCGACTGGGGCTCGAACCCAGGACCCCATCATTAAAAGTGATGTGCTCTACCAACTGAGCTATCGAGTCATAATTTCTTTGCTTGAATGCGGGTGCAAATATAAGGACTTTATTTGATGTTTTCCAAAGTTTTTTGCTTTAAATTTGTCTTTTTTTTTTAATTAATTATAACGGTCTAATTTATAAGGATTTATTATATGAATAAAATTGTGTTATTGGGCTATATGGGTAGCGGGAAGTCAACAATTGCTAAAGTACTTTCGAAAAATATTCAAATTCCATTCGTGGATTTGGATGAATATATAGAGGAAAAAGCCAAAATGTCTGTAAAAAGTATTTTTGAGCAATATGGTGAGATCAAATTTAGAAGGTTGGAGCACGATGCTTTTGTCGAATTGTTAAACAACGATCAAAATGTTATTATAGGTTTAGGAGGAGGAACTCCATGTTATGCCAATAATCATGAATTGCTAAAAGGGGATGGAGTAAAGTCTATATACTTGAAGGCTTCTATTGAAACCTTGTTTGCACGTCTGTCAGTCAATAAAAGTAAAAGACCGCTTATAGCGGATAAAAATGATGCAGAAATGAAGGAGTTCATTGCTATGCATCTTTTTGAAAGGAGTTTTTATTATAATCAAGCACAGTTTACTGTTTCAGTAGATAATAAATTGGTTGAGCAAACTGTGAATGATATTGTGGCAGTACTAGCTTAGGTAAGCGTAACTGTTATTGTTTTCGTCAAAAACTACTTGAACGTGTTCAAGTAGTGAAGTAGAAAGTGATATTCCTTTGAAATCAGCTTTTACAGGGTATTTTTTATGATTTCGATCAACAAGTACTGCTGTTTTGAATTTTTTCAAAGGAACGTCTAGAAAGTGACGCACGGCATAGATCAGTGTTGTTCCTGAATTCAACACATCATCAATCAATATAAGTCCTTTATTAGCGTATGCTTCTTTGCTTAAGGAAGTGGTAATAGGAAGTTCTGGTTGTTGTTTATTGATCTGTACTTCGCAAAGCAATACTTCGAGTGTTGAAATGCTTTTGAGTTCGGTTGCTATTTTTTCGGCAAAAAGATACCCATTGGATGCTATGCCTGCTAAAACGACTTCTTTTTCATCTACAAAAGTCTCATAAATTTGATAAGCAATCCTTTTAATTTTATGCTCTATTTCTTGATTCGTTAAGATGATGTTTTTGCTCATTATGGTCTGTTGTTTCGAGTTTAATTAAATGTTATTCTAAGTCGTCGTCGTCTGATAGGATTTCGTTTCCAAATTCGTCAATGTCACGACGGTCTTTTTTAGTAGGTCTACCAGTTCCGTTTTTTCGATAATGATCTTTCGATAATTTTAAAAGTTCTAGATGTTGGTATGCTTCGGCTGGGGTGTCGTTGCGTCTGTATATGTCAACAAGTTTGGCTCCTACGCGGCTATCAGGAATATCAAGAACCGTAATAATTTGGGTAATTTGATCTTTTCTAAAAGTAATTTTGTCTGTAGGAAATACCTCTTTGGATGGTTTTGCAACATGTCCATTAACGGTAACATGATTCTTTTTACAAGCTTCTGTTACCATATTTCTTGTCTTGTAATATCTTACGCACCATAAATATTTGTCTATTCTCATAAAATTTCTAAAATAGGAGTTAAATTGTTTACAAAAATAAATCAATATTGTATCTTGCGCACTTAAAAATCAGCAATAATGAACAAATTTAGGTATTATTTTATTTTATTAATTACAACAGTCTCTTTATTTTCGTGCTCGAAAAGTGATACTCCAGAAATTACCCCTCCAAGGGAATATAGTGTACAATATGCTACTGATCTTGCAGATATCGAAGAATACTTAAATAACTATTATATAACAGTTACAAATAATCCTGGTGCGCCTGACGATCAGGATGTTGTTTTTACTAAAATTCCTGCTGGAGGAACGCAAGACCCTATTATGTCTTATAAAGACAAAACTACCTTTCCTAAATTGTTGAGTAGAGAGGTAAAACTTCATGACATTACTTATAAATTATATTATTTAGTTTTAAGAGAAGGAGTGGGGGAATCTCCCAGTAATGTGGATGAAGTGTACACAACCTATAGAGGAGAATATTTAGAAAATAAGGCAGTAGATGGCATTTCAACGCTTACTACAACTAAATTTGAAGAATGGAAATTTGAACCACAGAGAGCAAATTTAATTGGTTATATTAGAGGTTGGAAAGAAATATTTCCTCAATTTAAAACAGGAACTTATACCTCAAATTCGGATGGTTCAATTTCTTATTCAAATTTTGGAGCAGGTGTGATGTTTATACCTTCGGGATTAGCTTATTATGCTGCAGGAAATAGTAGTATTCCTGCTTATGCTCCGTTAATATTTACTTTTAAACTGTACGAAATTCAACGATTGGATCATGAATTTAATATTTCAAATAATACGCCTACCCCTGACGGAATTCTGTCATATCAAGAAGACTTAGATGGAGATGGATATATGTGGACTAAAGGAGAATTACCTACAGGTGCAGTGAATCCAGATGACACAGATGGCGATGGAATTCCAAATTTTCTTGATGTGGATGATGATGCAGACGGTATTGGAACTAGAAAAGAAATTTCGGCAGCTGATGGTACAATTATTCCTTTTGCAATTATTCCTGATTGTAGTGGTAACACGACTAATCCTGCCAGAATTAAAAGGCATTTAGTTAAATGTAACTAATAAAATGTTTTTCTTTAGATAGATGGCTTTCCAATATGAGATTTGGAAAGCCATCTTTTTTATAGGTCTTACTTATAGTTTATTCAACTTGTTAAAAAAATGTTAAATTTAATTATTTTTCTTACTATTTTAAACTGAATAGATTAATATTGTAGGATTAATATTAATTTAAAAGAAATGAAAAAATTATTTGTGTTGTTAGTTGCGGTAGTTTTTGTATCCTGCAGTAAGGATTCACTTGAACCTATCAATGCCTCAGCGGAGGCTTCATTATCAGTTTTAGATGGTAAAATGTTGTCGTTTAAAGATGATAAGTCTTTTATTAAAGAGTACTCTCAATTGTCAGAATTGAAAAGTACAAAAGAAATCCAAAGTTGGATTTCAAAAAAAGGTCATCTTTCTCGACTAAACACTGAGAATGTATCTGCTGTTTATTTAAACGATGAGATTGATAATTCAGAAGTTATTTATTCAGATGCTTTGAATGCTATTTTAAATACGGATTCTAAATTTAAAATTAACGAAACTGTTATTTGGTTGAATGAAAGGGTTTTTTATAAAGTAAATGAAAAAGACATTGATAAAACCGCGAGCGAATTATTATTGATTAAAAATAAACTCGAAGTATATGGTAGTTTGCTAAATGTATCATCTAAAAGTAGCAATAGTACAAATAAAACAGTTCCTAATGAAAATCGATCAAAAGATTGGGTACAGTATTTTGATAATTCAAACAGAAGATTGGTATTGGTATTAAGTAATGAGACTATTAAATACAGTAATGGTGAAATTGCTTCAAGTAAAATGTTTTTGTATACTGCAGAGCAATATAAGTCTTGTTCTTTTTGGAGATGTACATGGAAAACTAATACAAGTACAATAAATAAACTAACATTTGCAGTCAGCTTTGATGTAGCTTCTGGTTGGACTTCAAATCAGGGGTCCGGTGTTTTTGACTTTGCTAATGGATCTAATATTCTACTTGCAACTAACTATATACCGACTATGAATTTTAACGGTTTTTATAATATAAATACGTCAGTATTGTATAATTCTTCCATGTATAATTGGTCTCAAATAGTTCAATGGTATTAATAATAGCATAAATAAAAGCAATAAGCCGTTCACTTTAGAAGTTAACGGCTTATTTTATTGTTCTGGAAAAAGGATTACTTTCTGGCAATAACTCTTTCTACAGCTTCAACAATGGCTTGATTGTTTAGTTTGTATTTTTCCATTAATTGGTCTGGTGTTCCAGATTCTCCAAAACTATCATTTACCGCAACAAACTCCTGTGGAGCAGGTTGGTTTAATGCTAATACTCTTGAAACGCTTTCGCCAAGACCTCCAAGGATGTTGTGTTCTTCGGCAGTTACTATACATTTTGTTTTAGCCAATGATTTTAGAATTGCTTCTTCATCAAGAGGTTTAATTGTGTGGATATTGATTACTTCTGCAGAGATTCCTTTAGCTTCTAATGCTTCGGCAGCAATAAGTGCTTCCCAAACTAAGTGTCCTGTAGCAACAATAGTTATGTCAGTTCCTTCGCTTAATAATATTGCTTTTCCTATTACGAAAGGCTCATCTGCTGGCATGAAGTTAGGCACAACTGGACGTCCAAAACGCAAGTAAGCTGGACCATGATGATCAGCAAGTGCAAGAGTCGCTGCTTTAGTTTGGTTGTAATCACAAGTGTTGATTACAGTCATTCCTGGCAACATTTTCATCAATCCTATATCTTCTAGAATTTGGTGAGTTGCTCCATCTTCTCCTAATGTTAATCCTGCGTGTGATGCACAGATTTTTACATTTTTATCAGAGTAAGCTACTGATTGACGTATTTGGTCATAGACTCTTCCTGTAGAAAAGTTAGCAAAAGTTCCTGTAAAAGGAATTTTACCACCAATAGTTAATCCTGCTGCAATTCCAATCATGTTTGCTTCAGCAATTCCGATTTGGAAAAAACGCTCTGGGTGATTTTTTTTGAAATCATCAAATTTTAATGATCCAATTAAATCTGCACAAAGGGCAACAACATTTTCATTCTTTTGACCTAATTCAGTCATTCCCGCTCCAAAACCTGAACGAGTATCTTTACTTCCTGTATTTGTATATTTTTTCATTTTCTAATTTAGATTTTTAGCAGCATTTTACTGAACACTAATTCCTACAAGCTGATCACTTTTTAGTAGTCGCCTAAAGTTGATTGATTTTGAGCTAATGCATTTTCTAGTTGTGCATCATTTGGCGCTTTACCGTGCCATGCATGACTGTACATCATAAAGTCAACTCCGTTACCCATTTCAGTATGTAATAATACACAAACTGGTTTTCCTTTTCCTGTTCTAGATTTAGCTTCGTTCATTCCTGCAAGAATGGCGTCGATGTTGTTTCCTTCTTTGATGTCAATAACATCCCAGTCAAAAGCTTCAAACTTAGCGCGAATGCTTCCCATTGCAAGAACTTCATCAGTAGTTCCGTCAATTTGTTTTCCGTTAAGATCGACAGTTGCAATAAGGTTGTCTACTTTTTTAGCAGATGCATACATGATTGCTTCCCAGTTTTGACCTTCTTGCAATTCACCATCACCATGAAGTGTGTAAACTAAATGATTGTCATTGTTTAATTTTTTTGCTTGAGCAGCACCAATCGCTACAGATAAACCTTGACCAAGAGAACCAGATGCGATTCTAACTCCTGGTAAGTTATCGTGAGTGGTTGGGTGACCTTGTAATCTCGTGTTGATTAAACGGAATGTAGCTAATTCTGAAACCGGGAAATACCCGCTTCTTGCTAATACGCTATAGAATACAGGAGAAATATGACCGTTTGAAAGGAAGAACAAATCTTCTCCTATTCCGTCCATATCAAATCCTTCTTTGCGTTCCATAAGGTTTTGGTATAAGGCTACTAGAAATTCAGTACAACCTAGTGAACCTCCAGGATGTCCTGAGTTTACGGCATGTACCATTCGAAGAATGTCTCTTCTTACTTGGATAGTTAAATCGTTTAATTGTTGTGTGTTAGGCTTCATTTTGTGTGTAAAAGTTAAACTGTGACAAATGTAATTTTTATTTTGCCGTAAGACAAATGATTTTTGATTTTGTTATGGTTAACCAATGGGTGCAAATAATGGTTAGAGACTAATAGTTGCGCTCTTTTTTTACATCAGCTCCTTTTTTAATGTGTGGGTAATTATTATCTTGCAAACATGTACGAGCAATTAAAAAAGAGTATTAGTCAAAAAGTAGTATTGTCAAACGAGGAATTTGAGTTGTGCAAGACTTTTTTTATTCCAAAAAAAATTAGAAAAAAACAAACCTTACTTCTAGAAGGTGATGTGTGTACGTACAATGCTTTTGTCGAAAAAGGAATCCTTAGATCTTATTCTACAGATGAAAAAGGCAATGAGAATGTGATGCAATTTGCTTTTGATGGCTGGTGGATTACAGATTTATCTAGTTTTTTAACTGGCGGAAATTCCACCTACACTATTGAGGCGATTGAAGATTCGGAGTTGCTATTGTTGACCACCACCGCTCGTGAAGCTTTGATGGATGCTGTTCCTGCATTTGAAAGGTATCAAAGACTTTTATTGCAAAATGCTTATATTGCTTTACAGTCTAGGGTGAATGGAGCTTTAACTGCAACTGCCGAAGAAAAGTATTTGAAATTAACAGCTTCTTATCCAGAAATTATCAGTCGCATTCCGCAGCACATGGTGGCTTCGTACTTGGGGCTTACTCCTGAGACCTTGAGTCGTGTGCGCAAGCAGATCAGCCTTCGAAAATAAAAATTGATTTAGATCAACAGTATTTCTTAATCTACCTCAAGGATTAAGGGCTTTTGTAGGTTGTAGTTTTGCCGTATTAAAAAACGGATCAAATGCAAAACATAAAAACAATTGCCGTAATAGGCGCTTCTGATAAAAGGAATTTTGCAGTGTTAAACGAATTAGCTGCACGTTATCAACTTTTATTATTTGATAAAAACGAACAAGCACTGTCGGAAATTCATCAAGCACTTTTAAGTAAAAACCGTTATGCTTACCTCGAAAAAATGCCTTGTGCTACCAATGCCAGTTGGGAAGCCGATTTAATTATTCTTTCGGGTTTTTGTATTAATGATGCAACTGTTGTGCAAACAATTAAAGAAGTGGCTACGGCCAAAATTATTGTGATTATGGAAAATGACGATGAGTTTACCAAGTCTATTAATCACCAAGTAAGTTTTGATCTTATTTTTCCTCATTCTAAAATTATCGAAGTCATCAATGTTAACTCAGACGATCAAGCCGAAAAGGAATTTCTTCTAGAAGGACACGACTCGTATGCACTTGATACTGTTTCTAATATTTTTGAACGCATTGGTTTTAATACTTTCGTTTCGCAAATAAATTAATAATAATAAAACAAAATATACTATGAGTGTTATCACTTTGTTACAACCCTATACTTTTAAAACAGAAAAATACAACAACCGCATGGCTATGGCGCCCATGACAAGAAGCCGAGCAGGAAATGAAGGAAATCTGGCTACGGCCGAGATGGCTACTTATTATGCTGATCGTGCTGATGTGGGTTTGATCATTACAGAGGGAACTGTGGTAAGTAAAAAAGCAGTTGGTTTTATCAATGTTCCAGGAATTTATAGCTCAGAGCAAACCCAAAGCTGGAAACAAGTTACAAAAGCAGTACATGATAAAGGAGGGAAAATCTTTGTTCAATTATGGCATACAGGCCGATTGTCGCACCCGGAATTGCATAATGGCGAGTTGCCTCACGCCCCATCGGCAATTAATCCAGAAGCAAAGGCATATGTAGCAACGGGTTTTATTGATACTGTAACGCCAAAAGAAATGACAGTTGCTGATATCAAGCAAACGGTATTGGATTTTAAAAATAGTACAAAGAATGCTGTTGAGGCTGGTTTTGACGGTATAGAGCTGCATGCAGCAAATGGTTATTTGTTTCACCAGTTTTTTAACGGAACTTCCAATACTCGTACTGATGAGTACGGAGGAAGTATTGAAAATAAAGCACGAATCTTATTTGAAACTTTAGATGCTTTGAAAGATGTTATTGATTATTCTAGGGTAGGGGTAAGATTGAATCCATCTTTACACGGTGCTCAAGGAATGACTCTAGATAAAGACACTATTGACACACACGAATATATTGTTAATAAATTGAACGATTATGGTTTGGCTTATTTGCATTTAACGGAACCTTTTACGGATGTTACCGATGTGCCGTATGCAGTAACTGAGGTGGCTAAACATTTTAGACCTATTTACAAAGGGTTATTGATGATCAATAAAAGTTTTACTAAAGAAACGGGAAATAAGGTAATTGAAGAGGGCTATGCAGATATGGTTGCTTACGGTGTACCGTTCATTGCAAATCCAGATTTAGTGACTCGTTTTAAAATTGACGCCCCATTGAATGCTCCTGATCCAAGTACTTTTTACACTTTTACTGCAAAAGGATATAACGATTACCCCAAACTAGGAGAATAATTTGAAATTTAATTTGTGAATGGGATTTGTTTTTAAAATTGGTGTTTGTGATGCAATGCAGCAACTGATTTTAAGTGATGGATCTCATTAAAATAAAGAAGCCCCAACCTGTGTTGAGGGCACTGAAAAAGTGTTTCTAATAAATTAAGACCTAAAAAGGAGTAGATATCTATGGATTTCTACTCCTTTTTT
>NZ_JACRUK010000073.1 GCF_014305155.1 Flavobacterium muglaense
TTATGAAAGTGATTATTTGGTGAAATTAAATCCAGTTATATGAAAATTGAGAATACTTTTTCAGCAAGCCCTACTTAGCTATCCAATTTTTTATTGGTTTTTGGTTATTAATCGGAAATGTACATTTTCTGATGCCATAATTATTACAAATTTTTATACAAAAGAATGAAACAGTATTTCAACTTATTCGATTTTACTCAAAAAGTAAACTACAAAACCGAAGTTTTAGCAGGATTAACCGTAGCAATGACCATGATTCCAGAGTCATTATCGTTTGCTATTTTGGCGGGTTTTCCTCCATTAGTAGGCTTGTATGCTGCTTTTATCATGGGGTTAGTTACCGCTATTTTTGGTGGGAGACCAGGTTTAGTTTCGGGTGGAGCAGGAGCTACAGTAATTGTATTGATTGCTTTAATGAAATCAAACGGCCTCGAATATGTATTTGCAGCAGTCGCTCTGGCAGGTATTTTACAAATATTGGTCGGATTATTTAAGCTTGGTAAATTCATACGTTTAGTACCACAACCCGTTATGTTTGGGTTTGTAAATGGATTAGCGATTATCATTTTTATGTCACAACTGGAGCAGTTCAAAACGGTTGTAAATGGCGAGAGTGTTTGGCTTTCTGGTAGTCCGCTTTATATCATGGCAGGATTAGTATTGTTAACCATTGCTATCGTTTTATTTTTGCCAAAAATCACCAAGGCAGTACCTGCTTCACTTGTAGCAATAATTGTTGTTTTTGGACTGGTATTGGGATTAGGAATTGAGACTAAAACAGTTGCAGATATTACGTCTATTAGCGGCGGGTTTCCTCCATTTCATATTCCAAATATAGAATGGACATTAGAAACCTTACAGCTGGTTTTTCCTTATGCATTAATTATGGCATCTGTAGGTTTAACCGAAGGTTTACTAACCTTAAACCTAGTAGATGAAATTACAGGAACTAAGGGGAAAGGAAATAGAGAATGTATTGCCCAAGGAAGCGCCAATTTATTGAATGGTTTTTTCTTTGGTATGGGTGGATGCCCAATGATTGCACAAACCTTAGTGAATTTATCAGCGGGTTCTAGAGCACGTTTGTCTGGGATAGTGGCAGCCTTAACCATTCTTGTAATTATCTTATTTGGAGCACCAGTTATAGAGCAATTGCCTATCGCTGCATTGGTGGGAGTAATGATTATGGTGGCCATTGGAACCTTTGAGTGGATTAGTTTTAGAATTATAAATAAAATGCCAAAACAAGATATTTTTGTGGGCGTATTGGTAGCTGTGATTACCATTTTGTTACACAATTTAGCTTTAGCGGTACTAATAGGAGTTATTATTTCGGCCTTAGTGTTTGCTTGGGAAAGTGCTAAACGCATTCGTGCCAAAAAATACATAGACGAAAAAGGAATCAAACATTACGAAATTTACGGTCCATTGTTTTTTGGTTCTACTACTGCTTTTGCAGAGAAATTTGACATTGCCAATGATCCAAATGAAGTTATCGTAGACTTTAAAGAAAGTAAAATTGCCGATATGAGTGCAATTGACGCCGTAAACAAATTGACGGAACGTTATGCCAAAATAGGAAAGAAGATCCATTTGCGCCATTTAAGTGCCGATTGTCGCCAGTTGTTGCACAATGCCGATGATGTGATTGATATTAATATAATCGAAGATCCTACATATAAGGTAGCAATCGACTAAAAACACAAAAGGACTGGAGTAATTCTAGTCCTTTTTTTAAGCCTATACATTTAGTCTTTGTTGTACATGTGGATCGATTGCCCTACTAATTTCCATTCGTTATTGATTTTTTCTAATAACCTAATTTCATACGAATAACTAATAACTCCATCCTTAGCAGTTGAGGCTTCATTATGGCTTACCCAAGCGGTATTGCCGTTAATATTCATTTTATAATTAGTATTGATCGCGCTTCCTCCAGGACCTGCTGCATCCGATATTTTAACCATTTCTTCGGCTGGGACATCATAGGTTTTTCCGTCTGTGGTTGATACTAAGATGCGACTGTAGGGCTGGATGTGCCAGCAAGAAGCGTGTGCTTTACTATCGCCTGATCGCCAAGTAGCCGATTCTTTTTCGAGCACTTTAATTATGTTTTCTGACTCTGTAGTTTGAGCGTTGCTGCCTAAGCTGAATAAACCAATAAGAAGTGTAGATAATTTCCAGTTCATAGTATTGTAATTGATTGAATAATTAGGGATCGTACAAGTTTTTTTTCGAATATAAAACAGATCGTCTGGTAAATATATAAATTAAACGAACAAGGAGCTTGTTTTTTACTGTGTTGAATTTCAGTTTTCTACATAAAAAAAAGCAGGAACGAGTCCTGCTTTCATTTTATATTATATCAAATGGGTTATTGCGCAATCTCAACCTGAGTGACTGGGCCATATTTTTCGACAATTTTTTTAATTTCAGATGCTTTCCCTACAAGAACAAATTGTAGTTTGTCTTCAGGAAAGTATTTTGCAATAATTTCATTGGCTTTCGCCAAATCTAAACGGTCTACATTTTTTTCGAAATTATCAATAAAGGAACGGTCAAGATCATACCAATACATGGTAGAAAGCAAGCGCGCTAGTTGTCCAGCAGTTTCATAATCCGGCGGGAACTGTCCTTTTACATAGTTTTTGGCCGATGCCAACGCTTTTTCATCTAGTCCTTTTGTATGTAATTTTTTCAAAACTTCAAGTGCTTTGTCAATGGTAGGTTCAGTTGTATTCACAGCAGTAAAAGTACTCATGATAAATGACCCCCCATTTTTGAGAGCACTAAAACGGCTACTAGCGCCATAAGTAAGCCCTGAATTGACACGCAATTCATCATTAAGCATCGATGTAAAACGACCACCAAACAAGGTGTTTACTACATCAATGGCAACATAATCAGGGTTGTTGCGACTCACACCCGCGGCACCTATGTACATGGTTGTTTCTTTGGCGTCGTCCTTATTGACTAGCAGTACTTTGTTTTCGGTAGGAAGTACAATGGCTTTTGAAGCTAGGTTTTCTTGTGGTGTTGCATTGCTTTTCCAATTCGAAAATAATTGGGTTAAAGTCTTTTTCATCTCAATAGATTTGAAGTCACCTACCACACTAATAACCGAAGTATCTGGTTTGTAATTGTTTTTGTAAAAAGTATTTACATCAGCTACGGTCAATAGTTCTACCGTTGTTTTAGTACCAGTAATATTGTTTCCGTAAACATGATTTCCGTACAATAAACTGTCAAAATAACTTCCTATTACAGCACCAGGACTTTCTTTTTGTTGGTCTAAACGCACTAGTCGGCGGCTTTTTTCTTTTTCGAATTCAGCTGCGTCAAAAACGGGGTTTTGAACGATTTCTTTAATCATTAGTAGCACTTGGTCTTTGTCTTTCGAAGCAAAATTAGACGAAAGTCCAGCGAATTCTTTAGTGGCATAAGTGTTAACAGTAGCACCCATAAAATCCAGTTCTTCTTCTAGTTTAGCGCTAGTAAATCGTTGGGTTCCATGTTTCAATGCTGTTGCCGTCAAGGAAGCAAGACCAGCTTTGTCCTGATCATAAATAGCACCTGCTGGAAAAATAATGGCAACATCTACGATAGGCACATCATGCTGCTCCATTAGATTAAAAGTAAGTCCGTTAGCCAGTTTAAAAGTGGTATAATTGGGTAATTTATAGCCTTGTGCCAGTATGTTTAGTGAACTCAAAACCAACAGGCAAATGAGTGTGTATTTTTTATTTATTGATTCCATACAATTAGTTTTCTACATTAGTTTTTAATACGCCTACAGTTCTATTGCTTTTTGTAAAATATTTTTTGGCAACAAGTTGCACATCGGCAATGGTTACTTTATTGTAATTTTTGGGAGCATCAAACATTTTTCTATAATCACCAAAGTAGAGTTCATAGGTTCCAATATTGTTTGATTTTCCGTTGATGGTTTCTATTTGACCATAAAACTCCATCAATTTTTGGTTTTTTATTTTTTGAAGTTCTCTTTCAGTAATTCCGTCGGTTTTTATTTTCTCAATTTCGGCATAAATAGCATTTTCTAATTCTAGTGCTGTTTTATCAGTATTGGCTACAGCATAAATATTAAATAGCCCTGGGTCAAAACTGTCTCCGTAATCTGTAAATACTTCTGTTGCAATTTGTTGCTTGTCTACTAGCGCACTGTAAAGTCTTGACGATTTTCCGTTAGAAAGTGCTGCACTCAAGATGTTTAAAGCGTAGTAATCATCACTTTTTGATTCAGGACTGTGATATCCAATCATCAAATACGGATTAGTCACTTCTTTTTGCACCGTTATTCTACGTTCTCCTGTTTGTTTGGGTTCAATAATATGAACTACAGGTGGCGTAGGTTGTGCAGGGATAGGTTCTAGGTACTTTTCGGCTAATTGTTTTATTTGGTCAAACTTTACTGCTCCAGAGACTACCACCACGCAGTTATTGGGCGCATAATAGGTTTTAAAGTAGCGTTCAAGATCAGCTTGCGTCCAGTTTTTCATATCATCTTCATAACCAATAACAGGCCAGTGGTACGGATGTTCTTGAAAAGCAGTTGCTTGCATGGATTGTGACAAATGCCTCCAAGGAGAGTTTTCTAAACCAGTACTACGCTCGCTTAATACAACGCCTCTTTCACTTTCCACCATTTTAGGATCGATGCTTAGACTTGCAATTCGATCGCCTTCAAGGTCAAACATTGTTTCAGTTGCCGATGCGGGAAACCAATCGGTGTAAACGGTTACGTTTTCGGTCGTATACGCATTATTAGAACCACCATTGAACTCCATAGTGCGGTCAAATTCTTTTGGACCATATTTTTTAGCACCATTAAACATCATGTGTTCAAAAAAGTGTGAAAGTCCCGTAATTCCTTGGTATTCATTGCGGCTTCCTACTTTGTAAAAAAGATACATATTGGCATTTGGAATCGAGAAATCCTCAGCAACTAGAAATTTCATTCCGTTTTTAAGCGTAAAAGTTTTTACATCATCTGCTTTCATTTGTGCCTTTGCGATAAAAGCGACTAATAGCAACAGCGGTAGCATTATTTTTTTCATAATACAGTATTTATTAATAGATTAAAGGAATTAGTATAGCTTTCTAAGTCCATTTTAGTACAGCATCAAGTAATGCCGATGCACTATAAGACTGTTTTTTGTAACAATTGTTACACAAAAACAGCATTTTTTAAACAGTTCTATTGGTTTTAGCCCAATAATTGTGGCGTGATGCTGTACCCTTTTTGCAAGCTTATTCAAGTGATAATAGGATGTGAAATTACGAGTTGATCGGTTTACTAAAATGAAAAGCACTGATGGTAAAGTCTTCCTTTAGGTACAGTTTATGAGCAGTAGTGCGTACATGACCGCTGTCAAGATGCACGGCTTTGCAATTTTCGTGAGCTGCTATTTGATATAAATGTTGCAATAAAAGAGTAGCATAACCTTTGCCACGGGCTTCTTCTAGGGTAGATAGATCGTCTATGTATAACATTTTTCCACTGTATAGCATGGTGTAGATGCGATAGCCCGCGATAGAAATCACTTTGTTGCCTTCAAATTGGTACAAAAGGGTATAGCCTTCATTTTGCATTTCTTTAATTTGATCTACAAAAGTTTCCGAGTCTAGCATCGGTCTAAGGGCATAGAGCGCTTCCCAACACATTCTAATTTCTTGATCTGTGACTGCTATTTTTATTGGTGCCATCTTGTTTTGTTTTTGAGATTGAATTATAAATCCAGTACTAAATTACCATTTATTTTTCATTTAAGGCCCATTACAAAGGGGATAAATAGCTATCGTATAATGCAGAATAATTGAATCAAAAAATAGGATTGGAATAAAGACAGTTAGCTTTTTTTTAGCAAAGAAAAGATTTTAAAGGCTGCTAGGTTCCTGCTGGTAATGTCTAGCTACAAAATAAATCGCAATAATTTGAAATACAACAGATAAGATGGAGCCTTCGAAACCAAAATCACCTCCGTTCCATAAATTAGAGCTAGGTAAATGGGTGGTTATTAGCGAATAATTATTGATCCCGCTAACATTAAATCCAAAAACACTGCCTTGAAAAAAGTTCCAACTAAAATGTAAGGCAATAGGAAACCACAATCGACCGGTATAGATGTAGGAGATCCCAAGGAGTAGACCAGCAACAAAAAGACCAATTAGATTGAGTGTCGAAATATATGGATTTCCAATATGTATCAAACTGAAGATGGCTGATGATAGGACTAAGGCAACATATTTGTTATAGGATTTCATGAGATTATTCAACATGAAACCGCGACACAATAGCTCTTCGGACAAGGCTACAAGAACGAAGGTGCCAAAACTGATCAATAGTTTGATAACATCAAAGTCAAAAGACTCATAGCGAATCTGGTTTGTAAAATACAAGGTCAAAAAGCCCACTAACATAATGATAAACCCCGTTAACAACCCCAGTAGAAGGTCTTTTTTTAGTGCTATGTTTTGAAAACCGACAGCTATGAAGGATTTTATGCTTTTATTTTCGAGCATTACTACAACAGTAATTATAGATCCGATAGTTGTACAAGCTTGTATGACTAGCGATTGAAGCTCAGTTTTAGGAACTCTAGGTTGCGACATGTAATCATAGCCGATCAAATAGGATCCTGTGATTTGTAGGATTCCGGTAATAAAAACATAAGGTAAAATGATGATCAATGCATGGAATAATCCTTGGTGGTTGTCTTTGGAGGGGATTTTCATTTATTAATTGTGTATTAGTTTTTTTAGTGGGTAGGGTTGTTATTGCAAAATGCAAATTAGACTCGTAGTTTAATTTAATTTTTTTCAGGTTGTTTTATGGGCTACTAATTTACTAACGTTTTAGATCCTTTTGATCGCTTGTAGTCAGTAGTTTTTTTAAAAGAAAAGCAGTGAAATGACAATTCTATTAAACTACAGCCAGTCCAAAATGTGTGGCTTACGGAGTTGCTAATTTAAAGCTATTGATTCAGTTAATTTTTTAAATGTCTTTTCATCTTTTTTTGTGAATCCAGCTTTACTAATATGTATATCAATCCAATACCCATTTTTTGCTAAATAAGTATTAAGGCTATGAAAATCAACTATTTGTCCATTGTATTCTTTTGTGTCATGTTCAATTATAGCCAAGTTTTTCATTTCATATTTCTTCAGGTTTTCTTTCGCTAAAGGACTTTTTTTGGCTTTATTCCAATAAAATTCTCGACATTCTTCTTTATCTCCTTTTAAGTCCGTTTTTTCAATAAAGATTGATAAATTAATCTGATTTTTAGAGTCAATTGCTGACAGTTGAAACATGGTATTGTCAGGTGAAAATCCTTCTTTTTTTATTTCAAAATGATCTAGATTTATTTCTAAATTCCAATTTTCTGTCGGCATTTTGAATGTATTTTGGCTGAATACGTGCGATACAAAGTTTAAAAGTAGTAGTAAGATTAATTTTTTTTTGTCTTCATAGTTTTTTAGTTTTTTTTAATTGTGGCAACTTTTTGCTTCTTCGAGATAGCTAGAAATTCGTAAACCTTCAATTTTCGGCTTAACGAAAACATGATGCGAAATGATAATTCCACTAAATTCCATCTAGTTCAAATGGCTGTTGGGTGATGTTATTTTAGTTATTCCGTTTGTAGTAATATTTTTTTAATTTCTATTCCGAAATAATAGCATAAATCAATTTTTTCATTCATTTGGTTTTCTAATACGATTAAACTTAAATTGTTTTTAGGAAAGTATAAGTTCATCGAAGCAAATCCGTCGCCCAAACCAGTATGTCCAATATATTTGGTTTTATCATTTTCGCAAATTCGTATTCCGTAACCATAACCAACTTTCTCTTTTCCAAAGACATCGTGTTGCGCATAAACAGTTGAAGTTGTCATTAATTTATAAGTTTCGGGTTTTAATATTTTTCCTTTATGAAGGTTATTATTCCAAATGGTTAAATCTTTTGCAGTCGTAATTATTCCGTCAGCAGGAATGCTTTCCTCTTTTATTTGAGTTGAATTTACGACTTTAAATGAATTGTCTTTATTTATGTGCCCAGAAACGACTTTTTGCATTTTTTCTTTGGAATAAGCAAATGTATTATTCATTTTCAAATTTTTGAAAAGTTGGTTAGCCATTTCTGAATAACTTCTTTTTGACGAAAACTCTATTATTTTTCCTAAAAGAATATTTGATAAGTTCCCGTATTTAAAATCCGTCCCTGGCTTAAACAACAAAGGTTTTTCCATATCAGTAATTCCATGAGTATGATTTAATAGTTGATGAACAGTTACTGAGTCTGCCCAAGTTTGAGTTAATTTTGGCAAATATTTCTTAATTGGCGATTGCAAATTAATCTTTCCATTTTCTACTTCTTTTAGAATTAATACAGCCGTTATTTGTTTACTGTTTGACATTATTTCAAATTGGTCATCAATATTCAACTCTGTTTTCTTCTCAGAATTTAAAAACCCGTATGCTTTCGAATATTTTATTTTACCATTTTCGGCAATTAAAATTACTCCGTTAAATTGTCGAACATTAGTTGTTTTGATTAAACTATCAATTTTTGCTGAATAATTATTTGTTTTTTGTCCAAATGACTTACAATTAGTGAACAAAATTATAAAAGTTAGTATGTACGTAATTTTAAATATTTTCATCATTTTAATTTAATTTTCTTTGCGGATTCTGGTATGCGAAAATAGCCTACAATATTTTGCCACTTCGAGATGGCTAGAAGTTCGTAACCGCTCAATTTTCGGCTTAACGACAAAGTGATGCGAAACGGTAATTCCACTAAATTCCAGCTAGCTCAAAATGGATGTTGGATGATGTTATTTTGTTTCCCAAAATTTCTTAAGTCCTAATTGATTTAAAATTAATTTAATTGATATTCTGTATAAGTTATAATTGGCTTCTTCCACAATGTTTGACCTTAATGTTCTTACACTTCCGTGTGTTATTTTATCTCTGATTTGCTTGATTGTATCAATGTCAATTTTCAAATCTTTGTTTTCAATATTATTTTCCTCTAAAAACTCTACTAAAGGACTTTTCATTGGTTTGTAGGCCATTTTATTTTGTAAAGTTTTCCACTTATTTTCAAAATCTAAATAGTCTTTTTTAGAGATTGTTTTTTTTAATTCCGTTAAAGCAATTTCATATATTTTTTCTTTTTCTAAATCATTTACAATAAGTTCAAACTTTTCATTCGAATTAGATTTGCCTGCCATCAAAATTTCAATAATATTGTAAAGCATTAAAAATCTAGAATTTATATCAACAAATCTAGAGTGCAAATAATTTTCAATTGCTTTGTCTATTTTTTTGGAGTTTGCTAGATAATTTTTTGACCAATTTGTTTTCAGAAAATTATCTATCCCTTTTGTGTTCAAGAAATAATTTATACTATTTACTTTTAATCCCGAATTTTCTTTAATTATTTTTGTTAGTGATAAAATGCTATTTGGCTTAAATGCTGTAATTCTATAATAATCAATTAAATTGCCTAAATAGAAAGAAGTAATATTACAAACAATACTAATTTGCTCAATTAGTTTTTTATCTTCTATTGTTACAGGGAAAATAAATTTTATTATTGGAACTTTTTCAATTTTAAAATCTTTATTATTTCTCGAGTCAGAATAACTATATTCAAATTCGGGTCTAAATTTGATTTCACCAATTTTGTAAAAAGAATTCATTCCATTCATTCTGGAAATACCAAAATTTCCTTCTTTGACATTCATTGTGAAAGAGGAATAAAAATTTTTAACTAAACTAAAACCATCTTCGTTTAGAAAAACTTTTGCAATACCTACGTTTTCGTTAAAATTGAGTTTTTTATAAATAAGTATTTTATTTAAATAAAGCGTAAAATACTCTTTATCATTTTCATAGTCTTTGGATTTGACAGATATTATTCTAGAATTAGATAAGTCAATTTTCTGTAAAACTTTTTCGTGCTCAGATATTTCAACTTCTATTTGTTCAGTTACAAAATCAGACAATTGATTTGAACTGCTCCAAATCATAAATTTTCTATCAGTGTCATTAGCTGAATCAATATAAATTTTTATTTCGATTGCAGAGTTCGAAATATATAAATGTGAATGAAGTTTTTCTTTACAGATATCTTCATTTTTTATTTTTATTTCTAAACAATAAAAGTCGTTTTTCATTCAGTTTTTTTATAATATCAACCAACGTTATGCCACTTCGAGATAGCTAGAAGTTCGTAAACTTTCAATTTTCGGCTTAACGAAAACTTGATGCGAAACGGTAATTCCACTAAATTCCAGCTAGCTCAAAATGGCTGTTGGCGGATGTTTTTTTTATTTAGCATAATATATTTCTCCAATATCTATATTAAAATCTTCTAAAGGAAATTCTATAAATGCATAACATTGAACAACTTTAGGAATGTAATTTAGTAGTGATATATGAATCATTTTGTCACTTATTGAAAATTCAATTCCAGAAATCGAATAATATTCTAAATAACTTAATAGAGGTGTAAAGTTATGTACTTATTTTAATTATTTGTAATCCAATGTGTTTATGCTTCATCATCTTAATAAT
>NZ_JACRUK010000074.1:0-2262 GCF_014305155.1 Flavobacterium muglaense
CAATTCTGTTGATCGAAGAAAAATATTTTTCTTCTTCCTAATTCTCTCCTGCTACGCCATTATTTACAGCAACGTTTCGCCACTTAGCGATGTTGCGAACTTCGTAACGGATTATTTTCTGTTAAAGATAAAATTTCTTGCGAAACGTAAACGTGAATTCACCACAAAATTCGCAATATTGCTAAATGGCTGTTGTATGCTGTAATTATCCTTTCCACTTAACATAATTTGTTATTCCGCTTTCGTTCCAGTCAATTTTCAAAGTGTCTTTTGTAGCATTTTTAATTATACCAACACTAACATAATCATTGTAGTAAACTCTGATTGTATCTTGGTTTATTATGTAAGGCATATCTCCATCACCATCATAGTCTACAACATAAAATGATTTTTTAGTCAATTCAAAATCTGCATGTGGACCTTTTGGGTCATATGTCCAAATTCCAAAAAGTAATTTAGAATCATATTTCGATTTTATTATTTCACTCTGTTTTGGTCGGTCAATATTTTGTACACTTTCAATATCTGTATTCTTTTCGGAAATTGTTTCTACAATTCTATTTTCATTTTTTGGTAATGTTGAATTCTCAATGTTTGTTTCCTTGACGCTTGCTTTCTTCTGGCAAGAAATTGCAATTAACATACAAATAATTAATAAATATTTTTTCATCGTTCAGTTTTTCTATTATAGCATACAACGGAAAACGCTTGTAAATGTTGCGGATTATGAAAACTGGTTTTTCTGCTTAAAATGAACGTGAACATACTACGTAATTCCACTAAACCAGCAATAGTTACAAACGTGTGTTAGTGTATAGCTCTTCTATTTATTAAATACTAAAAAACAAAAAAATGTACAGAAAATTAAAAAGAACTTGGTCGCACAATGATGCTAATTACATCCCAAGATTTAAAGAAGTATTTCCCGAGCTGTCTAATATTAATAGCGATGACCTTGCTGATAGATTTATAGATTTAAAAATGGATTTCTACACAGAAGTTAAGACGCCAGTTAATTTATATACAAGATTTACGCTACCTATTGCTTTAGTTGTTATATTATTAATGTTTATTTATTTACCAATCAACTTTTTCATTACTGGGAATTGGGGGTTTACAATAAGCAAAAGTAATCCTAAACTATTAAATTGGCTGCGATCTTTGCGGTTATACTAGGGTTTACACTAACGGTTTTGGGCTTTGCGAAGGCTGGGTTTAGAAGTACGAATGTTCAAATTTAGCACAATGTTCATTAGAATTCCAAATGTTCAATTTAGCACTGAAGCCCAGCTTTTGCAAAACCCTTGTTAGCGGTAGTGCCTTTTATACTGCCTGTTTTTCAATTGTCCGTAATGCCTTTTTAATTATGTAAGCTGTTTCTTTCGTCTTACTTTCTTTCTCCCACTTTTTGCAAATGTTCTTTACAAAGTCAGGTTGTGTTTTACTTGCATCGTTCAGCCAATTTCCAACGCTGTCTTGAACATATTTTGCTTTGTCCGATTTCATAGGTTCTAAAATGGTCAAGCCCAATTCAGGATTATGTTTCAATTCTTCAATATGTTCACACCAAACGCCACGAGGTCGTGTCGCTTCACTTGCAAACCGTCTTACGTTTTCATCTTTATTTGCAGTCCAACTTCTCAATATATTTAAACTTTCTGATAAGTTTTTAGCAATGCTTGGTCTAACTGCTAACCAACAAATTTCTCTTACTCCAAAATGTTTGTCTGCCGAAAATGGTTGAATTTGTATGAGTTTTTGTGATATATCCAAATTTTGATTTTTGCCTATTGTATAAGTCGCCCAACAACGAATTAAGTCAGATTTGTGGGTTGATATTATTGCCAGTATTTCGGTGTCGTTATTTTTTATCGATTGCTCAAAAAATCCTGTTCCAATTGCTTCATTAATGGTGTTTACAGTTTGCTTTTTTAAGTTTTCAATATCAGCAAGGATTGGTTTTAGATATTTTGTCCTATTTGTCTGTTTGAGTAAATTTTCAAGCAAAAGTCGTTGGTCAACAGCCAACCACTCAACAAGGTTTGCGGTTTCAATTTGTCCGTTGTTAAGTTGTTCCAAGATTTCTTTTGGAATGTCTTTTGTCGATTTTGAACCTTTTCTTTTAACTTCTTTCATAATATATTTCTGTCAGTTATTGTCTCGTTTTCAGTTCTCGTGGCATTACCGCTAACGGTTTCGGGCTTGGCGAAGGTGGCGATTTTCACCACAAATGTTGATGCGGAGAACCAAACTTTGATTAAC
>NZ_JACRUK010000074.1:2357-10471 GCF_014305155.1 Flavobacterium muglaense
TCAATATAATTTGTCGTATGCACTTTCATTTTTTGTCAATTTGTTCGTTTTGTTTCGGGGTCGCTATGCTTGCCGCTAACGGTTTCGGGCTTGGCGAAGGTGGCGATTTTCACCACAAATGTTGATGCGGAGAACCAAACTTTGATTAACCACAAATGCGTCTGCGGAGCACTGAACCGCCACTTTTGCCAAACCCGTGTTAGCGGCTGGCATTTTTTATTCTATAATTTTTTTCATTCCGTCTATGAGTGAAGCCCAATTTGTTTCCGAATGTTTTGCTCGTTCTTCGTCATAGTTAGTTTGTGAAATGGTTAATTCAGTTCCGTTGTCAATTGGTTTAACTTCATAGCAAACCCATAAATAATTTTCTGGTTTGTCTTCTTTGCCACTCCAATTACTCAAATATGAGTATGCTAATTTTTCATTGTGAGAATATTCAAGGACTTTTCCTGGGTCTTTGTATTTCTGTCCTTCCCATTCTCCTTGAAAAACTATGTCGCTACCAATTTCCCAATTGGTTAATAATTCTGTCCCGAAAAAATATTGTTTTACAATTTCAGGGTTTGTCAAAGCGTCCCAAACTTTTTCAAGTGGTGCGTTAATGACTGTTTTGTAATGAATTTTAAAATGTGTCTGCATATTTATTTTTTTGAAGTTCGCATTGCTTTTACCTTTTGGATTTTTGCGTCATTTACAAATTGCTCATATTCTTTTGTCTCTCGTCCAAAGATTGCAACTTTTCCATTTTTGTCCGAATGAACACCAAAGCCATAGCGTTTTGTCAACGGTGAAGCCCTAAAACAAGGTTGTCCTTTTGAAAAAAATTGTTCTCTTGCTTCTTTATATTCTGATTTTGTCAAATCGTTTCTGTCAGCGTAAACTTGAAAATGAATATCGTCAGAAGTATGTTTATAAGGATTTTTCAAAACAAGTTCAAATTGCATTTCTGCAACTGTTTTGTTGTTTCCTTTTGGTTTAGGAATTTCGCCAATGTCAGTCGGACAGTCGTCAGCAACTTCTATAAATGTGTCAATATAATTTGTCGTATGCACTTTCATTTTTTGTCAATTTGTTCGTTTTGTTTCGGGGTCGCTATGCTTGCCGCTAACGTTATGCCACTTTGAGATGGCTGGAAGTTCGTAACCTTTCAGTTTTCGGCTTAAGGAAAACTTGATGCGAAACGGTAATTCCACTAAATTCCAGCTAGCTCAAAATGGCTGTTACAGGATGCCTTTTATAGCTCATTGTTTTTAACACTATACTACTATGAATATGCATTAAGTCCCATTACTTTTTAATCCTCCTTTTGTTCTAAGAAACAATAAGTTCCACCTTTGACCTCTTTAATTTTAATTTTTCCATCTCTAATCTCATCTTTATCAATGATAAAAACTTTTTTTCTGTGAGAACTTATTAATTGTTCCAAATCACATTGAGTAAATCTTTGTAAATCCTCTAATTGCAATATTTTATCTGAATTTGTTTTTAAAAATGATAAATCTTCATAAAATACATTTATTGGTTCCGTAGAACTAAAACGGTTTAAATTAGTATAGGAAACATAAGAACATTTAAATTGGAAGTTATAATTTTCTTGTCGTGTATTTTTCAATTTATCTACACCAAGAATATATGTCATATTTTTCCCTTTCTTAACAAAAGTCGAATAAATCGTATCTGAAAAATTCGAACGTTCATATTGAGTGTTTTCCTCTCTTTCAATAAGTAAATAAATCGTATCTAAAGATCTCAATCGTTCAAATTCTTTAGCATAAAAATATTTTGTTAGATTTAAGTAATTATTTAAAAATGTCTTTCGGTCTTTAGGAAAAGTAAACTTGTCTTCCAAATAAGTCTCGGAAGAGTAACTATAAAAAAGATTTAAAGTTTTGTTGTTTTTATAAAATGATACCATATACCTCCCTATATTTTCAATAACTATTCTGTTTTTTTTATCAATTTCATTAATTATTTTTTTTGGGTCAATCGAGACCAATGTATCAATTATAGACTTACAAATCATAGCGTCAATATTATTCAGCTCTACTATATTGTTAATTACAGAGTCATTACATATGGTATAGCATTTAACTTTATTATTCTTTAAAGAGATGTATTTGCTATCGTCTAAGTATATAATTAGTGCCTCATTATCTTCATTCACGATATCTCTAATTTCATCTCCCTTTTTTTTATAATCAATATGTTCGTATTTTGAAAAGATAAAAGTAGAATCAACTTTATCTTGTGAATAGATAGTCGAAAAAAATAATAAAGTGATAATTAAAATATAATTCATTTTTATTCGGTTATTGAATTCTCCATTTTGAGATAAGGTTTCCTGTAACGTGTCGCGGCTTGCAGAAGTGGCGAACTTCGTGACCGAAATCTTTCGGCTAAGATAAAATTCTTTGCGAAAGATAAACGTTAATTTATCACATATTTCGCCATTTTTGCAAACCGCTGTTGGCAGATGGCATTTTTATGTCGTTAAATATGTATATAAAAAATTACCTGCTACACCTAAAATTAAACTGCTAATTACCGCAAACAAATATTTTCCCAATTTTCTTTTATAACTATTTTGAATTTTTACTTTATTTTTTTCTGATTCTGGAGTTAAGATTATGAAACTGGGCGCACCATAAAACTCAAATTCTTCTAAAATAATTAATGTTATTTTTTGCAAAAAATAAATACCAAGAAAAAGAAAAATAAAATTACCATAATGATGAATCCAAAATATTGTATTATCTGAATATTTTCCACTAGTAATTATTTCATTTGTATTTATTAATGATAATATAAGTGTTGAAGAAATTAAAAATGCAGAAATTAAATGGCCAACCCTTTCATTATTGAATTTGAAAAAATCAAGAAATTTGTTTTCTTTTTGGATTAGCGTTTGTAAGTTTTTTGTCAGCATTGCTTCGATGTCTGAACCCCAAGTTCTTGCAGTATGAGATATACGAAAACTAATTCCACTGTCATAATATCGATGATTAACGTCATCATCAAAACTCGGCATTGGACCATTATTGTCTGTTATGAATGATACTGAAATTTCTTGTTTTTCAAAAGTTTCTTTATCTCTAAATTTGACAAGATATTGCCAAGTTAAATGAACCGCTCTTGATACTAAAGGTAATTTCTCGTTAAAATGGACTAAATGTTCAAAGCCATTTAAAGTTACTGTAGTATTATCGCTGTAATAAATTGAAGCTCTAAACTGTATTAATTTAGAATCATTTTGTTGATAAATTCTTTGATTTATTACTTCAAATAATGTTATTATATTGTCTTTGTCAATTTCAAAAGTACCTCTTAAATATTTTGAAATAGTTTGAGGTTTACCTAATAGACTAACTATAAAATCCTTGAATTGCTCATCATTAAATGGTAAAGCTACTTGTCCAGCAGTTTCAACGTTTTGAATTTCTACTTTGTGTTCGTCCATTATTTTGATTTATTTCTTAATTAGAGTTTTTTATACGCGATTTTTTGGTATGCTTTCTGCCAACGTTCCGGCGCTTGGCGAGGTTGCGAACTTCGGAACCGATTATTTTCTGTTAAAGATAAAATTTCTTGCGAGAAATAAACGTCTATTTACTACAAAATTCGCAATCTTGCCAAACGCCTGTTAGTGGCTGCCTTTATTTTTTCGAAACACTATTTCTCAATTCTTTTAATATTACTTTTCCTTTATCAAAACCGATTTTTTCTATATCAGGAATAATTTTATCTTTAAATATTTTGTCATTTCTTCTTTGATTTGATTTAAGAATTATTGATTTTCTACAATTGAATAATAATTCATCTGCAAAGATTTTAAAATTGCTTAAATGCAACTCAAATAAACCTGATAACGATTTTGAAATATCTTCATTCTGAATTGTTATTATAAAATTATCTCTATTATTATTTAAAAATGTTAGTAATTCTTTGTCATATTTTCCTTTTGTTGAGTTAGATATACGTCTTATATATTGAAATAATGGACCAATTTGAAAACCTTTATGAGTGTTTTTTTGTAGTTTGTTTAAAAAATCAGTTTTACAATATTTTTCTGTTATTTCAGAATTTATTAAATAGCTAAAATGATATGATTTCAAAAAATCACTGATTGTTAATTTATTATAACGCCTTTCAATATTTGTGTATTTTTTTAAATATTCATCAAGTAAATAGCTGACTTTTTCATTGCAGTTCTGTTTGTCATTTTTATCAACTTTATTTTTTAATCTATATAAAACTTCAAGTGATTGAGACATATTTAAATCAATATTTAATAGCGAAGCTATTAAATATTGATTTTTAAGTTGACTAAAAAGACTAATCGATTTATCAATATTAAAATCAGAGATTACTCTAAATATATCTTCTAAGTATGTAATTTTCTTTGATTTTATATAGTCATCAATTTCTTCTGGAGTAATTGAAAGAATAATATTTTTATCAAAACCTTTAATCTTTAATATTTTCGGATTTTTTATTAATTCGATAATAGAGTTACTCGAATCAATCTCATCAATTGCTTTTTTTGTAATCTGAATTGTTTGAGAATTTTTAATGTTTAAATTTTCTTTTGCAAATTCATAAAATGAAAGAAGTGAATTAATATCTTTCTCGGTTTCAATTTTTGTTATGAATTCATTTTTATTAGTTACTTCTGTAACAATTGAAATAAATTCTTTTGGTTCATTTGAAAGACGTTTTAATTCTAAAACTCGTGCTCTAAAATTTGATAAACTACTTTCATTTGATAATTTGATTTTTAAAATTCCATTTTGTAAGTCATTTGATAAAAACATTTTGGCAGATTCGGAATTTATGTTTGATAAATCTGATAATGCTTTTGAATATTCTGATAAAGAAGAATTTAATAATTTTTGATTTATTGTATTGTTTTCAATAAGCTGATTGAAAATAAATTTGCAAGAATTTGTACCTACAGAAATGTCAATCTTTTGAAGTTCTCTTAAAGATTTTGCAATTTGATCTATTTTTTGCTTTTTAGCTTTCTCAATTAGTTTATTCCAATCCAATTTTCGGATTAGACCATAAACAAGTTTTTTTGTTTCACTTGAAGTATTTAACTCTGAAAGTGAATTTGTTATGTTTGAAAAGCCTGGAAGTTTGTTTATCTTTTCTAACCATTCAGGAAAGTGAAAAGAATTTAATATTTTATATACTGTTTCAGGTTTTCTACTTTGTTTACTTATTCTTAAAGTCAATTCAACAATGGAATTTGTTTTTATAATTTCATTTTCGGGTAATACATTTATAACTTTTTCAAATGTAAATTCAATTGATAATAATTCTGAAATCTGTATTAGGTTAGAATAATTCATATAATCCTGAAATAGAAATAAGTTAAGTTTGTTTCTATTTAGATATGTTATAATTAAATAGTAATATTTTGATATTTTTATTTTATCAATTCGAGTACAAAGTTTAAATAGAATTGTAATTAAAGAATTTACTTCAAATTCTTTAATATTTGTTGAAAATAATTCTATTATTATTTGTTCTATTTTTTCATTTTCTAAAATGCTTTTTACAATTTCTGTTTCTTCTAAAATTTCTGAATTAAAGAATTTATCTAGTAAAAGATGAATATTTAATGAGTATTCTTGTCTATTAAATTTAGATATGTAGTTGATTATTAATTCTGATTTTTTTGCTAAATCAATATCTTCATTTACGTATGAAATAGAATCAAATATTAATTTCGCATATTCTTTATGTGGGAAATAATGATAATCACTTGATGAGTATTTTAATATTATTCCTTTTTCTTTTAGTTTTTCATCAATACTTTTTTTAGCTTTTAATAAGATAAATGGAATATCATTTTTATATAGAAGACAATAAGTATATAGAGAATCACTCTCGACTTCATTAAGATTGTGTTCTTCATAAAAATTTTGAAGAATAATATTTTGATTGATTTTATCAAAAGTTAAATTGTTTGATATTTTATTCTTCTTTTCCCAAACTCTTAATGCAATATTTAACTTTAATAGGTTACTGCTTGTGTTTTTTAAAATATCAAGAAAATTTCCTTTATACCAGTTTATTTCTGAATATTGATTTTTTAATAAATCAATTTTTTTTGAAATTATTCCTGAAATTTTTTCTTCTAAATCTTCATTTAAATCTATTCTGTAATATTTGATTCCTTCAATTTTATCATAAATACTGTTTTCGTCAAATTCATCAAAAGTTTTGTAATATCTTGAAAGAAAAAGTGATTTTATCCATTTGTGTTTTGATAATCTTTCTTTAATTTTTATAAACAACTTTATATTGTCGTGAATATTATCAAATATTATCAAAGAATGACAATGAGATATTTGAATTAATTCTTCAAGAATTTTTGATTCATCAAAAAATGGTTCAGTAAGATTTAAATAAAAGATTCTTTTATTTTTTATTTTTTGAATAATTGTATAAGCAATTGTAGTTTTTCCACTGCAAGGATTTCCTAAAATACAATATTGGTCTGTAATGTTATTAGTAAAATTGTAAGCTAAATTATCAATCTTATGTTGTTCTTTTCTACTGAAATATATTAATTCTTCTTTGTTGAAATAATTTGTACTATCGAATTTTTGGCTTTTTACAATTTCTTTAAAAAGTACTAATTTGGACAAACCATAAAACTCTTCGCTTACTTCTTTTTTTATCAATTCAGAGATTTCAATCCTTTTTTCTTTATCTAATTTACTAATATCACCAATTAGATTTTTAATTGTTTTAATGTAAATTTTTATTCCATCAACTTCTTCAACAATTGATGTGTCAATATCTTTAAGATATTTTGTTTCAATAATAAAGAACACCCATAGTTTCTTTAATCCTTTACTTTTCCAATTGTTTAAGGTTAGTTTTTTTGTATCATTAATTTTGGTTTTTTCATTACTTTGGATTGCTGTAATTTGAATTCCAATTTTTTCTTTTGAGTCATATAAGTCGATTCCTTTTGAGTTTAATTTTTCATAGTTTAAATTAATTAACTCTTCAAAACCATAAACTTTCTCGAAAACTCTTAAAAAAAAATCTTCAGCTTTTACTTTTTCATCGTGAAGATTCAAAAGACTCCCTCTTTGTATTTTATCAATGTAAGCGAAAAGATTAAGTTCTATGTCGTTCATTTTCGTCTTTAATTTGTTGTTTAGAGGTTTCGTCGTCAGAAGGTTGCCACTAACGTCTCGCCAGTTTGAGATGGCTGGAAATTCGTAACTGCTCAATTTTCTGCTTAACGAAAACTTGAAACGAAACGGTAATTCCACTAAATTCCAGCTAGTTCAAACTGGCTGTTGGCAGTAGTTATTTTTCGTCAATTAGATATTCAATTTCCTTTTTTAGTTTAGGAAGATGATTTGTAAGTATTGACCAAATGTTTTCATCTGAAATATTATCATAAGCGTGAATTACTTGATTTCTCAAACTAATAATAGCTTTTGCATTTGTTATTTTAATTTCAAAATATTTATCACGAGTAATAATTCGATTTATTGCTTCTCCAATAATTTCTAAATCTCTTTCAACTGCCCTTTTTAACATCAAGTTGCTTCGATATTTAAAAAAGTCTTTTTCTTCGTCGATAAAATAACTATCAATTTCATCAATAGCCATTTTAACATCAAACAACCATTTTAATATTCTCTCATCCATAAATAAGTTCTTTTGATTTATTTATTGAGTTTATTAAAATTGGGTTTTTAAGTGTTTGCTCTTCAAGTAAATCGACTTCTCTTCCAAACAAGGTTTTTAAATTTTCTTTTAAATTTATATAATTCTCAAAGTATTGAGATAATTCAAAAGATTTGAACTTCACTAAAAAATCAATATCACTTTTGTCATTAAAATTTGAATTTAATGCAGAACCAAATAAGTACATTTTGTCCACATTGTATGTTGAACAAATCATTTTTAGGCGGTCAATATTTTTTTCAATTAGAATCATCTTCAAATTTAGCAAAAGTTTCGATATATTGCTGAATTCGCCTCGTTTATTTTATAATTACTGCCAACGTCAGTCTGTGAAAAAACTTCCGTTTATTTCTTTCAAATATAACACATAATATAATATAAAAGGAAGAAAAGTT
>NZ_JACRUK010000075.1 GCF_014305155.1 Flavobacterium muglaense
TCGAATCCGCACGATGCCTCAAAAACCTTCAAGGAAACTTGGAGGTTTTTTTTATGTTTAATTTGTAGAGAATTGTTCCGCAGAGATTCACAAAGGAGACGCAGAGATTTGCTGAAAATTAAGCAATTACAGGTGATCAAGAAATGTAACAATTTGTAGAGAATTGTTTCGCAGAGATTCACAAAGGAGACTCAGAGATTTGCTAAAAATTAAACGATTAAAATAATAAGTTACATTTATTAAACTTAATTTTTCATAATTTATTAATGGTAAAATATTAATCAACTATACTTTTAAACATAAAAAAAACCGCTCAAGTTGAGCGGTTTACATAAAATATATTGTAAATGTTATTCCTGTTTTTCTATGTTTTGTAAAGCTTTTTTAACCATTTCTTTTTCTTCTGGAAACCAACCTTGAGTGATTAAAACTACACCAAAAACCATCAGTACTATACTAATTCCTTTTTTAATTTTTAGAATATTAGTAGGCGTCATCTTTGATTTTAACTGTTTAGCTAATAGTATTTTTATACAATCCACTAACAAATAAGTAACAATAACTGCTGTAAAGAAAGTTAGCATTCTACTGTTTTCCATATCTAATTTTGGTCCTACAGAGATAATAACGGCCAGCCAAAATCCTAATACACCAATGTTAATAACGTTCAAGAAGAAACCTTTGGCAAACAAACTTAAATAATTCTTCTTGATAATTTCTTTGTCTATTTCGGCTGTATTGATTTTCTTTTCTTTTCGTAAACTAATGAAAGAAATAACACCATAAGCCAGCATTAATATACCACCAAAAATAAATAAAGCGGGTTTATCCTTTAAACTTTGAATCAATCTAAAACTTCCCAAATAAGCAATTCCTATAAAAAAAATATCGCCTAGCACAACTCCTAAATCAAAAACTAAAGCCGCTCTAAATCCTTTTATAATACTCGTTTCGAGTAAAATAAAGAACACAGGGCCTATCATAAAACTTAAGAAAATCCCCCAAGGAATTCCTGATAAAATATCGTTAACCATTAATAATTGAAATTAGTATTGAACTAAAAGACTGCAATTTAATTTTTTTCTATAATTTTTCCGCCAAAAAGGGTTTCTTTATTAATTTGCTCCGGGCTTCCATAGACGTATATACTACCTCCTGCCTTCACTTTGGCATCAACAAGTACGCTAGCATTAATTTCGGCACTTCCTCCAGCAGAAACGCTTATTGAAATTTGTGCGCTCTTTAAATCCTTTGCGTTCAAAATACCACCAGACATAATAACTACATCTTGATTTACCGCACTACCAGATAATGCTACAATGCCTCCAGTTACAGCCCTAACATTGACTTTTTGAACACCATCTAACTCTAAATTGATTTGTGAGCCTTCCCTAGCGCTGATATCCATAATGGTCCCTTTGAACGTGGCATCACTACTTACAAATGAACCTTCACTGGCTTCGACCCCATCGATACTTTTAAAATACAATTTTACTGAAATAGCATCACCGGACAGTAATTTAGGAAAAGGCATTCGTATTTTCAGTTCTCCATTCTTATTAACAAACTCTACCTCACTTTCTCTAGTGCCGCTAACAACTGCCTTATTTTCATTAGACGCAATTAACTTAACTTCGAGTTTATCAAAAACTTTTACCGTATTAAAGTCACCCAAACTTTTAGTGACTTGCGCAAATGTTGTTTGAACAACAAGTGCAATTGCTAAAATCAGTACTTTTTTCATCGTTTTTTAATTTACTAGTTCATTATTTCTTCTTATAAAATTGAAATCCAATTGTTTTTTAACTAAATCAGCATTCTTAACTTTAACGAAGATTTCGTCACCTAATTGTAATAATTGGTTTGAAGTAGCTCCAACCAATGCATATTGCTTTTCATCAAATGTGTAATAATCGTCTTTTATATCACGAATACGTACCATTCCCTCACATTTGTTTTCTATAATTTCAACATAAATACCCCATTCGGTCACACCTGAAATTACACCCAAAAACTCTTGATCTTGATGATCTTGCATGTATTTTACCTGCATGTATTTAATTGAATCCCTTTCGGCATTGGTTGCTAAACCTTCCATAGTTGAACAATGTAAACATTTGGTTTCATACAATTCTTCATCGGCTGATTTAGCACCATCTAGATAATATTGTAGCAAACGGTGTACCATTACGTCAGGATAACGACGAATAGGCGAAGTAAAATGCGAATAATAATCGAATGCCAGTCCGTAATGACCAATATTGTCTGTAGAATATTTGGCTTTACTCATCGAACGTATAGCCAAAGTATCAATTAAATTTTGTTCTTTTTTACCATTTACGTCTTCCATTAATTTATTCAAAGCTTGCGAAATAGAACCTTGTGTGAAATCAATTTTATAACCAAACTTAGATATCAAAGCTTGCATAGCAAACAGTTTATCTTCATTAGGTTCGTCGTGAATTCTATAGATAAAAGTTTTCTTTTGTTTTCCAATAAATTCAGCCACTTTCTTATTGGCCAAAAGCATGAACTCTTCAATCAAATGATTGGCATCTTTCGAAACTTTAAAATAAACACCTTCTGGTTCTCCTTCCTCACTTAAATTGAATTTCACTTCTACTTTATCAAATGAGATCGCACCATCTTGCATTCTTTTACGACGGAAGATTTTTGCTAGTTCATCTAATTTAAGCGTTGCTGAGACAATTTCTGGTGCAACTTGATACGAACTACCCGTAATCGAAATTTCATCGGGAATCGTATCGTCTTTGGTCTCTATGATGTATTGCGCTTCTTCATAGGCAAAACGTTGATCTGAATAAATTACTGTTCGACCAAACCATTGATTAATAACCTCACTTTTCTCCGAGATTTCAAATACAGCCGAGAACGTATATTTTTCTTCTTGTGGACGCAGTGAACAAGCAAAATTAGACAACACTTCGGGTAACATAGGCACTACTCTATCTACTAAATAAACAGAAGTTGCACGTTGATACGCTTCGTCATCCAGTATCGTTCCCTCTTCTAAATAATACGAAACATCAGCAATATGAATCCCTATTTCATAGTTTCCATTTTCTAATTTTTTAAAGGACAAGGCATCATCAAAATCTTTGGCGTCTTTAGGGTCAATAGTAAAAGTGAGCGTATCACGCATGTCTCTACGATTAGCAATTTCGGCTTCAGTGATCGATGTATCAATTTTTTGAGCATAGGTTTCAACTTCAATTGGAAATTCAGATGGTAAACCATACTCGGCTAAAATGGCATGAATTTCTGTATCGTGCTCACCCGGTTTTCCTAAAACTTTTATAACAGCACCAAACGGAGAATCAGCTCTCTTAGGCCAATCTTCAATATGAACTAAAACCACATCCCCTTGTTCTGCATCCCCTATTTTATCCTTTGGAATAAAAATATCGGTATACATCTTTGGGTTCGCTGTTGACACAAAAGAGAAATTCTTTTGAATATCAATCACACCCACAAAGTCGGTTTTATTTCTTTCAACTACTTCAATAACCTCACCTTCAGGACGTTTCCCTTTTCTTCGGTTATAAACATACACTTTCACGGTATCTTTGTCCAGTGCATGATTTAAATTATTGGTTGGAATAAATACATCTTCCTCTAAATCAGCACATACAAAATAGGCTGTTTTACGACCGGTCATGTCAATTTTACCTTCGTAATAATCTTGACTGGCTGCTTTTATTAAATAACTTCCAGGCTCAGATTCAATAATCTTATTTTGGGAAGCTAAAATCTTTAAATCCTTGATAATTTGATTTCTACTTTGGGTATCATCAAGCTCAAGCTTTGCTCCTATTTGTTTGTAATTGAATGCTTTATTAGCACTTTGCGATAGTATTTTTATAATTTTATCTGAGAAATCTTTCTCTTTTTTTATCGGCTTTCTAATTCTTTTACTCATAAATCTTTTCTTAAAAGTTGAAAATTACAAAATAGTTAACAGTTATAAGAAAATAGCAGTGAGTTTTAAACAAAATATAACTTTAAACAGATAGTTTGTATCTTTATACAAAGAATCAAAACCTATGGAAGCATTTATCACTATTGCCGTTTTTGACTACATTCATGAAATTGAAATTTTGAAACATCGATTAGATCAGGAAGAACTAAAGTATTTTTTTGAAAACGAAATCATGTCTTCGTTTGCTCCGATGTATTCGACAGCTTTGGGCGGAATCAAACTTAAAATTCATCCAAACGATTTTGCAACTGTCAAAACAATTCTTCAAGAAATGAAGTACGACAACAATTTAAAAATCGTTTAATTTTTTTGTTTTCAAATTTAAAAGTTGTCAACACATATATAATACAACAAAAAGAAAAATTAAATTTAAATTATTTATTAATGGGTATTATAGCTTGTTAATAGTTGCTATAAATTTTTGAAAAAAGGCATTGAAAAGAAGTTTTGGTCTTTTATATTGACTTATTAACATACCAAAATGTATTTAAAGTACTTGTTTTAAATCAATAATAAAACTTAATTAACAATGGTTGATAAACTAAAACAATACCAAATTGTAAATAAGTATTTTTAAAATTTATGTTGACAAACCTAGTTTGAGTATTAATAACTTTTCTAAAAATTAACCAAACTAAATTAGGTTTTTAAAAGTGGGTTTTGGATTAGTTATTTTTTATTTAGAACCAAAAAATACTTCTAAAATTCTGTCCGAACTTATTAACATTTTATATTAACATAAGGTTAACTGAATATCAAGCATTTAAGTTTTGCTATTAACAATTTAATTTTTTAACATTTTAGCTTCGAATTATTTATTGATTATCAAGGAGTTATATACTTATTAAAATTGTTTATAACTTGTAATTATTTAATAGTAAGATAGTTGTAGATACAGCAAAGACAAGGCTCTCGATTGGTTTTTTATTTAACAAATAAACAAATGTTGGTTTTACAATATCCGGTTAAGTTTTGGTAAATTTGCAACACACAACTTAATATACAATAAAATGAAGATCTCAATAGGAAACGATCACGCTGGTCCAGATTACAAAAAAGCAATTGTTAAAATGCTTATCGCAAAAGGACATGAAGTTACGAATTATGGAACGGACTCTGAAGATAGTGTTGATTATCCTGATTTTGCACATCCTGTAGCTACAGATGTATCAGAAGGTAAAGCAGATTATGGAATTATTATTTGCGGAAGCGGAAACGGAATTGCAATGTCGGCTAATAAGCACGCCAAAGTTAGGGCAGGTTTATGCTGGACAAAGGAAATTGCTGTTTTAACACGTTTGCATAATGATGCTAATATTGTTAGTATTCCAGCCCGTTTTACATCAATACCACAAGCAGTAGAGATTGTTGAAGCTTTTTTAAATACTGAATTTGAAGGTGGAAGACATCAAAATAGAGTGAATAAAATTGCTTGTCAATAAGTAGTTTTAGAAAATAAAATACGGGCCAAAGCCTAAATAGGAGCGAGCTGAGTTTTAAATTTAGCTCGTTTTTTATTTTCTATTGACTGAATTAATGTTAATTTGATCAACGCACTGACTGAATTAACGTTAATTTGATCAACGTACTGACTTAATTACTGTTTTTTATTGTATATTTGGCTATTGTTGATAAGTCAGATGAAATGAAAAATTATGTAAAAAGAGCGATTTTTGATTCCTTTAGTAAAAAAGTACTACCTAATAAAGTATTGATTTTACTAGGTGCACGACGTGTGGGTAAAACAGAATTGATTAAAAATTATTTAGAAAATATTCCTTCATCAACCTATTTACAATTGAACGGTGAAGATATTAATGATGCTAATTTACTCAAAGAGCGTTCAGTGGTTAATTACAAACGTTTATTGACTAACATAGATTTATTAGTTATTGACGAAGCCCAAACAATCCCTGAAATTGGTTTGATTTTAAAGTTGATCGTAGATAGTATTGATGGTATCAAAATTATAGCTACAGGTTCTTCTATTTTTGATTTAAACAATACATTAGGTGAACCATTAGTAGGTCGTAAAAATACTTTATACCTTTATCCAATGGCACAATTGGAGTTTTCAACCCAAGAAAATTACAAGCAAACCATAGAAAAATTAGAAGAAAGACTGCTCTTTGGAAGTTATCCTGAGTTAATGCAATATCCTGATTGGGAGGAAAAAAAAGAGTATTTATTTGAAATAATCAATTCCTACTTACTTAAGGATATCCTTGTTTTTGAAGGGATAAAACATGCCGATAAAATATATAATTTACTTCGATTGATTGCTTTTCAGATTGGGAAGGAAGTTTCGATACAAGAGTTAGCCAATCAATTGCAATTATCTAAAAATACGGTTGGTAATTATTTAGACTTATTAGCTAAGGTGTTTATCATTTTTAAAATAGAAGGATTTAGTCGTAATCTTCGAAAAGAAATTGTTAAGTCGAGTCGTTGGTATTTTTATGACAATGGCATTAGAAACGGAATTATAAATAACTTTAACCGATTAGAATCAAGAACAGATGTTGGCGATTTATGGGAAAACTATTTGGCTGTAGAGCGTATTAAGAAGCAAGAATATCAAAAATCGAATACTAAAAATTATTTTTGGCGCACCTATGACCAGCAAGAATTAGATTGGTTAGAAGAAAAAGCAGATGCGCTAGCAGGTTTTGAGTTTAAATGGAATGAAAACAAAAAAGTTAAGATTCCTACGGCTTTCGCCAAAGCCTATCCAGATGCAAGTTTTGAGGTGATCAACAAGTCTAATTATTTAGATTTTATAGTATAGAAGAGATAAATTACGAGATGTCACGCTAATTTCTTGATTTTTTTACTGTTTGAAATACAACCAGCCTATAAAAATTTGCAGTAGTACAATGCCAAAATACTTCCGTAAAAAAGAAGGTTTTGCGGTTTTATGTCTAAAGAACAACATGGCGATTCCAGAACCGATGGTTCCACCAAATGCTACAAGACTCAATAGTGTTTTCTCAGGAATTCTTCTTTTTTGCGCTTTAGCTAAGTATTTATCATAGCCCGTTATGGCAAAACCAAAGAAATTTACAATTAAAAAATAGTAGAATAAAATCGTCATTTAACTTAATTTAAGTTTCAAAGATATTATTTTAGCTGTCCGAAAAAAATTAAAATGAACAACATACAATTCATCTCCAAGTCAGTTGCTACGGCAGCAATCAATATTCAAAAAACCGTTCAATTATTACAAGAAGATTGTACTATTCCGTTTATATCGCGTTATCGAAAAGATACTACGGGAAATCTAGACGAGGTGCAGATCGAAAATATAGCCAAGCTTCAAAAGGAGTATGAGGTAATTGTAAAGCGTAAAGAAGCGATTTTGAAATCGATCACGGAACAAGGAGCCATGAACGAAACTTTGTTTGCTAAAATTGACAAAAGTTTTGATTTACAAGAATTGGAAGATTTCTATTTGCCTTTCAAAAAGAAGAAAAAAACGAAGGCTGATGTTGCGCGTGAAAACGGTTTGGAACCTTTGGCTACATTAATAATGGCGCAAGGCAAAGACGATGTTGATTTCTTGTCGACTAAATATTTGAACGAAAATGTAATAAACGAAGAAGCTGCACTTCAAGGCGCACGTGATATTGTAGCCGAGTGGATTAATGAAAATATATATGTTCGAAAGCAACTGCGACGTTTGTACGAGCGTAAAGCTACGATTACCACTAAGGTAGTTAAAACCAAAAAGGATGACGAAGCAGCACAAAAATTCAATCAATATTTTGAATGGTCAGAGCCGTTGACCAAAGCGCCTTCGCACCGTTTAATGGCGATGTTGCGTGCCGAAAATGAGGGATTTATAAAGTTTAAAGTCGAAGTAGATATTGATGATGCTTATACTATTATTGACGAAATGGTTTTAAAAGGGCAGAGCGCGAGTACACCACATGTGCAGTTGGCCATTGAAGACAGTTTTAAAAGGCTACTAAATCCAGCGATTTCTAATGAAGCCTTGCAAGAAGCAAAAGCCAAGGCTGATGCCAATTCGATTCAGGTTTTTGCTAATAATTTAGGACAGTTGTTACTAGCACCGCCATTGGGCGAAAAACGCATTCTAGCCATTGATCCTGGTTTTAGATCGGGATGTAAAGTGGTTTGTTTGGACGAAAAAGGAGATTTATTATACAATGAAAATATCTATCCGCACGCGCCACAAAATGAAACGGCTATGGCGATGAAAAAGATAAAATCGATGGTCAATGCCTATAAAATTGATGCGATCTCGATAGGAAACGGAACCGCATCCCGCGAAACCGAATTCTTCATCAAGAAAATTGCATTTGATAAACCGGTGCAAGTATTTATCGTTTCAGAGGCTGGAGCTTCGGTATATTCGGCTTCAAAAATTGCTCGTGAAGAATTTCCACATTATGATGTAACCGTTAGAGGTTCGGTTTCGATTGGGAGACGATTGTCTGACCCCTTGGCCGAATTGGTAAAAATTGACCCAAAAGCCATTGGCGTAGGCCAATACCAACATGATGTAGATCAAAATAAATTAAAAGAAGAATTGGATAGTACCGTAATTCGTTGTGTGAATTCGGTTGGAATAAATATCAACACGGCGAGCAAGCATTTGTTGAGCTACGTGAGTGGAATAGGAGAGAAGTTGGCGGAAAACATTGTAAATTATCGTTCTGAAAACGGTCCATTTGAAGACAGAAAACAATTGAAAAAAGTACCTCGCTTGGGCGAAAAGGCATACCAGCAAGGAGTCGCGTTTATCCGAATTTCGAATGCTAAAAACCCTTTGGACAATTCGGCGGTGCACCCAGAAGCTTATAAAATTGTCGAAAAAATGGCCAAAGACTTAAAATTGACCGTCAATGACTTGATTGCCAATAAAGAAAAAACAGCCTTAATCAAACCAGAGAATTACATCACTCCCGAAATTGGGTTATTAACTTTGAAAGACATCATCAAAGAGTTAGAAAAACCAGGATTAGACCCAAGAAAAGCCGCAAAAGTTTTTGAATTTGACCCAAATGTAAAAACCATAAAAGACGTAAAATCAGGAATGATATTACCTGGAATTGTGAATAACATTACCAACTTTGGTTGTTTTGTAGATATAGGAGTGAAGGAAAGTGGTTTGGTACATATCTCACAACTCAAAGCAGGCTTTGTAAGCGACGTTAATGAGGTTGTGAAGCTACACCAACACGTTACCGTAAAAGTGACTGAAGTGGATGAAGACAGAAAGAGAATTCAATTGACGATGGTGATTTAAGTTTTTAAAATTACAATCAATTTCCTCACAGTTTGTCACGCTGAAAGCGTCTCAGTAATTGTGAGTCACTTGTGTAGAGACTCTTTCAGAGTGACAATTTTATGTTTATTTTCTTTGCGCAAAAACAGTTGACAATAGTATTCCACAATCAACTTCCCCAAAGTTTGTCACGCTGAAAGCGTCTTAGCGGCTGTGAGTAACTTGTGTAGAGACTCTTTCAGAGTGACAAGTTTATGGTTATTTTCTTTGCGCAAAAACAGTTGACAATAGTATTCCACAATCAACTTCCCCACAGTTTGTCTCGCTGAAAGCGTCTCAGCGACTGTGAGTAACTTGTTTTGAGACTCTGTCAGAGTGACAAATATTGTGTGACAAGTTTGTGAAGTAAAACTTTGTTTTTAAATGACTTGACAATAGTACTCCACAATAAACCTCCTCATAGTTTGTCACGCTGAAAGCGTCTTAGCAATTGTGAGTAACTTGCGTAAAGACTCTTTCAGAGTGACAATTTTATGGTTATTTTCTTTGCGCAAAAACAGTTGACAATAGTATTCCACAATCAACTTCCCCAAAGTTTGTCCCGCTGAAAGCGTCTCAGCAATTGTGAGTAACTTATTTTGAGACTCTTTCAGAGTGACAAATATTGTGTGACAAGTTTGTGTGATAAAGTTTATGAAGTAAAACTTTGTTTT
>NZ_JACRUK010000076.1 GCF_014305155.1 Flavobacterium muglaense
TTGTTGAAACAAACTTTTGTGTATATTTGTAATTGTCAGTGAATGAAGTACGCAACTTCTTGTAGCTGCCAAACGTTGGGCAACATATTGAAAAACCGAAATGCCGTAAGAAATAATAATCTTAAAAGAATACATAATATGAAAAAAATTATTCAATTAAAAGACAATCAAAATTTAGACGTTACCATTTTCACAGAACACATATCTTTAATCCGAAATATTGAAGACGGACACGGGTATGCAGAAGGCAAAACGATAATATATATGACGGACAAATTATTCTTCATTTATACTCACTTGACTTACAATGAAGTTTTGGAATTAATTAACGGTTGATTTTTTATCGATTTCGTGGCGAAGTAAATCTTTCAAAACTGATTTACAAAGCGAAGCTCTTTTTCCTTTTAAAACCAAAAGAATAGCTTTCGTCAACTCTTGACGCTCGTTTGGATTTTCTATTTTTGAATTTAATTCTGACATAATAAATAATTAAAAATTCCTTTCAACTTAATATCGGTGTGAAAGATAAACCGAGAAAAATAACAAAAAAAATATGGCAAACTACGAAAAGTCCTTAATACTTGTAAAAGAACATTTAGATAATGGAGAAAACATAAAAAGTTCAGTTTATGGTTCGTATGAAGGTAAACTAATGGGCAACGATACAGTTTATAATGGCGTGTTTATAGCCACTGAAAAAAGAGTTGTCTTTTTTGCAAAAAAACTATTTGGTTACGAATTAGAAAGCTTCCATTACAAAAACATTTCTTCAATTGAAAAATCTAAAGGAATGCTTGGACACACAATTACAATTCATTCTTCTGGAAATAAAGCTAAAATGAAATGGATTCAAAAAGGAGATATTGTTAAATTTACACAATTGGTAAATTCTAATATACAAAACACAAATCAAAACAACAATGTAACTGAAGAATTAACGACTGACATTCCTTCCCAAATTAAAAAACTATCTGAATTAAAAGATTTAGGTATTTTAACAGATGAAGAATTTTTAAGAAAAAAAACCGAACTACTTTCTAAAATGTAATAAAAAAATTAAGGAGGTTTAGGTGGATTATGCATTTTTGGAACTCCAAAATCTGCAAAGCATCTAGTACATTTTCTGTTTTTTATTATACAACCGAATAGGTAGCAGAAAATACGTCGCCCAACACTCGTTTTGCTCAATGCGGGGTTTTCGTTTATATCGTTTTTCATTTGCGTTTAGTTTAAATCAGAATAATTAATTTTCATAAGCCCCGCACTAAGCAAAGCGAGGGAACGTTAGCAGTCAGTTAACTGAAAACCGGTACTTTAAAGAACTATTCATTTAAATCAGAAATAAGCTATTAAACAATTAAGAACATAAAATATGAAAAAAAATATAGTTGCATTTTTATTAATTATTTTTTCTAATTTATATGTGTTCGGCCAAAATAATGATATTGTTATAGCAATAAATAAGAATGCATTTAAACTTAACGATTCAAATCCAAACATCGATATTGATAAAGACGCTAGATTGGATAGTATATTTGAGAAAGTAAGGATATTTGGATTTGGCGAAGCAACACATGGAACAAAAGAATTTTTCAACTTAAAATTTAAGTTTTTTAAATACTTAGTGATAAATCAAGGAGTTCGCAATTTTGCAATTGAGGCAAGTTATGCAAATTGTATTGCAATTAATAATTACATAAAAGGACAAGAAAGTGACCCAAAAGAATTGCTCAAAAATATTGGATTATGGACTTGGAACACTCAGGAAGTTTTAGAATTAATTGAATGGATGAAAAAATACAATATCGATAAAATTCAATCTAAGCAAATAAATTTTTATGGAATAGATATTATGGATTGTTCAAATTCAGCTAGAATAATTACTGAGCATCTAACAGAAAATTCATATAAAAACAAAATCAAATATTTAGATATATTAAGTCATTACACTTCAACAAATAGCACTAAGCATTTAAATAAAAACCTATTAAATAGTCATTTAATCGTTATGGCTGAATTAAAAGAGATTTTAAAAAGTTCTGCAGTTGAAAACAAAGAATTATACATAAGCCTGCAAAATTCAATTATTCAGTATATAAATTTGTGCATAGATTATAGGCAAGAAATACGAGACAAAGAAATGTCAGAAAACATTAATCAAATATTAGATAATGATGGTAATGAGAGCAAAATATTTATTTGGGCACATAATTTTCATATCAAAAAAAACAAAATAACCTACACTAATGAATTTTCGATGGGACATTTTTTAAAAGAAAAATATGGAAATGAGTATTATAGTTTAGGATTTGATTTTGCTACTGGAGAATTTAACGCATATAGTATTAAGAATAAAAAGATTGAAATATTTTCAATTACCGAACCAATGAGTAATACGAGTAGCGAGTTATTTAATAAAAGTTCTTTCGACTACTTTTTTTTAGATTTTAATTCGATTAGTAAAATAAATACTTTGGAAAAATACATAAATTCTAAAGTTAAATACCGGGGAATAGGCTCAACTTACAATCCAAAAATGATTGAAAATGAAAAACTAACAGAGGCTTATGATGGAATGATATTTATAAAAGACACAAAAGCATCTACGCTCTTATTTAGATAAGTAATTATAAACTAACTGAATTATAAATTAAACATACAAACATTGTAAATAAACAACCGAACTGCTAACAGCGGTTTTGCAAGATTGCGAATTTTGTGGTAAGTTCACGCTCACGTTTCGCAAGAAATTTTAACTTAACCAAAAAATCTCGTTTACGCACTTCGCAACCTCGCAAATCCGCAAAACGTTGGCAGTAATAATCTCCGAAAATACCTGAAAATCATACTTTATGAAGATATTTAAAATTATTTTACTATTATTTCCATTGTTTTCACAAAGTCAAAATAAATTTGAAAGCATTAGAGAAAAATTAAAGCAAACTAAAAAATATGAGTATGTCTATGCTTTTGAAAATAACTTTGCAGTTTTTAGAACTTTTGACGATAAAATGGGTGTAATTGATAGCACAGAAAACGTAATTATAAAACCAATATATTCATACATAAACAACAAAAAAGAACTTAAAAATCTTTTTGAAGTTGGAAAAAATATAAACAAAAAATTTAAACGTGGATTTATCGATTTACAAGGAAATATTAAAATTCCAATTGTTTATGATGATGTTTTCTATATTGAAAATGGATTAATTAGAGTATCAAAAGAAAATAAAATTGGAGTTATAGATACTTTAAACAACATAATACTACCAATAAAATTTGACTACATTTCACTTGACAATAATTTAATAATTGCTGAAATTAAAGGAATAAATACACTTTATAATCTAAACGGAAAACAAATCAGTAACTTACAATTTACTCAAATTTCCGAATTCAGAAATAATAAAGCCATTATTGAGCTTCCCAATAAAACAAATTCAATCATTGACAATAATGGAAATGTTATTTTAAATTCTATAAGAAACCATAGTTTTGAAAGAGTTTTTAACGATGATTTATATTTAATAAAAAATAATTTAACTGCAAAAGAAGGAATAATAAATTCAAAAAATGAATTTATTATTAAATGTAAATATGATGAAATCAAACAAGTAAATTCATTTTTTATTGCTAAAAGCAATAAAAAAAACGGATTTATTTCATCAACAGATTCAATAGTTAAACCTTTCATTTATGATGAAATATATTTTAGTTATTTCGATGATGCAGTAGGTTTTGGTGACAATCATCTTGGAGATAATTATATCGTTAAAATAGATGAATTATTTGGAGTAATCAATCCAAATAGTTTAGATGAAATAATACCAATTAATTATAAAAACATTAGAACTTTATTTGACAACTATTATGTAGTTCAAAATAATGAGAATAAAAGTGGTTTATTCACTCAAAACGGAAAAAGAGTTTTAAGTGAAGATTATGTGCTTTATAATGTTTTTAAAAACTCAATTTTTGGAGAAAAAAATAACAAACAATTTGTAATCTTTTTGGATGGAGAAAAATTTACTGAGAAAGAACTTTCAATAAACAAATTTGTAAAATATAAAGACGTTCAAGAATTATCCATAAGTGAAAATCAAATATTCAAAAGCGAAGATAAATTTGGAGTAATAAATTCATCAAACAAAATCGTAATTCTAAACGAATATGAATTTATAGAAAATATTTACCTTTCAAAACAATTCGTTGTTAAGAAAAATAACAAATTTGGAATTGTAAATTCTGAAAATAAAACGATAGTAGAAATTGAATACGATGATTACAAAAAGTTAAAAGAAGTAATTCTGTTTACAAAAGATAATAAAAAAATTAAAAAATATCACGAAATCACTTTTAAATAATTACTACTGCCAACACACGTTTGGCGCAATTGCGAATTTTGTGGTAAATTCACGTTTATTTCTCGCAAGAAATTTTATCTTTGATAGAAAATAAATCGTTCCGAAGCTCGCAACTGACGCCAAGCGTGGGAACGTTAGCTGTCATTGTATAAAAACCGACACCGAATGAAAATTATAGACAAAAATATATCGACTTTTGGACTTTTGACAGAACTTACAAAATCTCAAACTGACAATTTTGAGATTATAAAAAATCATTGGAAAAAGTTTAATGCTGAACTGAAAAAATATAATTTAATCCAAAACGGTGGACATTGGGAGAAGTATGGAATTACTTTTAAGACAAACGAAACGTATTTTTACTTGACGACAATTCCACAAAACGAAATGATTTTTCCAGAACATTTTGTAAACAAAGAAATTCCAAAAGGCGAATATGAAATATTTACTCATACAGGAAATATGGAAAATATCAAGCAGACAATTAATAACATTTATAAAAAGATTTTACCAAACTCAAATTTGACAATTGAACATTACTCAAAAACAGGATTTATACATTTTGAAAAGTATGATTATCGTTTTCGTTGGGACAAACCTAATTCGGAAATTGACATTTATTTGCCAATAAACACAAACAATTAAGAAAGTAAAAGTAAATATGCCGAATTATAAAAAAGTGATTTTAGACAAACTTTGTTACACAGAACTTGTTTATGGACGAATTAATAAGAAACTGAAAATAGACCTTTCAAAGGACAAAATTGAAGAACTAATTACAACAGTTATTTCGGAAACAGACGAAAACGAATTTATAAAGACAGGAAAAAATATTTACATTACAAACGAAAAAAGAAACATAATGCTGACAATTAATTCCTATACGAATAGAATAATAACAGCAGACAAATTGAAAAAAGAAAAAACAACGAACAGCTAACAGGCGTTTGGCAAAAAAGCGGGTTCAGTGCTTAAATGACGCTTTATACTTCGAATCAAGTTCAGTGCTGTCAGACAGCTTAGTGCTTCGAAATCCGCTTCTTCGCCAAGCGCCAAACCGTTGGGCGATATATTTTGAGAAACGAAACGCATAAAAAAACAAAATAGAAAATATGAAAAAAATAGCAATTATTATAACATTAGGAGTTTTAATGGTTTCTTGTAAAAACGAAAAGAAAACTGAAGGACAAGTTGAAGAAAAAACAGAAATTTCAAAAATAGAAACTACAAAAACTAGTGCAAAAGAAATTAATTGGGACGAAATACCCGAATTAAAAGATATTGGAGATTTTCCGTTTGTAACTGCACCCAAAGAGTTAATAATGTATAACGAAAAAGATGGACTAACCGAAGTTTTCAACTACGAGACAATGGAAAATTTCACAGGAAGTAATATTGTAACTACCGAAGGGAAATTAGGGATTTTGTATTTTTCAGAAGAATTTAATCAAAAATTATTTGACAAAAGTTTTTATGACTATTTCGACAAAATTGGTGCTAAACAATTGTACAAAGGAGATTTTCCAGAAGATGAGAAACAAAGAGAGCAATTAGCGAAAAATATGTGGAATGGAAAAATATCAACTTACGGATTACAAAGACAAAGTAATACTCCCTTTGCAGTATATGCTTTCAAAAATAATAATAAAAAATACATTCTAAACATTCAATCTAATTCCGCACAAGGAAATGTTTTTATTATGGAGTTGAAAGACTTTGAACAAACCATAAAAAAATATTCTGCTGAACAAATGAAAACAGATATTGATAAAACAGGAAAAGCAATTTTGAATATCAATTTTGATACCGACAAAGCCACATTAAAAGCTAATGGACAAAAAATTGTAGATGAAATTTATGCACTTCTAAATACAAACCCCAATTTAAAAATATCCATTGAAGGACACACAGATAATGTAGGCAGTGTAGCAAGAAACAAACAACTTTCAACCGATAGAGCCAACACAGTTATGTATGCACTTGCAGGCAAAGGTATTGACATAAAAAGACTAAAAGCGGCAGGTTTTGGTTCTGAAAAACCTATAAAAGCAAATGATACAGACGAAAATAAAGAACAAAATAGACGTGTTGAATTAGTGAAATTTTAAAAAATAATGAAAAAGTTAGTCATATTGTTCGTGTTGTTTTTAAACATTTCGGCTTTTTCTCAAGATGAAAGAGAATGTATGTTGGCAGAAATGCCAACTTTGGAAGACTTAAAATGTATTTCTGAAAAAGGACATTTGTATTCTATTTTACCAAAATTAACAGAATATAAAGGATATTTATTTGCAGGTTATACAAAATGCAATGAACCTCAATTAGATTTTGCCCAATCTTTTGAATTTTACTATTGCATTGGTAACTATGAACAACAAATGCGAGTAGAAATTACAGATTTAGAGAGTTCGTTTTATAAATCAGAAATTGGAAAAGCACAAAAAGAAGTAATTCTTATGGTTTTTAAACCCGAAATGATAAATCCATATTTGCAAAATTACAAGAGTGAAAACAAAAATTTTGATATTTGTACTATTCGTTTACCAAAAGTAACGAATGGAAAACCATACGTTGCTTTTGAGGCATTACAAAACAAACGATTTTGGATTCACATAATAATTGATGGGGACAAATTTAAATCGGCTAAAGAAGTTGACGCTTTTATAAATGAATACACAAAAGGATTTAGTTTTGTAAAAAAATAATACATCGCCCAACAGCGGTTTGCAAAAATTGGGGTTTTAGTCTTGACTTTACACATTGTTTTGTACTTTTGTGTTCAGTGATTAACCGAAGTTTAGGCTAACCAAATCCCCAACTTCTGCAAGCCACGAGACGTTGTAGGATATTTTGAAAAAATACGGCGGGGAAAACTAACACTTAAAAATTAATTCCAATTCGACGCCTTTAAACTCTTATGTAGAGTAATCGGGAATATAATGAATGATATGAAAAAAATTATTATGATTGCTAGTTTAATTACGTTAAGCTCTTGCGGTAATAAAGCCCCTAAATGTGAAGACAAAAAAGTTACTGAATTAGTACTATCTGTTTTAGATGACAATAAAGATAAATTACAGGTTAATCTTCCTATTTTTGGATTAGTTCCCTTTAGAACTTTTAAAAAGGAAAATTCAAAAGTTGCTAATATTATGACGACAAGTTCTGATGATAAATTATTGATTTGTGGTTGTGAAGGGTCGGTAGAAGCTTGGATTGAGAAATCTGATGATGGAAAGAAAACAGATACATTAGTTAGTACTATAACTTATACTGCTCAAATGAATTCAGAAAAAGAAATTATCGTTAAAGTTAATGATGTTAAGCCCTTTGAAATGAAAGATAAAAGTATTTACAACAATCATTAAAAGATTATTATGAAGGTAAGAGTAATCAACGAAGTACCTAAAGATATTGATTTCTTACATTGGAAGTTATGCTTCCAATGGTGTGAATATTTATATGAGGGCGAAAAAAGCGAATTTGGATATAGGTTTATATGGAAAGATGAGATAAACCATTTGAAACCACAAAGAGGTCAGGCAAGAATACCTACAATTGTTGAAATGCAAAATTTATTAAAAGAAGCAGAAAAGGACGGATGGTTAGGGAAATGCGAAACGGAAGTATAAAAAACATCCTACAACCGCTGTTTTGATATAGCTGGAATTTAGTGGAATTATCGTTCCGCATCAAGTTTTCGTTAAGCCGAAAATTGAACGGTTACGAACTTCCAGCCATCTCAAAGCAGCAAAACGTTAGCAGATATTTTACCGCAAAAAACAACAATATGATATCCCCAGAAACATCCAAAGAAATTCTTAACGAAGCAAAAGCATTAACTTCCGAAGTTTATAAAGATATTGCTAAACCTGCTCTGCAAGAAGTCGGAAGTGTAGCAGGACGAACAGTAAAGGCACTATTATTCCCAATTAGAGGAATGTTATGGGGTTGGGAACAAATTGAAATTATTGTAGAGGAAGGTGTGAAAAAAAAGTTTGAAAAAATACCCGAAGAAAGAAGAAAATCTCCCGAACCAGAAATTGCTGTACCACTATTACAAGCTCTAACTTACACTGCTCAAAATGAAACTTTAAGAGAAATGTACATTAATCTTTTGGCTAATTCTATGGATAAGGATAAAGAAAAAGTTGTTCATCCTTCATTTGTAGAAATAATAAAACAGATGAACACATTAGATGCTAAAGTATTCGAAAAAATATCTCAAAGTTTTCACTATCAAAGAATCATAAATCCATCAATAGCCATAAAAAATACAAATAAATTTATTGGTAGTGCTGTACCTGATTGGTATATAGGTTGGACAATTGAAGGATATAATGAATTTGATGTGTCAGCAAGTTTAGTTAGAATTAGTAAGTTCGGCTTAATTGAACTTATGTTAGACCGAACAGCTGAAAAAGAAGGTTATGATGAACTTAAAAATACGCAATATCTTATTGAAAAATTAAATGTATTTACAATTGCAAACCAAAATATGGAATTAGAAATTAAAGGAACTGACAGCATTGTCTATGTAAATGAATATGGAAAGCAGTTTAAATCAGCTTGTCAATAAAAAAACATCTGCTAACAGCCGTTTGTAGCAATTGGGGTTTTAGGCTTAATTTAAAGATGGTTTTGTATTTGGAAAATTTGTGTTTAATGGAAAAATCTCGCATCTTTATTCCCCAACTGCTACAAGCGCCAAGACGTCAGGCTGTGAAAAAACCTCATTTAGTCGCTATTTTGACTTAAAATCATCCTCATAAACATCACTACAATCGTT
>NZ_JACRUK010000077.1 GCF_014305155.1 Flavobacterium muglaense
AAAAAGGAGTAGAAATCAATAGATATCTACTCCTTTTTAGGTCTTAATTTATTAGAAACACTTTTTCAGTGCCCTCACGAATGTTCAGGTTTTTTTATGCTCGATCTCGAATGTGTTACTCTTTGTTGACCATGTATTTTGTGATAGTAATGCTATCAGTAGCTTCATCGTATGATTCTAGAATTAAGTTTCCATCGGCATCAAAATAGCCAAAAGAAGTTTTGTCTTTAGATTTGTAGATGTAGTGGTCATTTGATGTTTTTCTTAAAATTGCTTTTTTAGCACCATCGGCAGATGTAATGCTGTAGCCACTTTTGTCATTCAAAACTTGGTATTTGACTCCGTCAAGATTGTAATAAGCTGATCGGTCTATGTTTAATAATCGTGTTACTCCATCAGCGGTGATTTTCGTAGTAGCGATTACTTGTACGGGTGAGTCTTTGGTATCTTTGTTTAAGGCATTAGAGTCGGCATCAAGCAATTCTATAGCTTGGGTTTCTTTAATTTCTTCTGTTTTTACTAGTTTTTTCTCTCCATCAGAATCTTTTATAGTTGTAATTTTTGTTTTGACTTCTGTTTTTACATTTTTATTTTGCGCTTGTGTCGAAAGTGAAAATAACAGAGCGAATATTCCTAAAGTGATCGTTTTCATGGTGCTAATGTTTAAAGTTTGTATGTGTCAAAAATACAACTAGTTATCAGTTTATTTATTATAGCATTACAATAAAAGGTTGTATTATTTGTGTTTATGGTTGTGCAGTAAGGTTAATAAATGGCCTAGATTTTTTTAAAGGATAAATTAGGGTTTTGCTTTCTTTTTGGCCACGATCACATAGGTGTCGTAAGCGTATGTTTTTCGATCAATAGTTTGTGTGATTTCAAAATTGTTCAAATAGAGAAAGAGTTGTATTTCATTCAGAGTAAAAACACGTACTGTAGAGAAGTCATTGGAAATCAGCTCTTTTTCATCGTTTTGAATGGTGTAGTATTTTGCATTCCATTCTAGCATGAAGTTTTCCATGTCTGTTGTTTCCCAGTTGCTTTCGCGTAAATAATTAACGTTTTCATATTGCGCTTGATGGATAATGGCCTTATTGTGGGTTATAAAAGGGATAAAGCGATTGGCATCTATAAAATCAAAAATGATGATAGCCTCTTTTTTTAAATTATTCCATAAGCAATTAAGGGTTTCATTGATGTCATCATTGGTGGTCAAGTAGCTTGTTGATCTTCCTGTAATGATGATGGCGTCTACTTTTTTATCGAGGTTAAAGTCCCTCATGTCTCCGTGGATAAATGGGCAGGTTGTATTGCGTTCTTGCGCAATTTTAATCATGCTTTTACTGTAGTCGAGTCCTATGTAGTCCATTTGGTGCGCGCTAAATCGCTTGGCAAGATTACCGGTACCGCTTCCTATCTCTAGAACAGTTTTACAGTTGTTCGCTGCTAAAAGATTGTTGTAAAAGGTGTACTCCTCGTCATAATCAACAAATGTTTGGTACATAGCATCGTATATAGCTGCCATTTTTTCATTGTATAATGTTGCCATAAGTAATCGTTTTATAGGCTGGTCGTAAAAAGTTAGCGTAGATACAATCTTTTTTAAACGGGCTCTATAAATTTATGAAAAAAAATGATACAAAAAAAGGCTGTCTTGCGACAGCCTTTTAAATAATATGCTTTATTTTATTCGAATTAGAATCTGTAGTTCATAGATAAACTAAATAATCTTCCTAATTGACTGAATTGAGATCCATCATAACTTGTAACTGGGTAACGACCATCAAATGTGATATTGTTCCATTCTTTTTTAAGTAATGTTGGGTTATTCACGATTGCATCTGCTGATGCAGAACCATCAGATTTAATTGTGAATTTAGGCAATACATTAAAGATGTTATTCATGTTAAATGAAATTGTTACTGCTTTTGTAGCGGAAAATGTAACTCCTAAATCGGTAACCTGAGCAGTTTTAAACTGAGAGTACAAACCTGCATTGCTAAAATCTGCTTGTTTGAATTTAGTACTTCCAAAAGTAGTGTTGTTCAATGAAAGACCCCATTTGCCTATTTCGTAGTTAGCACCAAGGATTGTTTTGAACTTTGGTCTTGATGTAAACATTAAAGCATCTTGAGTAGCATTGAATACTGTTTGTCCGGCTAAAACAGGGTTTTGACCAGATGTTAGTGCTGTTTGTCCTGCATATATAGGAGCAGCTGTTGTACCTAAGTTTTGCACACTTGTAGGGTTTTTTACCGCACCATCTATTTTATTTTCAATTGTGTAGTTACCAGATAAGTTGAATCCTAATTTACCTGTACCTAAATTAATGTTTCTGTATTCTACTACATAGTCAATACCAGAAGTGATTGAGTTAATTCCATTTACGAAAAATGCTTTTGAATTCTTTCCTTCGTATTCGTTGTAGTCTGCACTTGCTGGATCGCTACTTACTCTTCCTGCTTCGAATGCTACTAGGTTTCCTAAAACGATACGGTCTTTAACACCAATTCTGTAGTAATCTACAGTTACGTTTAGGTTTTTGATTGGTTTAGCTCCAAATCCAACAGAAATGTTAGTTGATTTTTCAGGAGTTAATTTTGGAACACCATAATCTCTAGCTGTTGTAGAAACGTTGTTTACAATTCCAGTTATTGCAATAGCACCACCTTGGAAAGTTGATTGTGATTTTTCAGTATAGATTTGGTGCAACGATGGTGCTCTAAATCCTGTAGAAACTGATCCTCTGAAAGTTAATTTGTCATCTTCTAAAGCTTTAACACTTGTGCTTATTTTCCAAACATTAGCCGATCCAAAATCGCTATAGTTTTCGTGTCGAGCAGTACCATTAACTAACCATCCTTTAACGATGTTTGCACTAATGTCTGCGTAGAAACCAAGATTGTATCTGTTGAATTTTCCTGAGTTAGCTGGAGTATTTCCTTGAAATGAATCTGCTCCTACACCAGCGTAAGATTGAAAGTCACCTTCTAAAATTTCAAAGTTTTCTGTTCTAATCTCAGATCCAAAACCGATCGAAACGTTATCAGATATTTCTTTTGTAATATCTAAATTTCCTACGATATGATTGAAAGAAGTTCCTCCGGGTTTGAAAGTGTTTTGTCCAGTATATCTTGTTTTACTGTCGTCTGCATAAACTAAATCAGTCGCAGAATGGCTACCTATGCCACCCACAGCAGATAATTGCTCTGGATTTAGGTCGCTGTATTTCGATCTGTTATGAGAGTTTGATACAGTGTATATTTGTGAGTTTCCACCAATAGTTACAGAAGCATCTGTTGTCCATCCGTTTTTGTTTGATTTAAATCCTAAAGTAGCATTGTAGTCGTTCAAGTCTCCAATAAATGTTGGAGCATATCCTTGGTACGATCCAGCAGTTCCATTACCAAATAATGAACTTAAGTATGGGTAATCAGTTTCTGTTCTCCAATATGGAGTTCTATAATTTGCATATGAATTTACTTTTTTGAAAATGTAAGCTGCGTTATAGTACAATTCAGTGTTTTCACTTAATTGTGTTCCTCCGTTTACTTCAAATTTTGCAGCAGCTGTTTCAGGTGATCCGTTGATGTTACCACCATCTGGTTTTAACTTTAAAAAATTAGTAATTTGAGTTTGAAGACTCGCATCTTGTGCTGGGGTATTAGAACCACTTCTCCAGTAATTAAATTCATCAGTTGCATTTAAAGTACCTGGGCGGTTTGCTAAAGCAGTTTTTGAGAAATCAACTGTATAGTTTAAGAAACCTTTTTCGCCAACTTTTGTTCCGTTGTTCATACTGATACCGTACATTTCACCGTCACCTTGTCCTGTGATTCCTGTTCTTACAGTTACAGAACCTCCGTTAGTGCTTTTTTTCAAGATAATGTTCATTACCCCAGCAATCGCATCAGATCCGTATTGCGCAGATGCACCATCACGTAAAATCTCTACTCTTTCGATAGCGTCAGTAGGTATTGCAGAGATATCTGCACCAGTTTCACCACGTCCAGGAGATGTTTGTGTGTACACTAATGAACTCATGTTTTTACGTTTCCCGTTGATAAGGATAAGTGTTCTACTTGGTCCCATATTTCTAATTTCGTAAGGGTCAAGTAACGAAGTCGCATCATTCACCGGAGTTTGAACCGTGTTAAAAGATGGGATTTTGTACTGTAATGCCTTATCAAAAGTAGCTTGACCTGTAGATGCTAAATCTTTTGATGATACAACATCAATTGGTAAAGCCGAAGTAGTATTACTTCTAGGAGCTGTTCTTGAACCTACAATTACAATTTCATCTAATGCTTGTCCACCTTCTTCAGATAGTACGACATTAATAGTAGCTGCATTTGCTGCTTTTTCTACTTTGTTAAAACCAATGTAGCTAAAGATTAATGTAGCTCCATCTTGAACTTTTATTTTGTATGCTCCATCGATGTTAGTAGAAACACCATTGTTTGTTCCTTTTTCAAGGATGTTAACTCCTGGCAACCCTGCACCAGTGTTGTCTTTTACTACTCCAGAAACTTCCTTTTGGGCAAAAAGAAAACTGACATTCAGTAATAAAAATAATAATGCGATTTTTTTCATAATTTAATAAAGTTTGGTTTTTGGTTTAAAATTTTGTGCAATATAGTACTTTTTTAACATATCATTAAGATAATGTGTTAAAATTTGATGAAAATGCAATATTTGTAATAATTGCGATTTCATTTATGTAAAAGATAAATAATAATCAGTAAAAAGTGATTATTGCAAATTTTTCTTTAAAAATCAATAGAGTGCTATTATAATATTTAAGTTTAATTTTTATAAAAGCGTTTATAAACCATATATTTGCACCCTTTTTAAGACGATAATCAAGATAAAATAGCGTAGAAAAAACGCTTTTAAATATAAAACACCATGAAAGCAGGAATTGTAGGATTACCTAATGTTGGAAAATCAACACTTTTTAATTGTTTGTCAAATGCCAAAGCGCAGAGTGCAAACTTCCCTTTTTGTACGATCGAACCTAATATAGGAGTAGTAAATGTACCAGATCCACGTATCAACAAGCTAGAAGAATTAGTGAAGCCAGAGCGTGTGCAAATGGCTACGGTTGATATTGTAGATATTGCTGGTTTAGTAAAAGGAGCAAGTAAAGGGGAAGGATTAGGAAATCAATTTCTTGGAAACATCAGAGAGTGTAACGCTATTATTCACGTCTTGCGTTGTTTTGATAACGATAACATCGTACACGTTGACGGAAATGTAAACCCAATTCGTGACAAAGAAACGATTGATATCGAGTTGCAGTTAAAAGATCTTGAAACCGTTGATAAACGTTTGGAGAAAGTAAACCGTGCTGCCAAAACAGGAAACAAAGAAGCGCAAACAGAAAAAGCACTTTTGGACCGTGTAAGAGAAGCACTTTTGCAAGCTAAATCGGCTCGTACGATTACACCACAAAGTAATGACGAGGAAGTTTTAATGGAATCGTTTCAATTGATCACGGCAAAACCAGTTTTGTATGTGTGTAACGTGGACGAAAACTCAGCAGTAAACGGAAACAAATACGTTGATCTAGTTAAAGAATTAGTAAAAGGCGAAGATGCCGAAGTTATTATCCTTTCAGTAGGAGCAGAGGCTGATATTACCGAATTAGAAAGTTTTGAAGAGCGTCAAGTTTTTCTTGAAGATATGGGATTGACTGAGCCAGGAGCTTCGGTTTTAATTCGTGCAGCTTACAAATTATTGAAGCAACAAACGTATTTTACAGCTGGTGTTAAGGAAGTTCGTGCTTGGACCATCAATATTGGATCTACTGCGCCACAAGCTGCGGGAGTTATCCATACCGATTTCGAAAAAGGATTCATCCGCGCCGAAGTAATCGCTTACGAAGACTTCGTTCATTACGGATCGGAAGCAAAATGTAAGGAAGCCGGTAAATTCAAAGTCGAAGGAAAAGAATATATCGTAAAAGATGGGGATGTAATGCACTTCCGTTTCAACGTGTAGTTTTTAACAGAACAGTATAAAGTATATAGAGAAAACCTGCAAAAGCAATTTTGCAGGTTTTTTTGTGTTTATACCATTTTTACATTATTCTACATCCTTATTATAACGCTCCAAACCCTTGTACAAAATCGTGTGCATCCGTTTGCGCAACCGTTCTGGTTTTAGCACTTCAAGACCGTTTCCAAAGCCCAAAAGCAGCCTGTCCAGCTCGTAGTTCTCACGCAATAATACGTGGATAATAATACTCCCATCATCATTCGTTTTAATCAAGCGCTGGGTGTGGTGCAACGGTTTTGTAATTACATAAGGTGCATTGATGGCATCAATCCATAGTTCAATTTTCCTAGGTTGCGAACCCGTATTCACCGTAACCCCTACAACATGTTTGTAGAAATTCTCAGAGTCAAAGTCCTCGTCTAGATAGCTAGCTGCAAAATCATAATCGACCTTGATAATCCGGTCTAGAGCCAAATTACTAATCGGTTGGCTCCCTTTCTTTTTCCCCACCACAAACCAGCGGTTATTGAATTCCTTCAAAATAAAAGGATGAAAAGTAAACAGCTGCTCGTCTCTAGAAGTAAACGATTTATAAGTAATCACCAAGACCACTTTTTTAACAATCGCCTGATAAATTTCGTCCAAAAAGTGCAAGCCTTTCAAGTTTTCGTTTTTATCAAGATGAATCACTGGCTGCGTATGCGATTTCTCCGAGTAAATCTTGTCTTCCAATCGCTGTAAAATATCCGAAACATCATTAAACAACGAGAAATCCTTAAACTGTTTCAGCATCGCCACCGTCTCCGTCAGCACATTCATATCCGTCTCCGTCAGCGGAATATCCGTGATCGAAAACCCATCCACCTCATACCGATAAAACTTTTTATCATACACCACAATTGGCGCATTATACCCCAGTTTCTCTGATCGCATCAACTGAATATCCATCTGAATCGTGCGTTTGCTCACCGCATTTTCCCGCCCTTCAAACTCATACAAAGCCGCTGAGCAAGCAGCAATCAAGTCCTCCAGCGTCCATTGTCGGTACTGGTTTTGCAAGCATTTATCAATCGTTTTGTACCTAATTAAAGCGTTTTTGTTCTGTGACATAGTTTTGTTTTTTGGGCGTGACCCCACAAGAAAAAACGGCCTACTTTTAGCACCGCTTATGAGGCCGTTTTCTCTTCTGCGGTCGGGCTATCCATGCTACTTCGGTAGCTTATTCCTATCCCTCACGCGACCCCGTTAATACTGAAATTTCGTTGCTAAGATTCTCTTTTGCAATAGCATCATACAATTCCCTAAAAAGAGCCGTATTGTAAACAAACTCCTGTGCTAAGAAATGTTCCAAAGCCTTTTTTCGCCCCGGTTTGTACAAGATGTTCGGGTAGATTTTATATTCCTTTCTAATTTGCTTACAGTAAACCTGGTAGTCAGTCCAATTTTTAGAAAGAATCTTTAAATCAAAATCAATCAAGTAATTAATGTCTTCGTTGGCATGGTGTTGGTGCTACTGCGTAGCACAAATAGCATCAAAAACCAATTGTTTGTCAAGTTGAGCTTCCTTTGGCAAAATTGCCACTGCCAGCTCGGCACTTTTCAGTTCGTTACCCTTTCGGGTGGCTTTATAAATTATGTCGTGGTAAAAAATACTGTACAAAATCGCATTAGGATCTGTGAGACGGTTAGCATACAAATCAAACAACGCAATCATTTCTTCCAGATGCGTTAAATTATGATACTGCCGCGATGGAGCCGAATGCGCTTTTTCTAAATCCAACCATAATGTATTGATTGCCTCAGGATCAAACCCAATACAAAGCAATAACTCCTTATATTTATTTTGTAGATTCATAATCGTTGTTTACCCAAAATTACACTTTCTTTTGTACTACGCAAAATAACTGCGTACATCAATGGCAATTTTGTACCATCAAAAAATATAAAACAGAATGAAACCAGAAAAACTAAAAAAAGATTCCCCAATATACTGCCAGCAAAACCTTGATTTACCCAAAGCCATTATTTGTGATCTTGACGGAACACTAGCCTTAATGAATGGCCGAAATCCCTTTGACGCCAGCCGTTGCGATGCCGATTTATTGAACGAACCCGTTGCCAATTTACTTAAAAACTACCATCAATTAGGATATGAAATTCTGTTGGTTTCCGGACGTGAAGATCGGTTTCTGGCACCTACATTGCGCTTTCTAGAAATGCACAATATTCCGTTTGATGCCTTGCACATGCGCAAAGCAAGAGACCAAAGGAAAGACTCCCTGATCAAAATCGAAATTTACACCAACCACATCAAAGACAAGTATTACATAGAATTTGTACTCGATGATCGCAACCAAGTTGTAGATACTTGGCGAAAGGAACTGCAATTGCCATGCTTTCAAGTGTATTATGGTGATTTTTGATTTAAAGACTTGAAAAGGCTGTTTAACTTTTTAACAGATTTATTTGCTATTTGTGGATTGCCGTAATTTTAAGAAAATTATTATAATTATATTTGGAGCAATAAATGTATTTATTGTTGACATTGAAATTTTTGTTTACACAATAACAGAATTTTGAGGTTTAACGAGAGAATGTTAGTGGGTTGAGCAGTGGGAAGAAATGTAATGAGGGGTTGGATGAGGTTTTTAGAAGTGAATTGAATTTATACTAAAGTAGAAAAAATAAAAAAAGTTATGGCGTCAAAATTAATAGAAAAAACAGATGATTTAGTAATACATATTTTAAATGCATTTAAGCATGCAAAATTAAATGATGAGAGTGCATTAAATTACATACGAAAAGGATGCGAGGCAATGTGTAAGATTCTTATTTTACAACAAAAAGGTGAAGTAATTGGAATTAAAATTATTAATGGTGAAATAAATTATAAAAATACCATAATAAATAACGATCCAAAATCGTTGGATTTTTTTAATTTGATCGATACATGTAAATTATATAAATTGCTGAGTAATAAACATAAAGCAAATGAAAGTTTATATTATAAGTTCGAAGATTTAAGATCTTTAGAGGTGTAAAGATAAATTCTTATCTTTCGTGAAAGAATTTTATTATGGAATCATTCAAAGGAGAAAGTATTAT
>NZ_JACRUK010000078.1 GCF_014305155.1 Flavobacterium muglaense
TTATGAAAGTGATTATTTGGTGAAATTAAATCCAGTTATATGAAAATTGAGAATACTTTTTCAGCAAGCCCTAATTATTAGCAATAATTTTTACGAGAAAACAAACAAAACTTAACAATCCCAAACAATTAAGCAATAGTACTCCCTTGCCGATCTACTTATTAAAAATAAATCTTATTTTTACCCAAATGCTTAAAAACCAAAGAAGCCTAAGATGGTTTTTTACCTTTTTCAGCTTTAGAATAATAGACAAAGGCTTGTTTTTAAAGTCCTTTTAAAAATTAATATTTACAAAACAATATATGAGTCATCAAATTTCTGAAGCAGAAAAGCTAGCTGTTTCTGACAACTATCGAAATTGGAAAAAATGGGGTCCCTATCTAGCCGAAAGACAATGGGGAACCGTACGTGAAGATTATAGCGACAATGGAGATGCATGGGAATTCATTAATCATGATAAAGCACGTAGCAATGCCTATCGCTGGGGTGAAGAAGGAATAGGAGGTTTTTGTGATTCGAGAGAAATTTTATGTTTAGCTCCCGCATTTTGGAACGGGAAAGACCCTATTCTAAAAGAGCGATTATTTGGCTTGACCAACAACCAAGGAAATCATGGAGAAGACGTTAAAGAACTGTATTTTCATCAGGTTTCTACCCCTTCGCATTCGTACAATAAATACCTTTATAAATATCCACAAAACGAATTTCCGTACGAGGAAATAATAACGACTAACAATCATCGCAATAGGGAAGAAACTGAATTTGAACTATTAGACACTGATACTTTTAAAGACAATGCTTATTTTGATTGTTATATCGAATATGCCAAAGGAGACGTTGATGATATCCTGATGAAAGTTACCGTAGTCAATCGCGGGAAAGATACTGCATCCATTCATGTATTGCCGCATTTATGGTTTCGTAATTTCTGGAAACACAATAACAGACATCCACGACCTAACATGGAGTCTAACACCGCTGATTGCATTGTTTCCAAAAGTACCCGAAACGGTGACTACTACTTATACCACAACGAAGGAACTCAATTGTTTTGCGAAAACGAAACTAATAACGAACGCATTTACAACGCTCCGAACGAATATGAATATGTTAAAGATGGTATAAACAACCACGTAATCAATGGTGAAGCCACGGTGAATCCGGAGAATTATGGAACAAAAGCAGCTATTTGGCATCAGTTTGATCTAAAATCAGGCGAAGAGAAAAGTGTTAAAATACGATTGAGCAATACAACGCTAGCGAGTCCCTTTACCGATTTTGATGCCATATTTGATTTAAGAAAAAAAGAATGTGAATCTTTCTATAACGAAATCATCAACAAAGACATCCCAAAAAACCAACAAGCGATTGCCAAAAGTGCTTTTTCAGGTTTGTTATGGACCAAACAATTTTATTATTACGATGTACACAAATGGCTATTTGGCGGTATCGATGAAACATCGACCACTTATAGGCGAAAAGATTCTCGCAACTTTAGTTGGCAACACCTCAACAATCGCCATGTTATTTCTATGCCGGACAAATGGGAATACCCATAGTACGCAGCTTGGGACCTTGCTTTTCACATGGCTGCTTTTGTCGAAATAGACCCTTCTTTTGCCAAGCAACAATTACTTTTAGTTTTACAAGAAAGTTATATGCATCCCAATGGACAAATTCCTGCGTATGAGTGGAACTTTAGTGATGTAAACCCACCTGTTCATTCTTGGGCTGTGTGGACTGTTTATGAAAAAGACAAAAAGCGCACGGGCAAAGCCGATACGCCATTTCTAGAAAAAGCATTCCAGAAATTACTTATCAATTTCACATGGTGGGTAAATCAAAAAGACACAAGTGGAACCGACCTATTTGAAGGAGGTTTTTTAGGTTTAGACAACATTGGTGTTTTTGACCGAAACCATATGCCAGAGGGTATTAAAAAAATGCAACAGGCCGATGCCACAAGCTGGATGGCGATGTTTTCATTGAACATGTTGCGTATGTCACTAGAACTAGCCAAAACCAACAAAATATACGAAGAAGTGTCGGCTAAGTTTTTCAGGCATTTTCTAAACATTGCATGGGCAATGCACCATATCGGTAAAAAAGATCTTTCGCTTTGGGATGACCAAGACAATTTTTATTACGATGTTGTCGAAATGTCTGATGGGAGTACGCAACGTTTAAAAGTGCGTTCCTTGGTTGGAGTGATCCCCTTGTTTGCTGTCGAAATTATGAATAAAGACCTATTTGAAGAACTTAAAGATTTTCAAAGACGTGCTAATGAAATCATAAGAACACGACCCGATTTAGCATCACTAATTTCGAATTTAGAAAACGCCAATAAAAATGGTGATTTCTTATTCTCGATTATGCGTGGTTTTAGATTAGAGCATCTTTTAAAACGACTGCTCGATGAAGATGAATTCCTGTCTGATTATGGAATTCGTTCGCTTTCCAAATTCCATGAAAAAAATCCATTTGTATTTGGAGAAGAAGGACATCACCAAATTCAATACGAACCTGGCGAAAGCCGTTCGGGTATGTTTGGTGGAAACTCTAACTGGCGTGGCCCTATCTGGATGCCGTTGAACTATATGATTATCCAGTCATTGCGTAAATACTATACGTTTTACGGACCCACCTATTTATATGAATTTCCAACTGGTTCAGGGATAAAAATGAACTTAAACGAAATTGCCAACGAATTGACCAAAAGATTAATTAAACTTTTTGAACCCGATGAAAATGGGAAATTTGTATACCATTCTGATGATCCCGAAAACCATTTTGCTACTGATGAACATTTTAAAGGCCAACATCTATTCTACGAGTTTTTTGATGGCGATAGCGGTAAGGGGCTCGGCGCATCACATCAAACGGGATGGACTGCTTTGATTGCCAATTTAATAATGGATATGGAAGAGCATAAGTAAATACCCAATTATATTAAATTTCCCGTCTGCAAAGGCGGGATTTTTTATGTTTAAAAATCACCTAATACCTTTTAAAATAGAGATGCTTTTTTATTGAATACCAAAATTATTCTTCACTTGCTTTTGCCAAAGCAGCTTCTAGACTTTTAAAATCGGATAGTACTTTTACAATTACACCTTCTTTATTGATAATGAAATGCGTGGAAAAAGCATTGAGTTGCAAAGTCAAATTCATATAGGTTTTCATATTAGGAACCACTGAATACGAAAGTGGCTTGCGAGCCAAAAAAGGTTTTAATTGTTCTGGTGTATCTTCGGCTAAACTAAGGAAAATAATATCTTTTCTGTCTTTGTATTTATTTGCTAATCGATTGACATCTGGAAACTCCTTAAGGCAGGCTGCACAATGAATGTACCAGCATTTTATAACGACAATTTTCCCTTTTAAACTTTCATTTGTTATTAAATTACCGTTTAAATCCTGAAAAGAAAATGCAGGAAATGGTTCGCCTTCTTTCTTCAGATTTTGTAGTTCATTAAAAGCTATTTCGGCAATGGAAGCTTTTATACTGGAATCAGATTTGGGTTCTATTTTAAAAAGTTGGTAATACAATTCCGCTTTGTCCGATTCTAATTGAACGGGGATATAGTTTCCATTGGTTAATTCTTGAAGAAAAGCTTCTTTAGTAATTGGGTTTGATTTTGCATCAAAGGCCACAAAATCTGTCGACAGCATGATGTACGATCTTTGATAATTGTTCCAACCCACATAGGTTTCTTGAACTACGGACGGATTCACAGCCGGTTTCCAAAATTTAGCTTGCGCAATGCAAGAGCCAAAAGCGACTAGTAAAGCGAACGTATAAAAGTGTTTTTTCATGAGAACTACGTATTGAAAACCTCGTTTGTAATTAAGAACGCGGTTTATTAAGTCCTCTATCGTAGAGCACTATACTTCCTGCAACAGAAACGTTCAAGCTTTTTTCGGACTTGAATTTAACCAAATAATGACATTTTTCGATGGCTTTTTTTGAAAGCCCATTGTCTTCGGCACCTAATAGGTAGACGCAACGTCGTGGATGTTCGAAAGTTTCTAAATCCACCGCAGTATCATCAAGCTCCACCCCTACTAAGCGCGCGCCTTTGGGCAGGTTTTTATAGAAATCATCGAAGGTTTCATAATGAAAATACGGAATCGATTTTACGGCATTGTGAGTATCACTAGATTGTTTTGCATAGCGATTACCAATGGTGAAAATATAGCTGGCGCCCAAGTTTTGAGCCGTGCGCCATAAAACGCCCAAATTTTCAGGAGTTTTCCCGTTTTGTATGCCTATCCCGAAATACTCGGTTATAAAATTGTCATTCATGGTACAAAAATACGAACTGTGGCGTTGTTTGTCAAATTTATTAGTTTGAATTGTTTTGCAGAAAGCGTCTCTGTACCGTTGCGCTACTTTCTTGGGACGCTTTCTGCATGACAAACTGTGTGGAGAAAATCCAATCTTCTCTCGAAGAAAGCGTCTCAGTAAGCTGGCTCTACTTTCGTGAGACGCTTTCAGCCTGACAAACTGTGTGGAGAAAATCCAAACTTGTCTCGCTGGAAGCGCCTCAGCAAAGTGGCTCTACTTTCGTGGGACGCTTTCAGCTTGACAAATTGTGTGGAGAAAACCCTAACTTGTCTCGCTGCTAGCGCCTCAGTAAGGTGGCTCTTCTTACATGGGACGCTTTCAGCGTGACAAACCGTGTGGAGAAAACCCAAACTTGTCTCGCTGGAAGCGTCTTAATGCAGCTGCTCTACACTCTTGTGGCGCTTTCTGCTTGATAAACTGTGCGGGTTAACTCTTTAATAATAATTTCGGCACCTTTTATTTAATCTTAAAAACTCATGATTCCACTACGTTCTAGCCCAGATAGTAGCGGCATCCTTTTACTTTTTTTCTTTAAAAAAGTAAAAGATATAGCGGATAGCTGGAAATAGCTCCCGATTGCTTTGATTGACTTAATGACAATTAAAACAAATGATTTATATTTGCAGTTAAAACAGGACACAATTTTAAATTCAATTATACACATAAAATGAGACACACAAAAGTTAAAGACTTACTAAACAGTACAACGACGCTACATGAAGTAAATGCAAAAGGATGGGTAAGAACTTTTAGAAACAATCAATTTATTGCTTTGAATGATGGTTCTACCATCAATAATATACAATGTGTTGTCGATTTTGAGAATACTCCAGACGAGACATTGAAGAGAATTACGACTGGGGCAGCGATTTCGGTTACTGGAACTTTGGTAGAAAGTCAAGGTGCTGGACAAAAATTTGAGATTCAGGTTAAAAAACTGGAAATCCTTGGAGATTCGGATGCTGAGAAATTCCCAATACAACCAAAAAACAAACCAAGCTTGGATTTCTTGCGTGAGAATGCACATTTACGTGTGCGTACGAACATGTTTGGTGCAATTATGCGTGTGCGCTCGGTATTATCATACGCGGTACACAGTTATTTTCAGGAGAAAGGTTTTGTGTATGTAAACACACCTATCATCACTGGATCTGACGCTGAGGGTGCTGGTGAAATGTTTAAAGTTACGGCTTTACCATTTGACGGGACGCCAAGAAAAGAAGACGGAAAAGTAGATTATAAAGAAGATTTCTTTGGAAAAGAAACGAATCTAACAGTTTCAGGACAATTAGAAGGAGAGACTTTTGCGATGGCATTAGGACAAATTTATACGTTTGGACCTACGTTTAGAGCGGAGAATTCAAATACTTCTCGTCACCTTGCGGAATTCTGGATGATTGAGCCAGAGGTTGCTTTTAATGACTTGAATGACAATATGGATCTTGCTGAAGACTTTATTCAGTACGTAATTAAATATACATTGGACAAATGTCCTGAGGATTTAAAATTCCTAGAAGGAAGATTGCTTGACGAAGAAAAATCAAAACCACAGGCGGAAAGAAGCGAAATGGCTTTGCTTGACAAATTGAATTTTGTTTTGGAAAACAATTTTAAACGCGTATCTTATACCGAGGCAATTGACATTTTGAGAGAGTGTACTCCAAATAAAAAGAAAAAATTCAACTACATCATTAACGAATGGGGAGCTGATTTACAGTCAGAACACGAGCGTTATTTAGTAGAAAAACACTTTAAATGCCCGGTAATCTTGTTTGATTACCCAGCAAATATCAAAGCGTTTTACATGCGTTTGAACGAAGACGGAAAAACGGTACGTGCGATGGACATCCTTTTCCCTGGAATTGGAGAAATCGTAGGAGGTTCACAAAGAGAGGAACGTTTTGACGTTTTGGTCGAAAAAATGAAAGCTTTAGGAATTGATGAAGAAGAATTATGGTGGTATCTAGATACTAGAAGATTCGGGTCGGCAGTTCACTCTGGTTTCGGACTAGGATTTGAAAGATTAGTGCTTTTTGTAACTGGAATGACAAACATACGTGACGTAATTCCTTTTCCAAGAACGCCAATGAATGCCGAATTCTAGAAATAGTTTAAATTGTTTAAGGTTTAAAGTTGTTTAAAACACGGACAACTTTAAACCTTACACCTTAAACTTTTTTAAACAAAAAATATAAAATGCTAAAGCAATTCTTAAATTTAAAATTATCACAGAAATTATCTCCACAGCAGATCCAGCTGATGAAGTTAATTCAATTGCCTACGCAAGCCTTTGAGCAACGTTTGTTAGAAGAAATGAACGAGAATCCAGCTCTAGAAGCAGGTAAAGAGGAAGACGATTACGATCAGGATGAGTTTCAAAACGACGATTACGACGATTATGAAAACGACGAGTCGGAAAGAATTGAAGCCGATGACATCAACATCGACGAATATTTAAACAGTGACGATACCCCTGATTATAAAACGCAAGCTAATAACTATAGTGATGACGATGAAGATCGTGAATCACCATTAGCAGCACCAATTAGTTTTCACCAAGATTTAATCAACCAGCTTAACACTTTTATCCTTGATAATGATGAACGTGATATTGCTGAATTTCTAGTGGGAAGTATTGACGACATGGGATACATTAGACGAAGCATTCCTGATATCGTTGATGACATGGCGTTTACACAAGCCATTTATACCGATGAAGAAACGGTAACTAGAATCTTGCACGTTATCCATGAACTAGAACCATCTGGTGTGGGTGCGCGCGACTTACAAGAATGTTTATTACTACAATTAAAACATAAAACACCCACAGAATACGTTGATCTTGCGATCGATATTATCGAAAATCAATTTGATGCTTTTACTAAAAAACATTACGATAAACTATTGCAAAAGTATAATGTTTCAAATGAACAATTAAAAAAAGCGGTTCACGAAATAGAACGTTTGAACCCAAAACCAGGAGGTGCTTTTACCGGAAATAATAAAGTAACGGAAAATGTAGTTCCAGATTTTGCTATTCGAATAGTAGAAGGCGAACTAGAACTAACATTGAACGGAAGAAATGCTCCTACCCTGCACGTTTCTAAGGATTACCAAGAAATGATGCAAACGTATAAAGTTTCTACCGATAAATCTGGTGCGCAAAAAGATGCAGTTCAGTTTATCAAACAAAAACTAGACTCGGCCAAATGGTTTATTGATGCAATACGTCAACGCCAAGAAACCTTATTTGTAACCATGAATGCGATCATGCATTATCAAGAAGAATATTTCTTGGAGGGTGACGAAACCAAATTGAGACCGATGATCCTTAAAGACATTGCTGATATGGTGGGACTTGACATCTCGACGGTTTCTCGCGTTGCCAATAGTAAATACGTAGAAACTCCTTATGGGACTAAATTGATCAAAGAATTCTTCTCGGAAGCAATGAAAAACGATCAAGGTGAAGATGTTTCGACACTTGAAATCAAAAAGATATTACAAAACATCATTGAAGAAGAAGATAAGAAAAAACCACATCCCGATGATCAATTAGCTGAATTGCTAAAAGAAAAAGGATACCCTATTGCTAGAAGAACCATTGCTAAATACAGAGAACAACTCGATATTCCGGTGGCTAGAATGAGGAAGAAGATATAACAACAAGAATAAATGGTTCAATCTAGTTTTGTCAAATCGAGCGGAGTCGAGTTGCGATAGTGGTTCTCGACTTCGCTCGAACTGACAATCGTGTTCAAATCATTCATACAAAAATTAAAAACTTTTCTAAGCCATCAGAAAGCTTCATAAGATTGCGGATCAAACGTTAATCAAAAAAAACTCTTTCTAAGCCATCAGCAAGCTTGATAAAATTGCGGATCAAACGTTAATCAATAAAATATTCGTCCAAAAAAACCCCTTACTTAGCCATCAGAAAGCTTCATAAGATTGCGGATTTATACCGAACAAAAATATAATATAAACCAATTTTGATAATTGGTTTTTTTATATTATATTTGGTCTATATTATA
>NZ_JACRUK010000079.1 GCF_014305155.1 Flavobacterium muglaense
GCTGTTAAAGTCGCCGTTGGTGATTTGATAATTACTTTACTGTTCAAAGTCACAGTACAAGTATTTTTGGCTTTATCTCTAATTTGGACATTATAAGTTCCATCCGCAAGTGCGGTAAACGAAGCTGCATCTTGCCAAGTAGTTCCACCGTTAATGCTGTACTGATAGGTTCCGTAACCACCCGTTGCATTGCTGATCGTGATAGATCCATCTTTGGCACCAAAACAACTTACATCGGTCGATGCAACAGTTGCTGTTAAAGTCGCCGTTGGTGATTTGATAATTACTTTACTGTTCAAAGTCACAGTACAAGTATTTTTGGCTTTATCTCTAATTTGGACATTATAAGTTCCATCCGCAAGTGCGGTAAACGAAGCTGCATCTTGCCAAGTAGTTCCACCGTTAATGCTGTACTGATAGGTTCCGTAACCACCAGTTGCATTGCTGATCGTGATAGTTCCATCTTTGGCACCAAAACAACTTACATCAGTCGAAGCAACAGTTGCTGTTAAAGCCGCCGTTGGTGATTTGATAATTACTTTACTGTTCAAAGTCACAGTACAAGCATTTTTGGCTTTATCTCTAATTTGAACATTATAAGTTCCGTCCGCAAGTGCGTTAAACGAAGCAGAATCTTGCCAAGCGGTTCCGCCGTTAATGCTGTATTGATAGGTTCCGTAACCACCAGAAGGATTGTTAATTGTTATATTACCATCATTGGAGCCGAAACAACTTACATCGGTTGAAACAACAGTTGCTGTTAAAGCAGCCGTTGGCTGTTTAATAGTTACAGATAACGGACTACTATAACAACCGTTTTTGTCTGTTGCAATGACAGTATAAAGGCCAGCTTCTAATCCTGAAATATTTTTAGTAGCAGCAAATGAAGTGCCATCTTTTTTCCATGAATACGAGTAAGGAGTTGTTCCACCTGTGGCATCATTTAATGTAATTGAAGCTGTTGCTCCGCCATAACAATCTACATCCTGTTTTGAATTCATGCTTACAGCAGGGCAGGGAATAAGGGTAGTTGGAGTAGTAACGTTCAGAAAGGCCGTTTGACAAGCTGAATTTTTATAATCCAATCGAGATGAACTTACAGTTTTGGTCCCGCAAACATTGCTCTTCGGTGTTAATTCATATTTAAGTGTGATCGTTTCAACATTAAGAAAATCAATATTCCATGAAATATTTTGTCCGCTTGCTGAAGCTGTACCTTTTGATGCTGTAATGTTTCCAATAGAGAAATCAGTACTAACTATTTCTTTACTAAAAGGAGTTCCAGAGATTTGTTGAGCAACCCAAGAAAGTTTAGAGAATATTTGTGTATAAATTCCTGTTAAATTGGCAGAATTTTCTGTAAAAAAGTTTCCGGCAGATTGAATTTTATTTAATGTATACTCGGCATCACTTTGCTGGGATCCATAGATTGCACCAAACAGTCCTACAGAAAAAATTTGATTATTATAAACAATTCCTGACTTGGTAGTTGTTTTTGCATTGTTTGCTGCTGTTATAGCGCTTTGGATGCAGCTGCCATTAATACCATCACTACAAGATTGATTGTTTCCTGTTCTATTTGCAACACCATCTGTTAAGAGAATAATACTTCTAGAAGTAATACAGTCAAAAGTACCGTGATCATATAGTTCTTTATCAGCCTTAATGATCCCATCCTGAATGTTAGTTGTTCCATTTGCTGCCAAGCTATTGATGGCATTAATAAGGTCCGTTTGTCCAGCGGCTAAGGTTAGTGGTCTTACTAATGAAGCTGTACTACTGTATTTAACAATGGCAACCTTGTTTTTGCCCGTTGGATTATTAGCAGGTAAAAATATTTTTCTAATAAAATCATTTGCAGCATCTTGCGCATATTCCAATGAATTGTTTGGGTCATATTTTATGTCATCATCCATACTTCCAGAAACATCAATAACCAAAACCACTTCTAGCGGTCTAGATACAGGATTGGATCCTTGTATTTTCAGTTCAACATCTATTATGCCGCAAACTCCTGGACGAACTGTTACCGTTTTGGTGGGTACAATACTGGCTTGTGAATATGCAAACGAACTACATAACAGTATTAGAATTATGATTAATTCGTTCTTAATTGCTAGTATGTAATTTGTTAAGGGTATAGTTTTTTTCATATTTTCTACTATTTAAAGGTGAAAACCTAATGAAGTATGCTGCAGATTGTAATATTATTCCTGAGTAGGATCGCTAACTAATGTGTGTAAAGTAGTATCGATGCTGTAACCAGCGCATGAAGTTGAAGTAGCGATGATTTGGGTACAATTCCACTTGCTGTAAGGTGTTCCAATTGGTGGTTTTACACTCACTAAAAAACGCACCGTTTCACCTGCAGGAATCGAAATAGTACTAATGGTTTGTAGATTAGTATCTACGATTTGAATCGTTAGATTTACATTCGTACTGGTGCTCGTACCGTCGTTATTAGTGCAACTACTATTTACATTTACTGCGTTTAAGTTGTAAATAGCTGTTGCCGAACCTGTATTTGAAATTTCCATCGCGTAATAGGTTCCGTTAGTCGAAACACTTTTAGTATTTCGATCTTTAGCTACTTTTAGTACACCTTGACAGTTACTAGATTGGCAGTAAGCAATTGGAGCTACAAAAACAAAAACAAGTACAACAGCCAATTGAGTACTAATTGCTGTAGTTAAGATGGAGTAGAGTGAAACAATAAGCACGTTTACTGCCGAAGAAAAGGCTTGCTTAAAGTGCTTAATTTTTTGAAAAGTAATTTTCGTTACCATATAGATATAATTATAAATGACTTTAATATAATGGATTACAATTTATTGGGGAGTAAAATTGAAATCAAATACCTTTTTTTGCATTGCTTTAACAAAAAACCAGTGTTATTTATGTAGTATTTTTACTTGTTTAAACGTATTATAGTGCTGTTTATTAGGAAGTTTTGAAAGGTTATTTATTTAGTTTATTTAAACTGATTTTTTAAATTAATTATAGTGAAATCAATAGTTTGTTTCAATTTATGTTGTATCTTTCTGTTTCAGATCTACTGTAGAAACTATGAACATGGAAGTTTATAACTATGAAAAAATTAATTTTAATTAGACATGCAAAATCAAATTGGGACACACCTTTAAAAGATATTGATCGGCCATTGGATCAACGTGGATTTAAAGATGCACATTTGGTTTCTTTGCATATCAATAATTTTATTCCCAAAAAGTTTTTAATTTGGAGCAGCGTTGCAAAAAGAGCTTCAGACACAGCAGTGATTTTTGCCCAAAACATACTTTATCCCATCGAAAGTATATTGTATAAGGAAGCGCTTTACACTTTTGATGAAAATCAATTGGAAAAAATAATAAAATCATGCAGTGATACCTATGATAGTTTAATTCTTTTTGGTCATAATGGTGCAATTACAAATTTTGTTAATAAATTTGGGGATGTTTTCATCGGAAACGTTCCTACATCGGGATTTGTATCAATTGAGTTTGATACGGATTATTGGGAAACAATAAATCATGGAACTACTAAAAAAATAATAATACCAAAAGACTTAAAATAAAATAGTATAGTGTCAGAACAAAAATATATAGATAGAGAAAAAAGCTGGTTGGCTTTTAATGCTCGAGTTCTTCAAGAAGCAGCAGATAATTCGGTTCCACTTTTAGATAGATTGCGTTTTTTAGGGATTTTTTCTAATAATTTAGATGAATTTTTTCGCGTTCGATTTGCAGCCATTAGAAGGCTAAGCTTGTCTGGAAAAACGGGTTCTAAGATTCTTGGAGGAATATCCGCTCAGCAACTGGTAAAAGATATTACCGAAATTGTAATCGAACATCAAACAGAGAGTTTATTGATTTTAAAAGGAATTGAAAACGAACTTGAAAGCGAGAATATTTTTATCATCAACGAAAATGAAATTTCGGTGGAGCAAGAAATATTTCTAAAAGACTTTTTTATCCAAAAACTAAGTCCTGAACTCGTGACAATTATTTTGAATGACTTGGCTGAGTTTCCATTATTGAGGGATAATATTGGGTATTTAGCGATCAAGTTAGTGATGAAAAAAGATGCCGAGGTGCGCTATGCAATCATCGAAATTCCAAAAACAATGAACCGCTTTGTTGTGCTTCCGTCTAGTAGCGAGAAGCAATATGTGATCTTGATTGATGATGTGATTCGTCATAATTTGATGAGTATTTTTAACATTTTTGATTACGAAAGTGTTTCTGCTCACATGATTAAAATTAGTCGTGATGCACAACTAGACATTGATAGTGACTTAAGTAAAAGTATGCTTGAAAAAATATCTACTAGTGTAAAAGACCGAAGAATAGGTGAGCCTGTTCGTTTTATTTATGACCAGTTGATCGAGAAAGATACTTTGGAGTTTTTCTTAGATAAAATGAAAATTGTTTCGACTGATAGTATTATTCCGGGCGGAAGGTATCATAATAGAAGGGATTATATGGATTTTCCTAACTTGGGGCGTTATGATCTATTGTATAAAACAAATGTTCCATTACCAATACCGGGATTAAGTTTAGAAGGTAGTATTTTAGAAAAAATCAGTGAGAAAGATTATCTATTGAATGCTCCTTATCAATCGTTTTCTTATTTAACCAAGTTTTTGCGAGAAGCAGCTTTAGATCCTAAAGTGAGTACTATAAAGATTACTTTGTACCGATTAGCAAAGAATTCACAAATTATAAGTTCGTTGATTAATGCAGCCAAAAACGGTAAGAAAGTAACAGTACAGATAGAATTACAAGCCCGATTTGATGAAGCATCTAATATTTCTTATGCCGAGCAAATGCAAACTGAAGGGATTCATCTTATTTTTGGAATAAAAGGTTTGAAGGTTCATAGCAAAATATGTGTTATTGAAAGAAATGAAAACGGTAAAACAAAACGCTATGGTTTTATTTCAACAGGAAATTTTAATGAATCAACGGCAAAAGTGTATACTGATGTTACTTTGTTTACTAGTCATCAACAGATATTAAAAGACATATCTAAAATATTTGAATTTTTTGATATCAATTATAGGTTACATCGTTACAAACATCTTATTGTTTCACCGCATTATACGCGTTCTCGATTTTACAAATTAATTGACAGGGAAATATCTCATGCAAAGGCAGGTAGAAAAACTTACATCAAGTTAAAGATGAATAGTCTCTCTGATTTTGGAATGATTGATAAGTTGTATGAAGCCAGTAATGCAGGTGTGAAAATTCAATTGGAAGTTAGGGGAGTTTGTTCTTTAATTCCAGGTGTAAAAGGAATGAGCGCCAACATTGAAGCAATTAGTATTGTAGATAATTATCTAGAACATTCAAGAATTTATATTTTTGGAAATGCGGGTCAAACAGAGGTTTATATTTCATCTGCCGATTTCATGACACGAAATCTCGATGGTAGGGTAGAGGTTACTTGCCCTATATACGACCAAGAAATTAAAAACGAACTAATAGAAAATTTTGATTTGGGCTGGAAAGGAAATGTGAAAGCACGTTACCACTCGGCTAAAATGGATAATAAATATAGAGAAAGCAATGGAGAGCCAATATTTAGAGCTCAAATTGAGACCTATAAATATTACCAAAAGAAAGTTGATTTATTAGATGAAAACTTTTAGTACACCAAAAACTCGTTTTTAATTAGAAAAAATTACAAGTAAAGCATGATCAAATTAAAAAAATATGCTGCAATCGATATAGGTTCAAATGCTATGCGTTTATTGATTGTTAATATTGTTGAACAAGAAGGAAAAGAAGCTCAGTTTAATAAGAGTTCATTGGTTCGTGTTCCAATTCGTTTAGGACAGGACGCATTTACTGTGGGTGAAATTTCCGAAGAGAATATTGAAAGAATGTGTGACGCAATGCAAGCTTTTAATTTATTAATGAAAGTTCACAAAGTGCAAGACTACAAAGCTTTTGCTACTTCGGCCATGCGTGAAGCTTATAACGGCAAAGAAGTTGTAGAACTTATAAAAGAAAAGGCGGCAATTAATATTGAAATTATTGATGGTAAAAAAGAAGCCGCGATTATTGCCTCGACTGATTTACATCATTTATTAAAAACGGATCAAACATATCTTTTTGTAGATGTGGGTGGTGGTAGCACTGAGTTTACTTTATTTTCGAATGGAAAAATGGTTAATTCCAGATCGTTTAAAGCGGGTACTGTACGTTTATTAAATAACATGGTATGTGATGTGGTTTGGGACGAAATTGAAAAGTGGATCAAAGCAAATACTGCTGATTATGAAGAGGTAACCCTTATTGGGTCTGGAGGAAATATCAATAAATTGTTCAAAATGTCAGGCAAAACGCAAGAAAAGCCTTTGTCTTACATTTATATCAATTCACAATATGCATTTTTGAATTCATTGACCTATGATCAAAGGATTTCCGAGTTAGGATTGAATCCTGACCGTGCCGATGTAATTATTCCTGCAGTACGTATCTATCTTAATGCTATGAAATGGAGCGGTGCAAGACAAATTTATGTGCCAAAAATAGGACTGTCTGATGGTATTGTGAAGGCAATGTATTACAATAAGATATGATAACGCAATGAATAAAAGTGTGTTTTGAACTTTGACTGTTATAGTACTAGTAATTACGAGTAGAACGATTTTGTAAATAGAATATATTATGTTGTGTTGTTATTAAGTATTTGTGCGATAATAAGCTCAAAAAACGAAAAAAAAATGAAGATACTTTCCGAAAACTCGCCTTTTAAAATGCTTCCTTTGGAAATGATTGAATACCAGCGAATGATTTTCGATGCAATTCGTATTACTTTCGAAATGATTGAAAATGAGTATTCATTATTAGAAGAAAAACTAAATAAAATATCTCAAGAAAATTCTGTAAAAGAAAATACTTCACAAATTTTCGCAAGTGCTTGGGCAATTGTAGACCATTCTTCGAGACTTATTAAATTATTCCAGAAACTACCTTCAGAAAGTAACCATAAAGTACTCGAAAATATACTTTTGGTAAATGCTTTTAGAAATACTATTCAACATTTACACGAACGTATTGATGAATCAATGTTTGAAAATAAATCTCCATATTATGGAATTCTTGTTTGGCATCATAAAAATATGATAACAGAAGAACTAACGCCAAAAATATTGGTTAGTGGTTTAACTTTTGGTTTTAGCGTTAATTTTAAAATGCCTGAAATTTCAGAATTAAATCAAGAAATCAGTTCAATTACAATTCAAACTTTTGATAAAAAGAAAGTCATCTCAATGGATTTAAGTTTATTATTAGAAAATATAAAATCTTTATGCATTACAAATGAAGAAAAACTTGGTAAATTTTTCAAAACACAGGGTTGGAAACTTTGTGATTGGTCGAAAAGACAAGATATCATGATTAATATTAAAAGTGAAAATAACACAAATTAAAGTACTACCGCCAACAGCCATTTTGACCTAGCTGGAATTTAGTGGAATTATCGTTTCGCATAAAGTCTTCGTTAAGCCGAAAATTTTTCGTTTACGATTTCCCCACCATTTCAAAGCCATATAACGTCAGTCTGTGAAAAAACTTCCGTTTATTTCTTTCAAATATAACACTTAATACAATATAAAAGGAAGAAAAGTT
>NZ_JACRUK010000008.1 GCF_014305155.1 Flavobacterium muglaense
TGCCGTATAATTGAACATAACTGCAAGCTTTTTTCTTTAAAAATAAAGAATTCTTTGCATTTAAACAAGAAAAAGTAGCTCTAAATACCTCTGTTTTATTGGATTTGCAATTTTTCAGCAAGCCCTACTTAAAAGCAAAAAATCCCAGAAAGAGCACGGGTACTAAACAAAAAGCTAAATTAATAACCAAGGTGCTTTTAAAAAACTCAAATATGTTAGCCGTTTTTTTGATACTTATTCTTTTAAGTAAAGAAAATAAATTCCTACGATTACAATGCTAAAACAATGTTAATTAAAACCTTGTTGTCTTCAAAATTCCTTCGCAATTATGGTTGAAAGTTAAATCACTTTTTCCTCAAAAGGAAAAGCTGGATCTAAAATCTCTTTTAAAAGCAATACAATTTGCTCCAGATAATTTGTCATTACTGTTTCATTGATCACATATTCGCTGTCTTTAAATTCTTTAAAATTAAAAGGTAAAAAACCTGATTTTAAATTTTTGAACGAAATAATTCCCGCTTCAATGGGTTTTGACTCGGCTAATTTTTCATACATAAAAGCGTAGGCTAAAACCTGAATGATTTTGTCGTTTTTAATATCTTCTGTTAGTCCTTTCCAGGTTTTCAAGGTAACACTAGCTTTCTCGACTTTACCCGTTTTATAATCGATAATTCGGATCGTTCCATTGCGCTCTTCGATTCTATCGACATTTCCTTTTATCAACACTGGAAATGGTAAACTCGGATGCGTTAAACTGCGTTCAAATGTTTGCTCTAAGGCGATAATCTTTATCGCATCACCGGCTTTAATACTTTCTAATTCCACTTTCAAAAAATTAGACACATTTCGTTTTGCCACTTCAAAAGCGAGTAGGTTCCGTCCTTTTTTAATTTCTCCTTCTTTGTAAACGGCCTTGAACTGTTTGAGTACCTCATCATCTATTTGCTTAAAACAGTTCTCTATGTCTTTTTCAGAGATAAATTTCCCAATAAAAGGTTCGTACAATACCTTTAAGGTTTCGTGAATAATGGTTCCCAACGTATTCAAAGCGATATTTTCTTCGACTTCTTCGACTTCGCGAATGCGTAAAATCTTCTGAAAATAAAACTGAATCGGATTCCGAATATAGCTCGTCAATGCAGAGGGTGAGAAACCAACTGTCGCAATTTCTTTCAATCGAGCCATCACCGCATCTGATTTTTCAATTACCATGGGCGTATAAGCTGTTTCGGGTAAAACGGCATTGTATATTTCGTGTGTAAGATTGTGATTGCGTTGTTTCTCCACTTCAAGCTGGGTGATAAACCTGCTTTTCTCTCCAGCATCTAGTCCGTCACTTTCGGTGTTATAAAGTAAATAAATATTTTTAGCACGTTGCAACAAATGGTAGAAATGATAGGTATAAATCGCATCTTTTTCCTTAAAAGTAGGCAATCCTAACTCACGCTTAACATCATATGGAATAAAAGAATTTTGAGATTTACCTGCTGGAAACTTCCCTTCATTCATTGAAGTTACAATTACAGTATCAAAGTCCAAAACCCTACTTTCTAAGACTCCCATAATTTGTAAACCATTGAGCGGCTCTCCTTCAAACGAAACTTCAGCCAAGTCGATTACTTGTTTATAAATAGCATGTAAAGTGTCAATCTTATCAATATGTTCGTGCTTCGAATAATAATTAATCAGTTTATTAATCACCTTGAAAATAGCAAAAACAAAGGCTTTTGTAATTTTCTCTTCTTCATTATCGTTACTTAAATTGTTCTTTATCGTAAGCAATAAAGTCGAAATTGTTTCTAAAACAACGATACTCCCTTGCTCCCATTTTTTAAATAACAGTGCAAACAAATCTGTAGGCTCAGGATTCAACTCTATTACCTTTTGATGGGTAATAAACGTATAATTATTTTGATTGATAATGTTCACCAATCCTGATGTTTTAGCATAAGGTTCCACTAAGGGATGTGTCAAGATATCCAATACATCTTTGTAATACAACACATAACTTTTAGCATTACGAGACAAGGCATTGGTGTGCATCTTGAATAATTTGGCAATCAAAATTTGCGCGGGATTGTTCTTGCTCGAATAACCCATCGTAATATTCAAAGCCCCCACGGTAGATGGCAACGAATACAATAGCGGTACCAAAACATTTTCTTCACCTAGAACAACCGCTACTTTATCGAGTGAAGCGGTAGGATTCTCGTTCAGTATATTTTCGATAATAGTTCCGGTTATTTTGGCTTGACCAATAGTTTTAGGAGTACCAATAACATGGATGTTTTTGGTTTGCGAAAAATCATCTACAATCCACTCAAAAGGATTGGACTTGTAGTGCTTCCAATTGGACTTAAATCGCCTTAAAAACAAACCAGCATCATGATAAGGATCATTTAGAAAAGTTTGATCAGCGTCCCAATATATTTTGGCTTGGTCAGTGGCAATAAGATGTTGGATAATTTTTTCTTCAGAAGCATTTAAGGCATTAAAACCTGCAAATAAATACTGTTTCTCCATTACTGTTTTCGAAAAGGAGTTCAAATTCTCAACAGCTTGGCGGTAAATCAAACCTTGGTAACCAATTCCTTTTTTTAGCAAATGCGCATATAAGGACTTATAATAATTGGGTAGTAATTTCCAGAAATCAATGTAGTTTTCGAGTAGTTGTGTTTTGTTCTCTACTTCGATTCCCCATTTTTTTATGTCCTCGATGTCTTTTAAGTAAGACAAAACATGGGTTGGGTCTAATAAATAGCGATCAATCTCATTGAAGTCTTGCAAAAGCATTTTGGCCCAATTGGCAAACAACTCAAAGGATTGCTGTTGTGTTTTCTCTGTAACAGACAAATACACCTCATAAAATTCAAATAATAATTCGATAGGATCGACGGTCCGAATAGCTGCAATGTCTTGAATAAAATCCTCTATACTAATAATCTCTGGCGAGAGTATATTAGAATTCACTTGTTTCTTCAAGGCTTCGATTAAGAATATCTTAGCTCTTTTATTGGGTAAGACCACGATGGTATTCGATAATGTATCGGAGTAATCCTGAATTAAAACCTGTGCAATTTTATCTAAAAACGAAGTATTTATCATTTCATAAAAATAAAAAAAACGCCCCGATAAATCGAGGCGTTTTCTAAAATATTTTGAATGAAATTATTCTTTGATCAAAGAAACTTCAACTCTTCTGTTTTCAGCTTTTCCTTTTGCTGTTTTATTAGAAGCGATTGGTTTAGTTTCACCGTAACCAGTAGATTTCAATCTGTCTGCGTTAATTCCTTTTTCTACTAAATAGTTTCTAACTGCAGAAGCTCTATTTTCAGATAAAGATTGGTTTAACTCATTACTTCCATCACTATCAGTATGACCTTCGATCATAAAGTTTGAATTTGGATACTCTTTCAAGATTGAGTTAATTGATTCTAAAACTGGGTAAGTTTGATCTTTGAAAGAAGATTTACCTGAATCAAATAAGATTGTTTTTCCGTAGTCATTCAATTGCTTGATTACTTCAGCAGAAACTTCAGGACATCCAGCGTTAGCAACAGTTCCTTTTACAGTAGGACATTTGTCATCTTTATCTAAAACTCCGTCTCCATCAGTATCTGGCCAAGGACAACCTGCGTTATCTTTTGGTCCTGCAACAGTAGGACATTTGTCATCTTTATCAGCTACACCATCATTGTCAGTATCAGGACACCCTTTTAAAGCTTTTGAACCAGCAACTTCAGGACAAGCATCATCTTTATCAGCGATTCCGTCTCCATCAGTATCAGGACATCCGTTGAAAGCAGCTAAACCAGCGATTTCTGGACAAGCATCATCTTTATCAGCAATTCCGTCTCCATCCGTATCAGGACATCCGTTGAATTGTTTTAAACCAGCAACATCTGGACAAGCATCATCTTTGTCATATATTCCGTCTCCATCAGTATCTTTACCTCCAAATTTGAAAGTTAAACCTGCTGTATGTTGGAAATGAGAAGGTGCATCTGGAGTACTAACACCTACTGTTCTATCTCCAAAAGATTTTTTGTAAGCTGTAGCTACAGAAAAACCTACGTTTTCAGTAAACCACAAAGTAAGACCTGCACCTGGGTTAACTGTACCATAACTGCTTTTCCCTAAGAAAGTATATCCTCCACCAAGGTTTAAAGTAGGATCAAGAACTTTTGATTTAATCAAAGTCATGAAGCTATATTTTACAGTAGCATCAATACCATAGTACATTAAGTCACCAGGGTTAGAAACTACATATCCACGAGAATCATGTCCTACAGCAGTTGGATCAAATCTTACGAATTTGTCAATTTTGTTAACAGACCCTTGAAGTCCAACAGAGAAATTATCTCCAATATATTTCGACACACCAATATAAGAAACAGAAGGAAGAATATTCCAGTTATCTTTTACAGCAAATGGCTGAGAGAAATGACGGTCTAACCATCCATTACCACCACCAGCACTAGTTTTAGTATCTACGGCATTAACTCCAAAAGAGATAGCCCACGGGTTGTTACTGTCTTGTGCGTGTGAGCTTAACCCCATCACCATCATTGCAGCAACTAAAATTTTGTTAAGATGTTTCATACTTAATTTTTTTAATTACAATTTAGTTAATTAAAAACAAAAGTAATGCGATAATTATTAATTACAAAACTAAATGTTAAAAAAAACCATTAAAAACCACAAAAAGTGGCAATTACATAAACTTAGATTAAAATTACACAACATTTAAAGATTGACCTACTTCTATAAATGCATTAATTGCTTTATCTAAATGCTCTTTTGTATGAGCAGCAGACAGTTGTACCCTGATTCTTGCTTTGTCTTTTGGTACCACCGGAAAGAAAAATCCTATTACATATATCCCTTTTTTCAACAATTCATCTGCCATGGTTTGTGATAATTTGGCATCATACAGCATCACCGGAACAATAGCCGAATCTCCATCAACAATATCAAAACCCGCTTTTTTCATTCCGACTTTAAAATAATTGGTATTCCATTCTAATTGATCTCTTAACGTAGTATCTTTTTCTAATAGTTCAAAAACCTTAATAGATGCCCCTACAATTGCAGGCGCTAATGAATTTGAAAATAAATAGGGTCTTGAACGTTGGCGCAACAATTCGATTATTTCTTTTTTGGCTGTAGTGTATCCTCCCATGGCTCCACCTAAAGCTTTACCTAAGGTTCCTGTAATAATATCTACTCTTCCCATTACTCCTTTTGCTTCAAGCGTACCTTTTCCTGTTGCTCCAATGAAACCTGCTGCGTGACATTCGTCTACCATAACCATCGCATCATATTTATCTGCTAGGTCACAAATTTTATCTAGCGGCGCCACAACACCATCCATAGAGAAAACCCCATCAGTAACAATAATCTTGAAACGACTTCCTGCTTCATTGGCTTTAATCAATTGTTGTTCTAGATCTTCCATATTGCTATTTTCATAACGGTAACGCGATGCTTTACACAAACGCACTCCGTCAATAATAGAAGCGTGGTTCAAACTATCTGAGATTATTGCATCTCCTTCTCCTAATAAAGGTTCGAAAACGCCACCATTAGCATCAAAAGCTGCTGCGTAAAGAATCGTATCTTCTGTTCCGTAGAATTCAGAAATTTTTCTTTCTAATGTTTTGTGAATATCCTGCGTTCCACAAATAAAACGTACAGATGACATTCCGAAACCATGTGTGTCCATAGCATCCTTGGCTGCTTGAATCACTTCTGGATGTGACGATAATCCTAAATAGTTGTTAGCACAAAAATTCAATACCGTTTCTCCTGTTGAAATCGTAATTTCAGCATCTTGTGGCGAAGTGATGATTCTTTCTTTCTTGAATATTCCATTATCTTCTATTGTTTGCAATTCATTTTGAAGATGTTCTTTTATTTTTCCGTACATAATTGATGGTGTATTTTGTTTAAAATTTAATTTGTTTAAAGTTACCCTCAATAGAATAACAACGGTAAAAACAAGCATTCAGCTATCATTACACTTTAATTAATAATCGAGCGCACTTTTACGAATAATTCATTTTTACGCTACAAATTTACTACATCGATTTCTTTTCCGATGTAAATCAGTGCTTTTTTTACGACTTTATAACCCATTAGTTCAATCGCATGTTGGTAATTCTCTAATTGCTTTTGATATTTAGCATTGTGCGCTCCTGTTTTGTAATCTAATAAATAGACTTCATTCGCATTATTCACTACCATTCTATCGGGTTTAATCGTATTTCCTTCTTTTTGAATAATCGTTTGCTCGTTCAAAACAATATTTCCCGGTTCAAAGCATATTTCTAATTCTGGATGATTTATAATATCCAATATTGTTTGATGCACTAGTTCTTTTTGACCAAAGTTGATCAATCCATTTTCTACCGCCTTTTCGACTGCTAGCGTTACGTCTTCTTTTGTTTTCACAAAAGATAAAATCTCATGCACCACATTCCCGTACTCGATAGACTCCTGCTGATGTGTTCCCCACATGAGCGCTTCTCGTTGGGCGATTTTGATATTTTTAGGATTTAATGTTTCGGCAACCACTTCAATCTTTTTTGAAGTATCTACGTGTTTTGAAGCGGATGACAGTTTTAACGGACTTCCAAATTCATATTCGAATTTCTCTGGATCGAAACCGTCTTTACTATCCAAATAATTGATGAAGAAAGTCGACATATTATTCGTCTTCACCTCGCCTTTACTTGTTAAATTCATGTTCGAAATAATATACAACTGTTCCTCTGCACGGGTTAAAGCTACGTACAGAACATTTATATTATCTAGTAATTCTTCTTGCTTCTTTTGGTCGTAAACCATTTTTGCCTCTTCACCAAAACCCTCTACAGCCGCACTATTATCGATTAAAACCTTAGGCAAACCAAAATCCATTTCAGTTGCTTCTAACCATAATTTATCTTTTGGTTTTCTACTGTAATCTTCCTCTGCAAATGGCATAATCACCACCGGAAACTCCAATCCTTTTGATTTGTGAATGGTCATAATACGCACCGCATTATTGCCTTCTGGTGACGGAATGCTAAATTTCTCTGCATTTTTGTCCCAGAAATTCAAGAAATCAGCAATTCCTGCTTGGTTGCGTACATCACGTTCTAGAACGATATCGAGGAAGTATTGGACGTAGGCATTCCCCACCCCGGCCCTCCCCGAGGGCGAGGGAGACTTGATGGTTTCGTTGTCTTTGGATGCATCAGCCGAATTAAATAATTTATCATTATTTAATTCTAACGCCTGTTCTTGCATTCTCAAAGCCTCTTTAATAGTATCTAAAACTTTTGAAATTGAATCTATCACCTCTCCATTTCTAAAGCGGATTACTTTATAACCTAATTCATTTAAAACACTGGTTCGTTCTTCATCTAGTACTATTTGCTCTGGCGTAAAATGATAATCTCCGTCTACCTCAACAACCAGTTTTTTAGACAAACAAACAAAATCTACAATGTAATTATCAATCAAATGTTGTTGCCTGAATTTACTTCCTAGTGACTGCTCTTTTAATTCTGCCCAAAGAATTTTCTCTGCAACCGTAGGTTCTTTTCTATGCGCAATTGCTTTTTCTAGCAACAAATGAGAATAATTCCCACCAGTTATATATCCTTTTTTATTAGAGTCACTCACTCCAGCTATTCCACCGCTATTTTTAACAGGCAGCGCATCTACACTGTCTCCCTCTCTTTTGGAGGGGGCTGGGGGGAGGATAAATTTCGATACAATAATCTCTACAGCCTCATACAATGATTTTTTTCGAATGTTTTGAAACGACAGCGAAATATTGAAACTCGTCAACCAATTCTCAAAATCCACTTCGTTTTTATGTTCCATCCCTTGTGCAATGAAATCATGAACTGGCAATTTATCTTGCACATACTCTGCGATGTAATGCAAGAAATAGGCTTTTGCCTCTAAGTCGGCATTGTTTTTTAAGTATTTTAAAAGATGAATGATCAATCGCACTTCGGTGGCATTTTGAATCATCAACGTTTCTGATGACAAAAGCGGAATGTTTTGCTCTGTCAAATAATTGGCAATGGCGACTCCTTGCCCACGTTTGCGGGTTAAAATAACAATATCCTTGTATTCAAAACCTTCTCGAAGGACTTTTTGAATCGTATTTAAAGTCGCCAAAACAAATAATTCTGTTTTATCTAGCGCTTCTTCTTCGTCTTCGGTGGTTTCAACTTTTGGAATAAAAGAAATATTCACATATCCACCCGTTTTACTATTCGTTTTTTGATGGCTGTGATTTTCATACAAGTCTTTGTAATCCGGATGCTCAAATTGTTCAGAAACCAGTTTAAAAAATTCATTATTGAAATCAATTACTTGCGAATAGCTTCGGTAATTTTTATCTAAATGTTCCAGTTTTTTATCTGGATTATTAAACGGATTGTTGTCCTTACTCAACTCAATAAACTGCTCCGCTTTTCCGCCACGCCAGCGGTAAATAGATTGTTTGGGATCGCCCACAATCATCAGCGTGCCTTTTTCGCCAAAATCATCCTGACCCGAAAGTGCGTTGTCAATCAACGGAATTAGATTTTGCCATTGCATCTCCGATGTATCTTGAAATTCATCAATAAAGAAATGACGGTAGCGCTCTCCTAATCGTTCGTATATAAATGGAGCAGGCTGGTTTTGAATTTCACGGTGAATGATTGCGTTGAATTCGGTTATCGAAAGGACATTTTGTTCTTCTTGAATTTTAGCCAACTCATTACTTACCGTATTCAACAAAGAAAGTGGCGTAATATTTTTAAGGAAAGCTTTGTAGAAATCTCTTTTTTCGAAATTTTTATAGATCGTAGCCAAAATCTGTATTAATTCCGGAATTAGATTTTCTATTAGCGCGCGGTCCTTTGCTGTTTTGTTGATAGCGATATCCTCAGACTCGTGAAAGGTTTTATTTTTTGGATTGAATTTTCCGTCTCGAATACTAATTAAATGATTCGGGAACGTTCCTCTAGAAAAGGATTTTAAATCGATACCGTTATTTTCAATTAGCGTTAAAGTTGCTAGCGCAAATTCGGCATTGTCTTTTTCTAAAACTTTACAGCTTTCTACTAATTTACTTTTTATTGCAACAAAATCGGCAATGGATTTATCATGGAAATGCGTAATCTCAGAACGGTGATTTTCGTTCAAAACCAATCGGCCTGTATCCAGAATTTCACGTGAAATGTCCCAAGATTTATCATCATCGGTTTTTTCCATCGTGAAATCGATCAATAACTTGGTTAACGTTTCATCTTCTCCAGCTTGCGCTATGATAGCATCTACTGCTTCGATTAGTAAATTCTCGGTATCAAGCGTTACCTCAAAAGTCATGGGCAAATTAAGATCGTGTGCAAAAGCCCGAATTACTTTATGCGTAAATTTATCAATGGTCGAAATATCAAAAGCAGCATAATTATGAATGATGTGCTTGATGATTTGCTGTGATTTGGTTTTGATTTCAATAATCGAAAGCCCCGTATCAGTCGATAAATCCTGCATCAAGTCGGATGCTTTTTGAGAAGGTTCGTCTTTGGCAAATTCAGACAAACTTCCTACGATTCGGCTTTTCATTTCGTGTACCGCTTTATTAGTAAACGTAATGGCCAGAATGTTTCTGTACGCATCATTTTTATGCGCTGTAAGAATAATTTTCAAGTATTCTTTGACTAAGGCATAGGTTTTCCCGGAACCTGCGGAAGCGTCATATATGGAGAAGGAAGGTCTCCCCGCCCCTCCCGACTTTTCGGGACTGCCAGAAGGAAAGGGAGCTGAAGCGGGATTTATATTGTGTTCTGAATTGCTGTTGTTTTCCATGGTGATTTTGTGTCTGAAAAGCTTTTTTTTAGTAAAAAAAAATGCTTTTCTGATTTTTACAGTTTTTCTTTAATTGCAGTTCCGTTTATCGATGACTGCGGATCCTAGCCCTGATGGAAACGGCATCCTTTCCTGCCGGGGTTCGGCAGGAAAGATATAGTGTACAGCAGGAAAAAGCTTCTAAAAATCAGCTTTACGAATAGGTTGCTTTTAAAAAATGTTTGTTTAATGTTTAAAAGTAGTATTTTTGCACTATGGAAACAAATAGACAGAAAAAAATAGGTGGGGTGATCCAAAAAGATTTGGTTGATATTCTGCAAGGTGAAGTGAGAAAAAATGGCGTATCTAATTTAATTATTTCGGTATCCAAGGTTACTGTAACTACAGATTTGTCTGTGGCGACGGTATATTTAAGTGTATTTCCTCAAGAAAAAGCTGGTGAAATTTTGGAGGCTGTGAAATCGAATTCAAAAACAATTAAGCATGATTTATCACAAAGAGTGCGTTTGCAATTGAGAAAAGTACCCAACTTGGTTTTCTTTATTGATGACTCTTTGGATTATATCGAAAAAATAAACAACGCTTTGTCAAATAGAGACAATCCTATTGAAAACAGAGACCTTTTAGAAAAACGCAAGTTGATATAATTTGAATTTCCCCCTTTACATAGCCAAACGTTACATCCTTAGTAACAGTAAAAACAATGCTATAAATATCATTAATCGCATTGCGAGTATGGGTATCATTGTGGGCGCGATGGCTTTGTTTGTGGTTTTATCTGTTTTTAGCGGACTGAAAGTTTTTAGTCTTTCGTTTACGAATGACATTGATCCCGACTTAAAAATAAGTAGCACTTTAGGGAAATCATTTTTCATTTCTCCAGAGCAAGAGGCCGAAATTAAGAAGATTGACGGGCTCGCCTCCTACTCAAAAATAATAGAAGAACGTGTCTTGTTTGTCTTTAATGACAAGCAAGAAGTAACGTATCTAAAAGGCGTTGACAGCAACTTTAACAATGTCAACGATATTAAAAAAACACTCTATAACGGGCAATGGCTAGAACCAAACACGTATCAAGTAGTTGTGGGGTACGGCATTGCACAAAAATTTTCGATGGGATTATTAGACTTTAATAATCAACTGGAAGTTTGGGTGCCCAAACCCGGAAAAGGAACGATTGAAAACGCTGAACAAGCTTTTAATAAAAGTCAAGTATATCCTATTGGTATTTACGCAATAAGTCCAGATTTAGACTCAAAATATGTTTTTGCCGACTTGGGTTTGGCGCAAGAATTATTAGAATATAAAGCCAATCAGATTTCAGGAATTGAGATAAAAGAGAAAGCGGGTGCCGATGAAAATGCGATTATAGCAGAGCTAAACAGTATATTTAATAATAGAATCACCATTAAAAACAGAGCACAACTCAATGAGTCTTTGTATAAAATGTTGAATACCGAGAATATTGCAGTGTATTTGATATTTACACTTGTGATTGTAGTTGCGCTTTTCAACTTGATTGGTGCACTTATCATGATGATTCTTGACAAAAAAGGCAATCTTAAAACGCTTTTTAATCTAGGGACAGAAATTAAAGATTTACGCAAGATATTTTTACTTCAAGGTACTTTACTAAGTGTTTTTGGGGGGATCATTGGACTGACTCTAGGAATTATCATTGTATTACTGCAACAACATTTTCAGCTGGTAATGATTACACCTACACTGGCTTACCCAGTTATTTTCTCGATCGAAAATGTATTGATTGTAATGGGAACAATTGTAACCCTTGGCTTTATTGCTTCATTGATTGCGAGTAGCCGTGTGAGTAAAAAATTATTGGAATAAAATTATAGTAGAGACGCACTGCAGTGCGCCTCTACGGTTTAAACGCAAATTCCACTAATTTTCACGAATAGATTTGTGAAAATTAGTGGAATTTGTGTTTAACTATTTTTAATATTGTCTTTACACAACCTCGTAACCAGAATACGCTTGCTCTATAGTATTTAGAATATTGAATAACTCTTGCGGATTATCTTCTGTAACTAATTGTTGTTTGAATGGTTTGAACGAATGGATTCCTTTGAAATAATTAGTATAATGCGGGCGGGTTTCTACAATTCCTAATCGTTCTCCTTTCCATTCCATTGCCCACGTTAAGTGGTTGCGCACTGCTTCTACGCGATCTGCAACTGTAGGTTTAGCCAAATGCTCACCTGTTTTAAAGTAATGTTTGATTTCGTTAAAAATCCACGGATAACCAATTGCGGCACGACCAATCATGATTCCGTCAATTCCGTATTCGTTTTTATATTGCAATGCTTTTTCAGGACTGTCGATGTCTCCATTTCCAAAAATAGGCATGGTGATTCTAGGGTTGTTCTTTACTCGAGCAATGTGTGACCAGTCAGAATGACCTTTGTACATTTGGGCGCGAGTTCTAGCGTGAATACTCAAAGCAGCAACACCAATATCTTGCAAACGCTCTGCCACCTCATCAATATTAATCGAACTATCATCCCAACCCAAACGGGTTTTTACTGTTACAGGCAAATGGGTACTATCGATAACCGCTTTCGTTAGGCGTATCATCAAATCCACATCTTTTAAAACTCCTGCTCCTGCTCCTTTACAAACTACTTTTTTTACCGGACAACCATAGTTGATATCAATTAGATCGGGGTTTACAGTAGAAACAATTTTAGACGATAATGCCATAGCTTCTTCATCACCTCCAAATATTTGGATCCCTACAGGTCGTTCGTAGTCAAAAATGTCTAATTTCATGCGGCTTTTTATAGCGTCACGAATCAAACCCTCTGAAGAAATAAACTCAGAGTACATTAAATCAGCACCATGCATTTTACATAACCTACGGTAAGGCGGGTCACTCACATCTTCCATAGGTGCAAGTAGTAAAGGGAAATCAGGTAATTCTATGTTGCCAATCTTAATCATCTTCGTTTAATTTTTTGCAAAATTACAACATTTAAGCGAATAGACTCTCTTCGTCATCCACTGAACTCTATTTATGTTCTAAAAAGCAGACTTTCTAGTGTCAAAAAAGTGAATTGGTTTTCTACTCATTGGATTATAAATCAAAGGATTCAAGATTTCTTTTGTAGTAAATTCTATCTTTGGACTCACACGTAGTTTGGCTCTAAAGTGATCTTTTAATTCTTGTAAAAAAGTATCTGATTTTTCTTTGACTGCAATCTTTATCAAAATCTCATCTGTTCCTAAATCATTTGTAGATATTTCGATTATATAACTTTCAATCAATGGATAATCATTCAAAACATCATTCATCGCTGGCGGGTACAAAGTTGTTCCTTTGTATTTTATCATTTGCTGTTTTCTTCCAATAACTGGCCCAACACGCAACGTATTTCGACCACATTTACACGGTTCATGGTGTAATTTCACAACATCACCTGTTTTGAATCGGATTAATGGCATGGCCTCGATTCCCAAAGTGGTAAAAGTCAATTCACCCGATTCGCCGTCACTTACCGTTTTATTATTTTCGTCTAATACCTCTACAATTATTAATTCTGGATGGTGATGACCACCATTTGAATGTTCACACTCTGTAAAAGCAGTACTCATTTCGGTTGAAGCATAAGTTGAATACAACTTAATGTTCCATTTATTAGTGATTTTCGTTGACAATGTGTTCATAGAAAAATCTTGATTTCTTAATGATTCGCCAATACATACTGCTCCTTTTATACCTGAATTATTGTAATCAATATTGTTTTTTTCGGCATATTCTATTAGTTTTAATAAAAATGAAGGAACCGTAATTAAGTAAGTAGGCTTGTATTTTAAAATAGAATCCCATTGTAATTCTGGAATACCGGCTCCTACTCTAATCACACCTGCTTTTAACTTTCTAAGTCCTAAGAAATAAGCTAATCCTGCCATGAATCGCCTGTCCATGGTAGTCATTAGTTGTACAATGTCACCTTCCTTAATGCCGGTGCAAGCAAAAGAAATTGCTTCGTTATAAGCTAGTCTGTCTAAGTCTTTATCTGTTAACCCAAAAGTAACTGGATCTCCTAATGTACCCGACGTAGTAGCATAATCTATTATTTCATTTGCTGGAACGCATAAAAAATCATCGTTATGCTTTTGCAAATTTTCTTTAGTAATCACAGGTAAAGTCTGCAAATCTTCTAAAGTCTTTATTGTTGAAATATCAATATTGTTTTTTTCAAAAAGCGCTTTGTAAAAAGGTGAATTTTCATTCACATACATTAGCAATTCACTTAATTTTTGTTCCTGAAATGTTTTTATCTCTCCTAATGAGGCGGTTTCAATTTTTGGAATCATTTTACTTTTTTTATTGATTTTTTTAAATATTTCAAAACATTCTCTTTATCAGGGAGTGTTGTAATCTCTTTGGTTAATGCTATTTCAAATTGTTCTTTTGCGAGATCGTAAGCTCTTTTTTCATAGAATAGCATGCCCATTTTATAATAAACAACCCAGTAATCTGGATTTAATGATTGATAGTTCTTTTGGAGATCGGCGGGGAAATCATTCTTATTTTCTAATAATCTATCAACTTTCTTGTCTTCGATTCTAAAAAGTTCATAGTTTTTATATTCTTTAGACAGCACAAAAGGGTCTTGAGCAATATTAAGATTTTCCTCTTCGACCGAAACAATAGCGTCACCGGCACTCCTTTTATTAAAAATTTTATTAAGGTCATAGCAAACAAACTCTCCCAATTGATATGGATTAGACGAAACCCATACTAATCGTTGCTCCGGTTTAAAAATTATTCCGTGATGTGCCAATAGTTGATTTAAGGCTTTTTCATTTCCATAGCCCAAAGGTAAGTTGTTTAAGCCATCCTTATTGCGAAGAATATTTGCCGCTTTTGCAGGATTTAATTTTTTACTTTCATCTAACAACTGTACAAGTCGATCGTATCTGTATTTTGAATGACTCTCCTTTATTTGATTTATATTTCCTTTATTATCCTTTAAAGCGTCACTTTGAAAATGATTGGTGCAAATTAGTTCCGTTGTGTTTTGCACTTCATAAACTCCAAAATTATCGGGAGAAACCTCGATTAAAATTGCTTTTTTATCATTGGCACTCCCCACCATTATGGACTCTGACACGAAAACCTTTCTTTTTTTTGCGATTGCAATAGCCTCGTCAATATTTTTTGCGTATTGCAAAATTTCCCTTGTCAAGATCGAAATAGGCGTCTTGGCAATCAATGGGATTTTAGATTTACCAGCGTTAATAGTCACGGTTAGCCCTTCCTTATTCATTCCAGATACAGCACCGATCATTCCTGCCCAAGTGACCATCATAAAGGGATGCCCTTTTTTTGGATTCACAAAAGCTACTATTTTATCTTTGGCAAAATCATCTCCGGCATAAAAATCAAAATTCCTACCTAAGATCAAACTTCCATCTTCGGTTTTGTCTCCCCATGCTGCAAATGAAGAACAACCAACAAGTGCTAGATCCTGTAAAGCATGTCCAATATCGTGCGCGCCATGCAAATACAAACTTCTCAAATAGGGCGAGGCAATATTATCAAAGTTAGGCGAACTGTACTTTGAAACTCCATAAATTTCTGTTTGAAATTCTTCGGGAACATTTAGATATAACTTTCTATTGTACCACTTTAAAAAACTCCTGAGTACTTTTTGTTTAAATTTCGAAGGCAATAGATCATTTATTTTCGAAAAAAAAACAGTTTCTTGCTTCTTCAATAGACTATCCGAAAGACTCCCAACTAGTAACCCTCTTTCCAATGGATCCCCTTCGACATAAAGTTCCCATAGGTCTTGTTTATTTTTGAGCAGAAAATTATTTCCTGAAGAAAAAACGGTAGCTGAATGTTTTTTCACAACCGGAATAGCGTTATTAAAACCCGTTATATCTGGTTGATGGTGCATTGAATTATAGGTTCCACAACAAATAAACAATAGTGATAAAGCTAAAGTGACTAAAATATAAAACGGTCTATACTTCTTCATTTTGTTTATTTTGTAGCCTCATTAATTTTATTCACTAGATAATCTTTGCCTACAATTTCTGAACAAGTTACAACGGCTCCAATGGTGACACCTAAAACACCATGCATGTTTATACTTTGCCCAGTTAAATACAAATTATCTAATTTTGTTTTAGAGGCGATAAAGGTTTTCATGGGATTATTTGAATCCTTTTCATAACCATACATGTTTCCATTATGGCCACCAATATAGTCTCTATAAGAGAGTGGTGACGAAGTATGGATCGACTTTATACATGCTCTAATCCCTGGGAATTTCAACTCAATTTCTTGAAGAAAACGTTCGGCTTTTCGGCTTTTAAAAGCCTCATAACTTTCACCTCTATCTTCTTTTTCAGCGGTTGTATTAACTGTATCTGCCCATGCTTGTAAATCATCAAACTTCATATAAGTAATAAATGTCATTCCATCTGCCCACTTATCTGATTTTTTGGACGCATTCATGGAAGCCATAAATGCTTTAGGCCAAGTCTCCTCTGTATAATCGTGCGAACTCCAAACTTCCTTACTGTCTTTAAAATGATAGTAATTATGATTCAAATACTCAAAAGATTCTGGTTTAAAAACCACATACAAACTAAATGCAGAAACCCCACCTTCTAAGCTCTGAATGCGATTGTAATACGCTTTTCTAAATTTATCAATACCTGCCATTTTTAAAGTAGCCTTTGGGTCAATATTAGATACAAAATACTTTCCAAACACTTCAGAACCGTCTTTCATTATAACCGAACTAACCGCATTATCTTCGACCACATATTGAACAGCTTCCTTGTATTTATATACTTCTCCGCCATGAATTTTAAGTTGCTTTATTAATTGTTTGGTAATTTGACTACCCCCATTAATACAACGCCATGAACTTTGAATATAGGAATTAACAGATAAAGCATGAACATAAAATGGCGATTTATCCTCGATTCCAGCATACAAAAAATTAGTTCCCGCTAGAACAGCTCTCAGTTTTACATTATCAGTAACAGCATCGATCTCTTTTTTAGCATTCAAGGACAACAAACTACTATCGTACTCTCCTTCGGATCTTAAATTATACAATGGAAACGTGTCACAAGCTTTTATCACTTGCTGGCAATAACGATCTATATTTTTTACTTCATCAGGAAAAAAACTACTCAATTGATTCTTGAAATTATCATATCCTTGAGCATGTGGATACTCATTCTCATCATCTTCAAATGAAATAATATCAAAACCGTCTTCATCCATTTTTTTTAGGTTTAAATTGTCCATTATCCCTAAATATTTAAAATATCTATATAGATTTTGACCTTCACTTAAACCTCCTATGTAATGAATTCCAGTATCAAAAATAGTTTTATCTCTAACAAAAGTTTGCAAGTTACCACCATACTGATTGTTCTTTTCAAGAACGCACACACTATATCCTTCTTTTGCCAAAATAATAGCAGAGACTAACCCCCCTAAACCGCTTCCTATAATGACTACGTCATACTGTTTTTTCAATGTACTTTATTTCTTTAAAACAATCAATCTGTTGGTTTCTAGTGCAATTACAAGTCCTAAACTTACAATTACCTCTTTCAAATTTTGATTATCTATTACAATTATTTGCTTTGCACAATTGGCTACATATTCTAGATCCACTGTAGTATTATATGCTGATAATACAACTGTATCATATACTTTATCTTTTATTGTATCGCTACTTTCCAGATAGTTTATCGTTCTTTTCTTTACAATATAATTTGTCTTAGCCACAGCTCTATTATCTTCGTCTAATAGTAAAGAATCGACTTTTCGTAAAGGCTCTTGTAGTACAAGTGACAAATCTAGCAATCCATAATCATTGCCTATATGCAATACCTTTTCTTTTGAACCAATGTAAGAATTTATTTGAAAATACACTTCTGAATTGAGATTAAAATCAGCTTTTACTTTTTGAACTACTTTTAATTCTTTGTAATCAAAACTATTAATGATTTGCTTTTTAAAATAATCTTGCCCTTCTGATTGTTGGCGTAACGCTGCATATTGCGTTTTAAAAAAAGCACCTATTTTTTTTGTTCTTTCGGCATAATCAACACCAAATGAAGCGTCATCAACTTTTATTCTACCTAGTATTTTTACTGTAGTAGACGCTCCATTAAGGATAAAATCTCCTTTGGGCGCGGCCTCTGAATAGCCATGAATCAAAACAGGAACTATATCGAGTTTAAATTGCTCAGCTAGGTAGAAAGCACCTTTATGGAAGCGTTTTATGAGGTTATCCTCTGAACGTGTTCCTTCTGGAAAAACCATTAAAGAATACCCTTGATTTACCTTTTCACGTAAATGTTCTACTCCGTTGTCAATCCCATTCGATACAGGGTAAAACCCAGCCAACTTAACCCCTAAACCAATTGCAGGTGAATTATAAACCCAATCACTGACCAAAAAAATTATTTTTGGACTCAACTTCCCTATTGCCAAGATATCCAAAAAAGACATGTGATTGGCAATAATCACTGCAGGCTTATCAAATGTTTCATGAAATTCGTTAGACTCTTTTCTTTTCACTGCGGGATAAGTTAAAAATACCGAATACATAAATTTTGACATCACGTAATGAAACCCTTTGAGCTTGGCACTTCTTTTCAAAGGTATTATTTTCATTAAAGTTACACTTACAATAGACAAAACGAAACCTCCAGCGAGATAATAGGTAAACGAAATAATGGAATGTATTAATCGTCTTATTTCAAAAGGAGCTTTTCCTTTTTTAACTCTATCCGTAATTAGAAAATTAAAAACTAAAGGTTGTAGCGTAAATGTAATTACCAATGCGGAGAAAATACCAATGATCGAAATAATCGAAATTGATTTTAAAGCTGGATGCTTCGCAAAAACCAAAACTCCAATTCCTAAAATAGTTGTTGCAACAGATAGTAAAATGGAAGCTTTATAAGTAGCTAATACCTTCTTGCCGTAGGTGTATTCTTTTTGTAAAGCCGAGGTCATAAAAATACTGTAATCAACCCCAATTCCAAAAATCAAAGTACATACAATAATATTAATAATATTGAATTGTAAGCCAAACATACCCATCATTCCAGTTGTGATTAACCAACTAGCAAGTATTGGAATGATACTTACAATTACGAGTTCTATGCGCTTAAACGAAAGAAATAAAATAATAAAAATAGCGATGAACGAATAATTTACCAAACTTTCAAAATTCTTTTTTAAATTTCCCAAAAACGTTTCATTAGTTTGCTGCCTATCAATCACAATCAAATTGGGTTGTTTTTTAATGGCATTAACAAACTCATCTCTTTTATCAAGAGGTACCTTTACAAGAGTTGAAATCGTATAAAAACCATTTTTATTCCCCATAAATTCATCCAAAAACAATGATTTCACGCTTTCATAATCTTTTATAGAAACCAAATTAAAGTCTTTGTTGAGCATTTCATAAAAAACACTAAAGGAGTTTTCCTTGAACCCAAATGTATTCCCACTGGCAATTATTCGATTTTTTACCAATGTTTTTTTCGAAACATCCCAAAACTTATTCCACTCTTTTATTTTTTCCAGCTGTTGCTCTTTCGAAAAAACAACTCCACCGATTGAGCTAAAATTCAAAACCCTAGAAGCTTCTTTTTCTTTCAACAAAGCATCAAATAATACTTTATTATTAGCTACAACCGTTTCTTGATCATCACCATAAGTCGCTAGGTAAATAGATTTGGACGAAATATCAGCAATTTTCTCCAGTTTTTCTTCTGTCTTTTTCAAATCCTGAGACATGTAATTTAATGAAGAAAGATCATTATTAAAAGACACCTTGGAATAAGTAAACAAACATGCTATTAAGAATCCTAAAACACCAACTAGCAAATATTTATTTTTATGATACGAATAAGCGCCTAGCTTATCTATGATATTTGGTTTAGGAACGATTAAATCATTTTTGGTTTTATACAACAATGGAATTAAAACTAGTGAGAAGACTGAAGTCGAAACAACACTCAATGCAGCAAAAAGACCTAAATCTTTTAAAGCCTCTGACTTGACAAAAAATAAACATAAAAACGAAACCGCGGTGGTTATACCACACAACAACAAAGGTTTTGTAATGTCTTTATATAATAATTTAGCACTTTTATTATTTCTAAGATGCGTTAATACATAAATAGAATAATCCGTGGTTTCTCCCAGTAAAATGGAACTAATACCTAATGAAATGGCCGATATTGTTCCTCTTGTAAAATACAGAATACCTAAAGCAAAAAAGGCTCCAAACAAGGAAGGAATAAAGATAATAATAGGAGTCAATAGACTACGATAAAAGAAAACTAGAATCAAAATTAAGGTAACCGCCGCAAAAATAGAAGTATTTTGAACATCAGCTTTTATTTGGGTTGCATTGTCAACCGCGACAGGAGTTGCACCAAAATAACTCATTTGTGCCTTCCCCTTAAACGTACTGTTTAAATGATCTTTAACCGACTTAAGTTGCCCAATAAAAACAGTGTTTTTATCCGTTTCATTTGTAGCTAGTTTTGGGGTTATAAAAAGTAATAAGTTTTTCTTGTCTTTGGTGAAAATGAAACCATCTTGCAATTCAAAGTCATCCCCAACACTAAGTTGCTGTAATTTCTTTAAGGCAATGAATGAAATTCCCAAGGGATCTTTTAAAATAAAATCTTTAGTCACCATACCAGTAGGCGAAATCAGCGACTTATAATCATTTTCTAAAGCTTGAGCCACACTGTCGTTTTGGATTTTGTTTCCAATAGTTTGATAATCTTTCTTGTCTAAAAAAAGCGGCAAATTATTATATACAAAATCAAAAGTAGCTTGGATATTTTTCTCATCAATTTTTCCTTGAATTTTGCCAATAAATGGTTTAGAAGTTTCATTGATTGTATCTAAAAACACATTAGCATAATCTGCTAAATCATCTGTTTCTCCATCACCTTCGGCCGAAATTACAATCGAAATCTTATCCGAAAAATTCATCTGATTCAAAACTTTTGCTGTCACATTTGAAGCATCATTAGTAGGAATCAAACGCGTAATATCTTCGCTAAAAGAAATTTTAGAAGCAAAAAATAGAAAGAATAAAAACAACGCAATAATCAATGAAAAAGAAAGCCCTTTTCTTCTTAAAATAAACTGATGTATTCCGAAAAAAAACTGCTGCATTTTTTAATTTTTATTTTTTAAAGTACTGAAAAAGGTCAATACTAAATAACCTATTAGTCCAAATAGAACTGCCATAATTGTTGCTAAAATAAAACTTCCAATTATATATTGTAAAACATTATTCTTTAAATTATCAAAAGTAATTGAATGGTCTAAAAATAAAGGATCATTGTTTTTTACAAAATACCCTCCAATTTTTAATGAACCATAGATAATAAAAGGGATAAAGGGTGGAAAACTAATGTTTGAAAACGCAAAAGAAATCGCCTTATTAAAACGAAAAACAACGGCTAAAAAAAGCACTAAAACTGTTTGAAAACCCCAGAATGGTGCAATTCCTATAAAAACACCTAGGGCAATCGAAGCTGCTTTTTTATAATTAGAATCACTGTTTTCTAGAATATTTTCGACTAAATATTGAGTAAGTCCTTTTTTTTTTATTCTCTTAAAAAAGTCACGAGGTTTAATATAAACTAAGGCAATTACAACCAAAACAGTATTCAAAACACTTATCCTACTGAAGTCTCTAAAAGGTCGAAAATGCGAAACCCTTTCTGTTGGGTCATACAAAACCTGAATAGGAATATTTTTCACCACTATTCCCTTCCAAGCAGAACGTACGATAATTTCAATTTCTAATTCAAATTTAGTTGTAAAGTATTTTTTGGGTATTTTATGCAAAGGATATAAGCGAAAACCAGACTGGGTGTCTTCTAGACTAATGCCAGTTTCAAATTTGAACCAGAAATTGGAAAAATTATTCCCAAAACTACTCTTCTTCGGTACGCCTTCCTGCATCATGTTCCTACTTCCTATAAGCAAGGCTTCCCCTTCATTTTGAATCGCCTCAATGAATTTGGGAATATCTGATGCAAAATGTTGCCCATCTGAATCGATGGTAATCGCATAATCAAAATTAAGCTTTACTGCTTTTTTAAAACCATTACGTAAAGCCACACCCTTCCCTGCATTAGCGAGATGATGAATTTGAATGATTTGGGGATATTTTTTTAAAATGGCAATTGTACCATCAGTTGCACCATCATTAACGATAATTACATCAGTGGTATACTCAAGTACCGAATCAATGATACGTTGCAGCGTTCTCTCGTTATTATATGTTGGAATAATAACACAAAAACGTTCGGGTTGTACCGTTTCAATCTCAGATGAAATAGGTTGCATTCTAATTTTTTACTATTTATTAACTACTTGTTTCTCAGAAACAGAAAAACTTTTAGATTGCAAAATAAAATTTTTGACATACTCTTTTAGCTCTCCAGACAAGCTTTTATAGTTTTTAATTACAAACTCCTTATCTTCCTTGATGTTTTTTCTATAATTAACAAATGTAGGCAAATTTTCTTGTACACTTAATCGAATAAATCTAATTTCAACACTATTAGGACTTGCAGCAACTGCTGCTTCAATAAACTTTGCACCAGCGATAAGATTGGATTTTTTATCTTTGATCTTTGACGAAAATTTTCCGTTTAAAGTCATCGCACCACCTTTATATGCGACTAATACTGTATTAGAATCATCTATTTCAACAGCAGCTAGCTTTGCCAATAAATCTGCTGAAATTGTTTTAGAATTAGCCGCATCAGCATACAGTTTTCTGACTTCTGAAACCGATGGACTTCCTAAAAAAAGTAAACAAATTAGTGGAATTAAAAATTTCATTATCCTATTTTTTTATAAACACTTACCAATTTTAAAGCAACAGTGTCGCCAAAATAAGTAGTGTTCTTTACTTTTACCTTTCCCTCTTCCATTTCAATAACATCCATCTCCAATCGCAATTCAGGAGTTAAATCTGGATTAATAAGAGCCATGAATTTAACGTTTGAAAGACTCTCCATCAACAAAGTACTTTCTGTTACTTTCTCTGTCAATTCTTTTATAATTTGCATCATGCATACTCCCGGCATAATAGGGTTTCCTGGAAAATGACCTCCAAATACTTCATGTTTTGGATTAATCATTAGAGTGACTGAATATTTCTGACCTTCGTTATTCTCTAAGGAAGTTATTGTGTAAAAATCTTTTAAAAGCATCTGTTTTATTTTAAATCAAAAGTATAAGTAGCTCCAACTTGAAAAACTACATTTGAATAATCCCAACCACCATTTACGGGAATAATTCCTTTTTTTATTCGTCCTTCAATACCAAAATTCTTAGTAATATCACAACCTAGACCTGCAAAAAAGGCCAAATCTACACCATTAAAAGAGTTGTCTTCATAACTAGCGTCACCAATTGCTTTTCTAGCATCATTGACTCTCACGTCAAAAGTAGTTCCAAGTTGAAAATTAAATTTATTAAACGTAAATTTATTAGCAACTGCTAAGGAAACATAAGAAACATTAAGCGTTTCATTTTTCCTTACTCCACCTACTAAATATTCGCGTTCTGACCCTTGCCTTGTATAAGTTAACTCCGGTTGCAAGGTATAGAATTTAGTCGCTTTTAAAGCCCCAAACACTCCAACATAAAAATCTTGCTTTGACGAGAAACGCTCATTAGTATCATCTGTTTGCGTAAAATGCGAAAAATTAAGTCCTCCTTTAATCCCTGGTCTAAAAGATACCTGTGCCTTACTTTGTGAAAAGCTGAAAACAGCTAAAAACATAAAAAAAATTCCTTTTTTCATATTGGGTAATTTATTGATTATTGAAATAATTTAATTCAATCCTTAGTTTAATATTTTGATGTTGAATAACAATTTTATTAGCAAAAATATTACTTTCTACAGTATAACTAATACTTAATTTTTCTTTTCTTTTTGAAGCATGTATGATTCTCATCAACTCTCCTCCATTTTTTGAAAAATATAAATAGTCATACCTGTTTCCTATCTTGGATTCACCTATCTGGTATTTATCTTCTTCAAACTGTTTGTCAATTTTATAACTCTTTCTCAAAAGTATCCTAAAATCATTTTTTAAGGTATTTACGAGGATCTTTCGATTGAGTTCGTCAACAATTGCATTTACTTTGAACGTGGTTTCTGAAATTTCAAAATCCAGTAATTTATTTCCAAATTCAGTTGTAAAAACAACTCTATGCATCGTCTCATTTATTTTCTTAATGACAACGATACCGCTCAAATCATTCCCGTAAACCGTAATGTTTGCACGGTAAACATAATCAATATCTTTACTTAAAAAATAAGGCGCTATGCGATTTTCGTTCACAACAGCTACTTCATTTAATTGCTTGATTGGATTAGTACCGCAAGAATTTAAACTTGTTACTAATAGAAAACTAATTATTAAAAATAGAATCTTCGATCTTACCATTTACTGTTTTATTTTTCAATACAATTCTTGTGTAATCTTCTGCTGATTCTAATAATTTAACCTGAGTGACTGTAGCATCTTCTTTACTAAAGGTCAATTCGATTTGTTTAATGTATTTCTTTAAGGTCTTATCCTTGGGAATAAATTTTGTTACATTATTGTCCTTTGTTTTAAAATAGGAAATTACAAACTCATTATCGTCAAACATATCTCCACTTACACTCCCTACAATAAGTTTATTCAATTTAGCAAATACTTTACTGTTCCCAATATCTACACTGCTTTTTTTACCTTCGTCATTTATTAAAATCTTACCATTTTTAAAAATAATAGCATAATTATATGGCTTTTTATATTGCCATGACAACAAACCTGGCTCCTTAAAATACATTTTCCCAGAAGTCTCTATGTCCTTAGACAAAAAATCCATGTGCTTGTACTGAACAAAATCAGTGCTTAATGTTTTTATCTTTTTGGAAACTGCATTCACAGATTGTTTGAAAGCATTAATTTCACTTCCAGACATTTTTTGTTCTTGCGAAAACGCCGAAATATTCCAAAAAATAAGGCATAATACTAGATAATAAACTTTAATTCTCATAGGCTTTTAGATTCAAAAGTTGATCAATAGGAACAACTTCATATTTGTTTTTCTCCAAGAATAACAACAACTGTTCCAAAACCTGGACTGTTTCAAATGTTGTATCATGCATTAATATTATTGCTCCTGGTTTTACTCTTTTTATAATTCGCTTATAAATAAACTTTTCGTTTTTAATTATTCCATCCAAAGAACGAATATTCCAACCAATCACTTTATGCTTTGTAACCTCAAGCGCTCTTCGTATAGAAGGATTTGTCACTCCATAAGGTGGTCTAAAAAATTGTGGTTTTTTACCTAAATATTTTTCAATAAGTGCATCAGTTTTACGGAGCTCTTCAATGACACTATCTCTTCTTAGAAAATCAAAAAAAGAACTGTGTTCATAGGAATGATTTGCTATAATATGATTCTCTGAAATAAGTTTTCTAACTATTTCGGGATGTTTCTCAACTTGCTGACCAATACAAAAAAAAGCCGCTTTGACCTGATACTTCTCTAAAACCTCTAGAATCAAAGTCGTATTTGGGCTAGGGCCGTCATCAAATGTAATTGCTATTTTTTTTTCGGTTTCTAATGGATTACTGCAATACGCATGTACGTGGTAATTAGAAAAAATAAAAGTCGAACCATACAAAACAACAATAAACCACACGAAAATTACTATTACTGCATACCCGATTTCTATTGCTACAAACAAGCTTGCAATAGCCAGTATTGCCAGTATTGTTGTAAAAAAAATAGCTACTGCTTTGTGTTTTAACATCTTGAAATTAAAGTAAAACTATGATCGATCCCTCGATATTGATTGTACAATAAAATCGTTTTATAATCTGATTTTTCAACTGCATTTATTTTTATAACATCCGGAATATTTTGAGTTTTAATGATGTTAGCACCCACAAATAAACCAAAAGCAGAAGCTGTATTGTACTCCCCGCTTAAATGTTTGTAATACACTTGTGGAATTTTTACAAAACTCTTTTCGGAAATATTTTTATAAAAACCATCAAATTCTACATCTCCATTATACCCCAAAATCACAGCATCAATATCACTAATTTGCAAAGTATTTGACTTCAAAAAAGCAATTATCTTATCTTCTACTTCTTCAACATCTAATTGATTGAGTATTTCGACATCTAAAACTTCGGCATATGTTTGTTCCCTTTTCTTGTCTTCTAAAACAAAGAAAGTCGCACCCTCACCATAAACAACTCCTTTTGTAGTTGAATTTAAAACTGGATATGGCCCTTCCAATTCTTGTTTTATATAACCAGCCAATTTAAACAAGGAAGTAGTATAATCTGAAATTTCATCAACCCCTCCAATTAAAATTGACGTTGCCTCTTCTTCCTCAATTTTCATTTTAGCATCTAATAATGCTGATTCGAAGGAAACAGAACCGTTAACAAAAGTAACATTGTAAGCTTTACATTGTAGTCCTAAAGCAATTTGCCCGCCCACAGTATTGTGCGTAGATTGAATGAAAGATGTAGGAGTTAGGAATTCTTCGTTGTTGTCCAAAATCGCTTTCAAAAACTTCTCTGAATCTTCAATACAGCCCATACCTGTACCAGTAATAATAGCGTCTATAGTATCAAGTTGCGCTTCTTTTAAAGCTAAAGTAGATGCTACAATACTATTTTTAACACCTTTAGCCATTCGTCTGATAGCAACTGGAGAAATAAAATCCTTGTAAACTGGGGTTTTTAACGGTAATAAAATACTGTTTTCTAGTACCTCTACTTCTTCTAGAAAAACAGTGTCAAATGTTTTTTGAGCCGAGATACAACCTAGACCGTTGATATATGTCTTTTTCATTCGCTTTTAGAAAATATAAGTGTTGAACAATTCCCACCAAAACCAAAAGAATTAGACAATACATGTTGAACATTTTTATATTTCAATGTCGTTTGCGGAATTAAATTGAATTCATTCATTGGTGTTTTAAAATTCAAATTTGGAAAAACCACATTATTTTGAATTGCTAGCACACTATAAACAGCTTCAATAGCTGCCGCTGCCGCCAAAGTATGTCCCGTAAAAGGTTTAGTCGAGCTAAAGTCCGGTACGTTATCTTCTCCAAAAAGCCTTACAATTGCTCGCCCCTCAGATAAATCGTTATTAGGCGTTGCAGTTCCATGTACATTGATATAATCTATTTGTTCTGGTTTCAAATCAGCTACTTTAAAAGCTTTCTGCATAGCAAGTAAAGCACCTTCACCGTTTTCTGAAGAGGCTGTTTGATGAAAAGCATCATTGGCATTACCATAACCTGATACCCTAGCCAAAACCGTTTTGTTTTGCTTTTCAACAACTTCATCTGATTCTAACACCAGATAGGCCGCAGCTTCACCTAGATTCAACCCTTTACGATCATTATCAAATGGGCTATTATAACCATCAGATAAAATCATTAATGTTTTAAATCCGTTTATGGTAAATTTTGCCAAAGCATCCGTTCCTCCAACAATAACACGATCTAATTTTCCAGATTTAATCATTCTTGCGCCTAGCATAATTGCGTTGGCAGCAGAGGAACAAGCGGTACTTATAGTCGTTACCATTCCTTTTAAACCTAGCTCTTCGGCGATTTTTTGAGACACATCTCCTCCATCATGACATTTGATAAACTTTACCAGTTCTTCATTATCAAAATAATCATAATAATGTCTTTCGGTCATATCCATTCCGCCAACACTTGTTGCCGAAATTAACCCTGTCTTGTATTCATTAATTGAACTAATCCCAGCATTATCAACTGCTTGTTTAGCTGCGATAACGCCTAACATCGCTGTTCTTGAAAAATTATTATCCGCTTTAAGCTGTAATTCTTCAATTAACTGCTCATTTGTTTTTTTTATTTCTCCTACTTTGATGATATCAATATGAACTGTCGAAATATTTTCGATAGTACTAATGGCAACTCTGTTATTTAATAATGAACTAAAATTATCTTCTACCGAATTTCCGATAGAAGATATAATACCCATTCCAGTTATGGCAACTCCTTTATTCATTGAATACTAGATACTATAGATTACGGTTTTAAACTTATGACGAATCACTGTTTAAAAAAAATCTAATTAGGCTAATTAATTATTTTGTTCTATTGGCTGTGATATAAGCTCCCATAGTTTCTATAGACTGAAAAATATCTTTCCCCTCTTTTGGATCTACTAACTTGATACCATAATCTTTATCTAACATTACAATTAACTCTAATGCATCGATAGAGTCTAAACCTAACCCGTCTCCAAATAATGGATCGTCATCATTAACATCTTCAATATTGATATCTTCTAAATTTAGAACTTCAATGATTTTACTTTTTAATTCTTGCTTTAATGCTTCCATGTTTTATTTATATAATTTTTTTATTGATTCTTCGCTATGTTCCAACTCTCCTTCTGCACCAACTAAATAGAGTAAAGTTTTGTATTCTTCGTCAAAATATTCTACCCATCCACAAAGTACGCTTGTTGCTTTATTTTTTTCTAAAAGAATATTTGCATAATTCATCATAAATAATGGATTGAACTGAGCAAATACAAAAAACGAATTCTCGCTTTTTAATTGGTGTCGTATGCTAATTTCACCCAAACAAATATTAGGCAAAGTATACACAAAAACTGCAGGACTAGGGTAATAACTCCCCTTATCTGTAATAGAACTTTGATATTTTGTATCGGTATCTAAACTCGACGATTTGTTAGAAAAAACTAAAGCAGTATTGTTCTCTTGTTCTTCATTTTCTGTCTTCTCTAATAACAGTTCTGTGGCTAAAAAAGCAAGTTTACTTAAATTATCCATCTTGAAAAACTTTGGATAATCAATATTAAAATGTTGATAAACACTTTTAGAAAAATCAGAAAAAAGACTTTGCTCTTTTTCGAATAAAATTTTTCCATTTACCTTAATTTGATTTTCTTCAATGGTACAAAAAGACTGTATGTAAGTTTTATTTGCCATCTTTAGTTTATTTTTTCGAATAAAACAGCCGTATTACAACCTCCAAAACCAGATGCGGTTTTCAAGAAGTAACGACTATTTTTAGTTCCGTTTTCTTTTATAACATTTATATCCTGACTTACTCCTAACTCATCAAATCCCATTGTTGCCAATAATTTATTTTCTAAAACAGATTGGATACCAATTACCGTTTCCAGTAAACCAGATGCGCCTAGTGTATGTCCGTAATATCCTTTCAAGCTATTTACCGGAGCTTTTTCTAACTGTAACCTATTGAATGCAATAGCCTCCATCTCGTCATTGAAAGGGGTAGCCGTTCCATGAGCCGAAATATAATCGATTGCAGCTGCCTCAATATTAGCTTCGATTAAAGCACTCTTAATACTTCTAAAAAGCCCTTCTCCAGTTCTAGATGGTCCGGAGATATGATTGGCATCGTTTATGGAGCCGTCTCCTATAATTTTCACTTTGACCCCTTCTTTATTAGAAGAAACCAATACTGCAGCCGCAGCTTCGCCAAGAGTTACTCCTGTTCTATTTTTCGAATACGGTTTACAAGGCAAATTACTCATGGCTTGAAAAGAATTAAATCCTGATAGAACAAATTCTGAAATTTCATCTCCTGCCACTATAAAAACATCATCATACATCCCGCTCTCAATCAATCGCTTAGCAACCGAAATCGCCAACACTCCAGAAACACAAGCGTTTGAAATAACAATTGGTTCCGTTTTAAACTTAAAATAATCTGCAATGTTTTGAGCAAATTGATGTAAATAAGCATTCGTATTATCTTCTATCGCGCTATTTTGCAATGCTGTTATATTTCCTTTTGTAGTAGAGAGTACAAAGGCTGTTCGGTCATCTAAAACTAAATTGGCTTTTTTAATAATTGGATCTAAAGCCAAAATCATCATTTTTTCTAAACGCGAAAATCCAGTTGCAGCAGTCACTTTGGCGAAAGCCGTATTTAAATTTTCGTCATCAATTTGTGACGCGTAGAAAGATTCCTTCATCAAACCCGTGTTTTGATGCAATTGAATGCCCGAAACCCCACCATCAATATTTTTCATATTGGTAGCGACATCAAACCCAATAGGTGTGATGCAATTTGTTTGAGTAATAAAAACTTCTTTTGTCATTTTATTATTTTAATAGTCCTACTTTTCGTTTCCATTCTTCATAAAATGGAGGATTGGTCAACATTAATTCGCCTTTACCATCAAGAAAAACCTGTACCGTTTCACCCGTACATGAAACCTTATTGTCTTTATCAAATATTTTGTATCTAAAAATCATTTTTGCAGCAGGAGTATCAACTATTGTCGTTTCAATTCGAGCTACATCACCATAGCGCAAGGATAATTTGTGTTCACAAGTAGACTTCACAATTGGCGTTGTAAACCCATTACCAAAAACATCCAAATATGAAATTCCATGTTGACGACCAAACGCTTCACGGCCATCTTCAAAATAGGTGATATAATTGCCATGCCACACTATTCCAAGAGGATCGGTTTCGTTAAAACGAACTCTGATCTCCTCACTAACCGTTAAAGCAATCGCTTCTTTATACTGATCTTTTCTTTTTATCATATAATAATGCAATAGTTATTGTAATCACGAAAAACATAAACAGCAAGCCAATCTCTGGCAAAATCTCCAAGATACCAGCGTTGCGTAACAATACGTCATAAAAGGCATTTAACCCCCAATTCATTGGAGACGATTTAGCAACGATTTGCATAACGTGTGGCATTGCAAAAACAGGAACCCAGACACCACCAATTGCTGCCAAAATGATAGTTGCGGTAGCCCCAAATGGCGCCGATTGTTCTTGAGTTTTAGCTACAGTTCCTAATAAAATTCCGAATCCTATTGCGGCAAATCCTGAAAACATTGCCACAATAGTCATTAAAAATAAATTTCCTTCGATATTAAGCGATGGTAATCCGATATGTGGAAACAAGAATACAGCAACAGCTAACATCATGTAAAACTGCACCATACAAATAACAAGGTATGTTATTGTTTTTCCTGCTATAACGATTCCATTTGACACTGGATTAGTTCGTAAACGTATAAATGTGCCTTGTGTTTTCTCTTTAACGATATTGATTGACAATGGGATTACAATAAAGAAAATTGCAAACAGTGTCCAAGCTGGTACATTGTGCTGTACGGAATTTGGAATAACTTCCTTATTATTAACTCTAGGAACAATTTCTTTGAAGCTAATAAAACTCTTTTGCTCAAAACTAGTTGTTCCTTCGCCCAATTGCTCCTGAAAAGCAGTGTAGATAGAGCGTGTTTCAATTTGCGAAATCATTTTATCAATTGAACTCATCACAGCATTCTTGAAACTAAGCTGGGTTGCTGGATCAAAATAAAGCTTAACTTCTTTTTGACTCACCAGTTTAGATTTCTTTGGTACTGCTGTACTATCACTGAACCCAAGACTACTGACTATTGTTTCTACATTTTGGTCAATTTTTGCTTGTAAATCGCTACTTAAATGGGATGGGATAATAATAGCCAATTGAAAGGTTCCTTTAAAAACAGCTTCCTTAGCCATTTTTTCTGTCAGTGGTTTATTGTCTATTTGAGTAACTACAGAAAAAACCTCGCTTTTTTGTAAATTTTCAAAAACAGAATTAGACACACTCCCTTTGTCATTATCAACTAATAAAATGGGGATTTTTGTGTTACTCAGATTTTTTAAAGTACTATCTTGAATCAGGGTAACCATTATTATCAACACCAATGGCATTAAAAAAAGAATGATTACGCCACCAATATCTCTTTTTAACAACAAAAACTCTTTGCAAATTGACTGGTATAACTTATATATCATCTCTCAAATCATTTCCTGTTAAAGCAATAAAAACATCTTCTAAGTTTTTAGCTCCTAAAGTTCCATTTATCAAATCAATTGGAGTTCCTTGCGCATAAATTTTTCCTTGATCCAGTATTGCAATATCAGTGCAAAACTCCTGCGCTTCGGCCAAATGGTGAGAAGTATAAATAATTGTGGTCCCGTTTTTATTTAATTTTTTCAAATAGTCAATAATCGCATTTTTTGATTGCACATCAACTCCTACTGTGGGTTCGTCCAGAAACAAAACCTTTGGATTGTGTAAAACACCCGCAATTAAATTAATACGACGTTTCATTCCTCCCGAGAAAGTTTCAATCCTTTTATCGGCAAATTTCAATAAACCTAAAAAATCCAAACTCTCTATCACTTTCTCTTTTAGATCATTCCCCTTTAATCCATACATACTCCCAAAGTAAGTCAAATTTTCACGAGCTGTTAAAGTAGGATAAAGTGCATACTCCTGAGGTACTACACCGATGATTTTTTTCAATTCATCCTCATGGTCTGAGTACGTCATGCCAGCTATAGAAAAGCTACCAGATGTAGGCTTCACTAATCCGCATAGCATGGAAATCAACGTTGTTTTACCAGCACCATTAGGTCCTAATAAACCAAAAATCTGACCCTCATTTATGGCAAGCGTAAAATCGTTCAAAGAATACATCTCTGCATTTTTGTACTTTTTTGATAGTTGCGTTATTTGTATAATTGATTGCAAAATAATTGTTTAGCTAATTACTTTTTTTAATTTCTTAAAAAATATTTCTTCTTGATCAGCAATATACAAAAGTTGATCAGCAATAGTGTTATACACGTCTGCCTTTGTGCTTCTGTTCTTATATACTCTTGAAGCTTCAACAGCAAAATCTCTCCATAGATCGCCAATTACAGTCATTTCTTTCGAAAGATTTTCTAGCTCTTTATTTTCTAAAATTTTTGAAGCCTCTTCTAAAAATGCTGCATAAATAAACCGAAAACCACCACCACCGGTTCCTATTTCTTCTTGCATTCGCACCATCTGAGCTAAGTAGTGATTTGCTTTTTTAGTACCGTTTTTAATAGGCCATTTTCTAATTTGTTTGCTTACAAATCGAATTCCACGTACCCCAATAATAGGCATTGGAGCCAGCATATCACGACAGGTATTCTTTATCCCTTTTACGATAGCACTTTTAAAATCTACCTGTTCTGGAATTTGTATTGGATAATACATTTGACCTCTAGGTGCAAAGGCTCCTTTGGCAAAACGTACCTTATCTAACTCTTTATGAGTTAAAGTTGTTACGTTTTCCATCACAGGGTCGCTTATTAAATAATCTGTTTCGGTCTTTCCGTAAACAACCAAATTGTGGGCATTAAAGTGAAAACGGTATTCGTCCGGAAAATAACTAAGGTTATACACCCCAACTTGCAATCCCGATGGTATATTGTTTTTTAAATTGTGATCTAATGCTTTTGTAGCATTCGCTTCACTGGCAAACTTTTGTCTTTTAATTTTTAATCCTAACCTTTTGGCTAGCTTATTAAAAATTTGACCTGGCAAAGGCCTGTAGCTTATTGCAGGTGCATAATTGACCTTTAGAAAAGGCAAATAAACAAAGAAAAGTCCAGACCCAATTCCAAAAACCATTGGCTCACTAATATCCAATCCGTTATGTTTTAACAAATTAGAAGCTACTCCGTTTTCACAATGAGCCGATTGATGGTGTGTAAAATTAGTTTGCATTAATTAGTTTTAAAATTTTTTAATTCATTAATAGAAATATCAAAAGCATCAGCATATTTCTGCAATACTTTATCGCTTAAACCTTTAAAGTTTTCAGGTTTAAAATCTCTTTTTACACGCCATTGCCACATTCCTACGTAACTAGATAGTATAGACAAATCCATTCTACTAACCTCCATAAAATAATAAATAGGGCTACGTTCGTTGTTTTCAACCTGTTCTTTTGCCACAGCAATACGCTCACTTATCTCATCAATAGAATTGGAAAGCGCGATTGTTTTTGGCTCCCAACCTGTACTTAAAGCAGTGGTATAGTTTCCCTTTTCATCCGTTGCATAAACGAGTTCTTTCATATTTATATTAGAAAGATTTCCTTTGTCTTGTGGTACTTCTTCTTTTTTCATGAATGTTAACGCTTTGGGTTTTTATCTTGAATAAAAAGGTTGATTTCACCTTCTAAAAGTAATTCTTCATTATGAAACGTTTTACAGTTCATAGTACACAAGCTATAATCATCAGTGATAAACTTAGATACCAATACTGCTTTTGTACTTATGGTACTTCCCGATTTTGGGAGTGCATGAATTTTTAATGTTTTGATTCCGCTTATAAAACCCACCACATCAACATCATCCTTATCTTGATTATTTTCATCTATAAAAAAATCCTTTGCGATAATTGATGAACAAGTTTGAGCCATATTTTCTATTAAGCCTGCTTCAATAAAAACATCATTTTGGATAAATATATTATCCCCTTTGATTTCAAAAATGGTTTCCACATTTTCATGATCCATTAAAACAATTAAATCTACCATAAGCATAGGTGCTCGATGTGGTAAATATCTTTTAATGTCAACTAGATTAGCTTTTTTCTTTGTCAAAATCTATAAAATTATTTTGCTATAACTGTTTTCATTTGTCCCTTAGCAATCATTTCACCATTTAATTCAGTGATGATATCAACTAATGTTATTCCTGCAAATTCTTGAAGAATAGTTACTGTAGTTACTATTTCATCGTCTAACTCAGGAAGTTTGATTATCTGTACATCTTTTATTGACCCAATATATCCTGTTGGAGCTGGTTCCTTTTTTAAATAAAACTGATATCCGGTGTGTAAAGCCACACTTTGAGCCATGTGCTCAATTAAACCTGACTCTAAAAAATAACCGTCTTTAAAAAAAATGGCGTCACTTTGAATTCTAAAACCCGAAACTATTGAGGTCTCGGTAAAAGAAAACATTTTGTCTACCATGACAAAAGGAAATTTTTGCGGAATTAAATTTTCCACAAATTCTTTATCGAATATTGCTTTTTTTTCGCTCATAAGTACTTTTAACAAACAGTTAAATAGGCATAAGAATAAGAAAAACGGCCACTTTCAGGAACAGACAATAATACTTTATCCCCTTTATTTAATTTTCCTGAATTCATCAACTCTTCTAAAGCTAGATAAATAGAAGCTGAACCTACATTCCCAACACGTGCCAAGTTCATGAACCATTTTTCCCTTGGAATATCCATTCCTTTTTCGGCCAAAGATTTATGCAACCCTTCGACAAAATAATGCGAAGAAACATGAGGTAAAAAATAATCAATCTCATCCGATGAAACCTTATTTTTAGCTAAAGCATCACGCATACTTTGCGCCCCTTTTTCTAAAATATAAGCATCTAACAATTTTACATCTTGTTTAATCGAAAAAATAGATTGGTTAAGCCATTCATCTGGATTGTAATCACTCCATGGTTTTATCGAGCCATCTTCCTGCTTTTCTCCACCGGCATACATACACGTTTCTAATTCGTGTGCGTATGAATATCCTTCCATCCATTCTATCTTAAGAGAGATAGGCCCTCTAGGTTTATTTTCTAATAAAAATGCACCCGCACCATCAGATAACATCCAACGCAAAAAATCTTTTTTGAAAGCAATAATTGGTTGTTCTTCTAAGCTTTTTAAATTCAAAACCTCTTGTTCAAATTTGTCTGCAATCATCCATAAAGAAACGCGCTCTGAACCCGTACATACCGCATTATTTGTATTTCCAGCTTTGATCGATAGAAACCCAAATTTTAATGAATTCATACCTGCGCAACAAACACCTGTTGAAGAATTAAGCTCCACTGGTTTGTTCTTTAATAATCCATGTACCATTGCAGCATGCGAGGGTAAAAATATATCCGGAGTTGATGTACCACATGAAATTAACTCAACGTCATCTCCCGAAAAATTTTCATCAAATAATTCTTGAATAGCATTTTTTGTTAATTCGGCATTTGTATGCGTACTTTTTCCGTCATGGTCCAAAGCATAATAACGGCTTTGAATTTTATTGTTTCGCAAAATTATTCTTCTTGCTTTTGAGGTTGCTTGATTAATAAGTCCCAAAAAGCTTTCCATATCATCATTAAGGACTGCTTTGTTTGGTAAATATTTCCCCGCTTTTGTAATATATACTTCGAACATGATTTTCTTATTTTATTGAATTCCTTGATAGTACAGAATTTCTTTTCTAATTTTATTGATCTTAAATGGATAGCTAAAAACATGTAAGATATATACTATTGGCGAAATTAACCAAATTGCGAGTAATAAATATATTTTAAATAATTTTAACCAAAACTTTCTTGAACTTGCTTCCTTTTTAATCAAAAAACTGGACCATTTGTGAAATATTTTATTGGCCGTTTTATCAACTGTCACTAGGTAAGAGCTAATCCTAACAGCATCAATTGCAACTAATTGTGCTTGCAATGAATCTAATTTATCTTGTTGCAAAGAAGACAATATAACTTCTCCAAATTTTGACGATTCTTGTATGTCTTTTTCAGACACTCCCGGCAACGGAAAAATACCCAAATATTTTTTCTTAATGCCCGAAAACATCCATTCTACGATGGTAATCACACTAATCAAATTCCCTACTCTGTCTACTAAAGCAATGTTTCCTTTTAAAGCTGCATTATTATTTTTTAATAATACCTTGACTTTTTCATGAGCCATTATCCACATATTCCTAGAGCCACTAATTGTAACTACAGGCGTATTGTCTAATAACTTCTTTGCCTCGGCACTTTTCAAAAAAGAGTTGATAGGAATAGAGGGTGTCAAATACCACACTTGATAATTCAGCAGTATTAAATCATACTTTTGATCTAAAATCTCCGACGAAATTGGCTTAATTCTTGCCGGAACTTGTAAAAAAGACTCAGGAAATGCATCAAAAAAAGATTCGCTTTTCCACGGAAAAGGAAACGCTTTTTCTAACTGAATTTCATAAAACGAAACCTTAACCTCGTCAGTTTCTAAAAGCGACTTCGAGATGTTTTTCGCAATAGATTCTAATTGCCCCGATTGAGAATAATAGATTATGAGGACATTTTTCATTGTTGTAGTTCCTTTATAAAATGCGAATTTAACATAAAATTATACTTAATACTAATTATCTCTCAATTCCTTGAATGTTCTCTTTTTGTCTGATCTTTTAACATGAACCCAATCAGGCCAAGTAGTCTGATCTTCGGCATCATATACCCGTAACTTTTGATTTTTATCTTCAACTAATAAATCTTCGGGTTTACATTGTAAAATAGTTGCGGCGGCGGCAACCCCAGAATGCGTTGCTCCTCCTACTCCATGTGAAAGCGTACTCGCTCCGCATAAAAATAAGTTTGAAATTTCTGCTTTGTTTTTATACGAAAAAGGACCAACCTGATTTAGCGTTTTTTCGGTACCATAGACATTTCCTCTGGTCGAGTTGACATAAAACTCATTTGTCTTTGGCGTACCTAATTCCGCTTGAATCACATGTTGTTTAGCTCCTGGAATAATCTTTTCGATGTTATTCATCAACTTAGCAATTACTTTTTCTTTAAAAAGCGCATATTCCTCATTATGATAATCACCAAGACCATTAAAATCGTTTAATTTGTCATAATTCACATAGGTGACCACTTCAAAATTATGGTACCTACCATTAAAACTAACCGGATCTTTGATCGTAGTACAACTCATGAAAATTGCGGGAAACAACTCTCCCTCTGTTATTTCATTATTCATCAGATCCTCAAAGTTTGCATCATCATTCTCATCTTTCATCATCCAAATATTGCCTGAGTCAATTCCAAATTGAGTGACGTCCAAATCTAATGTTAAAAAAAGAATTAATGATGTTACAGAATACTTTGTGTTTTCTAATTTTTTTATCAGCTTTTTGCTCAAAAACTCTTTCCCTATTAAATTGAGATAAGTAATCGTTGGATCGGCATTTGAAACTACATTTTTAGCGTGTATAATTTCACCACTTTTTAATTGTACTCCAACCGCTTTTTTATTTTCTACGATAATTTTTTCTACACTTTGCTTGACACGAACTTCACCGCCAAACCTTTTGACTCCATTTGTCATAGCCTTCACAATACCACCTCCACCACCCATAGGGTAGAAACCGCCGTCAAAGTAATGACTCATTACTGAACAATGTACTGGAAAACAAGCTCTCTTTGGCGAAAGCCCATGATCACCACATTGCACATTTAAAACTGCCTTTAACAAAGGATCTTTAATATGCCAACCTATTACTTTTTTTAAGGGAAACAAGGAGAACTTTCCAAAATGTTTCGTTCGAAATGGTACGGTAATATTTTGCCAAAACCCTTTTAATTTTGGAATCAACTGTAGCTCCCTATTCACTCGTACAACAAGTGTTAGGTATTTATTAATGTTCTTTTTTTCATGTGGAAAACGATCAACAAGTACTTGGGTTAGATTATCGATACCAGCAGGGAAACTAAAGGTTTCGTCACCTATTATAGCGTGTTCATATCCCTTTTTATTCATTGAAAAAAACACCATATCATTAGCAATACCTAATCCACGGTACAGTTCATTTGTAGATTGTCCTTCATCAATTAAGCCCACATAGTGCACTCCTGGACTAAAACGTTGTCCGTTTAAAGTAAAACTATGACTCCAACCACCTGGAACATAATGTTGTTCTAAAACTAAAACTTTTTGGCCAGCACGTGCTAAACATATTGCAGTTGCTAACCCTCCAACACCTGAACCAATAATAATTGTATCAAATCCTTCCATTTATATCTTGCTGATTATTGTACATACAAAAATCAATGCAATTAGGTATTGATTTACTGTTTCTGTTTTGTTATTTCTTGTCTAATTGATCCCAAAAATCGAAATAATTAAACCATTGTAAAGGATACTTTTTAATCATCGATTCTACACTTTCAGTATAGGATTTTAATAATCCAACCTCATCTCTGTGTTTCATTTTTGCTTCTCTTGTATAAAGATGGTAATGTAAATTTGGTTCTTTCATCACATAAACAAAAACAACAGGAACCTTTAATCTTGAAGCAATTAGAAAAGGGCCCGCTGGAAATTTAGCCTCTTGACCTAATAGTTCTGCCGACATTGATTTTACGCCTTCAAAATACCTATCTCCAGTAAAACATACTAATTCATTCTTAGCCAGAGCAGCATTTATTTCAAAAATATGAGATAAATCATCGCCTATGATAATAAATTTAATGCTTGGTTTTCGAGTGATTTTTTCAAGGTATTTTTTAATCTCAGAGTGTTCTAAATCAGTAGTAACTAAATTAATTTGAAAGTTAACATCGATCTCTCCAAAAAAATGTTCTGCAATTTCAAAGTTACCAATATGCGCACTTATAAGCACTCCTCCTTTTTTTTCATTTAAAAGATCGATAATGATTTCTCCTCCATCGTGCTCATAAGTAAACTTGTTTTTCATCCCCGCAGAAATAGAAATCTTATCTATAATCGTTTGCCCAAATGTATAGTAACTATTAAAAACCATTCGTTTTGATTTTAAATAGGAGTACCCCAATCTTTTATTAAAATAATAAAAAACAGAGGCATTACTTTTTTTTAGGAAAATAAAATAATAAGATGCTACAAAATACAGAATAAAATAAGCCGATTTTACACCGACTTTTTTTATAAAAAAAACAAAGATTTTATATCCTAGAACAGTTCCTTTTGATTTGCCATCCCATTGACTCATTAACTATGCTTTTACATTTAACTTATTCTCAATCAAATCATAAAAACTTTGGAAAGAGGCTACTCCTACGAAGTCTACTTCTACTAGTTTTACCCCAAAGTTTGACTCAATTGAAACAACCAAATCAACATAATCTAAACTATCTAATCCTAATGTGTCTTTTAAATTAGCCTCTGGTTGAATTTCATCTCCATCAACTTCAAATTCATCCACTAAAAAACCATTTATCTTTTCAACTATTTCTTCTTTATTCATCTTCTTTTTTGTACTTCTTTACTACTAATGCTGAATTTGTTCCTCCAAAACCAAAGGAATTCGACAAAAATATGTCAATTTTTTTGTTTAATGTTGCTTTTACTAAATTTAATTTCGCAGCATCTTCATCTGGGTTTTCTAAATTGATATTGGGTGCAATAAAATCATTTTGCATCATCAAAATAGAATAGATAACTTCACTTGCACCAGCCATCCAGCATTCATGCCCCGTCATTGATTTTGTAGAACTCACATACGGATTAGATTGACCAAACACTTCAAAAATAGCTTTGGCTTCATTACTATCTCCTACCGGGGTTGAAGTAGCATGAGCATTAATATAATCAACATCCGAAGCTTTTACATTAGCTTCATCTAAAGCTCTTTGCATAGCAATTGAAGGACCTTCTACATTGGGTGTAGAAATATGTCCTCCATTTGAAGAAAAACCATAACCAGCAACTTCTGCTAGAATTGTCGCGCCTCTTTTAATAGCCGACTCATACGATTCAAGAATCAAGGTTGCTCCACCTCCGCTAGGAATCAAACCGTCCCTACCGGCATCAAAAGGTCTTGAGGCCTTAGCAGGATCCCCTTCTCGTGGAGAAAAAACACCCAAACCATCAAAACTACTCATGGCATATTTATTGATTTCTTGAGCTCCTCCGCAGATAATCATTTCCTGAAAACCACTTTTAATAAGAAAATAAGCCAGACCAATAGAATGAGAACCACTAGCACATGCAGCACTAATTGTAAGATTGATTCCTCTTAACTTGAAAATAGTAGAAAGATTCATCGTTACCGTGGAATTCATCGATTTAAAAATAGCCCCTGAGCCTATTAAGGCTGTGTCTTTTTTATCTCGAATAATATCTGTAGCTTCAATAATTGCTTTTGAAACACTGTCATTACCATACATGATCCCTACTTCATTTGTATCAAAAAAAGCATCATCAATATTAGCATTCTTTAACGCTTCTATCGTTGCCATGTAAGCATACTCAGTCTCTTCTCCAAGACTTATTCTTTGTCTTCGAGAAAGCAAATTTTTCAACTCAGGCTTAGGAACCATTCCGGTAAGCGCTGATCGAAAACCAAACTCTTTTCTTTCAGGGTCAATTGTAATTCCTGACTTTCCATTATATAAAGAGTCCCTTACTTCATCCAAAGATGTCCCAATACAGGAATATATCCCCATACCTGTTATTACCACTCTTTTACTCATGCTCTTTAAAGTAATTATTTATGAATAGATTCCACCATTTATGTTAATGATTTCTCCTGTAATATAACTCGATTTTTTCGAAACTAAAAAACTAACTAAATCAGCCACTTCTTCAGCTTCACCAAAACGATTAACTGGAACTAATTTTATCAATTCTTTCTCGTCTAAGTCACTTGTCATATCTGTTCTAATAAAACCTGGCGCAACAGCATTAACCGTAATGTTTCTTTTAGCCACTTCCTGCGCTAGCGCTTTGGTAGCTGCAACAACTGCCCCTTTGGCTGCTGAATAATTTGTTTGACCTGCAGTTCCTTTTACTCCTGACAAGGATACTATATTGACAATTCTACCGTATTTGTTACGCAACATTTTTTGTATGAAAAAATTAGTCACATTAAAAAATCCGTTCAAACTTGTGTTTACTACGCTTGACCAGTCCTCAGGACTCATCCACATGAACAACCCATCCTTTGTAATTCCAGCATTGTTTACAATTGCCTCTACAATAGCTTCAGGATTTGCTTCTTGCCACTTTGTTAAAACTGATTTTACTTCTTCAAAATCGGCTACATTGAAAGCAATAATCTCTCCAGTACCTCCATTTTGAACAACTGCTTCCAATGTTTTTTCAGCAGCTGCTTTATTTGATTGATAGTTAATCAGGATGTGGTAATTAGAATCGATTGCCAATTTTTGACAAATAGCGCTTCCAATTCCTCTTGAACCTCCAGTTACTAAAACACATTTCATACTTCTATATATTTTACATTATACAATCACCTCCATCAATTAGTACTTATTTATAAAAACTAATCCTTAAGAAATGTTATACATTATTATTTATTTTTGAAAAGGCTCTGCATTTTCAAACCATTGGTTTCCTAACACGGTACCGTCTGGCTTTAAAAACCCCCATTTATCTTCGTTTTTTACTCTAGCAACACCATTTACAAAACCTTTCTCGTCCTCTTTAAAAAGAGAAAAAATCCCTCCAGCTGTGATACCATATTGAGTAGGTATTACTAATTTACCCTTTTCATTTATAAAACCCCAATTATTTTCTTTAACCGGAGCAAAGCCATCTGCACTAAACACTTCTGCATCAGCATACACTGGCTCAATCACTATTTCTCCTTTTAGATTTATAAATCCCCATTTTTTTCCCACTAACACAGGGGCTAAACCTTTGGAAAATGCTTTTACTTTATCAAATTTAGGTTCTATTACCCACTTCCCTTTCAAATCAACAAATCCTACTTTATCGTTTTTTCTAGCATAAGTAATGTCTTGACTTAAAAAGTCCCAAACTTTATCGGCTCCTTCAATAACTGTAAATTTATTATTCACCACTAATCCAAAGACAGCTCCGTTCTTCACCCAAGTGGTGTTTTTGTAGTAATTACCAATTTCATCATAAATGATATCAACAACAACTTTTCCTGTTTTGTCAATAATCCCCCATCTGTCATTGTTTCTAACTCTAGCAAATCCATTTTCGAATGATTTTATCACATCGTATTTTGGCTCTAAAATGACCTCCATTTTACTATTGATCAAACCTGCTTTTTTTCCTTGCTTAATAAACGCCACACCGCTTTCAAAATCATAGACTTTATCAGATGCAGGAGCATTTAGCACCTCTCCCTTTTTATTAATGTAAGACCATTTTTTATTTTGAAGTACTATACAAACACCGCTATTAAAGTATTTTACATCATCAAAATTTGACGAAATAACTACCTCTCCTTTTGTATTAATGAAGCCCCATTTTTTATTATCCTCGAATGCCGCTAAGCCCTCTGAAAAGTTTTTTGCATTTTTAAATTTACATTTAATCGCAAATGAACCATCTTTAGAAATATAGCCAAAAAGACCTTCTTTTCTAACCAAAGCTAGTTCTTGAGCATACGAAAACTGCAATGTCATTACCAATAAAAAAATAAGTTTCTTCATAATAAATAGAATTTAAACGGATTGCTTTTATTAGTTATTAATCAAATAATCTTTTACTTGCTGAACAAACGGGTACATTACTTGATCCTCTTTAAATGTTGGAATAATTTTACGAACATCATCGTAAATTTTTCTAGTTACCGATGAAATCTTGTCGTTTTGCTCTAAACAATCAATAGCTTGAACTATGGTAATTAATTCTATTGCCAATACTTCGAAAGCATTTTCAATAACCTTTGCCGTGATAACTGCTGCATTAGTACCCATACTTACTATATCCTGATTGTCATTGTTATTAGGAATACTATGTACATACATAGGATTTGATAACATTTGATTTTCGGCAGTAGTAGAAGTCGCTGTAAATTGCACTCCTTGCATCCCAAAATTAAAACCTAATGTTCCTAGGTTTACAAATGGAGGCAATATTTCATTTATTTTAGAATTCAATAAATAATTTAACTGTCTTTCCGCAAGCATTGTCAATTTAGTAATTACAATTTTCAACTTATCCATTTCTAATGAAATGTAATCACCGTGAAAATTACCTCCGTGATATACGTGCTTGTTTTTTACATCAATAATTGGGTTGTCATTTGCCGAGTTAAATTCATCTTCCAAAATTGATGCAACACTATCAATGGTTTCAAGGATAGGTCCTAAAATTTGAGGCACACAACGCAAAGAGTAGTACTCTTGCACTTTTTCTTTAAAAACATCTTCAGTGTTTTCACCTGAATATAAATGATCTTCTCTTTTTCTAATTAAAGTACTATCCGCAAGATTTTGTCTCATTCTAGCCGCTACTTCTTGCTGTCCTTTATGGCGTTTTGTACCATTTAACTCTGCCGAATAATGATCATCATAAGCTTGAACAATTTCATTAATAGCACATGAAAACTTAAGAGACCAATCTAATAATTTATTAGCATTATGCACGTTGACAACTCCAATTCCTGTCATAACAGATGTACCATTCATCAATGCAAGACCTTCACGGATTTCTACTTGAATAGGGATTAAGTTCTCTATTTCAAAAACTTCTTTCGTTGGTCTTCTTTCTCCTTTATAAAACACTTCTCCTTCACCAATTAAAACTAAAGCTAAATGTGCTAATTGCACTAAATCGCCGCTCGCTCCAACTCCACCATGCTCAAAAATAAGCGGTGTGATATCTTTGTTTATTAACTCAGCCATTAATTGAACTACCGAAGGATGCACTCCTGAATTTCCTAATGACAGTGTATTTAATCTTGCTAAAATAGCCGCTTTTACAAAAACCGGACTTAATGGTTTCCCTGTACCCGAAGCGTGGCTTCTAATTAAATTATATTGTAACTGGATTCTATCTTCATCTTTAATGCGGTATTGCGCCATAGGACCAAAACCTGTATTCACACCGTAAATAATTTTATTTCCAGAGAACTCTTTCAAAAAATTAAAACTTTCATTTACTCTATCTAATACTACTGTACTAATGTCAATCTTGTCATTATTAAAGATTACAGCTTCAAACTCTTTTAAACTTAAATATTCCTTTATTGTGTTCATTTAACTTGTTTGTTATTTTTAATTAAATATATTAAAAATTAATTTTTAATTAGAATTTAATGTGCTTAATTTGACCGACGCAAATGTAGTATAATATAGCATAAAAAAAAATCAAAATTTTTACCGCTCTGTAATTTACTTACAAATCAATAACACAACTATATATACACACATGAAAGATTTTGGATCTGACAAAAAAAATGTTGTTCAAGCTAACCTAGACGCACAAAAAATTGCTTTTGCCCCTATTATGTTTCAAGCAGCAAAGTCGCTACGAAACTTAGGAATACTAGAATACCTTTTCGACAATAACCAAGCAAGTATTGAGACAATAGCAGCCGCTTTAAAGCTCTCTATTTATGGCGTAAAAGTACTACTAGAAGCCGGCTTAAGTCTTGAAATGGTGTACTTAAAAGACAATGAATTTATCTTGACAAAAACAGGTTATTTCATTCTACGAGACAAAATGACTAACATAAACATGGACTTCACTCAAGATGTGAATTACCTTGCCATTAATCATCTCGAAGCATCTATTGTTAACGGAAAACCGGAAGGCTTAAAGGAATTAGGAGATTGGGATACTGTGTACATAGGATTATCTGAACTTCCTGAAAAAATTAAAAAAAGTTGGTTTGATTTTGATCATTTCTATTCTGATTATACTTTTCCTGAAATAATGCCCATTTTATTTGGCAATAACCCTAAATCCTTTTTGGATGTAGGAGGAAACACTGGTAAATTCTCTATGCAATGTGCCAATTATGATGCTAATGTAAATATCACTATCTTAGATTTACCCGGCCAAGCTAACGTAGCTCGAAAAAATATTGCTGCGGCTGGTTTTCAAAATAGAATTACAGCAATTGACACTAACCTTCTAGACAATTCCATTCCTTTTCCAAAAGGTTATGACATTATATGGATGAGTCAGTTTATTGACTGTTTCTCACTTGAAGAAATTTATGGCTTATTTAGAAGAGCCTATGAATCTATGACTGATGACGCTAGTTTTTATATATTAGAAACGTTCTGGGATTTGCAAAAATTTCAAGCATCTACTTATAGCTTACACGCAACCTCATTATACTTTACCGCTGTTGCAAATGGAAACAGTCAAATGTTTCATTCCCAAGACATCTTGAATGTAATAGCTAAGGCTGGATTTGAAGTAGATGAAATTCATGAAATCATTGGCATGAGTCATACTTTAATTAAATGCAAAAAAATAAAACAAAGTTAAAAATAAAGATTTCCCATTAAATATAAATCACTTTAGTTTTTATAAAGAAGTAAAAAAGTAAAAGCCATTTCTTTTCAAACTAAATAAAACCAAATAGCAATGTTACAAGAATTCGTAGATGTTTTAATTATAGGCGCCGGTCCATCTGGATGTGTCTCGGCTGCGTATCTTCACAAAAACGGAATAAAAATTAAGGTTGTCGAAAAAACAGTTTTTCCTAGAATTGTTGTTGGCGAAAGCCTAATCCCAAGAGTAATGGATCATTTTGAAGAAGCAGGTTTACTAGAGGCTCTTGACAAAATGAACTTTGAGAAAAAAACTGGAGCTCGCTTTATACGCGGTGAAGAAATTTGCGTTTTTGATTTTAGTAAAAAATTTACCGACGGTTGGGATTGGACCTGGCAAGTGCCAAGAGCTGATTTTGATAACACAATGGCTCAAGAAATTATTAAAAAAGGAATCGATTTAGAATTTCAATCAGAAGTGGTTTCTGTTTCTTTTGTAGGCAAAAAATCGATCACGGTTATCAAAGACAAAGACGGAAACTTAAAAGAAGTGCACGCTAATTTCATTATAGACTCTAGCGGTTATGGACGTGTTTTACCTCGTTTACTGGACTTAGATACGCCATCAAAACTCGATCCTCACTCGTCTATTTTTACTCATGTTAATGACGTAAATAGACCCGAAGGCGAAGAAGGGACTTTGATTTCATTTGACATCTTAGAAACTCAAGTTTGGTTATGGGTAATTCCTTTTTCAAATGGAAATACTAGCATTGGTGTTGTAGGACCAACTACTTTTATCAATTCTCTTGCAGAAAACAAAGACAATGCCGAAGCTTTGAAGAATGCGATTGCGCTTTCGGATTATTACACCAAACGCTTTAGCGGACTAGATTTCTTGTTTGAACCAGTAAAACTAGAAAACTACTCTCGATCTGTAAAACAAATGTATGGTGACGGGTTTGCCCTAACAGGAAACAGCTCTGAATTCTTGGACCCTGTATTCTCATCAGGTGTTGCATTTGCAACTGAATCTGGAATTCTTGCTGCTAAACTTTATATCAAAGAATCGCAAGGGATTGCTGTTGACTGGGAAGTGGAGTACACTGCTTACATGAAAAGAGGAATTGGTGTGTTTACTACTTATGTAAAAGAATGGTACACTGGAAATCTACAAACCTTATTTTTTCATCAACCAGAAAATCATGATGTTAAAAGTAAAATTTGCGCTGTATTGGCTGGATATGTATGGGATGAAACCAATCCGTTTGTTAAAAAACACGACAATGTGGTCAAGAACATGGCTTACTTAATAAACAATGAAGCATAAAAAAACGACGGCTGACTTTTAAAAGTCAGCCGCCATTTTTTATAACAGTATTGAAATTACTTCTATTTAAAAGCTTTTTTCAATAATAAACCCGCTAGTGATTTACCCGTTTTAGCAAACCCTTCACCAATACGATCCTCATTACTAAACGACCCTCCAAAGATATCTCCAGGCGCATCTTCGCTTTTAATTTCTAGTATTACATTATTTCTATTTGCTGTTTCTACAAATCTTAAAATAGTAGAAACCTTAGCTCCTTTTTTGACCATTACTACATTGTATCCTGGATAAATCCATACTGCATCAACTATTAAAGTATATTTAGCTTGCTTTAAATCTTCTTTGAAAATGACACTTTTACCTTTTTTTGAAAGAACAATATTTATTAATTCTAAAAATTTTGGCTCAAATAAATAATCTCTACTAGTATACCATTTCTTTTTCCAAGTATCACCTACTCCATTGTTTTTCCCGTTTAGGTCTGCAACTCGCTCTGCAACATACTGATCATCTGTTAAATTATCCTTCATTAATTTTAAGTCCCCATAAGTGAACTCAACATTAAATTCTTTTTGACCTTGTAAAGGTGCAAAATCCCCTTTAGTAACATCCATGTCCTGCGCAACCATTGAGGCAGATGCAAATACTAGTAAAAACAATAATTTTTTCATGCTTGTGTTTTATGATTTATGTAAAAAAGCTTACAAATCAAATGTATAAAAATTATGTTTACAAAAATGTATTATTGATAATATCTTGTAACTACTTTGACACTGATTATCTTTGATTTATATTTGCAGATTAAATGTCGTTGTTCGACACTCGCGCGTGAGGGGTAGCAGTGAAAATCCTTTTCCTTTTTTTCTTTAAAAAAGGAAAAGATTGAAACGAATAACCCGACCCTTGTGGTCACGCCCATGCAAAGCCTACGCTCAGCATGACATAAAAAATGATACTAAAATAAAATGAAAAAAATACGTAATTTTTGCATTATTGCACATATTGACCACGGTAAAAGTACACTTGCTGACCGTTTACTGGGTGCTACACAAACAGTTACAGCACGTCAAGAAAAGGCGCAATTGCTGGATAACATGGACCTGGAACGCGAGCGTGGGATTACCATAAAGAGTCATGCGATCCAGATGGAATATACTTATCAAGGGGAGGAATATATCCTGAACCTGATTGATACTCCGGGACACGTGGATTTTTCATACGAGGTTTCTCGATCAATTGCCGCTTGCGAAGGTGCACTTTTGATTGTTGATGCTGCTCAAAGTATTCAAGCACAAACGATTTCGAATTTATATCTTGCTTTAGAAAATGACTTGGAAATTATTCCGGTTTTGAACAAAGTGGATTTACCTAGCGCTAATCCTGAAGAGGTTAGTGATGATATTATTGATTTATTAGGGTGTAAACTGGAGGATATAATTCATGCTTCGGGTAAAACAGGTTTTGGTGTCGAAAATATTTTGGCTGCCATTATCGAAAAAATTCCACCACCATCAGGAAATAAAGACGAACCATTACAAGCACTGATATTTGACTCTCATTACAACCCTTTTAGAGGTATTGAAGTTATCTTTAGAGTGGTAAATGGAGAAATCAAAAAAGGGCAAAAAATCAAATTCATGGCCACTGGTAATGAATATTTTGCAGACGAGATTGGTACGTTGAAACTGAACCAAGTTCCGAAACAAGTGATTTCGGCTGGAGATGTTGGTTACTTGATTTCAGGTATTAAAGAAGCGAAAGAGGTAAAAGTAGGTGACACATTAACCGATGCTAAAACACCTACAACCAATATCATCACAGGTTTTGAGGATGTAAAACCAATGGTTTTTGCCGGAATTTACCCTGTAGACACTGAAGATTATGAAGAGTTGCGTAACTCGATGGAAAAATTGCAATTGAACGATGCTTCGCTTGTGTTTTTACCAGAAAGCTCAGCAGCCCTGGGATTTGGTTTCCGTTGTGGATTCTTAGGAATGTTACACATGGAGATTATCCAGGAACGTCTTGAACGTGAATTTAACATGACGGTAATTACTACGGTTCCTAACGTATCGTACCATGCCTTTACTAAGAAAGATCCTGAAACCGTCTTGGTGGTAAACAACCCATCTGACTTGCCAGAACCTTCTCGTTTAGACCATGTAGAAGAGCCTTTTATAAAAGCAACTATCATTACAAAAGCAGATTATGTAGGTAACGTAATGAGTTTGTGTATCGAAAAACGCGGATTGATTACCAATCAAACGTATTTGACTACGGAAAGAGTTGAGCTGACTTTTGACATGCCTCTTGCCGAAATTGTATTTGATTTTTACGATCGTTTAAAAACCGTTTCTAAAGGATATGCGTCATTTGACTACACGCCTATTGGAATGCGAACTTCAAACCTTGTTAAAGTAGACATTTTATTGAATGCAACTATTGTAGATGCTTTATCCTCATTGATGCACGTTGATAATGCGTATTCTATTGGTAAAAAAATGTGTGAGAAATTGAAAGAATTAATTCCGCGCCAACAATTTGACATTCCGGTTCAAGCGGCAATTGGTGTAAAAGTGATTTCTCGTGAAACCATTAAAGCGTTGCGTAAAGACGTAACTGCCAAATGTTATGGTGGAGATATTTCTAGAAAACGTAAATTACTTGAAAAACAAAAGAAAGGTAAAAAACGTATGAGACTTGTGGGTAATGTTGAGATTCCGCAAGAAGCATTTATGGCCGTATTGAAATTGAATGACTAGACTTGTAGCAGCAAGATAGTTGCACAAAGTATTAAAATAGAAACCTGATGATGTAAAAATTGTCAGGTTTTTTTTGTTTCAAAAATTTAGCTCTACAAAAAAAAACAAGCACAACCAAACAACTACAAAACAAATAGTTAGAAATCAACTCTCCAATGATCCCCTCCATTTTGCATTGTATTTTTGTAATCTTTTTATTAATTTTCAATTTAATTATATCGACTAAATGCATATTTCATAGCTAAAATACATATTTTATGCTTTTTATTGTAGTTTTACAGAGCCCCAAACTCTACTAAAACAAAATATTTTGAAAAATTTATACCTACTTTTGTTTGCGTTATTCTCGTATACTGCTTTTTGTCAAAGTATAACAATCGATGATAGTAGTCGAAATGCAGATCAATTAGTACAATTACTTTTGGGTAATTCTTGCACCACAACTTCAAACATAGGCCTATCATCTCCACAATCTATTGCTTATTTTAACAATAACAGCTCATCATTTCCCATTAAAGAAGGTGTAATTATTAGAAATGGAATTGCTAAATACACCGAAGGACAGTACAATGGCAACAACATGAGTAGCCAAGTAAATACCAATAGTGATCTACAGCTTCAAGCTATTAGCAACAGCACCGGACAAAACACTGCCATTACTGACGTTGCTTACCTAGAATTTGATTTTGTTCCTATGTCGAGTACTTTTAGTTTTGATTTTCTTTTTGCTTCTAATGAATATGGGGAATACCAATGTGGTTTTAGTGATGTATTTGGTTTTTTCTTGACCGATTTAGGAACTAATGTGACCACAAATCTTGCAATTGTACCTGGAACTTCAGATCCCATTTCGGTAAAAAACATTAGAGACAGCAATTTCAATGCTTCTTGTAACTCAGTTAATGCCAATTTGTTTTCAACTTCTACGGTCAATAGCCCTAGCCTTTCTACCTTAAACATGCGCGGGTATACCCAAATACTCAACGCTTCATCTGCTGTTATACCAAATCATTCGTATCGAATTCGTATGGTGATTGGTGATGCTAATGATTCTGGATATGATTCGGCTGTTTTTTTAAGCTCGGCTAGCTTTACAACTACAATAGATTTAGGTCCCGATCAATCTATTTGCTCCAGCAATACAACTAAAATACAAACAGGATTAACAGATCCAAAATACATACATAAATGGTATAAAGACGGACAATTATTAGCCACCGAAAACAGTTATGAACTAGAAGTAAAATCGGCCGGTGTTTATGATGTCGTAATCAATCAACTAAACAGTGGTTGTATTATTAAAGACCAAATTGTTTTTAATGAGTTAATGATCAACACGCCAACAAACCTTACCAACTGCAATCAAGGATTAGCAACCTATGGTTATGATTTAACACAAAACAACCTAACCTCTTTAGGAGTCGATACTACAAAATATGAAATTGCATATTATTCAAATACGGCAGACGCAAACCTCAATAGAAATGCGATCAATACCACTGATCTGTCCAATTATCAAAGTACAGGCAATGAAACAATCTATTTTAAACTAAAAAGCAAGTCGGATGCCAATTGGTGTGACACCTTACATTCTTTTAATCTTGTACTAGAAAATATTGCTAGTCCAAAAAAACCCGCTGACCTTCTATTTTGCGATAGTCCAACAGGTGTTGATATCAAGTTGACAGATAACAATTCTTTTATTTTGGGCGGCCAAGACCCTAAAAACTATACGATTAATTATTACTCAACTCTTGAAGACGCTATTGCAAATAAAAACGAGTTAAGCGCGACTTATCACATCACTACAGGCGCTAAAAAAATTGATGTTTGGATCAGAATGTCTAGTAGTACCAACAGTGCTTGCTATAACATTAATTCTTTTTCAATCACAATCAATCCTAGACCTGCAGTTTCAGCATTAGCTGATGTTATCGAATGCTCCAGTTACATCTTACCGCTAATCAGTTTTGGCGACTATTATACTTTGCCAAATGGAAACGGAATTAAACTTCAAGCGGGCGATGCGATCACGCTAAGTGGAACTTATTACATTTATAGCGGACCAGATAGTAATTCATGTACCAATGAAAGTAGTTTTAATGTCAACTTAATTTCCCAATACAATGTAGCGCTCAATCATTGTGACTATTTTCAAATTCCAATTCCTCCTGTTGGTCAGTTTTATACCAAAGGTGGCGGTCCTACCGGCGGTGGAACAACACTAAATTCTGGCGTAAAAATTTACACCTCACAAACCATCTATTATTATGCCGAATTTGGCGGATCAACCTGTCGCGACGCTGCATTTGATTTAAACATTATGCCGTTACCGGATGTAGATGTGCTTCAAAACGTAAGTACATGTAACAGCTACAGCTTACCGGTATTAACAAACGGGAAATACTACACAGGCGACCAAGCTAATGGGAAATTATTATCGGCTGGAGATATTATTACTAGTTCCCAAAAAATTTATATTTACAATACTGATGGGAGCTGTAGCAGTCAATCGGTATTTCAAGTTATCATTATTCCGCAAATTAAAAATGAAACCGCTTGCGGCAGTTATACCTTACCAAAACTAGCCGTAGCCAAGTATTATACCGGGCCATCAGGTACTGGCGACGTAATTGCATCAGGAACAGTACTGACTAAAACAACGACTGTTTACACCTATGCAGCAACCTCAACAACACCTAACTGTACTGATAACCTAGCTTTTACGATTACAATAATACCTTTTCCAGCTGTTGATCAATTAAACAACGTCATCCGTTGCATCAGCGAGCCTTACTTCCTACCTACTTTACAAAACGGAACTTATTTTACTAAGAAAAATAGAGGCGGAAAAACATTAGCTCCTGGCGACCTAATTACCTCCACTCAAACAATTTATATTAACAACCTACAAAATGGTTGCGCCAATGAGTCCTCCTTTAAAGTTGAGATTAGAGACCTTCCCAAACTAACCATTATCACCGATGTTACTAGTTGTAAAGAATTTATTATTCCAACAGTTGTAAATGGTTCTTTTTACAGTGCAACGGGCGGAAAAGGCCGCCTAATACCTCCTGGAGAGCATATCACTAGCACGCAAACGATCTACCTTTACAACCAATGGCCTGACTTAAAAACCTGCGCCGCCGAAAATCCTGTAAACATAAACATCATAGGCCTTACCGTTGATAAGATCAATGATATTACAGTTTGTGATCAATATGTTTTACCTGAATTAAAAATAGGCGAATACTTTAGTAGCACTGGTGGAAAAGGTACCAAACTAAAAGCTGGAGATCATATCACAACCACTCAAAAACTATTTATTTATGGTCAAAAAGGAGACCGTTTTAAATGTGAAGACGAAAATGAATTTACAGTCACTATTGCTAAAACACCGGTTCTAAAACCGCATAACGACATTGCTTTATGCAATCAATACATTTTACCCGCTTTGGCAGAAGGTAACTATTTTTCTGAACCACTTGGAACAGGTATTGCCTATAAAGCAGGTGATACTATTACAGAAAGTAAAACAATATATGTTTATGCTACAGCCACTAGTAAAGTAGGCTGTTACGCCGAAACCTCATTTGATATTACCATTTACCCACTACAAACTTTAGTTCTTGAGGACAAAGCTGTTTGTGTCGATTACGGTACAGGAGCCATCAATTCCCCAGCACTATTAGAATCAGGACTCGATCCAAAGCAGTTTATAGTAGATTGGTATTTTAATACAGAACTGGTAGGTACTGGCCCAACGCACTCCACAACTATTTTAGGCTTGTATGATGTGGTTGTCACCAAAATTACTCCGGATACAGGAAGCGATTGCAGCTATTATCCCACTACTGTAAAAGTGACAAAAACCAGTCCTGCTGTAGCAAAGATTACGGTCTCTGATGCTTTTACAGATGAAATAAATCTTGACATTATGGATGTTAGCGGTTTTGGCGATTATCTATACCAGTTGGATGGCGAGGGGGAATACCAAGCTCATCCTTCTTTTGGGAACGTATCGTCAGGAGAGCACTATATTACTATAAAAGACAATAAAGGTAGTTGTACTGTGACAATATTAACAGCAATTGTATTGAAATACCCTAAACTTTTTACACCAAATAATGATGGGTTTAATGATTATTGGAACATTAGCGATTTAGCAACACAAACCAACTCAGTAGTAGCCATATTTGACAGATACGGGAAATTATTGAAGCAATTCAAGACCAATACTGTAGGTTGGGACGGCCGTTACAATAATGCCGAATTGCCAAGTGAAGATTATTGGTTTACTGTTCAATACACCTTAGATGGTCAGGAAAAAATATTCAAGTCCCATTTTAGTCTAAAACGATAATTGCTTGAGTAATTATCGTTTTATCTCATTTTTACAAGAATTACAAATTATTTCCCTTTCAACCATTCAAACAATCGCTTGGCATCTTCTACTTTAAACAACTGGGTTCCGTCGTTCATAGTTGCTGCTGATCCGCATGCTACTCCCCAACGAATTACTTCTGATAAGTTTTTATTTTGCGAAAGCGCCCATACCATCCCCCCTACCATACTATCTCCCGCACCTACAGTGCTTTTTTTAACTACATTAGGAGCTGGAACATAATCATAAGAATCCTTGGTTACTAAAACTGCTCCTTGTGGACCAAGAGAAACAACTACGATTTCGGCACCGCCTTTTGCAATTATTTTTTTGGCTGCTTCGTTTACTTCTTCCATTTCTAGACTAGCTTCCCCCACAAGTTTTGCTAATTCACCTACATTGGGTTTGATTAAATAAACTCCCGTTTCTAATACTTTTTCTAAGGACGCTCCAGAGGTATCTGCAATGACTTTAGTTCCCGACTTTTTAGCAAGTACGGCAATTTGTTTGTAAAAGTCTAGAGGTAAACCTTCGTTCAAGCTCCCACTCAGTACTAAAAAATGAGACGAAAAAGCTGCTGCTTTTTTCAGTATCGTATCGATCTCCTCTTCACTAATAACCGCTCCTGGAAACCCAAAACGGTATTGTGAATTGGTATTATCATCGACTGCCACAAAGCTTTCTCTGGTCCAGTTTTGTACTGCAATGGGATCAATAGCTACGGATTCTTTTACCAATAATTCTTTTATCATTTCTCCAGTAGGTCCTCCAGCCGTGAAAACAGCTAATGAGTCGCCGCCCAAACGAGAAATAGCTTTAGACACATTAATACCTCCACCACCTGCATCAAAGGATGGTTGTTGGCATCTTATTTTTTGTTCTGGAACTAATCCTGTAAAATGAGCACTTTTATCCAAAGCTGGATTTACAGTCAAGGTGATAATTTCGTGATTTTTCATTTTATAAATTTAAGATTAAAAGGTATAGTTTCAAAAAAATAATTGCCGATTTAAAAAACAAAAAAAGCGAAGAGTTTCCCCTTCGCTTTTTTCACAAACCTGCATCAACTACAACTTGCGCCTGTTATCATCTGAGTTCGTATCAATTAATTTATTATACGGATCAACCCCTACTTCTGTTGGTTTTACATCGACAATTATAGAAATTTTATTATCTATTTTATCTATTTTGTACTTCTTTAAATGCAATTCTTTCTCCACTTTTTTATCCTTAACAGTCACTTCATTAAAAATTCCAATTTCAATATAGTCTTGCAATGGCAATGAAGTAGTCGCAATCACGTCTCCTTTTTTCTTGAACGATAAGGTTTTACCTTTGGCATCTTTAAAAATTCGCTTACCCTGATCATCTGCCTTGTATTTAGCCACCTCAAATTCAATATCTACCTGATATTTCCCGTTGGCTAATTTCTTAGTAGTTGCATTTTTAACTCTATTATCATAAAGTGTGATCGTTTCAAACATATCGTTTACAACATACTTTAATGAATCTGGAGTTGCTGCCTTTATCAACTCAACTAACTCTATCGAATTGGTGTACGGAGCCTCTTGATAACCCGCTTTTTGAATGTATGATTTCAAAACTCCATTCAGTTTTTGCTCGCCAATAAAATCACTTAATGCATAGAAAACCAGAGAACCTTTCCTGTAATGAATGTATTGCTGGTTTTCATTATACATCAAGGGTTTTTCTTTTTTAGCCTCATTAGTTCTTCCAGAGAGATACATATCCAGAGACACTTTTAAGAACTTACGCATTTTTGTTTTACCATAGTGATGCTCTAAAACTTTTAAGGAACTATATTCAGAAAGACTCTCGGACAACATAGTCACTCCTTGCACATTTGCTCCAACAACCTGATCTCCCCACCATTGATGTGCCACTTCATGCGAAACCACAGTAAAAGGATAATCAACTGCCTCTTGGTCATTATCATCCACAGAAGCAATAAACCCAATTCCTTCAGAAAAAGGTATTGTGTTCGAAAAAGATTGTGCAAACTCACCCAAGGTTCTAGGATATTCCATAACACGAACCTGCTTATGCTGGTAGGGACTGAAATTAGTCGAGTAATAATCCAAAGATTTTTTTATCCCAGAAACCATCCTGTTCAAATTGAATTCATGCCCTTTATTGTAATAGATTTCAATATTTACATTGTTCCACTTATCTCTCTTAATTTCATATCTAGCCGAATTATAAGCATAGAAATTCAGCATTTTTTGGTCCATTTTGTAATGAAAATAATTTCTCCCGTCCTTTTTCCATTGCTTTTGCAAATAACCTGGCGCAATTGCTGTTTGATCACCTGAGGTACTAACAGTAGTTTCAAATGTTAACCAATCAGCATCATTGCTAATGTAGTTGTTTTTTCTTGCGATAGAATCCATAGGGCTTGCCATTCTTTCCTTAGGCTTAAGACCATACTTTTTTCGAACATCATCATCAGTTAACTCTCCTCTTTCGCTATATCCGATAGATGGAAAAGAACTATTATTGATAAAAGTTCCATTATAAATAACTGGCGAATTATTTTTAAACAAGGTATTCTCTTTATTTTTGACTTCAAAGGACATAACTATCGAATCGCCAGGCAATAAAGGCTTAGCTAACTTGTAAATATTGAAATTATAAACCGAATCTTTAGAAACGAGTTGTGTTCCTTTTGCGAAAGCGATTTTAGTTTGAAAATTATTGTAATTGACAAAAATAGAGTCTATCCCTTTATTCGATTTGTTTTTCAAAACATAGGTCCCTTTCGCCAGAAAATCACGTTCCTCAGGAAACAGGTCTAAATCTATCTTAATATCTGTAATTCTAGGTTGTGCATATTTTTGATACTTTTTGTACTTTTTCTCCCAGTTCACCATTTCTTTTTCATGGTCTTGACTGGAAGTATATTCATTGACAACATTGTTTTGGTAATATAACGTACTCCCTAAGGCAACAAAGCCTATCAATGGCAATAGTATTAAAACAGTCATTTTTTTACCCATCCTTTGCTTAGCATCCGTCAATCTTGCTTTGGCTGATTGACCAACTCCCCTTGTCCAAAACAAAAGTGTAAGACCGAAAATTCCTAAACCAAATAGGAACCAATATCCTTTGTACAGGTAATACATAGGCAGTGTATTGCCATAACCATTCATATCTGAGTATTGAAAACCCGTATCGCTATTAAACCTAAAAACGTCTTGCTCCACTCCAATTTCTGGAATAAAAACCAAACCAATAGAGAGAATAAGTAAAACAAAGAAACCAAGTAAATAATTTTTGAAGAGCGTTTGAATAAAAAGTGCCAAAAAAGCCCAGATTACAAAGTGTACCAATTTAACAGCATACAATTCAAAAAGATAATGACCGATCTCAAAGTTAAAATAACCGTTATAACATTGTATCATAATCCCTCCAATCATGATGACGGCTAGTAACGCTACTTGCATTTTGATCAAGGCTAAAAACTTAGAGAACAACAATACCCAGTTTGGTGTTGGTGTTACATCAATTAAATGATTCATTCTTGCGGTTACGCCTCGATGCACAAGTATACCCGCAAAAAGAAAAGTCAAAACATTAATAAAAAGTCCAAAAGCACCTCCTGGTATAGCTAGCATTTGCCAAGTCATTGGATACGTATTTGTACCAAAAATGGCACCCGCGCTTAACGATGTAAGCAATATAAATACCAGTCCTACAATGACGATACTAATAAAAATCCAGTTTTTAACAATGAATCTAAAATCTATCTTAGACAAATTCCAAGCTGTTTTTAAATTATGTTTAATCGAATAATCGAACTGTATGTTGGGTAAATTAATCCTTGTAATGCCACCAAAATTATTCTTGGTTACACGCTCTTCCTTTTTACTTTTCCCAAACGTCAAAGCTGTTTGTGTAAACGAAAAGTAACGATACAAGAGAACAAATACAATTAATGAAATACCTAAGCACAATAATCGGTTGTATACAATAATCCCTTCAAAAGGCAGTAAGTTCACATTTTTTTCGGCAACGGTCCAATATTGTGTGTAATAACTCAACGCTTCACTACCAAAAGGATCTAAGATTCCCGCGAGGTAACGATTATCTGCATCATTGGTAAAACTACTGATCATGCTTTGAACAAAAAGCAATAGAATAACCGCAATAAATCCTACCGAAATATTTCGAGTTATCGTTACAATTGCAAATACAATCACTCCATAAAAAAATAAATTAGGGATAACGAAGATGAAATAAGCTTGCAAATACCCTATAATACTTACTGGTCCCAATAAACTTTGATTAATTCCTGGTAAATAAGACGCACAAAAAGCACCTAAACCGATACCCAAAACAACTAAAATCACAATGGTCAACGAACTCAAGAATTTCCCCAATAAATAATCCATTTTTGTAAACGGATAGGAAAAAAGAATGGTGTGCATATTGTATTTAAAATCTCGGTAAATCGAAGCTCCAACTATGGAAGGCAGTAAAAAGTAGGTCAATACAGAAAGTCCATTGATTATACCGTTCAAAGCAATAGGCGAATTAGCCAATTGATTGGAGGCAGTCGTGCTAGACATGCCATCAAAAAAGCCCAGATTAGTAGCCATCATTAACATCGATAGGACAAAAAATATCCCCATATAGATATAAAAAGTGGGGTTTTTAAACCATCTTTTTAATTCAAAAGTAAATATAGTTCCTAACATAATATCGAGTCGTTTTTAAGTGCTACAAAATACACGTCTTCTAGTTGAGGCGCAACAGCAACAAAGCTTTCATTAGGTTGCTCCTTACTGTAAACTCTAATATTCAAGCTATTATCTTGATTATAATTTGATGAAATAACATTGAAGTCCGTTTCATATTGTTCTAGTCCTTCTCGCTCAATAACTTTAGTCCAGATTTGCCCATTCAAAGCATCAGTAGTTGATTGTGGTGTACCTTGAGTTAAAATTTTTCCCCCATTCAAAATGGCTATTTCATTACATAGTTCTTTGACATCATCCACAATATGGGTTGAAAAAATAACAGTATGATTGGTCCCTATTTCACGCAACACATTTAAAAAACGATGTCTTTCGGCAGGATCTAATCCAGCTGTTGGTTCATCTACAATAATTAACTTGGGGTTATTCAATAACAATTGAGCAATTCCAAAACGTTGTTTCATACCGCCCGAATATCCATTTACATCCTTCATACGTACTTCATACAAATTAGTCACTTCTAAAACTTGTTTTACAATTGTAGCTCTTTCCGTTTTGGATGCTATACCTTTCAATTGTGCAAAATAGTGTAATAAGTCTTCTGCTGACATACTGGGATAAACGCCAAATTCTTGTGGCAAGTAGCCTAGAATTTTACGCAATTCCATTTGATCTTTTAAAGTATTAATCCCATCAAACTCAATCATACCTGAATCTGGTTTTTGCAAAGTTGCAATTGTACGCATCAAGGAAGATTTACCCGCTCCATTGGGACCCAAAAGTCCAAACATTCCTGTTCCAATTTCGAGATTTAAATTATCCAAGGCTTTTACACCATTTTTATAGGTCTTACTTAGGTTTGTAATTTTGAGTTTCATGCTAATTTGTTTTTTTGGTTTAATAGTAAGTAGACGCTTTACTATAAACGTTACAGTTTTTTCAATAAAACGGCATAAATAATCCTACAAAACACAAAATTCATCAAAAGTCAAAATTAACAACCTAATTATCTTCGTACCTTTGCTACTTTAAAAACAAACATAATGATTGAAGATAAAAACCCACAACGCACTAGCATAGCTCAATTAGGAGAATTTGGATTGATAGACCATTTGACAAAAAACTTTGAAATCACCCAAGCATCTACCTTAAAAAGCATCGGTGATGATGCTGCTGTACTGGACTTTAAGGATAAAAAAGTCGTAGTATCAACTGATTTATTGATCGAAGGCGTCCATTTTGATTTGGCTTATATGCCATTGAAACATTTAGGGTATAAAGCTGTAGTTGTAAACGTATCTGATATTTGTGCTATGAATGCCAAAGCTACTCAAATCACAGTTTCGGTAGCCGTATCCAATCGTTTCCCTCTAGAGGCATTAGAGGAATTATTTGAAGGAATCACACATGCCGCAGCCGAATATAAAGTTGACGTAATAGGCGGTGACACCACCTCATCTCAAAAAGGATTAATCATTAGTATTACTGCAATAGGCGAAGCTAACGAAGAAGAAATAGTGTATAGAAATGGCGCTAAAGAAACCGATTTATTAGTGGTAACTGGTGATATTGGAGCTGCTTATATGGGATTGCAAGTACTGGAAAGAGAGAAACAAGTATTTCAAGTCAACCCTAACTCTCAACCAGACTTAGACGCTTATACTTATTTAATTGAGCGTCAATTGAAGCCAGAAGCGCGCAAGGACGTTCGTACTTTATTACACGCTTTAGAAATAAAACCAACATCTATGATCGATATTTCGGATGGTTTATCATCAGAGATTATGCATTTGTGCAAGCAATCTAATGTAGGTTGTAATTTATACGAAGACAAGTTGCCTCTTGATCCACAATTGATCAGTGTATGCGAAGAATTTGATATTGACAGTACAACGGTCGCAATCAATGGCGGTGAGGATTATGAATTGCTATTCACGATTGCCATGGACGATTTTGAAAAAATAAAAGCAAATCCAAATTTTTCGATCATTGGACACATGGTTCAAGCTAGCGAAGGAATCCATTTAGTTACTAGAGCCAATACACGAATTCCGCTAAAAGCTAGAGGCTGGGACGCCATAAAAGAATAAAAAACAAAAAAGCGACATGTACAAAATGTCGCTTTTTTTATGAGTTTAAAACAATAACCCTATTTTCCTAGCTTCTCGTACCAGATCGATATCGCTACCACTGGTTATTTTTAAAAGCGCTTTGAGATTTAGTTTTCTAGCTTCAATTGCTTTTAATGATATAGGTATGTATTGCGGTATATCTGCCGCTTTGGTTCCTTTGGATAAATGAAAAAGAATTTGCTTGTCAAACAAATCAATTTCAATGTCGTTTTCATGTGATTCTAGCATTTCAAGAACCGATTTACTATAATAAAATTCGTTTTTAATTACTTTATTAAATGCAAATAGTAACTCATCAAAAGTCAAATCGTTTTTTATCACCAAACCGTTTGGGTTGATCGTACTTATAATTGTTTTGATTTTTAAAAACTCCGTAAACATGGTTAGCAAAATAATTTTGCAATTGGGCATCTGTTCCAAAATTAATTTTGCCAAATCCTCTCCTGAATATAGGTTTTTCTCTTCGTATGAAGGCATGCTGATATCAAAAAAAACAATATCAAACACAATTGAATCTGTATTTGTAATTAAATGATATCCTGACTCGCAATCCTTAGCCTCATAGATAACAAACTCAAATTTTTCTGGTTTGTATCGTGTTATAGCATTTTTATATCCTTGAATGATAAAAGGATGATCATCAACAATAAGAATATTCATTTTGGTTTTTTCAATGAAAACAGATTCGGGTGTCATTTCTAGATGGGTATTTGTTTTTGTTCAATTGGGACTGTAACGGTAATTGTAGTACCTTCTCCTTTTACAGAGCTAATATCAAAAGTTCCATTACACTCGTGTGTTCTAGAAATCATATTATTAATTCCTATCCCTTTAATTTTATTCTTCTTGATAAATCCTACACCATTGTCAGAAATTGTCAAAACTAAGTTTTCTTCTCTCTTTTTTAGCTCTACTCGAATGGTAGTGGCCTGTGCATATTTATTACAATTTTGCAAAGACTCTTGAATAATTCGATACAAATTAATCTTTACTGAGTTGATTAACAAGTCCCACTTAATAGCCCCATCAATATTTGATATCAAAACAGGATCAAAAGTATCACTTTGCTTCTCCAGCAAGTCACTCACAATAGCTACGAAGTTATTAATTAATTCCGACTTCTCTCTATTTAAGTCATGTGAAATTTCACGAATATCTTGTTCGATGTTTTTTAACTCATTCAAGAATATAACTCTCTGCTCTACTGCAAGTGCATCATCAAAGGGGTTAAGCCCTTCTAAATTCATACGAACACCAAACATCCTACCCAAAACACCATCGTGTAATTCCTGAGCTACCCTTTTTTTCTCTAGTACTCTATTAACATCGATTGTTTGTTGTTGTGAGATCATCAAGTTGTAAGTATCCTCATTGGCTTGTTGTTGCAGTTGCTTGTACAATAAGATTTTGTTTTTGCTTTGCTGCGCTTTAATAACATAAGTAAATAACCCCAGAATCCCGATAACACTAAAGATATAGATCAAATTCCTGTTTTGATCTTCTAGAATAGAATTCTGATCTTTAATCTTGTCCGTTTCATATTCAATACGGGAGAATTTCTCTCCCATACTTCGTTCTTCTTTTTGCAGCTGCTCATTAATCGTAATATATTCCTTTGAATAAATTGACGCATTTTCAGGATCTACAACAGAAAGTTGCTTCAGGGCAACGAGGACATCTCTAGGTATATTGGCTTTCTTAGATAGCGAAAGGGCTTCTTTTGCAAAACTTATTGCAGTTGATGTAGCTTTTACGGAGCTATAATATTCTGATAAATGAATTTTATTTATAAATATTCCTGAACTCAGTTTTATACTATCTCTTATTTTAAGTGCTTCATAAAATAGACCAGGAAGCTTATTGGTATCATTAGACATAAATTTAGCATACGCTAAGTTATCTATCAACATGGCATATAGGGCTGGTTTTTGAATTTTAAGATTATTTTCCTCTAATCCTTTTTTAAAATAAGTTTGAGCAAGAGCATATTTTTTTAAATTCAAATATAAAAATCCAATATTATTATAGGTTGTGGCTTTGGACTGAAATACTTTTGGTATAGCCTCATCATCACTCATCGTTAATGCTTTATTATGATATATAATTGCATTATCATATTCACCAAGCTCACTATAAATTATTCCTAAAAGATTATAGGCATCATATAAAATATTGCTTGTATTCTTTTCATTTTTTATTATCCGTAATACACTAAAAACTGATTTTTCAGAACCTAAAAAATCACCTGCCCTGTACTGTAAAGTAGCTTTGTTAATTAAAGTTTTAGCCAAATTGAAATTATCTCCCAATTCAGAATACATCTTCTCTGCCTTATAATAATACAAGAAAGAGCTATCTAAAATTGTTTGAGATTGATAATAGTCTCCTAAATAAGTATATGCTTTAATGATACTTGAAGTATCATTAACACGTTCTGAATTTTCTAAAACAAAATGTACCGTTTTATTAAATTCTTTCCAGTCATTGATATTATAATAGCGATTAGCAACCTTAAATAAGTTAACCCTGTTTAGGGAATCATTCTCGTCGCCAACAACAATATTATAAGCCTTTTTACTATATGTTGAGCGAACATTCTTAGGTAAACTAAAATCATTTGCTAAAGAAAAATAAATAGACAAGCTATCATTAGAAGAAGTAAAAGAAACCTCTTTCTCATCTTTTGGAGTACAACCAAAATAAATAATTAAAAAAATATATAATATATAGGAGAAATATTTGGCTTTCACTTTCAATACGGTTTTTTCAAAAATAGTGAAATAAAACTATTGACCTAAAAAAAAGGCTATCAAATAAATGATAGCCTAAGTATATTTTAAAATGAAAACCTATTTAATCTACTTTTACATTTCCACCTGCCGATTGGCCTCCAATGATATCATCCACTTTTACATTTCCTCCTGCTGATTGACCGCCAATAATGTCATCTACTTTTACATTTCCTCCTGCTGATTGACCACCGATAATATCGTCTACTTTTACATTCCCACCTGCTGACTGACCGCCGATTATATTCGCACTACCATTTTCAGGCGTTGTGAATGATGTTAATGTTACTACTAAAGAAAATAAACCGATTGTTAAGATTGCTTTTTTCATAATTTGGGGATTTTATGTGTTATTTAAATTTTACTTTTGCGACCTGCTTTATTGCAGTATCTTGTTGTAAAACTACACAGAGAATCCTTATTTTTAATTCGAAAAAAGCCGTATATGGTAAACACTATCAGTCTGATAGTGAATGAATGCCAAATTAGGGTAGATGGCTAATTTATCAAATTTCGAGGTAATTATCATTCGCAATTCGGTCGATAATTAAGGCCACATTGCTCTTAAAACTCTTGGAGAACGGGATTTTTCCTATGCCATTTTTTATGTGACAGGTTGAGTTTCCGGTGTGAATTCTTGATATAAATGAGCTGTTTACAATATAGCTGTTATGTATGCGTACAAAAGGATAATGAAGCGCAACCTCAAAATGTTTTAACGTTTTAAAAGCGGTTACCATTTCCCCATTATTCAAATGGATGTCGGTCGAATTATTGTCGGCTTTTAAATACGTGATGTCCCTAGTGTCGATATACCTATAATCTCCGTATGACTTAATGCACAAAATAAGCGGTTGCTCTTTTACTACTTGTACGGTTTTTAACTCAATCGCATCCAGTCGCTCCAGTATTGAGGTTGGAAAACTAAAAAGGCTACTATCTTTTTGTTTTAACTTTAAAAGCAACTTCACAAAATCTATTTTGGTAACTGGTTTCAATAAATAATCTGTGACTTGGTAGCGAATGGCTTCAAAGGCAAGCTTCTTTTTTCGGGTAGTAATAACAAACTCTGGTAATACCGTAAGATATTCTCGTACTTCATTGATAAATGATAACGACAATTTACTCTTTTCATTTAGTGGGTCTATTTCTAGAAAAACAATCTCGGGGGAATACTCTAATATTGCATTTAACCCCTTTTTTAGATTTGCGGCCGATCCCTTATAAGTAAGCTCAGGAAACCTACTAGCCATAGCCTTTGTCCTTAAGACACTTTCTTCGTCGTCATCTATAATAATATAAGAATAATTCATCTTGGGGCTAGTTGAATGTATGACTGTTGTTTTTGGCTTCAAATACTATATTCCACAAATCATCAACCCTCTTTTTAATCACTACTAATCCAAAATTAATTGGAATACTAGCATCGATTAAAAAACACGTTTGATCCATTTGCAAACACAATAATCAGCTAAAGGTAAATAAAATCGATGAAATACATGTTTCTGACGTTCAAATGATTAAAAATATTTTTTATGGACCAAAAAAAAGGCTTCCCATATCGAGAAGCCTTTTGTAAATACTAGGATATTAGGGTTATATGCGTTTCAACCAGTTTTTCATCGCAACCTCATTTTCTATAATATCTTTTAATGCTGTGATCTTAACACGGTCTTGTTTCATCGTATCTCTATGACGAATAGTCACTGTTTGATCTTCGATTGTTTGATGATCAACGGTGATACAAAATGGTGTTCCTAATGCGTCTTGCCTTCTATAACGACGACCTACCGCATCTTTCTCATCATAAGTTACTTGGAAATCCCATTTCAAATCAGCAATGATCTGATGTGCAATTTCTGGTAAACCATCTTTTTTAACCAAAGGTAAAACAGCTGCTTTAGTAGGAGCTAGAACCGCTGGCAATTGCAATACTGTTCTAGTTGATCCGTCTTCTAGTGTTTCTTCTTTTAAAGAAGTTGCAAAAACAGCCAAGAACATTCTATCCAATCCTACAGATGTTTCCACCACATAAGGAACATAGTTTTTATTCAATTCGGCATCAAAATACTGAAGTTTTCTACCCGAGAATTCTTCGTGTGCTTTCAAGTCAAAGTCGGTACGCGAATGTATTCCTTCTAATTCTTTAAACCCAAAAGGGAAATTAAATTCGATATCAGCAGCAGCATTAGCATAATGAGCCAGCTTTTCATGGTCGTGAAAACGGTAATTTTCTCTACCTAAACCTAATGACAAATGCCATTTCAATCTTGTCTCTTTCCAAAATTCATAGTGCTTCATCTCATCACCTGGACGTACAAAAAATTGCATTTCCATTTGTTCAAACTCACGCATACGGAAAATAAACTGTCTAGCAACAATCTCATTTCTAAACGCCTTTCCTGTTTGTGCAATACCAAAAGGAACTTTCATTCTTCCTGATTTTTGAACATTTAAGAAATTCACAAAAATACCTTGAGCCGTTTCTGGACGTAAATACAAATCCATCGCAGTATCCGCAGATGCACCTAATTTTGTTCCAAACATCAAATTAAATTGACGCACCTCAGTCCAATTTCTTGAACCAGTTTCGGGACAAGCAATTTCTAATTCTTCGATCAATGCCTTTACATCTTCAAGATCTTCATTTCCTAATGAACGTCCTAAACGTTCTAGAATTTCTCTCTCACGAGCTTTGTACTCAACAACTCTAGGGTTTGTTGATACAAACTCTGCTTCGTTAAATGCATCACCAAAACGAACTTTTGCCTTTTCGATTTCTTTAATTGCTTTTACATTAAGCTTTTCGGCATAATCCTCAATTAAAACGTCGGCTCTATATCTTCTTTTTGAATCTTTATTGTCAATTAATGGATCATTAAAAGCATCAACGTGACCCGATGCTTTCCAAGTTGTCGGATGCATTAATATCGAGGCATCAAGTCCTACAATATTATCATTCATCTGAACCATTGATTTCCACCAATATTCACGGATGTTCTTTTTTAACTCTACACCGTTTTGTGCATAATCATAGACTGCACTTAAACCATCGTAAATTTCGCTTGACGGAAAAATAAATCCGTATTCCTTTGCATGCGAAATTACATTCTTAAATATATCTTCTTGTTTTGCCATAGTAATGCAAAAATATAAAAAGTACACTGAAAAAAAAGAAAATTGATGAAGTTTGAAGCTTTGATTTTCATATTTTTATAAACAAATAACAATTGTATGCTCAAAAACATTATAAACCTATTTTTTCCTAAGGCATGTGCTGGTTGTGATGCTTTACTTGTTTCTAATGAAAATACAATTTGCACCCTTTGCAGACACCATATTGCTATCACAAACCACCATTTAAATCCAGAAAACGAAGCTTTTAAGAAATTTTATGGCCGGATTCCTATCGAATATGCTTCGGCTCATCTTTATTTTCATAAAAAAGGAATCTCTCAAGAAATCATTCACAAACTCAAATACAAAGGTCAAGAAGAAATAGGGACGGTATTAGGCCATTGGTATGCTGATGATCTAAAAAAAATATCCGTTCTACAAACCGCCGATTTTATTATTCCCGTTCCGCTGCATAAAAAGAAATTACAGGAACGTGGATACAATCAAGTAACTACTTTTTGTCTGGCTATTGCCAAAGAGTTGAATATCCCATACAATGACAGTGTTTTAATTCGAAAAACATATTCGACAACGCAATCCAAGAAAAACCTACTCGGTAGAACTGAAGGAATCGAATCCGTTTTTGACATCACAAGCAATACCGAACATCATAACAAACACTTTATACTCATTGACGATGTCATTACAACCGGCGCTACACTGGAAGCTTGTTGCCGCGCTTTATTGAAAATTCCGGGTATAAAAATCAGTATTGTTTGTATGGCGATGGCCGAATCTTAAAAAAAATATTAGATCAAAAAAACACTCTATAGAAAAATAAAGCCTCTAGAAAGTAACAACTTTTATTAATAATAGATTTTTTTAATGAAATTATAAGTAAATAGAATTTCCAATTCCAAAGTTAAATGTTTAAATTTGAATAAATTTTTATAAATCATTTAAACAAATATATTATGGCTTTTGAATTACCTCAGTTACCTTATGCATACGATGCATTAGAACCACACATTGATGCACGTACTATGGAAATACACCATTCAAAGCATCATAACGCTTATACTACAAACCTAAATGCTGCTGTTGCTGGAACAGACATGGAAGGAAAAACGATAGAGAATATCCTAATTAATCTTGATATGAAAAACGCTGCCGTACGTAACAATGGTGGTGGTTTTTACAATCACAACTTATTCTGGACTGTAATGACACCAAACGGTGGCGGACTTCCAACAGGAGATTTACTTGCTGCAATTGAAGCTGCTTTTGGATCATTTGAAGAATTTAAAGCTAAATTTAGCAAAGCTGGTGCAACTCAATTTGGTTCAGGATGGGCTTGGTTATGTGTTCACAAAGGCGGAAAAGTGGACGTATGTGGAACTCCAAATCAAGACAATCCATTAATGCCAGGCGTAGGTTGTGGTGGAACTCCAATCTTAGCAATGGATGTATGGGAACATGCTTATTACTTAAACTACCAAAACAGAAGACCTGATTATATCGAAGCTTTTTTCAATGTAATCAACTGGACTGAAGTTTCAAGAAGATTTGCTTCTGAGAAATAGTCTTTTTTTTTAGATAAAAAGAAAACAAAGAATAGACAGATAACTGAAAAGTTGTTTGTCTATTTTTTTTGTCCAAAATTCAATTTATAGATTAAATAAAAAAAAAACTTCACCCCAATAAAAAAAGACGAGCAAACTAATACGTTCACTCGTCTTTCTTATTTTATTTTCTATCTTTTCTTATCTTAATTTTTCTTTTCAGAAACTTTATTGCATAAAAAAGGTGGAATTACTTCCACCCTTTTTGCCCCAAATCTACCATAAACTTAACCTACTAATGTTATGGTGACCCAAATGTATGCTAGCAATTCGTTTTTACCAAATATTTAAGACGAACAACTCATAAAACCGATAAATTACATATTTTACCTTTTTACTAGTATGCTCTAGCGTCTTTTCCTTCGTAAAAATTCATAAACGCTCTATTAACCACCCTGTTACCTCCAGGAGTTGGGTAGTCTCCAGTGAAGTACCAATCTCCTAAATTCTTAGGACAAGCGATGTGTAAATCTGCTACTGTTTGGAAAATAATTTTTACTTCAGCGTTGATTTCTGGAGAGCTTAACATCTCCGAAATTTTATCCGAAACCTCTTGTGGTTCAAAAGGTGCGTAAATCGCCGTTACGTAATTTACTACATCTGTATCCTTGAAATCTTCTTGTGCTTTACACTTAGCATACACTTCATCAACAATATGATATAGATTTCTTTCCTTCAATAACTCTAAGGCTGCCCTAAAAGCAACTAACCCTTCCAGTTTAGCCATATCAATACCATAACAATCTGGAAAACGTATTTGTGGCGCCGATGAAACAATAACAATTCTCTTCGGGTTCAAACGATCCATCATTTTTATGATACTCATTTTTAAAGTCGTTCCACGTACAATACTATCATCAATGATGACTAAATTATCCGTAGGCTTGATAACTCCATAAGTAACATCATACACATGTGCAACTAAATCATCTCTACTACTATCCTCAGTAATAAACGTTCTTAGTTTAGCATCTTTAATAGCCACCTTTTCAGTACGAATCTTGACTTTAAGCAGTTCCTGCAAAGTCTCGGCTGTAAGCGTATTTCTATTTTCTAAAATAAAATTGTTTTTACGTTGATTCAAGAAATCCTGAGCCGCTTCGACCAAACCATAAAACGAGGTTTCAGCCGTATTTGGAATATAAGAGAAAACAGTATTATCTGTATCTTGATCAATGGCATCTAAAACTGCTGGCAAAATCAATCTTCCTAAAGTTTTTCTTTCTTGATAAATTTCGGCATCACTTCCTCTAGAAAAATAGATTCTTTCAAAAGAACACGCTTTTTTCTCAGTAGGCTCTAGAATCTCTTCCATTGTTACCGTTCCATTTTTCTTTATAATTAAAGCATTACCTGGATCAATTTCTTGTACTTTTTCGAATGGTACATTGAAAACGGTTTGAATCACCGGACGTTCTGATGCTACTACGACAACTTCGTCATCTTGATAGAAATAAGCCGGACGAATTCCCGCTGGATCTCTAAAAACAAAAGCATCTCCATGTCCTAAAAGTCCTGCCATTGCATATCCTCCATCTAAATTTTTAGACGAACGTCTTAAAATTTTAGCTACATCCAATCGTTCCGCTATTACTGGCGAAGCTTCTCTTTTTGACAAGCCTTCTTCTTTACAATCTTGATACAATTGCATCACTTCCTTGTCTAGAAAATGACCTATTTTTTCCATAATGGTAACCGTATCCGCCATTTCTTTTGGATGCTGACCTAATTCTACTAAATTTTCAAAAAGCTCCTTAACATTAGTCATGTTAAAGTTTCCTGCTAAAATTAAATTACGGTGCATCCAGTTGCTTTGACGTAAAAATGGGTGCACACTCTCAATACTGTTTTTACCAAAGGTTCCATAACGTACATGCCCTAAGAACAATTCGCCTAAATACGGAATATTCTCTTTTTGAAGAGCTACATTATCAGCATACTCAGGGTTCGAAGCCATTTCTTCGTTAATACGATCATTGATTTGAGCAAAAACATCTTGGATAGGCTGCGCATTATTCGAACGTACACGACTGATGTAACGTTCCCCAGGATTTACATCCAATTTAATACTAGCAAAACCAGCACCATCTTGACCGCGATTGTGTTGCTTTTCCATTAGGAGATACATTTTTTGTATTCCGTAAAAAGCCGTTCCGTATTTCTCTTTGTAATATTCAAGCGGTTTAAGTAGTCTAACTAAGGCTATTCCACATTCGTGTTGTAAAGCGTCGCTCATTGTGTTGTTGTTTTTATTCCGCTACGCCGCTTGTAGTTGAGCTGCGCCACGGTTGTTGTGTTTATTGTATGCTGACCCGTTGCTGGTTTTTCTTTTTTATGTTTGGCAAAGCCAAATTGCTACATTTTCTACTTTCTATCTCTTAATCTAGTTTAAGAAAACTATTTTTAATTGATAATACTTACAGATTATATAGAACAAAAAAAGCCTCGTCTCCGAGGCTTTAAGGCATTATAATTCTATATCAAATTGTGTTAACGACTTAAATTGCTTTAATCGTGCCACTACTTCTTCTTTATCTAAGCTAACCATCCTTTCTGTTCCAAATTTCTCCACACAAAAAGAAGCCAAATTAGAACCGTAGATAATCGCGTTTTTCATATTCTCAAAAGACACATTTTCACTTTGCGTAATAAATCCTGCAAAACCTCCTGCAAAAGTATCTCCAGCCCCTGTTGGGTCAAATACTTCTTCTAATGGTAACGCTGGCGCAAAGAAAACATCTTGCTCATGAAAAAGTAAAGCACCGTGCTCTCCTTTTTTAATCACAACATACTTAGGTCCCATTGTTTGAATTTTGGCAGCAGCCTTAACAAGAGAATGTTCTCCCGAAAGTTGTCTTGCCTCTTCATCATTAATTGTAATCACATCTACACGTTTCATTACAGCTAATAACTCCGGTAATGCACAGTCCATCCAAAAATTCATTGTATCCAAAACAATTAATTTTGGCTTAGTTGTCATTTGATCAATAACACTGCTTTGTACTAATGGATGTAAGTTTCCTAACATTACTACATCAGCATTTTTATAATTTTCTGGAACTTTTGGTTGAAAATCAGCTAAAACGTTTAATTGCGTATCTAGCGTATCTCTAGAGTTTAAATCGTTATGGTAGCGTCCGCTCCAAAAAAATGTTTTACCTCCTTTAACTACTTCAAGACCAGAAATATCAATATTTCTATCTGTTAATAAATCTAAATATTCTTGTGGAAAATCATCCCCAACCACAGAAACAATGGCAGATTGCAAATTAAAAAAAGCAGCCGATAGACCAATATAGGTTCCAGCTCCACCTAAAATTTTATCTGTTTTTCCAAAAGGAGTTTCAATCGCGTCGAAAGCAACGGTTCCAACAATCAATAATTTGTTCATTTTATGAGTTTCGAATTAAGGCGCAAAGATAGTTTATAAGTTTGATAGTTGCAAAGGTTCAAACTCTCAAATTTATCCTAAAAGTTTCTCTTCGACTTTCTCATAGAAAGCGTCAATAGAAACCACTTTTTGCATAGAAGCCATTACGGCTAGTTCATCACATCTTTCATTTTGCGGATGATTATTATGCCCCTTAATCCATTTAAAATCAACTTGGTGCTTTCTATAAACAATGAGAAGTCGTTTCCATAAATCGGCATTTTTTCGATCAACGAATTTCTTTTTCTCCCAACCAAATACCCATTTCTTAACCACCGAATCTACCACATACTTCGAATCAGAAACCACTAAAACTTTAGTATTGGGATTTTTCAATTTCTCTAAGCCTACAATAACAGCCAGCAACTCCATCCTATTATTAGTAGTCAATCTAAATCCTTCAAAAAATTCTTTTCTATAGGTCTTACCATCTACCACGGTTTCCATCACGACGCCGTAACCTCCCTTTCCAGGATTTCCTTTGGCCGCTCCATCTGTGTATATGTGTACTTCGTAGTTCATTTACTGTTTGTCTAATTTGCGTAAGCTAAAAAAACGCAAAATCTATTATTTTAAAAGGCTTGCTATTACTCCCGGAAAAAATCTTTGCTCTAAATCATGGATTTTTTCGGCAACAACTTCTGCGGTGTCTGTACCTAAAACGGCTACTTTCTTCTGAAAAATAATACCACCTTCATCATAATGCTCATTAACATAATGAATGGTAATTCCAGTTTCGGGCTCTTTATTTTCTACAACTGCTCGATGAACATTCATGCCATACATTCCTTTTCCACCATATTTTGGCAACAATGCAGGATGGATATTTATCACTTTATTGGGGTATGCTTGAATAATCGCTTCGGGAAATTTCAATAAAAATCCAGCCAGAACGATCAAATCTGGATCAATTGATTTTATTTTTTGTAATACAATACCTTCAATTAGTTCGTCTTTCGAAAAAACTTCTGTTTCAATTTCATATTTACCAGCTCGCTCGACAACCATCGCTTTGGAATTATTTGTAAAGACCGAAACCACCTTAGCTGATTTGTTTTCTATAAAATACTTTATAATATTTTCAGCATTAGTACCCGATCCAGAAGCGAAAACAACTATTTTTTTCATAATGAACATCATTTTAATAACGCAAAAAAAGGCATAAAAATCGAAAATAAATAACATTGAGAAGCCTTTGTTTTAATTTATTTTATAATTTAGTTGACACATTTATTAACTTATTGGTTGTTTTAAAATAAAGTTTTTTATTTTTGCCAACAAATTAAATTCTAAAATTAAAGATTATGTCAGACATTGCATCAAGAGTAAAAGCGATTATCGTAGACAAATTAGGCGTTGACGAAAACGAAGTTGTAACAGAAGCAAGCTTCACTAATGATTTAGGAGCTGACTCATTAGACACTGTTGAGCTTATTATGGAATTCGAAAAAGAATTTGACATTCAAATTCCAGACGATCAAGCAGAGAACATTGCTACTGTAGGTCAAGCTATTTCTTATATCGAAGAAGCTAAAAAATAATAAACACACACTCGCTTGCAACTTTGTAAGCGGGTGTTATTATTTTTTTAAATATGAAATTCAGGATTGAAGTTCAATCCAAAAGATATTTATAATCTAATACCCACGGCTTTTTTGTAATAACAATACAGCAAAGAAAGCGTGGGTTTTATTTGTTTAAAGATAACAAAACACATAAGTCATGGTATTAAAACGAGTTGTAGTAACAGGTTTAGGTGCCCTTACTCCTATAGGGAATAACATTCAAGAATATTGGAATGCGCTTATTAACGGAGTTAGTGGAGCTGCACCAATTACATATTTTGACGCTACAAAATTTAAAACACAGTTTGCCTGTGAATTGAAAAACTTTAATGCTGAAGATTTTCTAGACAGAAAAGAAGCTCGAAAAATGGACCGTTATGCACAATACGCAATGGTTTCATCGGAAGAAGCGGTAAACGATGCTGGTTTTAACTTTGAAAAATTAGACAAAGACAGAGCAGGTGTAATCTGGGGTTCAGGAATAGGTGGTTTAGAAACGTTTCAAATTGAAATGTTGAACTTTTCTGCTGGTGACGGAACACCAAAATTCAATCCTTTCTTTATACCAAAAATGATCTCAGACATTGCTTGTGGTCATATATCAATAAAATACGGTTTTAGAGGACCCAACTTTGCAACAGTTTCTGCTTGTGCTTCTTCTACTAACGCTATTATTGACGCATTCAATTACATTCGTTTAGGTCATGCTGACGTAATGGTAACTGGTGGGTCTGAAGCCGCTGTAACCATTGCAGGTATGGGTGGATTTAATGCAATGCATGCACTATCAACAAGAAATGACGACCCAAAAACAGCTTCAAGACCAATGGACAAAGACAGAGATGGATTTGTATTAGGTGAAGGTGCCGGAGCTTTAATTCTTGAAGAATACGAACACGCTATCGCTCGTGGAGCAAAAATCTATTGCGAAATAGGTGGAGGAGGAATGTCTGCAGATGCACACCATATCACCGCTCCACATCCAGAAGGTTTAGGAGCCAAAAATGTAATGTTAAACTGTTTAAGAGATGCAGGTTTAAAACCTACAGATGTTGACGGATTGAACATGCACGGTACCTCTACGCCTCTTGGAGATCTAGCCGAATCAAAAGCAATTGAACATGTATTTGGAGAGCATGCTTACAGCATGAACTTGAATTCAACAAAATCAATGACAGGTCACTTATTAGGAGCTGCTGGTGCTGTTGAAACTATTTCTTCAATACTCTCAATGCAACACGGTATTGTACCTCCTACAATCAATCACTTTACTGATGACGAAAACATCGACTCAAAATTGAACTTTACCTTTAATGTAGCTCAAAAAAGAGAAATGAACGTTGTTATGAGTAACACTTTTGGTTTTGGTGGACATAATGCTTGTGTATTAGTTAAAAAGCTTGACTTTTAATATTTCATATGCGTATATTAAAAAAAATATTTTCAAAATCCCGTTCTCTTGAAGACGGGATTTTTTTTGATGCTATCGAAAAAATTCTCGGATTTACCCCAAAAGATATCCATCATTACAAAAAAGCGTTTACCCACCGATCTTCTAACAGAATGTCATCCGAAGGGAAACCCATTAATTATGAACGCTTAGAATTTCTAGGTGACGCCATGTTGAGCTCTGTAATTGCAGCACATCTATTCAACAAAGCTCCTGATGGTGATGAAGGATACCTCACTAAAATGCGCTCAAAAATTGTAAGTAGAGAACATTTGAACGAATTAGGGAAAGACCTTAACTTAATTAAATTCATTGAAAGCAAAGTACCCGTCAATCATTTTGGCGAAAATATCCACGGAAACATTTTCGAATCACTCGTGGGCGCAATCTATCTCGATAGAGGATATGAGTATTGCGAAAAATTTATTCAAAAAAGAGTCATCATCCCTTATGTTGACATCTCTAAACTAGAAGGAAAAGTAATAAGCTATAAAAGCCTTGTTATCGAATGGTGTCAAAAAGAGAAAAAAATATTTCACTACGACATCTTTGAAGACAACGGCATTGATGGAGAACGCCTTTTTGGTGTAAAATTAAGCATCGATAATAAAGTCATTGCAAAAGCGAGAGCTACTTCAAAAAAGAAAGCAGAAGAAAAAGCATCACAAAGGGCTTATTTTGCATTTCAAGAAAAAATGGATAAAAAATAATATCAAATTCATTAAAACTACAACGTTTTCGTTCATAAATTAACGAAATCATTACATTTTCAGCTCTTTAACTTCGATAGAAATGCTATATTTACAACATATTTTACATGAATATGGCTGTTCATAAACTGGATCTTGGCGAATTTGACGAAATTGACTACAATCTCATTGCGATACATACCGCATTAGAAGATTATAGATTGGCTTATTTTATCAATCAAAAACTTCCAATAATTCTAGGAAAAAGCAACGACGAAGTTCAAATTAATATAAAAGAAGGAGAAACAAAATTCTCTCGATTTTATTATTATGATTCGGAAAACGCAATTTCATGGAATTTAGTCCAAAACAAAAACGAAGTATTTCAGGATAAAAAGGATAGTACGGTTAATTTATTTTCAACAATTTCAATGGAGATTTCGACGAAAGTCTACTTACTCCCAGAATTTAAAAAAGCGGACTACTTTTTAAAAATTGAAAACACTCAGGACTGTATGAATATGCAAGAAATTAGAACAATACTAAACTCAATTGATAGTGTATCTACTGTGTACAGTGTAGACACGAATCAAATAAAATCAAAAAACAATTTAATTTTTTAATACAAATGATTCCAAACAAAAAAACCAAAATTGTAGCCACACTAGGACCAGCGTGTAGTACAAGAGAAATTATAAAAGACATGATTGACGCAGGTGTCAACGTATTTAGAATAAACTTTTCTCACGCAGACTACGAAGGTGTTAAAGAAAAAATCAATATCATTCGTTCTCTAAACGAAGAATTTGGATACACTACAGCGATTCTAGGAGATTTACAAGGGCCTAAACTACGCGTAGGAGTTATGAATGAAGGTGTTGTTGTAAATGACGGTGATCTAATCACTTTTACAACTGCCGAAGAAGTTATAGGTACTGCCGAAAAAGTATTTATGAAATATAAAAACTTTCCTAATGATGTAAATCCAGGAGAAAGAATTTTATTAGATGACGGAAAACTTATTTTTGAAATTGTTTCAACTGATAAGAAAACTGAAGTTGTTGCTCGTGTTATTCAAGGTGGAGAATTGAAATCTAAAAAAGGAGTTAACCTTCCTAATACTAAAATATCACTTCCTGCATTGACAGAAAAAGATATTGCTGATGCCATTTTTGCCATTGGTCAAAAAGTAGACTGGATCGCACTTTCGTTTGTAAAAACACCACAAGATCTTAAAGACTTACAAGACTTAATTAACGAACATTCAGACGTTAAAATCCCTATTGTTGCCAAAATCGAAATGCCAGAAGCATTAGAGAACATGGATAAAATTGTTGCTTATTGCGACGCTTTAATGGTTGCTCGTGGAGATCTAGGAGTTGAACTTCCTGCTCATGAAGTACCATTAGTACAAAAAGATTTGATTCGTAAAGCTAAAATGGCTCGTATTCCAGTAATCGTTGCAACACAAATGATGGAAACAATGATCACAAGCTTAACTCCTACAAGAGCCGAAGTAAATGACGTTGCCAACTCTGTAATGGATGGTGCTGATGCCGTAATGCTTTCGGGAGAAACTGCTGCTGGAAATTATCCAGTACAAGTTATCCAAAAAATGACACAAATCATTCAAGCTGTTGAAGATTCTCCGCTAATTCAAGTGCCTCAAAACACACCTCAAATTAAAACAAAACGTTTTATCACTAAAACAATTTGTCGTCACGCTGCAATTATGGCCGATGCTATCAAAGCTAAAGCAATTTGTACATTGACAAATAGTGGTTATACGGCTTTCCAAATTTCGGCTTGGAGACCATCTGCCCATATTTTAGTTTTTACTTCTAATAAAAGAATTGTAACGCAATTGAGTTTATTATGGGGAGTAAAATCATACTACTATGACAAAACAGTTAGTACCGATGATACAGTTACTGATATCAACGAGATTGCTAAAGAAAAAGGATATGTTACTAAAGGTGATTTCTTGATCAACCTTGCAGCAATGCCTATTAAAGAAAAAGGAATGGTAAACACCATGAGAGTTTCTGAAATAGAGTAAGAAAAAACCATAATTATAAAAACCGTCTTGTAAGAAATCAAACAAGACGGTTTTTTTTTGTGCCTATTTATTTTTCATTTATCTTTGATAAAAAATAATCCAATTATTATGGAATTCAAATCGAAAAATCCTTTTTTAAATAACAAATCTTTTACTGCTACTAGTAAAGATCAAGTACATGAAGCTACTGTTATTGACTATAATCAAGAAATGACATTGTCTGGAACAATTAACAAAACGTTTCTTTTATTTTTAATCCTTACTGCTTCGGCCATGGTCACGTGGTGGATGACATTTAACGATATCAGCCCAATGGTTCCCGCTTTTGGTGGCGCAATTGTTGGATTAGTATTAGTACTGATTGCTGCTTTCAAACCACAATATTCGCCTTATCTAGCTCCTGGCTACGCTTTATTTGAAGGGCTTTTCATTGGCGGCATCTCGGCAATATTTGAGCTCAGTTATCCTGGGATTGTGCTGCAAGCTGTAGGAGCGACCTTTGTAACCTTTATTGTGTGCTTAGGATTGTACAAATACAAAATTGTAAAAGTAACAGAGCAATTCAAATCAGTAGTAGTGGCTGCTACAATGGCTATCGCTACTTATTATTTGATCTCTTGGTTGTTTTCTATGTTTACCAGTTTTCAACCGGTACATTACGGAAACTCCATGATGAGTATCGGGATTAGCGTATTTGTTATTGTAATTGCAGCTCTTAATTTATTTTTGGACTTCGATAGAATTGAAAAAGGAGTTCAACAAAAAATGCCTAAATACATGGAATGGTTTGGCGCGATGGGATTGATGATTACCCTAGTTTGGTTGTACATCGAGTTCTTACGATTGCTTTCAAAACTGTACAGTAAAGATTAATACAATTACAACCCACAAAAAAACCTTTCAGATCGAAAGGTTTTTTTTTTATGCTGCTATTTCAAAGGCTATAAAGTGACACAACTCTCCTTTATCATTAAAAATAGGATATCCTTTAATCATACAAATATAAGTGTCTCCATTCTTTTTATAATTGACAACCGTTTTCTCAAATGGCTGACGCATTTGTATCGCTTGTCCTATTTGTCTTGACACTACAGCACTTGTGCTTTTACCTTGAAACATTGTAGGTCGTTGGCCTATTACTTCTTCCGGTTTGTAACCGTTCATCTTAGTAATATTTTGCGATGCAAATACTATAGACAAATTAGCGTCTGTAACAATGATAACCTCGTCTGAATTTGTGCTTTTTAAATCCCAAATATCTTCTTGCCATTTAAAAGTAATTCCCAGCTGCGCTATAGTATTTGCATCTACAAATGCATTCCTTAATTCCTGTACTAAGCTATGGTGAAAGTTCCAAGAAGAGATGGGAGTCGTTTTTATATTTAGGTCGGTATGATACTTTGCCACAGCATTATCATATTGTTTAAAATCAATCATTGCCTATATTTTTACCAAATATAATTCAAAATAAAAATAAAAAATACCTTTAGATCGCTTTTAACTATTGTTGAACGCTAGACCTTCAAGGACTTAAAACGAAAATTTCAACTGCACAACCACCGCCTTCTTTAATTCGGTATTTAAATTACTCATCGAAATACCTAGCAACCGAACAGAATTTTTCATTTTTTCTTGGTACAAAAGCTCTTTTACTGCTTCTAGAATCAATCCTTTATCGGCAATAAAATACGGCAAAGTTTTACTCCGCGTTTGTTGTGTAAAGTCACTGTATTTGATTTTTAAGGTCACCGTTTTTCCAGAAATCAACTGTTTTTTTAACCTGCGTTCTAAGGTCGCTGCAATTTTATCCAATTGTTCCATCATAAAAATTTCTGAGGAGAGATTGACATCAAATGTATGTTCGGCCGCAACTGATTTTGTAATTCTATCTGACTTCACTTCACTGTTATGAATTCCTCGCACCACTTGATAATAGAAAGCGCCCGATTTTCCAAAATGTTTTTCTAAAAACTCTACTGATTTGCTCTTTAATTCCAAGCCTGTAAAAATACCCAATTGATACATTTTTTCGGTAGTTACCTTTCCCACGCCATAAAACTTACGAATAGGCAAGACTTCTAGGAACGCCTCGACTTCATCCGGATTGACTGTTTTTTGACCATTAGGTTTGTTGTAGTCACTTGCAATCTTAGCAACAAATTTATTTACCGATATACCAGCCGAAGCCGTAAGCCCTAGCTCGTTAAAAATACGCAGTCTAATTTCTTCGGCCAATAAACCAGCACTGGGATTGCCTTTTTTATTGTGTGTCACATCAAGATAGGCTTCGTCTAGCGAGAGTGGCTCTATCAAATCCGTGTAATCGCGAAAGATTTTATGAATTTTGGTCGAAATCTCCTTATATCGTTCAAATCGAGGTGCTACAAAAATAAGCTCCGGGCAGTTTTTCTTTGCCATTACACCACTTATTGCACTACGAACTCCAAACTTTCGAGCCTCATAACTCGCCGCGGCAACAACGCCTCTACTCTCTGAACCCCCAACTGCAATTGGCTTACCTCTTAATTCTGGATTATCCATTTGCTCCACAGACGCATAAAATGCATCCATGTCAACATGAATTATCTTCCTATGTAATGGGGTTTCCAGCATACCGCAAATTTAATTAGGTTTTAGCTCAAATCATCCTTATGAAACAAATATTTGATACATTTGGAGTCGTAATCTAGCCCAGATCGCAACGGCATCTCCCGATTTAGAAAAACAAGACTTTTTTTAGCCTTAGTTTTTATTAGCGGGAATACAGTGAAGAGCTGGAAATAGCTCCAAAAAATTAAAATTAAAACGAAATGATTGAAATTGAACGCAAATTTTTAGTAACCAATGATGATTTCAAACAACAAGCTTTTAGACAAAACCGCATTAAACAAGGTTATTTGAGCGCTGTTCCTGAACGAACAGTTAGAGTGCGTATAAAAGGAGATCGTGGATTTATGACCGTAAAAGGAGTCTCTAGCGCAACTGGAATGTCTCGTTTTGAATGGGAAAAAGAGATCTCACTAGAGGATGCTAATCAATTACTACTATTGTGCGAAAGAGGAGTGATCGACAAAACACGATTTGAAGTTAAAAAGGGCAACCACATTTATGAAATTGATGAATTCTACGGCGAAAACGAAGGCTTAGTCATGGCCGAAATCGAGCTCAACTCAGAAAACGAACCCTTTGAAAAACCAGAATGGCTAGGTGATGAAGTAACAACCGATCCTAGATATTACAATTCGTACTTAAGCACGAATCCCTACAAGAGCTGGAAATAACTACTTAGAAAACACCTCGATAGTAACTGTCATTACCCCTATTCCTTTATTCTTAGCAATTTCCATAAATGCTTTTTTCGAAAGATCAATTTCTCTTGATCTAACGAACGGACCTCTGTCTAAAACTTCGACAATCACCCATTTGCCATTGGCTTCATTTGTGACTTTTAGTTTTGTACCAAAAGGAAACTTTTTATGTGCTGCTGTGTTTTTATGCATGTCAAATATAGCTCCACTAGCGGTTTTTCTGCCATGAAATTTATCGGCATAATAGGAAGCATGCGCACCTGTTTTATAAGGCGATAACTTTCCGTACTTTTCGGCTACGGTGTCTTTCACCACCTCTGGCTGCACCACAACGGCCTTGCCTTTTTTGACAGTATCTTTAGCAACAGCCGTTTTTTGAAGGGAGTTTTTTATCTTATCTGCAATTGATGTTTGACTAGTTGCCAAACCAATAATTGCAATTAAAAAAAATAGTGTTGTAAATTTTCTCATATTTATTTTGTGTCTAATGCGTATTTTACAAAAACCATACCTAGATAAAAAAAGCCCCAGAAAAAGGGCTTTTTTTTTATGTTTTTAGATCCATAAACTCCAAGGTATTCTACTTAAAATTAGTAGTAATCCCAAAGTATAAAAAATAGTAAACGTTTTGAATTTAGATTCGCTAGTCGTTAATTTCTTATGCTTTGACCAACCAACTGTAATAAGGGTAATAGCAATGATATTCATTAATGGATGCTCCAATGATGTAAGTCGTAACGCTTTATCGGCCATGTTTCCTAAAGAAGAAAAACCTAATGGAGAAACAAAATACAATATCAATCCAATTAACAATTGCGTATGTGTTCCTATTAGCCCAAAAATAGCAATTTTTCTATCCTTAGCAGTAAACTCTTTCTTACCTACTAAACCTACAATTGCATTAACAACTGCAACAACTAACAATAAAAGAGCCCCATAAGCCCAACCTGAATGAAATTCTTTTAAAAATTCGTACATATAATAATGATTTTTTAAACACAAATATAAACAAAAAAGCATAAAAAAACCACGCTAAAAGCGTGGTTTTGAATTTAAATAGTACTCTAAGAATTATTTACCAAAAATATATCTTAATGTAAATTGCGCTTGCCATACATCATATGTAGAAGCATTTTTACTAAATGTATCTTTGATTAACTCTTTAGACCCATCAGCATTTGTTTGCGTAGCCAATTGATATACCGGCACACCAGCTGTTGTAGTTCTATAATTTAATACGTTAGCATTTGTAACTCTTTGCGTAACTCCCCAATTTTTATTGATCATATTAGTGAAGTTTAAGATGTCCGCTCTGAATTGGAATGAGTTCTTTTTACCACCAATTTTAATGAAAAAGTCTTGAGTTAATGACAAATCCAATCTGTGTAACATTGGTAATACACCACCATTTCTTTCAGCATATTGACCTCTTCTTGTAGAAAGATACGCGTCTTGATTGATATAAGCATCAAAAGCTGCTTGTTGTTGTGCTTGAGTGTACGTTGTTACTACATTTACTCCATTTACAACATTAGTTACTGCTAATGATTGAAAGCTAAGTTCATTTGCATTTTTAGGAACGTAGATTAAGTCATTAAATGTAACTCTATCACCATTCATATCACCTGCATACGCATAAGAAAACGCACCTGTTTGCTCGCCAATATATCCTAAACTAATAGAAGTCGAAGCGCCTATAGTTTTACCATAATCAATTTTATATCCTAACATACCAACTATTCTATTTGGCGTGTTGTTATTAGATAATGTAACTGGTAAGTCATTATTACCATTTACAGATCTAGCACCTGTCCACGATCCCGAAGCAACTGAACCCGCAGATAATAAATCATTAGCGCTTGAATGAGTATATGCTAAAGATCCCCATAATCCTTTTTTGTATGGGTACTCTAATTTTACTGTAGTTGAATAAAAATACCCTTTGTTGGTATTAGTTAAAACAATTGCATTAGATACATTATCATTAATACGTACCCCATTGTCATTTCCTGCATATCTAGGTCTGTTGTCAGTTCCTACAAAAGTTCCAATCGGCGCATCAAAATTAGCATTGTAATAGTTGATTGCATTGATGTTTGATTGATAGATTCCTTCAATCGTTCCTCTAAAACCAAAAGGAAGTTTTTGCTCTACAGCAATATTCGTTTTCCAAACTTGTGGGAATTTGAATTTAGTATCTGTCAAAGCCAAATCAAAAGTAGATGGCAAAGTTGGTGTTGAAGGTATGAAATAATCATTAGGATTAGCAGTAAATCCATATCCACCAGTTCCTACAGCAGCACCACTTACATCAACATATCCAGTAAGCACACCATTATTTCCGATTGAATTAGATAAATAAACTCCAGGAGCTCTACCTGTGAAGATACCACTACCTCCACGTAAAAGCGTAGAAGAATCACCATTTAAATCAAAGTTGAAACCAACTCTAGGCTCCAATAATGTTTGAGCACCTGGCATTGTTCCTGTGTTGAATTTCTCACCATCTTTAAAAGTCATTGCAGTTACTGCAGGATTCTCTAAAGCTGTGTTAGCAAACCAAACTCTTGACGCACGTAAACCTGCAGTAAGTTTGAATTTTTCGCTAAATTTAATTTCATCTTGAAAATATAAATCTAATTTATTAGACTTGTAAATTTGTAAAGGCTCAGCAGCGCCAGCTAAAGCTGAATATCTAAATTGTGTACGCGCTGGCAATACAGTTGTAGAAGGAGCATTTCCATTGGCAGCAGATTGATTTGCAGCAGCATAAAAATCCGTAAGAGAGTTAAAAATAAAAACTCCATTTGAAGCAGGGAAGAATAAGTTACTTGACTTGAAATATTCAAAATTTCCACCAAATAAGAAAGTATGCTTTCCAACTGTTTTAGTTAAATTATCTGTAAAGTGTAAAGTTGAGTACGATAATTTATTACCGTTTGTAAAAGGATCTAAACCTGCAGAAACAAGAGTAGTCGCTCCTTCTAAGATGTCAATTGTAGGGAAAACTCCACCACCAATTAATCCTCTATCTTCAATTTGCTTGTCATAACCAGCAACGAAGTTATTATACCAAGCATTATCAATTTTACTGTTTAATTCTAAAACAATAGATCTTGTATTATCCTGTACAGTATAACCACTGTTTTTGAAAGACATTGCATTCACATTCGTTCTTCTATTTCCATATCCAGCTGAGCTTGAATTTGACGTTAAGTTATCTGAACTTGAATTATGAAAAACGTATCTAGCTGTTAATTGATTGTTATCATTGATATTCCAATCTAGTCTAGTAAGGAATTTTTTAGAAACACTTTCTGCATCATAGTTTTCCCATGGCCCAGTAGTGTATCCAAACTTGTCTTGTAAAAACGTAGAAAGTGTTTGCATCTGCGCATAAGTAGGACGAGATATTTGTCCACTTGGATTAGGAGAACCTGTCGAAGTCCAAGTAGTTGCTGGACTAGTATTTGTTACTGTCTCGAAGTTTCCAAAGAAAAACAATTTATCTTTAATAATTGGAGCTCCAATTCTACCACCTAATATTTTCTCTTCAAACTTAGCTGGCACAATAGTTACAGCACCTGCTTTAGTACCAATAAAACTTTTATTATTACTTCTGCTTGAAGTATAAACAGAACCTTCAATATCGTTTGAACCAGATTTAGTAACGGCATTAATTCCAGAACCTAAAAATCCTGATTGACGTACATCATAAGGAGCTATATTTACTTGTAATTGCTCGATAGCATCTAGAGAAATAGCTGTAGAACCTGTTCTTCCTCCTGCTTGCGCATCAGAACCAAGACCAAAACCATTATTAAATACAGAACCGTCAATTGTAAAATTATTCAATCTTGAATCTTGACCACCAAATGAACCATTAGCACCTGCATTAGCATTGTACTTAGTTACTGCGTTGATAGATCTTGAACCAGTTACAGGAATTGCAGTTAACTCTCTGTTTGAGAATTGCTGAGAAGCTCCTGTTCTACCTTTATTAAATGCTCCGTTTGATTTTGTTGAAACAATAACAACTTCTTTCAATGCATTTGACTCTTCACCAAGTTCAACATTAACCACAAGACTACTACCTAAAGGTGCATTAATCTCTGTAATTTCAGTTGTTTTGTAACCTACATAAACCACCTTAACAGTATATGGACCACCCGGTCTCATACCTTGTACCGAGTAACCACCAGTAGCACTTGTAGTTGAAAAGTACTTTGTTCCAGTTGGCTTATGAACCAATTCTACTGAAGCGCCCGGAAGCAATTCCCCAGTACTTGATTTAACAGTTCCTGATATTGCTGAAGTAGTTACCTGAGCATGACCAATAGCTGATAAAAAAGTAATCAAAATAAAAATAATTTTTTTCATTTTTGTTTCTCGTTTAATTTATTAATTTTTGGCAAAATTATAACATTTTTACCTATAATAGTTAACGCAATGTTAAGAAAAATTGCTTTTGAAAAAATAATTTGTTACAAAAAAATCAGCAAAAGAAACTTTTTACTCTAAATATCGAAAAATCAGCACCATTTGAGGCTGTTTTATCACTATTCGTTAAAAAATTATAGCAAAAAAAACAAAGTATAAAAAAAGCAAAAAACTCGATTTTATCTAAAAATCGAGTTTTTTTTATTTCAAATAGTAAGAAATTGTCTTTATTTATTCTTTAAAAAATGGTTCAAAAGAAACAAAGTTGAGCTATCGTGCTCCTCAACTTGCTTAGTATTAATTTCTTCCAATATAGAATTAGCTAATTGCTTCCCTAACTCTACTCCCCATTGATCAAAACTAAAAATATTCCAAATCACCCCTTGAACAAATATCTTGTGCTCGTATAAAGCAATTAAAGAGCCTAAAGCCTTAGGTGTTAATTGATCGATAAGAATTGTATTAGTAGGCTTGTTTCCTGCAAACACTTTAAATGGTCGTAAAAAAGCTGCTTTATCCGCTGCCAGTCCTTGTTTATCAAACTCTGCTTGAACCTGAGCTGCTGCTTTTCCTTGCATCAAAGCTTCGGTTTGCGCAAAGAAGTTAGACATTAACTTATCATGATGATCCTCGTCTCCGTACAATGGTTTAACAAATCCTATAAAATCCGAAGGGATGATTTTAGTCCCTTGATGTATTAATTGAAAGAAAGCATGTTGCGCATTGGTTCCCGGCTCCCCCCAAATAATTGTTCCAGTTTGATAGTTCACAGGTTTTCCGTCACGACCCACACTTTTTCCGTTACTTTCCATGGTTCCTTGCTGTAAATAAGGAGCCAATTTTTGTAAATACTGTGTATAAGGAATCAAAGCTTCACTTTCGGCACCAAAGAAATTGTTGTACCACACACTTAATAAAGCAAGTGTAACCGGCATGTTTTCATCAAAATTGGCTGTTTTAAAATGATCATCCATTTCATTAGCCCCATCTAACAAAGCGTCAAAATTATCAAACCCTATAGCCAAACTTATTGTTAGCCCTACCGCACTCCATAAAGAAAAACGTCCTCCAACCCAATCCCACATTGGAAAAACATTGTCTGGATTTATTCCGAATTCTGATACTTTTTGAATATTTGTGGAAACGGCAACAAAGTGTTTCGCTACATCCTCTTGTTTTGCTGATTGCAAAAACCATTTCCTGATAGTTTCAGAATTTGTTAATGTTTCTTGCGTTGTAAACGTCTTCGATACAATAACAAACAGAGTAGTCTCTGGATCTAATTTTTTAATTACTTCGTTTACGTGATCACCATCTACATTAGACACAAAATGCACGCCCAATTGATTGTTGTAAAACTGTAACGCTTCAACCACCATTGCAGGCCCCAAATCAGAACCTCCAATTCCTATGTTGACTACATCTGTAAAAGCTTTACCTGTATATCCTTTTCTTGCTCCCGAAATCACTTCGGCAGTAAATGCTTTAATTTTAGCTTTAACTTCGTAAATTTCCGGAACAACATTCTCGCCGTTTACGTTAATCACGGCTGTTTCTTTGGCTCTTAATGCCGTATGCAGTACCGCTCTATTTTCGGTTTGATTAATTATTTCTCCACCAAAATAATCAGCTATTGCGCTTTTTAACCCAATTTCATTTGCTAAACTCAATAACAAATCAACTGTTTCTTGATTGATGATATTTTTAGAATAATCAATTAAAAAATCATTCCATTGTATATTGAATTTTTCAGCTCTTGTTTTGTCTTGTGCAAACAGTTCTTTCATAGACGCTTTTTGCATTTCAGCATAATGAAGCTGTAGCTTTTCCCAAGATTTAGTTTCGGTAGGATTTATTGTATTTAGTGCCATATATCGAGATTATTTATTTACAATTATATTTTTACCAAAAATACTGAATTTAGATTGAAATGATAAACCCTTTTTAAGCAGTCTTTCAAATTGAGAGAAACTCAAAACCAAATCACCCTACAACGAAATAGGGAGAATAAACCAACTCTAATAATTGTTTTATTCTCCCTAAAAGATTTAAATCGTTATGAAATCATAAATTAGCTATACTATCTAATTTAAACTTCAAAGGTTCTATTTGTTTCAAAAAACGTTCTTTATTTGCTCCGTACATTGGCTCTCCATTTGGCAAGTTAAGTTTTAAAGCATCCACTTGCACACCGTTTTTCCAAAAACGATAACATACATGTGGTCCTGTGGCCAGCCCCGTACTTCCTACTCGACCGATCACATCTCCTTGATTGACACGCTGCCCTCTACGTACTAAAATCTTTGACATGTGTAAATACTGAGTAGAATAAGTTGCATTGTGTTTTACTTTTACAAAATTACCATTCCCCGCAGTATAACCTGCTTGCTCTACCACTCCCGAAGCCGTTGTGGTAATAGGCGTTCCTGTAGGCGCAGCATAATCGGTTCCTTTGTGTGCTTTCCATCGGTGTTGCACCGGATGAAATCTATTCATTGTGAATCGAGAGGTGATTCGACTAAATTTAATAGGTGTTTTTAGAAAGAAGTTTTTCAATGTTTTCCCCTCTTCATCATAGTACTCAATTTTACCTGAAGCTTCATTTTGCGCAAATGGGAACGCATAAATAATCTTTCCTTTATACTCAAAAAATGAGGCTTCGAGTTCCTCAACTCCATCGTAAATAGAATCATTTATGTATCGCTCTGTAAAAGTGATTCCAAATCGATCTCCTTTTTTAAGTTTAAAAAAGTCAATTGACCACGAATATATTTTTGTGATTTTATTTGCCAATGCAGCTTCTACCCTAGCATTACCAAGTGTTTCAGACAATGACCCTTTCAAAACTCCTCCTATAGATCTGCGTCTAATTGTTATGGGTCTTGTTTTTTTATGCGCTACAATAACCGAATCTCTCAAATCAAAAATATAATAATTGATCGCATCCGGCTGGTAAATAAAAACCTGTAGTTTGTTTTTTTTATCTTTGGATCTTAACATCGTATAAGGCTTATTAGGTCTTATTACTCGGACATCAAAAGTATCTTTTACACTTTGAACTATCTCATAAACCTTTCTATCACCAATATTTTGTTTTTCTATAATAGTCCCAAAGGTATCTCCATTCTTTACAGTATCTTGAATGACATTAAAATCAGCATAATTAAAACCAAAATCACTCTTTTCTGCAACTGGTTTTACTGCCTTAGACTTCCCTAAAACATCTGATTTGTCGGTCGATTTATTACAAGATAGTACCGTGGCTAATACTATGATTATGATGAATACTTGCTTCAAACTGTATTTTTTTTTCTAATTTAACTTACTTTTATAAACCCCAATTAACCAATTCATCTTCGCTCCATAGCTCTGGAAAAAAGATTCTTCTTTGGTATTTTGGATGCATGTATTTTTTCCAGTCACTACCTCCAGTAGCTTCACCATCTCCTTTACCGCTTTGATCAATGTATTTTATAGCAACGTTTAAATGCTGCATCACCCAAGTAATATTTACGGTATGATCAAAATGACGCATGGCTTTTACCAGTTCTGGATTTTTTTGATCTGAATCTGGAAGCTGTTTGAACTTTTGCCAAATATTAATAGAATTGTATTTTTCCATGTGTTTTAAAAACACTTCTTTGTACTTGTGCTCAAACTCTTCTAACAGGTACGATTTTTTTCCAGTATTGTAATCCTTACCTGCTGCTTGCCAGTACAAATGCTCAAAAGCATTTTCATAAGGTGTATTCCTGTCGATCTTGCTTCTAAAACGATTATCAATTAGATTTATCAAATCAGTCGAAGTAAACTCAATCAATCTATATTGCGCACTTTGAAACCCACTTGCAGGAGTCAAGGTGTTTCTAAATTTCATGTACTGCTCCACTTCCATTCCTTCCTCCATAATACTAAAAGAAGTGGTTAGCATGTCAAAGTAGCGCGTCACACGCATTAATCTTTCGGTAAAGAACGAAGTTTGTATGTTTTCGCAATGACAGATTTGTTGCATTTCCCAAAGAATCATCTTAAAGATGAGCTCGTTTACTTGATGGTACATGATAAAAACCATTTCATCCGGAAGCGTAGTCCTTTGCGTTTGCAAACTTAAAAGCGCATCCGTTTGTATATAATCCCAATATGTTATTGGTTTTGACCAAAGTAAACCCTCAAGTTGCGTTTCGGTTTTTTGATTTATTGCATCGTATTTAAGCTCAATTTCTTTTAAAATAGCTTCTTTACTGTCATTAATGTTCATTATTTTTTTATTTTAAACGAATTGCTTAATCCTTTAAATGCATCTAAATCTGCTTTGATGGACCCTACAGCCAATTCTGCTTTAATACGAAGAGGCAATCTATTCGCATCATCCGAAATCCATACCGTTACACTTTCTTGTTCTTTAAAAACGCGGCCCGATTGAACCATTGGCCTAAACACCATAGAAGACACAACCCCAAATTTAGTTGTAATATCTTGACGACCTATAAACTTTAACTTAAATTTTGTGGTTTCATCATCAAAAAACATATCAATACTAATAGATTCGCCTGGATTGATTTTGTCAATGGTAGGATAATTTCTTAAATAATAAAATGCCGATAAGATATCTTGACTGTTTTTTGGGATAACAAATGTTTTCTCGCTCTTGTTTTTGTAGTCTTTTACTAAAATCCTATTGGCAGATTGATTAAAGAATCCCTCTTGATTTTTAGTATAACCGCCTTCATCTATCTTCCTTACAAATTGCAATGGGTTTCCGCTTTCCTTATCAATGTAACTTTCATATTGATCATCGACTTTAAAGAAAAAACGAGACATACCAGTGGTATATCCTTTACCTATAACATGAAAAGCTTTTTTATTGTTTACAGTAGCGTCCTGTACTTCAAGTGTAGCGTAACCCGCGTTTACAAAACCATAATGAATGCGAAATTTAAACCATTCTCCCACATCGTAGGCATCATCATTACGTGAATCAAAACTCACAGTTAGTATCAATATTAAGATCAGTAGTATCTTTTTCATAATTTACTTTTTATCTATTTATTGATTGGAAATGCAAATTTTGTTCCAAATATATCAAAACAAAAAAACTCAGTCAAATAATGACTGAGTTTTTATGCTATTAACTAACCAAAAAACTATAAATTATGAAATTTATATCAAATCGGAAGGAAACCACCCCTTCCATTTTGCGACTGCAAAGGTAGAGAACAAATCGAGTTCTTTCTACTAAAAAAAAAGTTTAACAAAACATTGATATAATCCCAAATGGTTCCACGGTTATTTTTTCACATAATGTAAAAAAAAGCAGCTTTTATAGCGTTCCTCGCAATTCCTGTTCTCTCTCTATTGATTCGAATAAAGCCTTGAAGTTACCAGCACCAAAGCCTTTAGCTCCCATTCTTTGAATTATTTCAAAAAACAAGGTTGGTCTATCTTGCACTGGTTTAGTGAATATTTGCAATAAATACCCATCTTCATCAGCATCTACCATAATGGCTAATTTTTCGATCTCGTTGATATCTTCTTTCATCATGCCCATGTGCTCTCCTAAGCGTTCTGGGATTGCTTGGTAGTACGTATGTGGCGGCGCTGATAAAAACTCCACTCCTCTTGCTCTTAATTGACTTACGGTTTTAATAATATCATCTGTAGCAATGGCAATGTGCTGTATTCCTGGTCCTCCGTAGAAGTCTAAATATTCTTCAATTTGTGATTTTTTCTTTCCTTCGGCTGGTTCGTTGATTGGAAATTTGATTCTACCATTTCCGTTTGACATTACTTTACTCATTAATGCCGAATACTCTGTTGTGATTTGTTTATCATCAAAAGACAAGAAGTTTACAAACCCCATTACTTCTTCGTAGAACTTCACCCAAGTATTCATCTCGTTCCAACCTACATTTCCTACCATGTGGTCGATGTATTTCAATCCTGTTGCTTCTGGATTATAATCCGATTTCCATTCTTTATACCCTGGCAAGAAAACACCATTGTAGTTTTTACGTTCTACAAAAATGTGCACTGTTTCTCCATACGTATAAATTCCAGAACGCACTACTTCACCGTGCTCGTCTTTTTCTACTGTTGGTTCCATAAAAGAACGCGCGCCACGTTTCATCGTTTCTTCGTAAGCAGATGTAGCGTCTTCAACCCATAGGGCTGCTACTTTTACTCCGTCACCATGTTTTTTAAGGTGCTCATGAATAGGAGAATCTTGTGTTAATGGAGTTGTTAACACAATGCGTATTTTATCTTGCTTCAAGACATAAGAGGTTCTGTCTCTTACTCCAGTTTCTAGTCCGGCATACGCCAATGATTGGTAACCAAAAGCGGTTTTATAATAATGTGCGGATTGTTTTGCGTTTCCTACGTAGAATTCTACATAATCTGTTCCTAATAACGGAAGGAAATCTTGTGCTCCTTCAAATATTTTCTCTAATCCGTATTCTACTGATTTTACTTCTTTTGCCATTGTGTTTATTTTTTATGTGAAACCTAATTTTGGAACGCAGATAATGCGGATCAAACTGATTTTCACTGATTTTTTCTAAATTAAAATTTGTGCATTAATTACACTTAACGCTAGCCCTGATGGTAGCGGCATCCTTTATGTTTTTTCTTTAAAAACATAAAGATATAGCGAACAGCAGGAAATAGCTCCCGCCTCTACTCAGGAAATTGTTACTCTACCCAAGATTTGTAGTACTGACCATCGTCCAGCCCCATAGCCTCCTCGGTAACCATTAAAGGACGAAATGTATCGACCATGACAGCCAATTCCTCCGTACCGGTGTGGCCAAGACTGCGCTCCATTGCTCCTGGCGCTGGTCCATGCGGAATCCCTTTGGGGTGCAATGTGATGTGTCCTTGCTCGATATTATTACGGCTCATGAAATCGCCATCTACGTAATAAAGTACTTCATCACTATCAATATTACTGTGATTGTACGGTGCTGGAACAGATTTTGGGTGGTAATCGTACAGTCTTGGCACGAATGAACAGACTACAAAAGTTGCCGTCTCAAACGTTTGGTGGACTGGTGGCGGTTGGTGAACGCGTCCAGTTATAGGTTCGAAATTGTGAATGCTAAATCCGTATGGAAAATTGTATCCGTCCCAACCTATGACGTCAAAAGGATGCGTAGCATAAACCACTTCGTGCATCATTCCTTCTTTTTTGATTTTGATTAAAAAGTCGCCTTTTTCATCGTGGGTTTCTAATTCATTTGGCAAGATAAAATCGCGTTCGCAAAACGGCGAATGCTCTAAATGTTGACCCGACTCGTTTTTATAGCGTTTTGGAGTATAAAAAGGAGCAAACGACTCGACGTAAAACAAGCGATTATCCTCAGTGTCAAACTGAATTTGGTAAATGATTCCGCGTGGGATAATCAGGTAATCGCCGTATTCAAACGGGATATTCCCTAACATAGTGCGTAGTTTCCCTTTTCCTTTATGGATGAAAATCATCTCATCGGCATCGGCATTTTTATAGAAATATTCGGTTAGTGATTTTCTAGGTGCAGCAAGACCTATGGCACAGTCTTTATTGACTAACATGGGTTTGCGGCTTTCTAAGAAATCGTCGGCTGGTTTTAACTCAAATCCTTTTAATAATAAGGATTTAATGTTTTTTCCAATAGCGATTTTTGGTTCTACCGAATACGACTTTAAGATTTCTTTGACCTGAGTGGGCCTGTGTACATGATATGACAATGACGCGTGGCCATGAAAACCTTCGGTACCAAACAGCTGTTCGTAGTAAAAACCACCATTGGGTTTTTCAAACTGTACGTGTCTTTTTTGAGGGAATGTCCCTAGTTTATGATATAATGGCATGTTTTTTTTGTTTAAAAGTGTAATTAAATAAAGCGATAAAGGCTTTGTAATTTGTTATTCTAAATCAAAAAAAAGTGCCCTATTCAGGATTTCTCTTGATAAGGAATTGCAAATATTCTAATAAACCGGTCCATTTTGTTTTCATTATAACAAATATCGGAATTATTATTGAAATAGATTATATTTAAAATAAAAAACCAATGGTAAACCAAGTATAGCCCTTGGCGTTTTCTGGCGACCATGAATATTTAACTTCTAGCGGACCAACAACAGTTTCTAAACCATAACCTACTGCATAGCCCGAATATTTAGGTATCGACACCCAATCAACTGATTCGAAAATGTTATTTCCTACGTTTGCAAAATTGGCTGAAAAGTTCAAATGGTTCTTTTTATAAAACTCGTAATCGATGGTTCCCGTGGATTTTATATAACTATTCCCGCTCACGCTAAGAAAATCATACCCATAGAATGACCTGAAATTATTGACGGGATGAAAACCATAACCACCTAAAACAAAATTAAAGAAGGGAACACTTTCATTGCCAAATGAAAAACCAGCTTCGGTTTGAATTTTTAAAGTCGCATTTTTAAACAAGCGCGCAACAGCTCCAAAGTCGGCTTTTGCAATTGTAAATGGTTTGAATTTATTGGTATAATCCGATGATTGAAAGTACGAATGAATATCTCCGGAGAAATACCACCCTTTTCTAGGGAAATCCTTATTGTCAAAAGAGTCATAACGCATGTACCCAAACCCACTAAAATAACTACTTTTGTCAATTATAGGGTTTGCATTTGCAATAGTGGTCGATTTTATTTTTAAATATTTATACTCTACTCCACCACCTATTAAAAATTTCTGAACAAATAAAGATTGAAAATAAGCTTGACTACTTAGATCTGAAAAATCGACAAAAATGGAATTTATTCCTAAAGCAACATAATCTAAACCGCTCACTTCGCCCGGCAGATTACGACTGAACTGATTAAAATTAGACTTAAACCCTAAACTTAAATTGTAACCATTCTCTACATAATAATCTAAGTCATACCTGAAATTATCACCCAAAACGATATCTAAAGAAGCGATATCATTCTTGAACAATGTTTTTTTACGAGTGAAATTAACTAAAACACCACTTTTATACAAATCGTCATAATGCAACCCAAACTTCAAATAGGTTTTTATTGGGTTTTCTCGCAAATTCAGGTTTAGATCATCTCCTCCATTATTTGGTTCGAACGCATAATTGATTACACTAAAGTTATTTGTAGCATTGATATTATTGATTCCTTTTTGTAATTGTTGATAGGTTATTGTTGATCCTGCTTTAAAACGAAGCTTTCCTAAAACGTAATCTTTGGTAAAATTATCCAACTCATTGCTGTTGACATTTCGTATTTGTAGCGTATCTGATGCGATTTTCAACTTTGGTTTAGTGTAAAAATGAGTTCCTTCTCCCAGCACTTTTATTTTTTCATAGACCGCAAAAGTTGCATCTTCTCCCTTTTTAATAATCTCTGTTCCCTTGTCAAATGAAATCACACCATAATCCTTAATGTCTGGTTTAATGTAGATGTCTGTTTTCTCGATATTCAGTTTCATTTTTTCTATCGAATGCAAATTAGTGATCTGCACCAAGATTTTAGTGGCGTCTTTCAGGGATTTTCTATCGCGCAAATCATCTTGCACATCGACACCAATAATGATATCAGCACCTAATTTCCTGATTTCATCTATTGGATAATTATTTATTACTCCACCATCTACTAGCAGTTGCCCATCAATTTCGACAGGCGAGAACAACGATGGAAATGCCGAACTTGCAATCATTGCCAGAGCCAGATTACCCTTGTCTAATATCACTTGCTTACCCGTTTCAATATTAGAACCAATGCATAAAAACGGAATAGGCAATTGATTAAAATCGCGTACATGCCTCACATTTCTTGTAATATTACTTAGTAAGTTAAAATTGTACATCCCCTTAGAGAGTGCCTCAGGAATCCCTATTCTAAAACGATCAAAAGGCAGCACTACGGCATACAATTCGTCATTTCTTTTTTCATAAAAATTCTTAGAAGATCGAGGTATAAAGTCATTAATTAAATCATCAAAATTTGTTGTTTGAAAAATAGAATCAATCTGTGCCGCATTGTAACCAGAGGCATACAAGCCTCCTACAACTGATCCCATACTGGTTCCGCCTATAAAATCAATTTTCACACCCGCTTCTTCCAATACTTTTAATACACCTATGTGAGCAAAACCTTTTGCACCTCCTCCACTTAAAACCAGACCTACTTTTGGACGATGCTGTATTGCTGTTTTAACAGTGTCTTGAGAAAATGAATTTTGTGAAAAGCCAAATAAAAAAAACAAAAACCATCCTCCAAAACCAAAAGAGGCATTAGCAACAAATTTTTTTTGAAAAATATTCGAATAACACAATTGAATTTGGCTCATATATAATTTTGAATCAATTTAGTAAAAATCAGTATTGTTACTGAAATCTAAATATTAGTATGCTTAAAAAAACTATTTTTTTGCTAATAGTAATTTGTTGTTTTTATCAAATTTCCAAATATCAACATGCCATCGGGCTCCAGCTTGACAAGAGGACTGCATGGTTTTGTTTTTTTTATCAATTTTAATATCACAAAACTCGTCACAATTTGGATTATAAACAGAGGGGATTTGCAACAATTTAAATTGCTCATTAATCCTTTCATACAAAAATATTTGGTAAATGGTATACACACCCATTCCGTCATCCGTTCTGTAACATGCAAAATCTTGGTACCCATCAAAATTGTAATCTGCTACTTCCAAATGCATTTCCTTACCGGTTATCGAAGTTTGAATGCTATCAATTATTTGTGTTTTATGATTTTTTGAAGTACTAATTTCAATTTTTTCAAAATTATTAACTGGCTTTATTAGAATTTGTATTTTATTTTTTTGATGAAATGTAATACTTTTTTTACTGTAACAATAAAACGAAAAAAACAGAAAACTAAATAAAAATAACGATTTCATAGTATTACGCTTTATTATTATTGTAAAAGTCGACAATTTTTTTGGCTTTTGACAGCCCTACAACCTCCGTTATGTCTTTTTCTGAAGCTAATTTCAATCTTTTCACACTTTTAAAATGCTGAATCAACGACAACATCGTTTTTTCGCCAATTCCAGGAATCGATTCTATAGACGAATTTAAGGCCGCTTTACTTCGTTTATCTCGATGGTGTGTAATTCCAAAACGGTGCGCTTCGTTACGCAATTGCTGAATTACTTTTAAGGTTTCGGATTTTTTATCTAAATATAAAGGAATAGAATCTCCGGGATAAAACAGCTCTTCCAAGCGTTTTGCAATACCTATAATGGCTATTTTTCCTCGTAATTCCAACGCATCTAAACTCTTTAATGCCGACGATAATTGCCCTTTTCCACCATCAATAATAATTAAATTAGGTAATGGTTGCTTTTCATCCAATAATCGTTTGTAACGGCGGTACACCACCTCTTCCATCGAAGCAAAATCATCTGGTCCTTCGACTGTTTTTATATTAAAATGGCGATAATCCTTTTTACTGGGTTTCCCATCTTTAAAAACCACACAAGCTGCCACGGGATTTGTCCCTTGGATATTAGAGTTATCAAAACATTCAATATGTCTTGGCTCCACAGGCAAGCGCAGGTCCTTTTGCATTTGTGCCATAATTCTGTTAGTATGGCGATCTGGATCTACAATTTGCAACTGTTTTAACTGCTCAATTCTATAAAACTTAGCATTTCGAATAGACAAATCTAGTATCTGTCTCTTATCACCCAGCTGTGGCACAGTAACCTTTAAATTCTCGCCTAAATCTACCAAAAAAGGAACAATAATTTCCCTTGAAAGCAATTGAAAACGCTCTCTCAACTCTATTATGGCTAACTCTAGCAACTCTTCATCCGTTTCTTCCAGTTTTTTCTTGATTTCCATAGTATGCGACCGAATAATCGAACCGTGGGAAATTTGTAGAAAATTGACATAAGCCGCAGCCTCATCAGAAACAATGGAGAACACATCGATATTGGTGATTTTTGGATTTACAATTGTAGAACGCGATTGATAATTTTCAAGAACTTCAATTTTTTCTTTTATTTTTTGGGCTTCTTCAAAGTGCATATCTTGTGCCAAATCAATCATAACACGTTTAAAATCCTTCATGCTTTCCTTGAAATTCCCTTTTAGAATTTCGCGAATTGCATCAACTTGCTTTTGATAATTTTCTAAACTTTCATACCCTTCACAAGGTCCTTTGCAATTCCCAATATGATATTCTAGGCAAACTTTAAATTTTCCGCTGTCAATATTCGATGCGCTCAAATCATAATTACACGTACGCAAGGGGTACAATTCTTTTATTAATTCTAAAATGGTGTTGACCGTCTTGAAACTGGTATATGGTCCAAAATATTCCGACCCATCTTTAACCATTCTCCTTGTAGCAAATATTCTTGAGAAAGGTTCTTTCTTGATGCATATCCAAGGGTAACTTTTATCATCACGCAGCAATACATTATAGCGCGGTTGCAGGGTTTTGATAAGATTGTTTTCTAATAAAAGTGCATCTGTTTCCGTAGGAACCACAATATGCTTGATGGTTACAATTTTTTTTACCAATACATTCGTCTTGGCTGTATCATGAATTTTATTGAAATAAGAAGAAACTCTTTTCTTTAAATTTTTGGCTTTACCTACATACAATATTTTCCCGTCCTTGTCGTAATATTGATAAACACCTGGTCCATCAGGCAAGGTTTGTATTTGAAGATCTAGGGTTGGGTTTTGCATTATTGACTGCAATTTTTAGTATTTTAAATTTTAAAATTAGCCATGGATAAAGCAAATTTTACAGATTTTCACTGGTTAATAATTCTCTTTTGCAGCTATCTTTTGTTCAATGAATTTAAGATGACTTTGAGAAACTGACATTATTATGGTACTAATCTCTTTATCGGTCAACTTTTCTGTATAATTTTTAGATATTTTATCATTGCCAATAATACCACTACCGTAAATTACATATTTATTTAATTCAAATTTAATATGCAATATGCTAAAGTGACTAAATCTATCGCAAATACCGTTATTAAAAAATTTAAAAGTATAATCAAAATGAATGTCTTGAATATTTTTATCTATTACATCACTCCCCAATGGCAAAATATTTGTCCTTAAATTAACATCATTAATAAAAATATTATTTTTAATTAGATCATAAAAATGTTCGAATTTTCCACAACTTTCTAGGAATTTTTCATACAATCTTTTTATAGAGTTGTCATAAACACTCAAAATCGCTTCTTTACTTCTTGTAGCTTCACTTTTACCTTCTGAAAACTTAATTCTTTGTTCTAACAATGCAATCTCCTTATCCAAATCATCCTCTTCCTCAATTCTTTCTCCCATTGCACCAGCAATCATAATTTCAAGTGAGTAAACTAAATTTCGGGCAATGTATTCGACAAAAGCTTCAACATTACCCGCATCTGCTAGTTGTAACACAGCAAAATAATTAGCTTTGTCTTCTGTCTTAATTATTACAGGTGGTAAATCAAATTTCATCAGAATAAAATTCATTAAAATCCTCGCTGTTCTTCCGTTTCCGTCATCAAAAGGATGGATTCGAATAAATTTATAATGGAATTCAGCCGCTAAAAAAATCGGGTTAACCTCTTTTTTCTCACATTTCTCTCTATACCAATTAATTAAATCGGTCATTTTAGAAGGAGTCTCTTCTGGACTAGCAAAATAAAATATTTCACCTGTCTTTGTTTTCACATGATTAGGAGATGTTTTGTAACTCCCTACATTTATTCTCTTTTTAGTCGGTTCACCATCTGGAGTAATTGCATCAACTTCATAAGATTGTTTTAACAAAAGAGTATGCAACTCCCTAATAAAATTTTCATTTAATGGATAATCCCCTTTCACTACATCAATTACCCAATTAACAGCTTCGTTATGCCCAGTGATTTCAAAATGATCTTGCAAAGGCTTGCCTTGCGCAGTTATACCAAATAATAGTAATGCCTTTGTCTCTCCATAAGTCAACGAATTACCTTCTAGATGATTTGAATGATAATTCCAATCCAAACGGAATTTTTGCATTATTCGTTGTTCTTGTGCTTTATCAATTGGACGTAAATCATCTAATTCATTTTTAAGCTTTAATGCATGTACAATCTCTTCCATTTAAAACAAGAATTTAATTCAAACAAATTTAACTTTAAAATTAGCATAAACCAAATTCAAAAACAGCTCATCAGTATCAATTTAATTATTACTACATTTAGCTTTTTAATTCAATATGAGACGTACAATTACCATTCTAGGAGAGACTGTTTTACCGGGACAAAGCAAAACCATTGACATGGAAATTGCAAAATTACACAACACTGCAAAACTTAAAATTCCAATCATCGTGTCTCGTTCCAAGATCGATGGCCCTACTGTGCTATTTTCGGCTGGGATTCACGGCGATGAAATTAATGGTGTCGACATTGTTCGTCAAATTATCACTAAAAAAATCAACAAACCAAAACGAGGCACTATCATTTGTATCCCTATTGTTAATATGTTTGGTTTTGTCAATATGTCCCGTCAATTCCCTGATGGACGTGACTTAAACCGCGTTTTTCCCGGAAGTAAAAACGGTTCACTAGCCAGTCGTTTTGCATATCACATTCTCACAGACATCATGCCGCTTGTTGATTACGCTGTCGATTTTCACGCTGGTGGTGCAAGCCGATTTAACGCACCCCAAATAAGACTAGCTCCCAACAATGCCGAATTAAAAACGCTAGCCGATGTTTTTAATGCTCCGTTTACCTTATACTCTAAAAATATTTCGGGCTCTTTTAGAAATTCAAGCCAAAAATTGAATGTAAAAATGCTGCTTTTTGAAGGCGGAAAATCATTAGACATCAACACCTCTGTTTCTAACACTGGTATTCAAGGGGTCAAACGAATTTTGGACCATTTAGATATGTTAGACCCAAAACAAACCCTCGAAAAACAAGAAAACAAAACGATTTATATCGAAAAATCAGCTTGGATTAGGGCCAAATGGTCTGGTTTACTGCACGACAATGGTTATATAGGCGCGTTTGTAAAACGAGACACCGTCCTTGCCATAATTACTGATCCCTTTGGTAAATTTGAACACAAGGTAAAAGCGCCAAATGATGGCTATATTATCAATGCAAATCATGCACCAATTGTTTATCAAGGTGATGCTGTTTATCACATTTCGAAAACACTAGTCGATGGAAACAAATAAAAAAGAATTACGTCAAAAATACAAAACACTAAGAAAATCACTAACTGAAAGTGCTATTGATGAAAAGAGTTTGGCTATAGCCAATGCTGTAACTAAACTACCTATTTGGGAAAAAAATTATTTCCATATTTTCCTTCCCATAGTAGAACATAAAGAGGTTAACACCGAATTGATTTTACATCTACTTGCCGGAAAAGACAAAGAAGTCCTTATCTCTAAAGCGGATTTTGAAACTCACGAGATGACTCATTTTTTATTGACAGACAACACCAAAATTAAAAAAAACGAATACAATATTCCCGAACCTCTTGATGGAATTGAAGTTCCGTCTCAGAAAATAGATGTAGTTTTTATTCCGCTATTGGCTTATGATACAAAAGGAAATAGAGTAGGCTACGGAAAAGGATTTTACGACAAATTCTTAGCTGATTGCAAGCCCGATGTTATTAAAATAGGGCTTTCATTCTTTGAGCCTGAAGCATTAATTACAGATGTATTTGAAGGCGATGTAAAAATGGATTACTGTGTTACTCCCGATAATATTCATTCTTTTTAGTTCTCAAATAATGAATAAATCATTAGATCCAAGCTAAGACAGAAGCAATATAACAAGTCCGCCATAACATAACAAATGTAGCACCAGCAAGACAAAAGCACCTTTTACCAGTTTATAACAAGACGTAATTCTGACTTGTATTGTTTTTCCTTGTATGTTTTTGCGAAATAAACGCATAACTATTTGATCAACATCTGAAAGCGACCGTGTTCTATCACCCAGACTTTTCAACAAACGACTATCAAAATTCAAATGTCCGCTTCTAAGCCCAAAAAGAAAACCTGTCAATAAAAATACAACAAAAACAACCTCTTCAAGCGTATTGAAAGCATGGTCCTGAACCATTATACAAACAGTAGGAATTGTGATAAATACCAATAAACCTAGCAGACTAACTTTCTTTAAAACAATTGCTGCCACTAGACACTCTTTACAATCCTGATCTGACATTAATTGCTGTTTTTACAATATGTTTCTAATAACTCTTTATGCTTTCCCGATAAACTAAATTGAAATTTATTATCCTCAAAAAAAGCAAAACCTTCTTTAACGGACTCTATTTTATGGGTGTACAACAACCAAGCAAAAACTACCGTGGCACTGCGAGACATTCCTAATGCACAATGAATAAAAACAGTTTCGTTGTTTTGAATTAACTCATCCAGTTTTTTTACGCCTACTATTAATTCATCAATTGTAGGAGCAGCCAAATCAATAAGTGGATAACTTACGTAATTCTGACTACTATTCTTTAATTTCTTATACTCCGAACAGACATCAAAAATGGCGTGGTAATCCTGTTTTTTTGTCATCCAAAATGCTCCTAAATACAACTTCTCTGTTATTTTTTGAGGCGATTGATAGGATTTAAAAAATACATTCCTTACCAATCTTGATATCCAACGGTACGGGAAAAATAAAATAGTAGCGGCAAAAGTAAATGAACCATTCTCTTTTTTTTGAAAAATAATAGCCCCTAAACCAAAATACCCAAGTCCAATAAAAAAGAGCGAAATACCCATCCAAATCAAAATAACTGCGATAGCAATAGGACATAAAAATGCCAAAACAAAAAATAACAATCCAACTATTACATGAAGTATTGCTAATCGTTTTGATTTAATTTCTCCCCATTTCCAGTAATGAGCCTTTGACAAAGGAAAGAGATAACAGATTATTAATCCCGTCAAAAATCCTGCTGGGATGTCTATAAAATGATGCTGAAAGGTAGTCAAAACCGAAACTCCGATGAGAAAACACCAAACATTCCAAATAGCTTTACCTACTTTATTAAAATGTGGCAAATAGATCCTCCATAAAATAACCAATAAGATAATATGCAAAGAGGGCGATTGATTAAACGGCTTATCAAACCCCATTAAAGCATCAAATAATGACTTCCAAACTCCAAAACATTCCGGCTTTATAGTTGAAAAAGTTAATGGAAACAACAGAAAAAACAATACTGCGATAGGAGTAGCCACCAAAAGCCGTAATGCATGTTGCCGTTGAGCAAACTTAGTCATTGGTAAAAACAGTGACAATCCATACAGTAAATCGATACTCCAATAAGGGAGTATGGTTGATGGTAAAAAGGGAATGTGTTTTTCCCAATCGTATACAATTTCGCCAACGTTTTCTTTAGGTAATAAAGCCGCATAGCCGTTTGCCCAGCCATACAGGATAAAGAATAAAGGAGCTAACACTAGCAACCAAATAAATCCATTACGCCATTGTATTTTATTTTGTTCTATCATAAACTTAAGTTCTACTTCGTTGCCCCTTACATACTATTATCACTATTTTTATCATTCTGCTTTTGTACTTCTGACCGTAAAAAAGACGTCATCAAAAACTTATGTGGCTTTTTATTAGTGTCGTTAAACCAACTAACAGATCATACCACAAATCAATTTTAAAACTTTATCCTTCGCTTTTTTTATAATTTTCAAAATATGTAGCGTCAAAATCAATACTATTACACACGCTTAACAGTCATGTTGAATACTAATTTCGGATACTTTTTCTTCTACTTTATTTCCTTTAGCTTCAGAAGATAAAAATAAAATTACTCTATCTTCCTCATAGTCTCTATTGGCTTCGAAAATAAAATCAAGTTTACCATCTTTGTCTAAATCTCCCACAAAAAGGAGTTTCACAAACGTATCATTAAAACCTTTTTCAGAAAGCAGCAATTCTTCTGCTGCTGTTTCTGTTTTTATAAACAACTTATAATCTTCAACATTATGCCACAACTGATCCTTTTGACCTTCTTCACCCGGTATTCTTTCAGTACTTTTTATTCTACCTTCGGCACGCAGAGAATACTTTTGATTATTGAAAACAAACTCTTGTTTTTCTGTAGGCCAAATATACTGATTGGGAATCGCCAGATGATCGATTTTTCCAACAACTAACTTTTTATAATCTAACAATAAAAGTGTTTTTCTTTTTGTGTCAATGGATTTTGTTTCCGTCCCTACACACTCGTCATAACCTTTTGAAATAGTGTATTTTGCTTTTTCAATAAAGAAATTCCCATCCTTTTCAAACAAATCAAACCAATCGGTATTTAATTCCTTTGTGGGATCATCATTATCTACTATCCGATATGAATTTGGCAACAATATAGCAAACAAATCGGGTTCACTTTGAGCAGTTTCAGCTTCTGCAACAACTTCGGGGGTAGTTTGATTTTCAACAATTTTTTTAGGAGGATTTATAGTAATGGTTTTCTTTTTTGACTCCTTACAAGAAAAACAGAGCAATAATACTAGAACTATTACACTGTTTACAATATGTTTACTTCGTTTTTTAACCATCTTTTTTATTTTTTTATCTCTACTTTACAAGCTATTGAAAATGTCATTTGGAATTGTTTTTCTCCTTCGATCCTTATTTTAAAATGCACTGCAACATCGTATTAAACCGAAGCAACCTGAGTACTTTTTTTTCAATTACTATTCAGTAACATCAAGCTCGTCAAAATCTTTAATTTCAGATAATTTAATTAGTTTACTTCTTTTAATCTTTGTCACGGTTTCCTCAAAAATCTCATCACCCCCTTCTTCTATATCTTCGTTCGTATTCACTTTCGACACCTGCTTTTTAATTAAAAAATTGATGCTTGTTTCACTGTCTACTATTGGCCCTGTATTATTGCTGTCATCATATCCAATAAGTTCAAAATCTGAATTTTGAAATCTAAAGGTATAGCTCCAATAACCATATCTTCCGTGAGCATAGGATATGTATAAATTTCCTTTTTTTATTTCAACGCCTAGTTCTGGTGCATAATAATTGCCCCCCTCTTCGTTTTCTGAAGAAAAACAATCATAATTTTTGACAGCCAATTGATAATTGCCTTTTATCTTAAACAAAACAATAATCCCTCTTCGATTACGGTCCAATTCACCTCGATATTCATCTTTAACGATGTTTTTCATGTCTATTCCTTTAATAATTAAAAGACAATCTTCTATACCGTCTTTATTCAAATCACCATAAACCGTGTCATAAACAACATAGCCTTTTGGCATAAAATCGGATATATTATTTGCAGCCTCGCTTGTTGTCATGATTTCTTCAGAGTCCTTCCTTTCGCCTTCTAAATTATGCTCTACGGAGGTTGACACTGTATCTTTATTTAATCCATTACAACTATAATTTCCAAATAGAGCTAAAATTGCTCCTGTAAAAAACAAGTATTTCTTCATACTATTTATTCTGTTTTACGTGATGTTTTGATAGTATTGCTTATCAATTCTGCTAGCTCACCGCTAGAAGAAATTATTTTAATTCTTTGTATTTTGACTCTTCATAAAATCTTTTTCGCTCTGATATAATTGAATTTCCAAAGTTATCTTTGAAACTTGATTTTAAATTAATAGTGAAGTCAAAAAATCATTTATCACAATCGTAAATAAAAATCGCTTTTTCATCAATGTTGAATTTTTTATCAAACTTAATATAGGAATCAATCCTTTTATATTGATTTAAAATATTGGTGTTATTATATTCATAATCGCTGGTATTTTCTTCATTTTCAACATAATTGAATTTATCTATAAAAGCATTTTTACTTTCTTGAAAAGAATATTGAGCATTAAAAAGTTCTTTATCATCAATTTCATAGTCTTTATATAGAGGTGTAATTAGTATTTCTTCGGGACTAAAAACTGTTTTTGATATTCCTGAAAAACTAGATTCTTTTAAATACTCTTTTAAATCTTCTTTTTTTCCGCCGTGATCACCATAATAAAGGATATTGTCTTTAAAAAAATACGAGAAAGGTTCGTATTTGTAATCTTGTTTATAATGAATTACAATAAAATCATTGTAATGATTCGCATTGTAAAAAGTATATATCGTTGGTAGTGATTTTTCTGCCTGACTGCCGTAAGGAATGGACGATAGCGAAATTGTATCCCCCTTTTGTTTTGTATTATAAATTTCTGGGTATTTGAAACAGTGATTGTTTTTTTGAAAAATTCGCTTTAATTGAGGCGTTTTGTTATCTAAAGCGCCAACTTTTATAAATGTCTCTTCTTCCCCTAGGCCATTTGACAGCATGAATTTTGATTCGCTTTTTAATTTTTTATCATGCCTCCCATAAATATAAAATGATTCCTCAGGACGATCTGGGGTAAATATAACTTCGCCTTGCTTCTTTAAGGCCCATTTACCTGTTATCAAAGTAGCATATCCTATAATTACAAAAGTACTATCGGCCTTCAAATAATGGGAACCGCCGCGTAACTTATAAAAACCAACTAGGTCTTGTTGTTTTTGCGCAACTGTTTGTTGTATGTTTACAGCAAACAACACAAATACTAAAATTAGTTTTACAGCTAAGGAATTCAATTGACTTTTCCCCGTATTTGATTTTAATTTTGGATTATCATAAAGCATCAGTTGTATGTATTTTAAGTGTGTTAATGATCCAAATATTGGATCTAATTTTGGCAGCTCTTATTTTATTGTAAAAAACTTAAATGCCTTATGCCATTTTATCTTATCATTCTCCTTGATCCATACTAAAAATACTATCCAAAACAGTTTCGGGATCATCTTTGCTGAACACTATTTGATGTTTTAATTTTAAAACTTTTTTCGTCAAAGTACTTGGCATACTATCAATCATAGTGTTTACTTCAACAAAACTAACATCACCAGTAAGTACATTATAATCCATGGTTGATTGTCCGCCAGCTCCCATATTAAAAGTATTAATACTAATTAATATTTAGAGGTGTAAAGTTATGTACTTATTTTAATTATTTGTAATCCAATGTGTTTATGCTTCATCATCTTAATAATTAG
>NZ_JACRUK010000080.1 GCF_014305155.1 Flavobacterium muglaense
TTAACAGCAACTGTTGCTTCGACTGATGTAAGTTGTTTTGGTGCCAAAGATGGAACTATCACGATCAGCAATGCAACGGGTGGTTACGGAATCTACCAATACAGCATTAACGGTGGAACGACTTGGCAAGATTCGGCTTCGTTTAACGCGCTTGCGGACGGAACTTATAATGTTCAAATTAGAGATAAAACCAAAAACTCTTGCACGGCAATTATAAACAGTAAAGTAATTATCAAATCACCAACGGAGGCTTTAACAGCAACTGTTGCATCGACTGATGTAAGCTGTTTTGGTGCCAAAGATGGAAGTATTACCATCAGCAATGCAACTGGTGGTTACGGAACCTATCAATACAGCATTAACGGTGGAACGACATGGCAAGATGCAGCTTCGTTTACGGCGCTTGCGGACGGAACTTATAATGTCCAAATTAGAGATAAAACCAAAAACTCTTGCACGGCAATTATAAACAGTAAAGTAATTATCAAATCGCCAACAGCGGCTTTAACAGCAACTGTTGCTTCGACTGATGTAAGTTGTTTTGGTGCCAAAGACGGAACTATCACGATCAGCAATGCAACGGGTGGTTACGGAACCTACCAATATAGTATAAACGGTGGAACCGCTTGGCAAGATTCTGCTTCGTTTAACGCGCTTGCGGACGGAACTTATAATGTTCAAATTAGAGATAAAGCCAAAAATGCTTGTGCAGCAATCATAGACAGTAAAGTAATTATCAAATCACCAACCGCGGCTTTAACAGCAACTGTTGCTTCGACTGATGTAAGTTGTTTTGGTGCCAAAGATGGAACTATCACGATCAGCAATGCAACGGGTGGTTACGGAACCTACCAATATAGTATAAACGGTGGAACCGCTTGGCAAGATTCTGTTTCGTTTAACGCGCTTGCGGACGGAACTTATAATGTTCAAATTAGAGATAAAGCCAAAAATGCTTGTGCAGCAATCATAGACAGTAAAGTAATTATCAAATCGCCAATGGCGGCTTTAACAGCAACTGTTACTTCGACTGATGTAAGTTGTTATGGTACCAAAGATGGAAGTATTACCATCAGCAATGCAACGGGTGGTTACGGAATCTACCAATACAGCATTAACGGTGGAGCCACTTGGCAAGATGCAACTTCGTTTAACGCGCTTGCGGACGGAACTTATAATGTTCAAATTAGAGATAAAGCCAAAAATGCTTGTGCAGCAATCATAGACAGTAAAGTAATTATCAAATCACCAATGGCGACTTTAACAGCGGCAGTTGTTTCAACCGATGTAAGTTGTTTCGGCTCCAATGATGGTAATATAACAATTAACAATCCTTCTGGTGGTTACGGAACCTACCAATACAGCATTAACGGTGGAACGACTTGGCAAGATGCAGCTTCCTTTATGTCACTTTCTAGTGGAAGCTATAATGTCCAAATTAGAGATAAAGCCAAAAATTCTTGCACAGCTACAATAGGTGGTACAATTATAATAAGTGCGCCAAGTACTCCTTTGACTGCTACAGCTATACTCTCTAATAATGTCAATTGTATCGTTTGTAATACTGGTTCTATTAATCTTAATGTATCAGGCGGAACAGCTCCATACACCTTTTCTTGGTCCAATAGTAAAACCACTGAGGATATTCAAAACTTAACTTCAGGCACTTATACAGTAAAAATAACTGATAAGCACAACTGTGAAGTAATCTACAGCTATACTATTACTAATTCAGGTATTGCCTTAGTTAAAACAGGTGTTTTTGTAGATACGAATAATGACGGTTTTGCTCAAGTGGGGGAAAAAGTAAATTATGCTTTCTCTGTAACCAATACTGGAAATGTTACAGTGACCAACATTGTTGTGACCGATCCTAAAGTGAGTGTAAACGGAATCAAAATCCCTACTCTAGCTCCGGGACAAACTATTGCGGACGTTTTCACTGCGACTTACACTTTAACCCAAGCAGATATTGACGCTGGTCAGGTTACAAATACCGCTTTGGCCGTAGGGACTGATCCAAAAGGAAATGAAGTGAGAGATACTTCTGGAACCACTATTGACAACGATACGCCGACGGTTGTAGATATTTCGAATAATGTCAAAGGACAAATTGCCTTAGTTAAATCAGGTGTTTTTGTAGATACGAATAATGACGGTTTTGCTCAAGTGGGGGAAAAAGTAAATTATGCTTTCTCAGTAACCAATACTGGAAATGTTACAGTAACTAACATTGTTGTGACCGATCCTAAAGTGAGTGTAAACGGAATCAAAATCCCTACTCTAGCTCCGGGACAAACTATTGCGGACGTTTTCACTGCGACTTACACTTTAACCCAAGCAGATATTGACGCTGGTCAGGTTACAAATACCGCTTTGACCGTAGGGACTGATCCAAAAGGAAATGAAGTGAGAGATACTTCTGGAACTACTATTGACAACGATACGCCAACGGTTGTAGATATTGCTCTACACACTGGATTAACAGTTGTTAAAACAGCTAATACAGATAGCTATTCTAACGTAGGTGACATTATCAACTATACTATTCAAGTTTTAAATTCAGGAAATGTTACTCTTTATAAAATAACAGTAACAGACCCACTAACAGGATTAAATACTCTAATCGATGAACTTACGCCTGGCACTAGTAAAGAATTTATTCAAAACTATACCGTCACACAAATTGATTTAGACAGAGGCTCTATTACCAATGTTGCTGCCGCATCGGGTTTCGGCCCAAATTCGAACCCAATTACAAATTCTGATGAAGTTGTAGTAGAAGCTGAAATTGTTCTTGGTTGTGGAAATATAGTAGTCCATAATGCCTTTTCTCCAAATGGAGATGGAATAAACGAATTGTTTATAATTGACAATATTGACAATACGTTATGCTATCCTACAAATTCAATCGAAATATACAATCGCTGGGGAGGTCTTGTATATGAAACCACAGGTTACGACAATGTAACTAAAGTTTTCAATGGGGTTTCATCTGGTAAAAACACAATTAGTCAAGCAACTGGATTACCGGCTGCAACTTATTATTATATTTTGACTTATACATCAGTAGGAATCAATAATAAGATTGAAACGAATACTAAAAATGGATACATCTATCTTTCTAAATAATGACAACAAATAACATAAGAGCCAGATTTCCAGTAGCCGCTAAAAAATTGATATCGAAAGCTATGAAAAATAAAATATTTTCTCTAGTTTTTATATTTACAAGTATGATGAGTTATGCGCAACAAGATGCACAATTTACTCAGTATATGTACAATACAATTAACATCAATCCAGCCTATGCTGGTTCTAGAGGTGTACTGAGTATTTTTGCTTTACATCGTTCGCAGTGGGTTGGAATAGATGGAGCTCCAATTACAAATGCTATATCCATGAATACTCCCCTTAACGGAAATAATCTTGGTTTAGGAGTGTCTGTGGTAAATGATCGCGTGGGTCCAGTACGTGAAAACGCTATTTCAACAGACTTGTCCTATACGATTCCAACATCAGAAACTTTTAAACTTTCTTTTGGATTAAAAGTAACTGCCAATTTATTTGACTTAAACACCTCTATTTTGAATCCTGTGGATAATGACCCAAGTTTACAGCAATACAATAACAAATTTTCACCAAATATTGGAACTGGAATCTACCTGCATTCAAACAAAGCATACGTAGGAATATCTGTCCCACATATCATTGAAACCAATCATTATAACGATAATGACGTAAGTGTTTTTAAAGAAAAAATGACCTATTATTTTATATCAGGATATATTTTTGATTTAAACAGTTCGATAAAATTTAAACCATCTATGCTTTCTAAAATTACAGTAGGTACACCTTTTCAACTGGATTTATCAGGAAGTTTACTGTTCAATAATAAAGTTACTGCTGGAGTTTCATACCGATGGAATACAGCTGTAAGCGCTCTAGTAGGATTTCAAATATCAGATAGTATGTACGTTGGGTACACCTATGATATGGATACTACAAAATTAAACAAGTATAACTCAGGTTCACATGAAATATTTTTGCGTTTCGAATTGTTTAAAACGAACACAAAAATGGTAACCCAAAGGTTTTTCTAAAACAATAGACGTTAAATTACAAATCTTTAAAAGTGACAATTATGAAAAAGTATACCATTATTTTATTAGCCCTAATGAGCCTTTACTTCTCACATTCATTCGCACAAAATAAGATTATTTCTTACACTGTAGTAGAAAATATTAATATGAAATTTGGAGGTTATACCACAACTTATAATGTATCAAACCTTAATTTAGTGAGGCAGTTTGACCTTGGCCCAAATAACACGCGCTTCATAACACCAAACTATAAATCAGTTGACGATAAGAAGGAGCCTATTGTGAGTAAGGCTGCTGCTGCTGAATTAGTTCCTCTCAATACGATTGTACCTGTGGCAGTAAACGCACCTATTGCAACAGCTGAGTTAGATATAAAGCCAATAGTATCTATTACTAAACAAGATAAGTACGCCTATATTTCAATGATTGATATCTATAAAAACATTGCAAAAAAAGGATACAAATCTGTTGATCTATTTAAAAAAGTAGGAAATGCCTATTACTACGAAGACGAATTGAAATTTGCTGCCAAATGGTACACTGAATTATTTGATTTGACAGAAAAAGTAGAATCAGAATATTTGTATCGATACTCTAGGTCTTTGAGATCTATAGGCGACAAAAATAAAGCTGATGAAATGCTAGAAAAGTATAATGAAAAATCTAATAATTGATGCTACAGCTTTAATAGTGCTCTGAATTTTAGAAAAAATATTATGAAAAATAACAAACTCCTATATATAGTTCTGATAAGTATTCTATCAATAAACACTTATTCACAAGCGTCTAGAAAACTTGCTTTGGCAGAAAAAAAATACAACAACTATGCCTATATAGATGCTATAAAAATCTACGAAAAAGTAGCCGCTAAAGGCTATAGCTCTCCAGACATGTTTAAAAAAATAGGAAACGCTTACTATTTTAATTCGCAATTAGAAAGCGCTAAAATATGGTATGAAAAACTGTTTGTAACCGCTGAGAACTCAACGATTGAACCGGAGTATTACTATCGATATGCTCAATCACTAAGGGCTAGCAACGAAAATAATAAGGCAAATGAAATACTTGAACTATTTAATCAAAAACTAGTTGGAGACAACAGAGGAAGAATGTTCAAGCAGAACACCAACTACCTAGATGCAATAAAAGCGAATTCAGGACGATATACGATGGAAAACGCTAGCATAAACTCGCAATATTCTGATTATGGTACAACCAAATACTTAGATCAAATTGTGTTTACTACCGCTAGAGATACTGGAAATTTTATAAAAAGAAAACATTCTTGGACTAATAATTATTTCACCAATTTATACAAAGCCTCCGTTTCTCCTGAGATGAAACTAGGTGTTCCAGAAAAATTCAATCGGAAAATAAACACAAATTTAATGAGTCTACAGCCGCGTTTACCAAAGATGGAAACACGATGTACTTTACTAGAAATAATTACATCGGTGGAAAAAAGGGTAAAAATGATAGTAAAACTAACTTAGTAAAAATTTATAGAGCGCGCCTAGTAAACAACCAATGGCAAGATCTGACCGAACTACCATTTGACAGCGATCAATACAATACCGCTCATCCTTGTTTAAGTCCCGATGAAAAAACGCTGTATTTTGCATCGGATATGCCTGGAACCTTGGGTCAATCAGATATTTACAAAGTAACCATAAATGAAGATGGTACCTTCGATAAACCTCAAAACTTAGGAGATCCTATCAATACTGAAGGTCGTGAGTCTTTTCCATTTATAAATGAAGAAGGGGAACTATACTTTGCCTCTGATGGTCATCCAGGTTTAGGAGGTTTTGACGTTTTTGCCGCAAAAAAGAACTCGGCAGGAATCTATAAAAAAATACTAAATCTAGGCTCAGATATAAATTCTCCCAAAGATGACTTTGCCTATAGCATTGATATTGCATCTAGAACAGGTTTTTTTACATCTAATCGAGATGGAGGAAAAGGATCAGATGATATCTATTCGTTTTTAGAAACTAAAAAATTAACCTTTCCATGTGATCAAATTTTATTTGGAAAAATCACAGACATCAAAAACAACGCTATATTGCCTAACGCCAAAATAACATTACTCAATGATAATTTAGACGTTATTGCAAGCGTTCAGGCCGATGAAGAAGGTAAGTATGAAATGCCTGTTGATTGTGATGAAAGATATAGTGTAAGAGCTTCTTTAGAAGATTACACAACGCAAGAAAAAATCATAACTACCAAAAAAGATGATGGTAAAACAGAATTGAACTTTGCTTTAGAAGAAGATAAATGCACTGTTACTGTAGGCGATGATTTAGGAAAATGTTTTGGTATAAAAATGATCTACTTTGACTATAATAAGTATGATATAAAAACCGAAGCAGCCATAGATTTAGAGAAAATCCTTGATGCAATGCAACAATATCCCTTAATGAAATTAGAGATTAGATCTCACACTGATAGCCGTGGTTCGTCTAAATACAACCAAATTTTATCTCAAAAAAGAGCCAATTCTACAGTAGACTGGTTAATTAAAAATGGAATAAGTGCTGATCGATTAACTGGTAAAGGCTTTGGAGAATCTCAGCTAATCAATAAATGTTCTGATGGTGTAAGTTGCACCGAAGCAGAACATCAGGAAAACCGACGAAGTGAATTTATGATTACGGAGCTCTAGCGCAATAGAAATAATACGACATAACAAAAGGATGTCTTACCAGGGAGGGCACTGAAAAAGTGTTTCTAATAAATTAAGACCTAAAAAGGAGTAGATATCTATTGATTTCTACTCCTTTTTT
>NZ_JACRUK010000081.1 GCF_014305155.1 Flavobacterium muglaense
AACCGCTCAATTTTCGGCTTAACGAAAACTTGATGCGAAACGATAATTCCACTAAATTCCAGCTATATCAAAACAGCGGTTATGTGATGTTTTTTTATAAGTCCGCAATTTCTGTTATTGAATCTAATTCTAAAAAGCTAGTCAAACTTTCTGGAAGGAAATCAATTCCAAAAACTTCAATTTCTTGCAGTCGGTTCCATATATTTAAACTGTTTTTATCATTACTTTCATAACCAATAACTCCTTCAAGTTTTGGAATATTAAAATGAATTTTTTCTATTCCTGCGCTTTTTAATAAGTTAAAATTTGTTGTGATTATTCCTTTGGATGTAGAATTTCTGTTTTCAAATTCATCTAATAAATATAAATCACTTTCTTGCAATTCAGTTATTTCTCCAAAATTATTCAGTTCTTCTATGATGTCAATTTCCATGTCTAAGTCATTTATCAAGAAATAATCTAGACCAAAATGCTTACATAGTTTTAATAAGTATAAGGCAGTGGCTTTTCCGTGATGCGGAAGAATAGAAATATTTCTAAAATTTAGATATGCTTTAGAAAAATTGTAATCTCCTGTAATTTCATAGATTGTTTTTTCAAAAGCATGTGTATAACAAAGTAGGTCATTTGGGCCTTCGACAAGAATTACTTTTCTACTGAATAGAATTTTGTTTAGGTTTGGTTCAATAGATTTTATGTAACTATTAAAGTTATTTATTTGTACAATATTTTCAAAATTTGGTTCTTCCTCAGTATTATTATATTTACAAACTGTTCTTTTTTCATTTTCATCAAATTCTAACCTTATGATGCTTTTCGTATCAAATATATCAATCATCTTATCAGAATGAGTTGTGTAAATAACTTGATGACCTTTATTAGCCAACGGACATAAAACCATTTTATAAAAATATTCTTGATGGTTTTCATGTAAAAAACTCTCGGGTTCTTCAAATAAAAATATACACTTATCTTCGGTATTTGTTTCGGCAATTGCTTGGATAACGGCCATTACAAACATGGAAATAAAGCCATCTCCAAATTGCTCGATTGGTATTAAATTTTCAGAATTTCCATTTAAACCAATTTTGAATAACATTTGTAGAAATATATCTTCATAATTCGGCAATCCAAATTCAACATGACAATCATTATTTCTTAAATTGGTGCTATAGTTGAATCTAATTTTTTCGATAAAACTTTGCAGAAGAGAGTCTCTTAATACATTTTCTGTTGCTTCTTTAGTCTGCCTGTCAAATTCTACTTTTTTATCAACTAAGATAGAATCCGTTTCAACTAATTTATGGATGTGTTTTGCTAAGAATGTTGATAAATTACCCCAACTTGTTTTCTTTGTTTTTATTTCCTCTTTTATATTGTGAAAATTAATGTAGAATACATTATAATATTTTAGTGCGCCAAAAGATTGCCAATTTTCGTGTTGTCCTGTTGGATCAAGACTTTTAAATTTCGCACCTTCAATTTCAATACCATCTATTTGAATTTCTAATTGCTGATAACCGTTTAAATTTGCTTGCCTGCCATCAAATTTGTTTTCTATTGAACTTTCTAATAGAATTCCGATATTTGGGACATTGTCAATTTGTCTATTATAAAAATCATTAATTGTGAAAGTTTCTTTAGTGGTGTATTTATAACCGATAGAATACAGAATTGCGTTAAGCATATTTGTTTTTCCACTATTGTTATAACCAATAATTGAGATAGGTTTTAAGTAGTCGTTATTGGGGAAATTAAATACGACACGCTCCTTAAAGGACCTATAATTTGCAATCATTAATTTTTTAATTCGTAATTCAGACATAGTTTTGGTTTAAAATATCGCATAACGTCTCGTGGCTTCCCGAAGTGTGGGACTTGATAAGCCTTAACTTTCGGTTAATCACTAAATTTTACAAGTACAAAACTAACATTCAGAAAGCACCAAAGCCCACATTTTGGGAAACCGCTGTTATATGATGCCCTTTTTTTTCATTCCAATTAGCGGTTGCCATTATTCTGTTTGCGGAAGCTATATTTCTAAATACGTAAGTCATATTTCTTTCTGTGGATTGAATAATTCTAAATGCGGTTGAAATAATTCTAAACGCAAAGAAGATAAATCTTATTGCGGTAGCAATAAGTTTGTTTGCGGAGCAAACAATTCTTTCTGCGTTTAGTATATTTCTTTTTGCGGTTTGCATAATCTTAAAAGTGGGTTGTACTTTTCTGTTTTGGGTTATGTTATTTTTTTGCTTTCTTAAATTCTATTCCTTTTACTTGGGCAAATTCTGGACTTGATGCTCCGTAAAGTGATTTGATGTATTTCTTTACTTCGGTTGCTATTTCTACTAATCCTGTACTGTCTGCATATAATGTAGTGTTTCTTGCAATTCTTGAATTGCTGATATTTGTATATGCAGTTGCAACTCCATTGTTTTTGGCGGTTAGGTCGGCTTGCAATGTTGTAAGCGTTGCAATTGCTAAAGCTGTTTCGTTTGGTGCGTAACTTGGCTCTGATTGTAAAACAGAAGTTAGACCTGACAAATGTTGTATTTGTTGGTCATACGATTGCTGACTTGTTGAAATTGTTGCTGGTGCTGGTGTGTTTGGGTCGATAGGCGTTGTAGCAGTCGATGCTCTTTTGCCTTGCAACTTGCGGTTAAAACCTTTTGCATCTTTTACCATTTGTGCTGTTGCATCGGTGGTTTCTAATGCGTTTACTAATCGAGTTGATAATGCTTTTAAACCGCTGAAAGCGTTTACTCTTTCGTTTACTTTATTATTGTAAGCTGTGTTTTTAGTTACAACATCGGCTAAACTTGTTTGCGATGCTGTGGCTAATGCGTTAAGTTGTGGCAACTTTAATACGTTTTTTGTTGGGTTGTAGGTTGCTCCGTAACCTGTTACGAATGAAATTAAATCTTGAAGATTTGCTACGTTTTTTGCGTGTCCTGTTTCTGATGTAGAAGCCATATTTTTAGTTTTTTAGTTGATTAATATTTATCAAAAATAGTGAAAAAATATTTTTGTAAGAAGTTTGTGTTAATAATTAAAACTTGCTCCAAAACCTATTCCCATATCACTATCGTAATGTGTTGTAATACCAATGTTTCGTTTGATTATATAACGCAATCCTGCCATATATTCTTTGTCGGTATTCCACATTAAACTCATTCGTAAGCGTTTGGAAACTGGAATGTCTTTTCGTTCAAATTGTAATCTTAAATTTCCATCGGTAAAAACTTCGGCTTGTGCTACAATTAGCATTGGTAATGTATAGTTTATACCTGCACTAAAAACAGAACGAATATCTTTGGTGCTTTCTTGCCCAAAAAGGTTTTTTTCTATTTCGCCATCTTCCATTTTTCTGTATCGCCAATCGAAACCTATAAATGGCATTATCCATTGCATTTTTCCAATATATCGTCCAATGTGCGTTTCGGTTTCGTAACCGTGATGGTCATTGTAACCCAAGCGCCATTCTGTTCCAATGCTCCATCGTGTGCTTTGATACATTGCTTCGCCATCGTTTCCGTTGGTTGCAAAATCATTTTCTCCCATAAAATGAAATTTTCTATCGTCGGCAAAAAGTTTGCGTTGTGCCAATCTTGGATTTGGAATTAATGGATTTGGTGCTTGGTTTTCGTAAGTAAAAACTCTGCCCATTCCGCTCATCATATGGTAGAGAATATGACAATGAAAAAACCAATCGCCCTCGACATTGGCGTTAAATTCTAAAACATCGGTTTCCATTGGCATAATATCAATGATGTTTTTGAGTGGTGCGTAGTCGCCTTGACCGTTTATTATTCTAAAATCGTGTCCGTGCAAGTGCATTGGGTGTCGCATCATTGAGCCGTTGTAGATTGTTATGCGTACATTTTCCCCTTTTTTGATTAGAATTTTATCGGTTTCGGAAACTACTTTGTTGTCTAAACTCCAAACATAGCGGTTCATATTGCCTGTAAGTTCAAATTTTAGTTCTCTTATTGGTGCATCTTTTGGAAGCGTTGTTTTGGTTGGCGATTTTAACATTGCGTAATTTAGGGTTACAATGTCTGAAAGTTTATTGCTGTTGTAATCGTCTTCGGTCATTTTCATACCGTCCATTTTATCGGTTTTGGGTTTTGCTTCGCCTGTAATTTCTGGGTACATAACTACATTCATATCCATTTGGTTGTATGACATACTCATTCCCATATCGTCTAAATCTCCGTTCATTTTCATCATTCCGTTCATCATTTTCATTCCGTCAAAATATTTTAGTTTTGGCAAAGGCTCGGTTAATTGTTTAACTCCTTCTCCTATATATACTGATGCGGATTTTGTGCGGTCTTCGGAAGTTGCCAAAAATTCGTAAGCGGTTTTATTGGCTGGAATTGTTACTATAACATCGTAGGTTTCGGAAACTGCAACGATTAATCTATCGACTTCGACAGGTTCGACATCGTTACCATCGTTGGCAACTACGGTAATTTTTCCGCCTGCATAGGTTAGCCAAAAATAGGTTGATGCTCCTGCGTTTGATATTCGTAAACGTACTTTGTCGCCACTTTTGAATTGCGAAAGTTGGCTTTCGTTTTGTCCGTTGATGAGAAATTTATTGTAATAGACATCGCTCACGTCCATTGCGTTCATTCGTTTCCATTCGTTGGTTACTTTGGTTTTGAGGTTTCCGCTTTTTATGGCTTCGGCATAACTTTGGGTTGTGCCTTTTTGAATGGCGAACCAATCGGAAGCGTTGTGCAACATTCGGTGTACGTTTTCGGGTTTCATATCCGTCCATTCGCTTAAAATGATTGGAACGGTTGGCAAATCGTCAATTCCTTTTCTGAAAGTTGGGTCGTCTGCTCGTTTGTTCATAATGAAAGAGCCATACATTCCGATTTGTTCTTGCAGTCCTGTGTGGCTGTGATACCAATGTGTACCGTGTTGGATTATTGGGAATTTGTATAAAAATGTTGTGTGCGGTTTTATTGGCATTTGTGTCAAATTCGGAACGCCATCATATTGATTTGGTAAAAATAAGCCGTGCCAGTGCATAGATGTTTCTTCGTTTAACTCGTTGTGTACATAGATTTCTGCAATGTCGCCTTCGGTAAATGTGAGTGTTGGCATTGGAATTTGTCCGTTTACAGCAATTGCGTGTTTTGGTTTGTCGCCAAAAGTTACGATGGTATCACGCACATATAAATCGTAACGAACGATTTTTTGGGCAAAAACTGATTGAGAAAGAAACAATACTATTATTGCCGTAGGCAATAATAGTATGTTTTTTATTTTTTCATTTTTCATTTTGATAGTTTGAATTAATTGAATAAAAAAGGCGAAGCCTTTTTGGGCTTCGCCAAATTAAATTTATTTGATAGTTTCAACTGTTTTTCCGCAACTCAACATCATTGAACCGAAATAAGGGTTTTTGATTGTGTTTTCTTTGCTTAACCAATCGGCACCTTTTCCGTCGTTTGCCATTGGGCAATGTTGAAAATATGTTGGCGTATCTTGTTTGGAAACTTTTATTAATTCGTAAACGCTTTTTGATAGCGTTGCGAAATGGTCTCTTTGATGTCCTGCATCTTTTGTATCTGAAATATGTTCGGCATCTTCTTTTAGGTTTGCCACAACTTTCATCCACGCCATATGTTCGTCCATTTTTAAAGTTTCCATTTTGACAGCATTAATTGCTGAAATCAATTCTTTTGCTTTTGCCGATGCTGTGTTTCCGTCTGTTTTTACTAACGCATCTTTTAGAGTAAAATAATTGTCGAAAATTGGTTTTAGTTGTGATGCTTCTTGATTTTCGGTCATTGTCATTCCAGTCATTTCTGTTTTTGGGGTTTCTGTTTTTACGATTTCTTTTTTTGGTCTATCGTATTGACAACATTTGTCTAATTTAGAATAGGTTTTGTCTGGAGCAAGAAATTTATCACTGTCGTAACCTACTAATGCAATACGTTTAAGTATTTCGTCTTGATTGTTTTTTTTAGCATCATATATTAAGGTTGCTATTTGGGTTTTGTCGTCCCAAGTTACTTTGGCAATACTTTTTATATTTCCTGCTTTTTCGATTTTATTTTTGCACTTATCACAGTTGCCGTAGATTTTTACAGTTTCTGTTTTTGCGTTTTTAATTTGTGCCTCGCACGATGTGAATGATAACAATACAGTAATTGCTACCAATATTTTTGATATTAGTTTCATTGTGATAATATTTAATTTTTGTAAATAATAATTGTTTTAAGCAAAGTATTTGCTTTTGGTTTGACGGTTTTATGGCTGTCAAAAAAGTATTTAGCCTATTTTAGGAATGAGCCAAATGGAAGTAAAACCAGATGAAATATTGGTTTTTGAGTAATAGAAGTTTTGTTTTTGGAGAGAAAAATCAAAATTATTTGTGTTGAATTTAATATCGTTGTACGAAACTATACTGAAATTTACTGATGAAGTTGTGCAGTTTGAGTGCCCGCATTTTCCTCCGCAACTATTGTCTTTGTTTTTTGAGTGATTATTGCAACAGTTTTTTTTCTCTGTTTTAGATGAAGTTTCTTTTTTGCAACACGATTTTTCGGTTTTAGTGCCACACGCATAACTTAACGTTGGCGACAAAAAGAAGCCAATTGTTAGAATTATAATTATTATGTGTAACCGTTTTTTCATTTAGCAAATATAAGGCGTAATTTTGAAATATTATGTTAATTTTTTAGCAGGATTTTTTCAACGGTTCGTGTAGCTCAAGGGTATCATATAACGGTCTACGCTTGTAGTCTGTTGCGGACTTCGAAGACGATTATTTTTGGCTATACGAAAATACGAATAAAAAACG
>NZ_JACRUK010000082.1 GCF_014305155.1 Flavobacterium muglaense
CAAATGTACATTTTTAGAAGCTAAAAGCGAAATGCACTAAAGTGCATAGTTTTAACTATTTTTGGGACCAATAAACCATTCTAAGATTTTTCGAGTCATTCGATACGGAATACTTTTTTGTTCGAAAATTATATCCACCAGATCATCCGCTTTAAAAACGCCTGTTTTGCCTAAATAAGTAATCACCGAGTTGTCTTCTTGGTTCTTTTTATAAATAGCACTTTCTTCACCTAGATTTAATCCAGCGAGTCCTTTGGCACCGTTTTTCACGTCTTCTTCGGTGTAATTACCAATTCCTAAAGTGAATAATTCCAGTAATTCCCGACTTAGGTTTTCGTTTATCTTTCCTTTTTTATTGTCAGTATTATCAAGGTAACGCACCATAGCATTGCTCTTGACAATTTCCTTGGTCATGATTTTGAAATTTCCAAAAGCATTTCTACGCAAAATTTGATTGTGTTCAAAAACCCATCGATTCACTTTTACCTTTTGATAAGTTGCCACAAAATGGTTGTGTAGCATCAACGTCATTTTTTCTTGCAAAGGAAAATCGGCGGCCATCATCTTCTCAATCCACCATTGCTTCATGGCATCGGCAGTTTGATTTTCGGCTTTACGTATTTCCTTTTTATCGGTATCAGTAGCGTTATTTAATGACATTCGCATGGCTTTCAAATCTGCCATAGATTCTGGACTGTCTATTAAAAAATCCGGAATGCTATTGTCAAACTTTACTCGAAAAGACTTTTCTAAAAAATGCGTCAATCCGTTATCTTGTATTTCCTGCGCTTGCTTGCTTGAAAAACCCAAACGCAAGGACCAAACTGTGTTATTTTCCATCACAAATTCTATTTAATTAACGTTTCTTACGTTTACTTACTTTTTAGCGTTGATTTTTTTAGCCGCTTTAGCATTTATAAAAACCGTTTTGAGGGTTGTATGAACAACTATAGCCGAGCGCTTTCTTTTTGGCAAATATATATTTCTTGCCACCGCAACACGACGCACTGATGCTGGACGGCAATACACCCGGTGCGCAGCTGCTCTATTATAAAAAACAGTATGGCGATACGGTTTCCATGACCTCCAATATTTAGGATAAGTACTCCCGCGATACGGCGACACCCAAGCCACGTAACTTGGCGCATACATCAAGCGAATGCTAGGCCAAAACCAAACATTAACCGTTGCTTCATAAGTCCGTAAATCAGACATTGCAGGTCCTCGTTTAACTGCATTTAGTACTTCTTGCGTTTCATAAGGCTCCACGATTGTATTTTCGGGATACAAATCAGTATCGCCTTCTATTTGAAGAATGGCTACTTCATCCCCTGTTTGCTCGATACCAATAGTAGCAATATCCTGTTTTTCATTTTTATCAAGGTAAGCACTCAACACAATAACGTGAGTATTGCTTTCTATTATATCATCAACGGTAATATAATCGACAATTCCATCATTGTTAAGGTCGAGATTGTTTACATTATTCCTTTCGTCATTGATTAATTTTTCAAATTCTTCTAAGGAGTTCGATTTTTTCAGCAAAGCCAAGGCTCCTTCTAAACTAAAATTATCTCCTGTACTATGGGTTAATGCTGTTTCCTGTGCAAATCCCATTGTAATTCCTAGAAGTACTAAAAAGGTCGTCATAATTTTTTTCATAATCATAATTTTTTAGTAGTAAGACTCCATAACTCATAAAAGGTTTGAAGCAGCTTAAAAAAATAAACTTTTTTTTTGTAGTATTTAACATCACACTGTAACAACACTACCACATAGTAGACTAACTAAGCATTGATATACAAAACCATGAAAAAATCACATTGGGTTACCTTATTGTTTCTAGCTAGTTTTTGCCAAATTACTGCTCAAACAGCTCCTGAAAAAACAGTTGAAAAAAGCACTGAATTAAACGAAGTTGCTATTATTAAAACTAAAAAAGCCATTGAACAAAAAGCAGATCGAACAATCTTTAATTTTGCCGATCAGCCTAGTTTAAATACAGGTTCGGTTCTAGAAGGAATTAAAAAACTACCGGGATTAATCGCATCAGATATTGCTGGAATGATGTATCAGGGAAAACAGCTCGATGTTTTTATGGATGGTCGACCATTGAATATCTCCACCAATGAACTGAACGCGTTTCTTGAAGGTATGCCCGCGAATGCGATCGAAAAAATCGAAATCATTACTCAGCCTGGTGCCGAATTCCCCGCTACTTCTGGAGGTGCCATTTTGAATATTATCACCAACAAAAATGCCAAAAACTACCTAAGCGCCACCTATACCAATAGTACTAGCTTTACTAATTATGACAATCTAAGATGGAGGGTAAACAACAGTATTTTATTGAGTGCTAAGAATAAGTATTTTGGTTGGCAGTTGAATGTAGGTCAAAATTATAGAGAAAGTGCTATATGGACTTCGCTAGTAAAGCAAGAAACAACTACTACCCTACTTTCTAAAACAGATGCTGACCGTGTAGGGAGAAACAATTACATGAAATCGGCTTTGACATTTGACTTAGGAAAAGACCGTTTATTATTGAACTATGATCTTACTCAAAACAATAACGACAGTTACACCTTAGGAACAGGATCTGGTTTTACAACAAATGATGCTTCTGTAAGTAAAGGCTTGCGCCAAGATGCCGTAGCAACCTACCAAAAGAAGTTTGACAATGCTGCCAAAAAATTAGAATTTAAATTCAACTTCAATAGCAATTCTAATGATTTCTCTTTGAGCCCGGTGGCAAATAACAGCAGTACACTTGAAAACGGATCTGATCAAAAATTATACAACTTTAAATTTGATTATTCGCAACCGCTTAAATTTTCAGACGAAGGAAAACTAAGCTTTGGTAGTTTGTATGAGGAGTTACTTTTTGACGCAACCAGCAAAGGAGTTAAAAACTTAGACTATAAAAGAAGAACCGCGGCATCTTATATCGAATTGCAAACACGATTTGACAAACTAAACTTCATTGTAGGTGGACGTGGTGAAGATTATAATATCACTGGAAAGACAGATGTAGCCGAATTGACCGCTTTCAAACAGTTTCGTTTTTTTCCAAATGCAAGCGCCCAGTACAACTTCAATAAGATGATTTATTTTAATGCTAATTATAATAAAAAAATCACCTTGCCAAGTACCTCAGCTTTAAACCCAAATAACACCAACTATCAAAACCCAAATGTAGATTACTCTGGAAATCCAAATTTGCAACCTACAATTTTTGATAATTACGAAGTGAAATTAAGTGCTTTTGACTACGCTTTCATTAGCTATAATGTAAGCTCGGCAAAGAATCAAGTAATCAATAAAGTGAGTCTTGTGAATGATTTAGTGATCAATAGTAACGAGAATATTCCCGAAATTAAAATCCACAGTTTTAATGTGGGAATGCCAATACCGTATATGTTGTTCACCAAAGGATTGGCCGAAACCATGAAGATGAACGTTAATCCCGATACCATGAACTTTTTATATGTATATGCGGGCTATCAATACCATCAAATTCCAAACGTAGACACCAATGGTTTCTGGATGTTCAATTTCATGTCACAAATCGTATTGCCGAAAAAAGTGAAGTTTGTTGCCAATTACAATTACATCGTTCCTAAAGGAAATTACTTTTATTTTATAGCCGTTAAACCTTTTAGAAACGCATTAGATCTGACTTTTTCGCGCAAATTCCTAAAAGACCAATTGACGCTTTCCATTTATGCTGATGATGTATTAAACAGCAATCAAAATGCTTTTAATGCGTATGACACACCTTTATTGATCAGCAATAAAATGGATACACGAAAATTTGGCTTTAGCTTGAATTATAAGATTCCAACCAAAAATAAATTGGCTAAAGAAAACCCGAATTTATTGAATAAAGATAAAAAAGAAGATGGTGGTATCATAAACCAATAACCCTTTTAAGTCAATAAAAAAGAGCTGTAAAAATTGATTCACAGCTCTTTTTTTATATAAAAATCGTTCCAAACATTACGACGTTAAATCACTCAAATGCACCTGTAATGCCTTGACTGATATACTTATCTCCCAGAAAGAAAGCGCCAAGGAAACAAGTAAGCTCAATAGACTAAAGCCAAAAAAGTACAAACCTCCCACCTGAAAATCGAAGAAAAGCAATAGCATTGCAAAAACCGAAAGAAACAAACTCAACACCCCAAAGAGCTGCATGTATCGTATTAAAGTCAAACGCAGGTTGAGATTTTTAATTTCGATCAAAATACTTTTATTCTCCTTCTCATCATAGGTTTTCTTTAAACTACGCACGATGGTAGCAATGGTCAAGAACCTATTGGTATAAGCTAAAAGAATTAAGGAAGTGGCCGAAAATAATAAAGCAGGCGTTTCTATGTGTAAAGTCATAATCTAATTTTCTGATGAATTCAAAGGTAGTTTTTTTCTTTTAAATTTTAAAAATCTCCATTTACCCTTTCTTATTCCCACTTACTTATCCGTTTGCGGTAATTTAATTTTGTTCACTGTGAAACTCATTTTTGAAATATCAGGACTACTAACCTCATTGATTCTAGAATTAGTAAAATACAAATACCCCCTCGTAAATACTAAAAGTATCAGCCCATTTTATCTCATCACCTTCAACCAACGTATGAATACTTCCATCTAATTTACGGTATTGAATTTTGTTGTTTTCTAAATCAGCATAATACAAATTCCCCCCTTGATCGAATATCATACCATCGGGAGCAGCTGTTTTGCCTTCATACTTTACTTCTTTCTCTATTTCTTTTTCATCAGTCAAATCAAAGGCAGCTGTAGGTATTGAATACAAACTATAGCCAGTTAGAGCATGATAATACAGACGGTTATTGACTGTATCTAATGCAATCCCATCAGAATTGATCTTGTTTTTCCATTCTTTACCATTAAATGACAAACCACTCAACTCAGCACTAGTAGACTTATGATTGTCTAATATTCTTTTAAACTGTCCTGATTTAATATCTAAGACAACTAAACCACCATGTCCTGAATCAGTAAAATAGATCTTCTGATTCTTTTTGTCAACACGCAAATCATTAATATAGGAATCAGGATGATAACTGTTTTTAGTGAGCACATAAGTATTCACTAATTGATTCGTTTTTAAGTCAAAAACAAAAATACGAGGAGCATCCAAAACGGGCTGAAACAGCACACTTCTAGTATCTAATACATAAAGCTTGTTTTCGAATGCGACTACAGACTGCACACCCACAAATTTATTTGGAGCTAGTGCATCTCCTATTTCCCATGAATTCCACTGCGCATCTGGATAGCTTTTACTTTCTTTTACAGCAGTAATTTCGACAACCGCACTTTTTATTCCTTTCCTCCATTTAGGGAAGTTGGCAAATATTCTCCCCGCATCCGTTACTGTCACACCAGTTACCTGTTGCCCTTCAAAGGATGCTACTGGAATAATCATTTGAGCTGTACTATCGTTTATAGCAACAGTAACCGTTTCTTTTTTAGTACTGTTCTCCTTGCATGAAGCAAACAGAAGTACTACAACTGTTAATTGAAGTATTTTTTTCATAATGTCTGCAATTTAGTAAGACTATTTAACTCCTGAAAAAAAACAGTGTTTATTTTGCGTAAGCACCAGAAGAATAGGTTAGCTCATAACTGTGCGTGTAGACTTCGAACACAATCCCAAATGGGTCTTCAACGTAACACATTTGGTAGGGTTTGTCATTTGGATAATACGATCGAATAGGCATTCTTTGTTTCCCTCCGTTAGCAACAATTTTTTCGACTAAAGCTTCGATATTGGGATCTTGAATACAAAAATGAAAAAGCCCTGTTTGAAACGGATTAAAAGGCACCACTTCTTTAATCCCATTTGGAAAAGAAAATAACTCCACTCCTATTCCATCCGAAGTAGATAAATGTGCAATCTCAAAATACTCCCATTCTTCACCAAAAACGTCAATACACATTTGACCAATAGCCGTTTCTTTTTCCTTAGTAACTTTAGAAGGTTCCATGATAACGTACCACCCCATTACATCCGAGTAGAATTGAACTGCTTTTTTAATATCGGGAACGGTGATACCAATATGAGAAAATGATTTTGGATAATTGTTTGCTGTTGTCATAAGTTCTTATTTTTAGATTACAAAATTACGCTACCTTTGCCTATTAAACAATAACTTACTAAAAAGTAGCATAGTTACCTAAAAGAGTACATTGCTATTCTTCAATCCATTACAAACAAAAAATGATTCAAAATAATAATTGTCCGCTGCATTACACAATGAATTTAATAGGTACAAAATGGAAACCTTTGATCTTGTTTCATCTATTAAAAGGGCCATTGCGCTCTGGATTGCTGCAGCAAGAAATTGAAGGAATATCGAATAAAATGTTCACCCAAACGGTACGTGAACTAGAAAAGGATGGACTTATTTCTAGAGCCGTTTTCCCCGTTGTCCCACCAAAAGTAGAATATGCGCTTACCCAAAGAGGACAATCCTTAGAGTCAATTTTAAAAAGTTTAGACCAATGGGGGATGGATGATAATCATACGATAAAGCAGGGGCGATTTTGCTGTTATTTATAAAAAAAAGAGGCTGAAGAATAGTTTTGAAATGTTTCCCTCGTTCTTTGAGTGGTTTTGCAATTTAAATTTAAGATGGTGTCAGATATTCTTTAGAATGAGTTATTCTATAATTATACCAAACGCATTTATTGTATAGACCAAATATTGTCTAAAAAAACATAGCTATAACCACAGATACTCATGACCT
>NZ_JACRUK010000083.1 GCF_014305155.1 Flavobacterium muglaense
ACTAACACCATCAATAATTATATCTTTGCTAGTAATGGAATTGTTTTGATTTTTCTTGACATATTGAGCAATAATAATGCCCTCTTTTACTTTATATCCATTGACGAATGAGCCATTTAAGTTTTGCATTAGTATTTTTCCAGTAAATAATGCCGTAGTAGTGTTGTCGTCTGGGTACATCGTAAAAACTACTGATTTTAGTTCTTTTTCTATCTTTAATAATAGAATTCTACTGCTTTCTTTTTCCTGTTTATAACAACCCCCTTTCTAACCAAAGGTTAGAAAGGGGGTTCTGTTCTTTTTATTTTTGTGGTTGGTTAATCACTTTAATCCTTACTACAGTTAAATTACCATATTTTTCGGCATCTTCTTTACTCCATTCCAATTCTTTTCCTTTTGTTCTTTCCTCCCATTTCCAGTCAATAATTTCTTTCACATAAACATATAAGGAGACTTTGTCTTCGTAACTACCTTCATTTTTATTAATTTGTTCTAATGTTCTGAACTTAAACGAGAAATATTGATGCCCCACTTCATTACTCGCTCCGGCATTTTTTATTGCGGGTTTGATTTCTTTTAGTAAATTTTTTAATGGTTTGTTTATAAATTGCTGTTCATTTGTTTTTAATAGTGGTACATCTTTGACTGTTTGAATCACTTGTTGTGCTTTGCAACCAGTGTTTATAAGTAAAAACAGTATTGCGTAAAATTTTAGTGTGTTTTTCATTTTTTTTTGTTTAGTATTAATTACAAGGTATTGTATTATAAGTTTTAATGCCGTTGCTTTGTGTGGTTTCTTGGGTTTTAATAGGGTTAAATTTCCCAGAATTGTCTTGTTTTAGCAATGTGATTCCAGCCGAATATTTATCTAAGATAAATGCTATTGCAGTTGTACGTCCTTCATTACCATAACCCATTATACTTTTTAGACCATCTATTTCGTAAAATATATTATTAGGAAATTCTGGGCTCTGATTCGGTAACTGGTCAGCAGGATATGTTTTTACAAAGTCTTGTGCCAGAGACAAGTTAGTGACGACTATTGCATATACTTCTCCATCAGTTAAGATATAAGTTGTCGTGAAATTACTACTTTTTACATTCAATTTTACACTGGCATAAATGTCTCCTGCTGAAAGCGGTGTTTTGTCTGGGTGGTTGTGTAGTGCCGCAAATGCTCCTTCCCAAGTTGTGTTAGTTTGTACAATGTATTGACCACCATGATTCATAGGTGCTTGTGTCATAGTACCGTCAGAAGCTGTACCTAATGTTATACTGTGCTCTTCGGTTGCATTGGCTTCATTAATTGCCTTAAGTGCGATAAGATATTCTTTGTTTTTTGATACAATAGTCGATTCTTGTGCTGTGGTACAAGGGTCTTTTGTTGGTGTTACTGGACCGCCTCCGCCAGCGCCACCATAATACCATCCCATTCCAGTATCAAGACCGCCGCTTCCAAAAGGGTCTGTATCACTAAAAAGAGACATTGAATTTATGGAAGTGAGCGGACTGTGGTAATAGTTTGTGACAATTACAACGTCATAATCAGTAAAACTAACACCATCAATAATTATATCTTTACTTGTGATGGCATTGTTTTGATTTTTCTTGACATATTGAGCAATAATAACGCCCTCTTTTACTTTATATCCATTGACGAATGAGCCATTTAAGTTTTGCATTAGTATTTTTCCAGTAAACAACGCGGTAATAGTGTTGTCGTCTGGGGACATCGAAAAGGCTACTGATTTTAGTTCTTATATCTTCAATAATAGAATTCTACTGCTTGCTTTTTCCTGTTTCTTTAATTATTTATTCACGTGGCTGTTGATCACTTTAATCCTTATTACAGTTAGATTATCATATTTTTCGGCATCTTCTTTGGTCCAATCTAATTCTTTTCCTTTAGGTCTTCGCTCCCATTTCCAATCAATAGGTTCTTTTACGTAAACATATAACGAGACTCTATCTTCCGGACGACCTTCATCTTTTTGTTGCTGTTGCAAAGGTGTAAATTTAAAAAAGAAATAAAACGGATTATCGTTGATTACTGTGGCAGTTTTAATTTCTGGTTTGATTTCTTTAAGAAGATTCTTTAATGGTTTATTTATAAATTGCTGTTCATTTGTTTTTAAAAGTGGTACATCTTTGACTGTTTGAACCATTTGTTGTGCTTTGCAGCTATAGTTTATTAAAATGAGCAGCATTACGAAAATTTTGACTGTATTTTTCATGATTATTTGTTTAGTGTTAATTACAAGGTATTGTGTTATAAGTTTTAGTACCGTCGCCTTGTGTGGTTTCTCTGGTTTTAATGGGGTTAAAATCTCCAAAACTGTCTTGTTTCAGTAATGTTATTCCAGCATTGTATTTGTCCAACATAGAAGCGATAGCAGTTGTCCTACCGGTCAAACTAGAACCCATTATACCTACGAGGTCTAGCATTTGATCTAATATAAAATCTGGAAATTCAGGGCTATAACCTGGTAACTGGTCAGGAGGATATGTTTTTACAAAGTCTTGTGCCAGAGACAAGTTAGTGACGACTATTGCATATACTTCTCCATCCGTTAAAATAAAACTAGTTGTAAAATTACTGCTTTTTACATTGAGCTGTACGCTGGCATAAATATCTCCTGCCGAAAGAGGGGTGTTGTTTGGGTGGTTGTGTAGTGCCGTAAATGCTCCTTCCCAAGTTGTGTTAATTTGTACAATGTATTGGCCACCATTATTCATAGGTGCTTTTGTCATAGTACCATTGGGAGCTTTGCCTAGTGTTATACTGTGTTCTTCAGCTGCATTGGCCTCATTAATAGCTTCAAGTGCGATAAGATATTCTTTATTTTTTGATACGATAGTCGATTCTTGTGCTGTGGTACAAGGGTCTTTTGTTGGTGTTACTGGACCGCCTCCGCCACCACCACCATAATCCCATCCCATTCCAGTATCAAGACCGCCGCTTCCAAAAAGGTCTGTATCACTAAAAAGAGACATTGAATTTATGGAAGTGAGCGGACTGTGGTAATAGTTTGTGACAATTACAACGTCATAATCAGTAAAACTAACACCATCAATAATTATATCTTTGCTAGTAATGGAATTGTTTTGATTTTTCTCAAATATACTCGCAATATTCATTGCTTCAGTTGTAAAGTCTGAATGTTTTTTGTTATTCGGTCATGTAATATGTTGTCCATTTTAGATACGTACCGTTATTTATCTTATGAATTATGTAAGTAGTTTTAGTAGATTTATAATGATTATTTTGGAACTCTTTTAATGTTATATATTTCATTCCTTTTAATGTTTTTATATTTTCAGGTTTTACCGCTTTAGGAGAAAATATAGTAGAGCTGTAAAGGGTGAAGATGAATGTGGGAACACCAAGACTAGTTGAAAGTCCGTTTTTTGATTTTTTCACGCCTTCAATTCTTGCTTGCTTAGTTTCATAACCCTTTAAATAAAAGCTAAATTGTGCTTTTGTCATTTCATTGTTTATACAAAAGTTTGCTATAGCGCTATCGTTTAAATTAATTAATACCGTAGTGTTTTCTGATTTATTGCTGTGTTGCGAAAATGATAGACAGGACCACCCTAAACATATAATTAATGGTAATTTTCTTGAAACTATTGACATGGCTGATTTGAATTTTGAAATTTGATAATTGTATCTACTATCTTTTTTCGATTTGCTTGTGTTAAATTTTTCCATGCTACTGTTGGTAACGGTGGTAAAAAAGTCGTACTATCTAAGTTGCCTCCTTTTCCCATTAATCCGCTCCAAGATAGTGCATCGTAATATTCTCTTGTATTTTGATTATTATCAAATTGCTGTAAAACGTTAGAAATTATATTTCTAGAATGTTGTGCCATTAGCTCATGTTGAACATTTGTTGGCTGTTGCCCTACTGGAACATTATATAAGTATCTAGTATAGTAATCTGCAATACCGGGATAATCATCTTTTAAACCAGTTATAAAGCTTTCAGACCATGGGATTTGCCCTTGATGTGAAAGTGATAATAGTTTTCTATACATTTCAGCGTGTAGCAATTCGTGAAAAAATGTTCTTGCAATATCTAACGCAGGTCTTTTTAACTGATCTGGATTAAACATAATGTTAATTGAAAAATTTATTGGTTCGTATGTTACAGCAGTAGTTGAAGGAGGATAGTTAGGATCTATACCGACACTTAGTTTTAAATCGGCTATAGAGAAAGCACTGTCAAATTGTTTCAAGTAGTATTGAAAGGTTGGAGAACCACCTAACTTATCGTAGACACCTTTTAAACAAGGGTTGTTTTTAAATGAATTATCTATTATTACCTCGTCTAAAGGTGTTATAGGACCGCCTCCGCCTCCGCCACCATAATCCCATCCCATTCCAGTATCAAGACCGCCGCTTCCAAAAGGGTCTGTATCACTAAAAAGAGACATTGAATTTATGGAAGTGAGTGGACTGTGGTAATAGTTTGTGACAATTACAACGTCATAATCAGTAAAACTAACACCATCAATAATTATATCTTTGCTAGTAATGGAATTGTTTTGATTTTTCTTGACATATTGAGCAATAATAACGCCCTCTTTTACTTTATATCCATTGACGAATGAGCCATTTAAGTTTTGCATTAGTATTTTTCCAGTAAATAATGCGGTAGTAGTGTTGTCGTCTGGGTACATCGTAAAAACTACTGATTTTAGTTCTTTTTCTATCTTTAATAATAGAATTCTACTGCTTGCTTTTTCCTGTTTATTTATAATTGGAATTACCGTTAACAACTGATTAGTATTGGTGATTTTTTCTTGCGAAATCTGATCGAAATTAGGTTGTAGTGTTATTTTTTTTCCTGTTTGCGACGAAGTAGTTGCACTGTTTTCTCGTAGAAATGAAATCGCTTCTAACACGCTTACAGTTTCAATGCTAGCTTGGTTTTTAATAGTCTCTTCTTCTACTTGACAGTCAGTGAATGTAAGTGACATGATAAATGCGAGCAAGAAGGTGCCAAATGGCTTAGCCTTGACTAGCTTGCGTTTGGTTTGGTTTGGTTTGGTTTGGTTTGGTTTGGTTTGGTTTGGTTTGGTTCATGATCAGTTTTTAAAGTTAAAGTAATTTTTTAATACTGTTGCTAACAAAGTAACGGTTTCTATTACGGAATCACAATACCCACTTTTAGTGATTTTTCAGTAATGCTCTTAAACCTTAAATCAATGGCTGTGGGCTGGTGTTTTCTTGAGAAAGTATTTGGTAGCATTACTCGTAGACACAAATAAACCGCAAATTCACAGCTTATTTATGTTTTAAATAATTTGCGAATTTGCGGTTTGACTTTTTCTTTTATACTGTTTTAAAGCGTTTCAAAGCCTAGTTTTTCTCTTACTCTAGATAATACGCCATTTGCAACCGTTGTTGCTTTATTTGCGCCTATTTTAAGCAGAGCATCTACTTCTGGAAGGTTATTGATGTAGTAGTTGTATTTTTCTCTTTCGGTTTTAAAAGTCTCGCAAATCAGTTCGTATAACGCTTGTTTGGCATGACCGTAGCCATAATTGCCGCCTACGTAATTGCTTCTCATTGCAGCCAGTTGTTCTTCAGTGGCCAATAAGGAATAAATTGCAAAAGCATTACAAGTATCTGGATTTTTGGGCTCTTCTAGTGGTGTACTATCGGTTTCGATAGACATTACTTGCTTGCGCAAAGCCTTATCATCAAGGAATATATTGATAATATTATTAGCTGATTTACTCATCTTGCCACCATTGGTTCCCGGAATCAACATGCTGTCTTCTTGAATTTTAGCTTCGGGTAAAACAAAGGTTTCTCCCATTTGATGGTTGAAACGCGAAGCGACATCGCGGGTGATTTCTAGATGCTGCAATTGGTCTTTTCCTACTGGAACTATTTGAGCATCGTACAATAAAATATCGGCAGCCATTAACATCGGGTACGAAAACAATCCTGCATTTACATCGTCTAAACGGTCCGCTTTATCCTTGAAGGAATGAGCTAATGTTAAACGCTGAAACGGAAAGAAACAACTCAAATACCAAGATAATTCGGCTGTTTGTGGCACATCCGATTGTCTGTAAAAAACCACTTTGTTGACATCAAGTCCACAAGCCAGCCAAGCTGCTGCAGTGCTGTAGGTGTTTGCTCTTAAAGTTGTTCCATCTTTTATTTGGGTAATGGAATGCAAATCGGCTATGAAAAGATAGGATTCGTTTTTTGGATCATTCGATAATTGAATTGCTGGAATAATTGCTCCTAATAGGTTTCCTAAATGCGGTGTTCCTGTACTTTGAACGCCAGTAAGTATTTTTGCCATTGTGTTTTTTTCTGAATCACAAAGTTCGCATAGTTTATTTATTTACGGCAAAGTTCATGGAGTTTTTTTTTGATTTTTTTTGGGTGGAGTTAAACCACAAAGGGTTTTTTGTACGGGCTTAACCACAAAGGGCACTAAGTTTTTTTGTATTGTATGGGTTTAACCACAAAGGGCACTAAGTTTTTTTGTATTGTATGGGTTTAACCACAAAGGGCACTAAGGTTTTTTGTATTGTGTTGGTTTAACCACGGAGGTCACTAAGTTTTTTTGTATTGTGTTGGTTTAACCACGAAGGTCACTAATTTTTTTGTATTGTCGGGTTTAACCACGGAGGTCACTAAGTTTTTTTGTATTGTGTTGGTTTAACCACGAAGGTCACTAAGTTTTTTGTATTG
>NZ_JACRUK010000084.1 GCF_014305155.1 Flavobacterium muglaense
TAATACTTTCTCCTTTGAATGATTCCATAATAAAATTCTTTCACGAAAGATAAGAATTTATCTTTACACCTCTATAATTTTAAATTTATAAGTGCTAAACGTGAGGTTTCTAACAAAGAAGTTGATAAAACTTTATCAATTCAGACTTCAAAAATTTACAAAAAGACAGAAGCAAGTGATGAGCAACAAGAGGCAATAGATGATTTTAAAGACAAATTAAGTGATACCGATTTTGTGTTAAGTGATATTTATTCAAATCTATTTAAAAATGTTATTGAAAAAGTCAAAACATTTGGTGGTATCAAAAAAGACGATTCAATTATTGAAATAGTTTCAACATTACAGCATCGCGAGCTACTGGAAGGAAATACAACTGTTATGTACAATCATAATGAAAGTTCATTGCCAGAACATTACAATGGTCTTGGGTATATGAATTTAATAAGTATGATATTTGAAATTGAAATACTTATTCAAGATTTTAAAAATAGTAAAGATGAAAAACCTTCGGATATAAATTTACTATTTATTGAAGAACCAGAAGCGCACACTCATCCACAGATGCAATATGTATTTATTAAAAACATCAAGGAATTATTAAAACAAGGAATTAAAAGAGATGATGGTCAAAGTGGAGAATTGCAATCAATAATAAGTACACATTCTTCTCATATTGTTTCTGAAAGTAATTTTGATGATATTAAATACTTAAAGAAAAATGACAACAATTCTGTAATCGCAAAAAACTTAAAAGAATTAAAAGAAGAGTATAAAACAAATACTAAACAGTATGAATTTCTAAAACAATACCTCACAATCAATAGAGCCGAGATATTTTTTGCTGACAAAGCAATATTAATTGAAGGAGATACAGAAAGAATTTTGTTTCCAACTTTGATGAAAAAATATGATATTGACGAAGAAAAAAAACATAAAAACCTTGGAACAGTTGATGATTCACTTCCTCTCCTTTCTCAAAACATTTCAATTATAGAAGTTGGAGCATATTCCCAAATTTTTGAAAAATTCGTAGAATTTATTGGCATAAAAACATTAATTATTACTGATTTAGATACTGTTGGGTTAGATGATAAAAAATGTGAACCATCAATCGGAGTTAACTATTCTAACGATGCTTTAAACTTCTTTTTCAAGAATCCGACACTACTTGATTTAAAAGTTTTTACTATTCAAAATAAAACTTTTAGTAATACAAATGGTTTATGGAATGTTGATACTAATGGTAAATTATGTGTTGTTTACCAAATATTAGAAAACGGATTTATTTCTCGCAGTTTTGAAGATTCTTTTATTCATTTAAATAGAGAATTTATCACTCCATTAAAAGATGAATTTAAAGGCTTACAAAATCGAACAAATTTTGATGATACAGCTAATAATGCTTATCAATTAGCCGAACATTGTATTAAGAAAAAAACTCATTTTGCATTAGATATATTGTATCATAGCAACGAAGATTTTAGTAATTGGCAAATTCCAGGATATATAAAAGAAGGTTTATTATGGTTGAAACAGGATTAGTTTTAGAAAAAAAAAGATGAGTTTCAAGAAATAATGGAACATATCAAAAATGGAAATAATTTTCTTTTAAGTGGTGGAGCTGGAAGCGGAAAAACCTATTCTCTTGTACAAGTTATTAAACAAGTTATTGAAGACAATCCAACTTCTAAAGTTGCTTGTATGACATATACCAATGCAGCTGTTAAAGAGATTGAAGAAAGAGTAAATCACGACAATCTAAATGTTACCACCATACACGATTTTCTTTGGGATAATATCAAGCACTTTCAAAAAGAGCTTAAATCTACTTTAGTAAAATTAATAAATGATGTAGATGTAACAAAAATAAAAATTGAAAATGGAACTGTGCCATTTGATTATTTTGATAGTTTAGAAGACGAAATTCAATACAAAGAATATTTACGCTTGAAAGAAGGTATTATTTCTCACGATGAATTATTAATTGTTGCCAACAGTATGTTTCAACGGTTTCCAAAACTATGTGATATTTTAAAAGACCGATACCAATTTATATTTATTGATGAATATCAGGATACGCACAAAGAAGTAATTGAAATATTTCTTACTCATTTAAATCAAAGTAAAAAGAAAAATATAATTGGTTTTTTCGGAGATGCTATGCAATCTATTTATCCAGATGGTATAGGAAATTTAGATGATTATAAAGGCGATGAAGATGAAAAGGTAAAAGAAGTTAAAAAAGAGCAAAACCGAAGAAATCCAAAATTGATATATGAATTAGCGAACAGATTACGAGTCAATGCCGATGGTTTAATTCAAACTCATTCTGATGATAATAATGCACCCAATATGTCGGATGGAACTGTAAAAGATGGCAATCTAAAATTTGCTTATTCAAGTGATGGCAATTTACAAACTTTTAGAGATTATTTAGGTTGGAACTTTTCAGATTCAAAACAAACGAAAGAATTGAATTTAACCCATAATCTAATTGCAGGAAAAGCAGGATTTAGAAGTTTAATGGAAATATATGATCGTGATAGAATTACTGAACTAAAAAATAAAATTACAAAGAAAATAAAAGAAGATAATATTGAAATTGCTGAAGAAGCTACATTTGGAGAGGTTATAGACCAAGTAAATCTAGCTGTAAATCCCTCAACACAAATTGGACAGTTCCTTACTCAAAACAATGATTTATATCTAACTGCAAGGAACTACCCATTTACAGTTTTTCGAAAAATTTATTTAGACAAAGACCAATTACTTGATGATAAAAAACAGGACAAGGAAGATGAAAATAAAAAAGGTTCAAAAAGAGACCATTTAATAAAGCATCTTTTCAAAGTTCAAAATAATATCTCGTTATATCAAAATAAACAGTATAATGAATTTTTGAGAGTTACAGATTTTAGGTACAAATTTAAAAGCATTGAAGAAAAAAGAGTATTGCAAAAAAACATCAATGAATTAGTTAATGTTGAAAATAAAACCATCGAACAAATAATTACTGAAGCAAATGTAAAAGGAATTTGTCTTGTTGATGATAATTTGATGAGATTTATAGCTGAAAAAGAATATGTTTATAATCGAGTAAAAAATGTAAGATTTTCTGAATTTCAAAAGCTATATAATTATTTAGAGGGAGCTACACCCTTTTCAACTCAACATAAAACAAAAGGAGATGAATTCAACAATGTATTAGTCATTCTGGATAATGGTAAGTGGAATCAGTATAATTTTGAATCTTTATTTTTAAATAGTGGTACAGAAAGCGTTTTGGAAAGAACTCAAAAAATATTTTACGTTTGTTGTACACGAGCAAAAGAAAATTTAGCTGTTTACTATCATAATCCCAAACCAGCTGTTATTGAAAAGGCAAAAGAATTATTTGGGCCTGGCAATGTGGTTTGTTTAGATTAATAGAAGTGTAATAATTAAAAAGAAGTTCAACAATAATGACTAAATCAGAAGAGTGGGCGTATAATTTATGCAGAGATTCTTTTTTCTCACTGTTTAGCTTTGTAAATCCTATTGGTAAAAAAGGGAAAGAGCTTTGCGATGTTATTATTATTTGTGGCAAGGATATAGCATTAATATCTGTAAAAGAAATTAATATCAATCTAACTGGTAACTATGACGTTGATTACAACAGATGGAATACACGTGCAATTGAAGATTCTGTAAAACAATTAAATGGAGCAGAACGCTTTCTAAAGGCCGTTTCTTCGTTTAAATTAAAAGGTTCAGAGGAAGAGATCGAATTACCAATAGAAAAAAACTTTTTCAAAATTGCTTTAGCGATTGGAGGAAGAGGCAAATTTCCTATTCCAGAATCTATTCGAAATAATGGATATGTTAACATTATGGATGAAGTTTCATTTCATTCAATTACTTTGGAACTTGATACAATAACAGATTTCATTAGTTATTTAAGAGAAAACCAAACTATCAAATGTTTATTTTACAGGAAATGGAGAAGAAGATTTGTTAGCGTATTATTTATTCAATGAATTTAATTTTCCAGATAAAACCTATTTAGTTTTTGATGAAGGATTATATAAAAGCTTCAAAAAAGATAAATTTTATATTAAAGAAAAAAAGGAAAGACAAGAAAGTTATATATGGGATTTCATAATTAATCATTCTGCTCAAAATCATTTTACCCAAAACGGTTATAATACCAAATCTTTAAATAATCTGATGAAAGCTTATGAGATTATGGCGCAAGAAACAAGATTTGAAAGAGTAAAATTAGTAAACAATTTAAATGAGGTAATTAAAACTAATATCAGGGCAAGAATATATTTTTCACCCTCTTTTAATCACGTCATTTATGTTTTTGTTTCTGGAAAATTTAATAACCAAAAAGAAAGATTAAAAGAATTAGAGATTAGATGTATGGTTGCTGCCTTTTTAATGAATAAATCGGCTGTTGTAATAGGTATTGCTTGGGAAATTCAAAAAGACACAGAAGTATATGATGTTGCATATCATAATTACAATAATATCTGGAATGACAGGTTGGATAAATCCTCATTAATTGCAATTAATGAACTAGAGTATTTTAAAAAACATTATGAACAGATAATCTTAAACGGATAGTAAAGTAGTATCATTGGAAAAAGTAACAGAAAATATAAGAACAATTGAAACCGTATTAAATCTTGATACAGGACAAATAATTTATGCAAATACTTTTTTGGAATTAGGTGACCATATTGTTTTTCCTTACAGAGAAAAATGTCAAGATGCCTATAAGAAAAAAAGAGACCCATTTCTTGTTTGTGATACTTGTGGTCAAATGATACAAATAAGTGGTGGAAAAGGTATAAATGGAAAAATTAAATACTTTAAGCATTTAAAAGATAGTAATGATTGCCCAATTAAAACCGATACAAAATTATCACGAGAAGATATTTTAAGAGGTAAATTTAATGGTCAGCAAGAAGGAGCTTTACATATTGAAACCAAAAATCTAATTTATGATTTTCTATTTTTAAACAAAGAAACTAAAGGAGAGATTTCATTTGCTCAAAAGGAAATGGTCAATAAAAGTGAAAGAAACTATCTTGAATGGAAAAAACCCGATATAACTTCTGTATTTAAAGAAAAGAAATTAGTTTTTGAAAATCAACTTGCGACTACTTTTTTAGATGTTATATGCGAAAGACAACATTTCTATAAAGACAACAAAACTTTTATAATTTGGGTTTTTAAAAACTTTGAAATTGAAGCAGACAAACAACGATTTACTCAAAAAGACATATTCTATTCTAATAACAGGAACGCTTTTATTTTAGATCAAGAGGCAATTAATTTATCAAGAATTAATAATGATTTGTTTCTATTATGCCAATATCAAAAGCCTATAGCTAACATAGAAAACATTGAGTTTGAATGGGAAAGTAAATACATAAATTTAAGTGAATTAACTTTTGATATTAATTCTTACAAAGTTTATTATTTTGATGTTGATAAAGCTGAAAATGAAGTTAAATTAGAAATTGATAAGAAAATTTCAGAGAGGACAGAAGAGGAAAGATTACTTAACGAAGAAGGTAAAAAAATAAGATTGCAAGAAATCGAAAAACGTAAAGAGGCTCAAAGACTGATTGAAATTGAACAAGAAGAATTACGTCTACAAGAAATTGAAAGAGAAAAGCAACACGAAAAAAATAAAGCTGGAAGACAAAAAGCAATAGATGACGAACAACTAGATTATGAAAACAAAAATGCTTTATTTTTTGAAAGATTAAAACTGAATTATAGCAGTTTAAGCCCTTTACAAATTATATTCAATTCTGGAATAAATGAAATTCACACAAAAACAGATGAACTATTTAGAAATGGTTATAATCCAACCAAAGGAGATTTAAGTTTTCTCAAAATTGAATATCAAATCGAATTAAGCAATTACAAAACATCATTCAGAAACTCAATTCTATATTTTTTATCATTGGCAATAATTCATACTAAATTAAAGAGTAATCCAGATTACTTGAAACACTTGCCTAGAATTGAAAGAGTATTGATTGCTGTTTTATCTATCAAAGAAAAAAAAGTAATTGGTTATAGTTTTAAAAATTTAGTTGAAATTCCAAATCATTTTTATAATCCAAGAGGTAAAATTGAATTTGCACAAATAATTTTAGAAGCAATTAAAACGTACTATGGATTAGATGATTTTTTACGAATTGAAGATAAAAAAGGAATTTTAAAAAGAAAATTAGAGAAATATAATATTGCTAATCCTATTAAGGAAATTAGTTATAATCAAATAATCTCAAGTGTGTTCAAAGATTTAAAATTTGAAAACAATATATCCTAAATTATGAATACTTTCATCAATTTATCAGCTCAAAAATCCAAAGGTATTGATTGCAGTATTTATAAAAATGCTCGTCAATTACGAAAAGATGCGTTACTAATTGCAGAAATTAATACCAAACGCATTTATTGTATAGACCAAATATTGTCTAAAAAAACATAGCTATAACCACAGATACTCATGAC
>NZ_JACRUK010000085.1 GCF_014305155.1 Flavobacterium muglaense
TCTTTGCATTTAAACAAGAAAAAGTAACTCTAAATACCTGTGTTTTATTGGATTTGCAATTTTTCAGCAAGCCCTACATATTTACGCCCAAAGGAGATATCAAATCACTGCCAAAAGGTGCAACCTCATTAGATTTTGCTTTTAGTATCCATTCCGAAATAGGAATCAAAACCCGTGGAACAAGAGTTAACGGGAAATTAGTTCCTTTAAATTACGAATTAAAAAGTGGAGACCAAGTAGAGATCATCACCTCTCCTAATCAAAAACCAACCATTAACTGGCTGGATTATGTAACTACTTCAAGAGCCAAAAACAAAATTAGAAACGTATTAAATGAAGATACGAAGAAAATTGCCGAGGATGGAAAAGAGTTGCTTACCCGCAAATTAAAACACTTAAAAGTAACCTTAAACGAGGGAGTGGTTAACGAATTAGTTAACTTCTTTCACCTTAAGACCAGCTTGGATTTATTCTATAAAGTGGGAATTGGCGCTATTGAAAACCAGCAATTAAAAGATTTTGCAGCCCAAAAAAGCAATACGTTAATCAATTTTTTCAAAAATAAAATCAAACGCTCTGGTAGCACAACCGATACCGAAATTCATAAAATTGCTTTAAACAGTAATTATGATATGTTGGTATTTGGTAAAGATCAAGACAAATTAGATTACAAATTATCGGCTTGTTGTAACCCAATCCCTGGCGATCTTGTTTTTGGTTTTGTAACTATTAATGAAGGTATAAAAGTGCACAAAAAAGATTGTCCAAATGCAATAGCCATGCAATCTAATTATGCCTACCGCATCATGCAAGCCAAATGGATTGATTCGACCCAACAGGAATTCAAAGCCATTTTGAATATTACAGGAATGGATACCATGGGGCTTACTAATGAATTGACAAAAGTAATCTCGAACAATATGAACGTTAACATTCAAAGTATCTCCCTAAGTGGTGACGCTGGTTTGTTCAAAGGACAAGTGGTTGTGATTGTACCTAATATTACGATCCTCAAAAAACTAATTGACAACATTAAAAAAATAGACGGTGTTGATAAAGTTTCTAGAGTCTATCAAAAATAAGAGTTAGAAATAATTTCACGAAATAAAAGTATAAAAACAGACCGTATTTTAGTCTAAAAAAAGATTTTCTAGGAGACTTTTTGTTGTAAAACACACAAAATTATCTCCTGATAAGTATTTAAACTTGAAAACTATTAAAATAAAAAATTATCTTTGCCAGATATGACACTCATTTCCACAAATAATAACAATAACCAAGAAATTGTAAAAAATGTTTTTACGATGTATCTTGAGCAAAAAGGACATAGAAAAACACCGGAGCGGTACTCTATCCTTCAGGAAATTTACGAAAGTGAAGAGCATTTTGATATCGAGAATTTGTATATCAAAATGAAAAACAAAAACTACCGTGTGAGTAGGGCTACTTTATACAACACAATCGAATTACTATTAGACTGTGCCTTAGTTCGAAAACATCAATTTGGCCAAAATCAAGCACATTACGAAAAATCGTATTTTGATAAGCAACACGATCACATCATTATGACTGATACGGGTGAAGTAATTGAGTTTTGTGACCCTAGAATACAAACTATAAAAAAGACAATCGAAGAAATTTTTGATATTGAAATCACTAATCATTCGTTGTATTTCTATGGTGTTAAGAAAAAACCAATGGTGGAAACTACCACTGAAGAAGATATTAAAACGAAAGATTTAAAATAGAATAGCAGAAAATAATCAGTATGGACAACGTAAAAATTGTCTCAACAACAAATAATAATTAGAATGACTGTAGATTTATTACTAGGATTACAATGGGGAGATGAAGGAAAAGGGAAGATCGTTGATGTTCTTACTTCAAAATACGATATTATTGCTCGTTTTCAAGGTGGTCCAAATGCTGGACATACTTTAGAATTTGACGGAATAAAACACGTACTTAGAACTATTCCTTCTGGAATTTTTCATGACAATAATATTAATGTTATTGGTAATGGTGTTGTAATTGACCCCGTTGTTTTCAAGGGTGAAGTTGATGGTTTGGCTAAATTTAATTTAGACATTAAATCGAAATTAATCATTTCAAGAAAAGCACATTTAATTTTACCTACGCACCGTTTACTAGATGCTGCTTCTGAAGCTTCAAAAGGGAAAGCGAAAATTGGCTCTACACTGAAAGGAATTGGACCAACTTATATGGACAAAACTGGTAGAAACGGAATCCGTGTTGGTGATATTGAACTAGAAGATTTCAAAGAAAGATACAGAGCACTTGCTGACAAGCATGAAGCAATGATTGCATTTTATGATGTAAACATTCAATACAACCTAGAAGAACTTGAAAAAGAATTTTTTGAATCAATCGAAGACTTAAAAAAATTAGACTTTATTGATAGCGAAGAATACTTGCACCAAGCTCAAAAAGCAGGAAAATCAATCTTATGCGAAGGAGCACAAGGTTCATTACTTGATGTTGATTTTGGAACGTACCCATTTGTAACTTCATCTAATACTACTGCTGCTGGAGCTTGTACAGGATTAGGAATTGCTCCTAATAAAATCAAAGAAGTATACGGAATTTTCAAAGCTTATGTAACTCGTGTTGGTAGCGGACCATTCCCTACTGAACTTTTTGACGAAGACGGAACAACAATGGCACGTGTAGGAAACGAATTTGGATCAGTTACTGGAAGACAAAGACGTTGTGGATGGCTAGACTTAGTAGCTTTAAAATACGCTATTCAAGTAAACGGAGTAACGCAGTTAATGATGATGAAAGGGGATGTCCTTTCTGGCTTTGAAACTTTAAAAATATGTACCGAGTACACATATAAAGGACAAAACATCGCTCACTTCCCGTACAACATTGAACCAGAAAATGTAACACCCGTTTACAAAGAATTCAAAGGATGGAAAGCTGACTTAACTGGAATGACAACTTATGATGAGTTACCAGTTGAACTAAAAGAATACATTGACTTTATAGAAAAAGAAGTTGAAGTGCCTATCAAGATTGTCTCTGTAGGACCAGATAGAACACAAACAATTACAAAATAAGAGTTATAAACGTCCCGACACAATCGGGACGTTTTTTTTTTGTAAAAAATTGTATTTTTACAAAACCAACCTGTCTTTTTGAAAAATATAACTTGATGACTCAACTAGTTCCTAATCGTTACTTACTACTACTTTCAATCTTATTGATTGTAGTGTCGTCCTGTCAAAAAGAAAACATTTCTACCACCAATACAACCAATTCTATATATGAAATAGTTGGTTCGAAAATCACAATCAAAGGCAAACCCGTACAACTAATAGGCGCCAACGCTTTTCATGTGTTTAGTGTAGGCAGCCAAGACATGAGCAGCTGGAATCTTGATATTAGCCGCGAATTTATTGGAAATACCAAAGAAACTCCTTTGAGCGGTACTCCTATTCAAGCCGTAAATGGTGCATATCTCTACTCTTTACAAAGTATCGTAGATGATAACCGAATGAATCATAAAATAACTATTCTGTGCGCTTTTGGTTGGGATGGCACCAATACCACTCTATTTACCGGAAAAAGCCCTACTACAACGAGCTGGTGGACTGCTTACAAACTCATATTAGCCCAGTGGGCAACACAGTTTAAAGACCAACCTGACGTATGGATCGAGGTATGGAATGAACCCTACCGCTACGATAGAACTGATGGTTATAGCGATTTAATCTGGATGAATGACATGGATGAATTGACTACTGTCATTAGAAACACAGGAAACACCAATATCATTCTAATTCCTTGCGCGGAACAAGGGCAAGACGAAAGTGTTTTATTAAACAAAGCAACTGATTTCTTGGCCAATAAATCCAATATTATATTTGATATTCATGCCTACGAAAAATGGTTACTAGACACACCTAATTCCATAGACAACCGACTTGCCTTATTAGAAAATAAAAAAATACCGTTCCTTTTTGGCGAAACAGCTCCCATGAACGCAGGCGTATTAATGAATACTACACCTTTTTTAGACCTCCTTTCCAGTCGTGGAATTTCGGTTTGCGCTTGGGTTTGGAAAAAAGACGGCACTGATCAAGATGCCTTATTAACCAGTACAGGACAGCCTAATGATTCTAACAATAATAATTGGGGGACTACTTTTAAAAACCTAAGTTTGAGTCCGCGTAACCCTTAATACAAATTACAGCTAAAAGCATGCAGAATCCCGAAATAAAAATCACACAAACCGACCTACTTTCAGACAACTGGTACCTCTTAAACAACGTAACCTTTGATTATCAAAAAGCCGACCACTCTTGGATTACCCACAAACGAGAAGTCTATGATCGCGGTAATGGTTCAGGTATTTTACTTTATAATTCACAAGAAAAAAAAGTAATCCTCACGCGTCAATTTCGCCTACCTACTTACCTCAACGGTAATAAATCAGGGATGATGATTGAAATTTGTGCCGGGCTACTAGATGCCGACAATCCTGAACAATGCATCATAAGAGAGACCGAAGAAGAAACTGGTTACCGCTTAACCACCGTTCATAAAGTAATGGAGACCTACATGTCGCCGGGTGCTGTGACCGAAATTCTATATCTTTTTGTAGGTGAATATGATGCTTCTATGAAAGTAAGTGAAGGCGGCGGTGTTCCTCACGAAGAGGAAAATATCGAAGTACTCGAAATGACGTATGACGCTGCTTATGCCATGATCGAAAGCGGAGAAATCACCGATGCTAAAACGATTATGCTCTTGCAATATGCCAAAATAAAAAACCTTGTTTGATTTCTGCAACCATTTACAAGATGAATAATCAAACGAAAGGTGCTTTATACGCTTTGACCGCTACCCTACTTTGGTCCGTGAACATGGTCATTGCTAGCGGCGTAAAAGGTCATATTCCGCCCGTAGGTTTGGCTTTTTGGCGATGGACAATTGCTTGTGCAACGCTAGCTCCTTTTGCACTAAAAAGCACTTTAAAACACTCAAAAATTCTTTTAGAACATAAAGAGTATCTTATCTGTACTGCATTATTGGGCGTTACTATTTTTAACACTTTAATTTATTTTTCGGGCAAAACTACATCAGCAGTGAACTTGTCGTTAATTGCGATTTCGATTCCGCTATTCATCGTTGTCATTGCCCGAATTGTTTTTAAAGAAAAAGTATCTGCTCTTAAAATTATTGGAATACTAACGATTATTACAGGCGTATTAGTATTGATCACCAAAGGCTCATTAGCTGCTTTGATTCATATCAATTTTACTGTTGGCGACTTACTAATGCTGTTGGCTTGTGCTTTATTTGCGGCTTACACCATTTTAGTTCGGCTTAAGCCAAAGCAAATTCCTTCCACTGTATTTTTGTTTGCGTTATTCGTAATTGGAACCTTATTATTATTTCCGTTTTATATAGTAGAACACCTGTACTTTAAAAAAGTGATTTTTGACGCCAAAACTTTTTACGCCGCAGCCTACGTGGGCGTGTTTGCTTCTTTAATTGCCTATTATTTATGGAATGAAGCCATTATTCTCATTGGCACCAATAAAACGGCATTGATATATTATTTAATCCCTGTTTTTAGCGGATTGCTAGCCTTCTTCTTCTTGGGCCAAGCCATCGTTACTTCTCAAATTGTAAGTATGAGCATTATTGTAACCGGCTTAGTTTTGACTAATAAAAAAGGATAATTGACTGAAGTCTTATTGTTCAAAAAAGGGGCCTAACTTGTAAATTCATGCGCGAAACAAAAGGTGATGTTACAACATTCCTATTCGCTACAGAAGACTTTTTATCAATTCCAAATTCCTTTCAATCTTTGTTCTTTAATGATTTGTACCATCTTATTTTTAAAATATTGCGGATCCTCCTGCAAGATTTCCTTAATATTTTCGTTTTTGTCTTTTAATCCAGTAAGATGTTTTTTTACAAGTTCATCTTGTTTTGCATTGGAACATAACGACCATTTTGCTGAAGCACCAGCCAAAAATAAACTGAGGTCTGTTCTTTCATTCTCATACGGTACATTTGCAATTATGTTATCAATATATTTAAGATTTCCAGTAGCAAAATAAGACGCCCAATTCCTATCATTATATTCTGTTGTCACTTTTGTTTTTGAATAAAGTGTGTCTATATTTGACGCACTAAGAATCATCATCAACTTTCTGATTTCTTGCTTTTCGATTTTATCAAAATTTGACTCGAATGATTTTTTCACCTCTTTGTCAGATAAAAAAAGTGCTCCAAAAAATCCGCTCAAAATTGGAGGGCACTGAAAAAGTGTTTCTAATAAATTAAGACCTAAAAAGGAGTAGATATCTA
>NZ_JACRUK010000086.1 GCF_014305155.1 Flavobacterium muglaense
AAAATACTTTCTGCTTTACGATTATTTTCTATTTTTTTTTAAGCGCAAAGCTCGGCAAGATTATATATTGCAACGTTATACTGCTTTGAGGTGGCTGGAAGTTCGTAACCGCTAATTTTTCGGCTTAACAAAAACTTGATGCGAAACGATAATTCCACTAAACTCCAGCTAACTCAAAACAGTTGTTGTACGAGGCTTATTTTAGTCGAAATTACAAATTAAACCTTAATTATCAATTTTTTTTTAGTTGAATATTCTTATTTATTTTTCTAAGCGTAAAGTTTGGCTAAGTCTAGTTTTCAGATTCCGCTTTTCAGACAAAATTCTTCACGCACTTTTAGCAAAGTCAATTTTCTGTTTCAACTTTCCGATTCTATTCTACGCGCAAAGTTCGGCTAAGTTCAATTTTTAGATTCTGCGTGAAAAGCTAGACAAAGTTCCGTTTCCACGGGTTTTTCTGCTGAGTAGATTCTACGCGCACAGTTCGGCTAAACACAATACTTAAAAGTTCCTGCGGAAATATATTTTTAGTTGGCAAAAGTGTTTTCTGCGTAATTTAGGCATAAGTCTCGTACAACGTCCCGCCGGCTTTAAGAAGTTGGGGATTTTTGTTCCCAAACCATTCCATTAAGACTGAAGTCAAATATATAAAATTACCTTTAAATTATGCCTAAAACCCCAATTTCTTAAAACCGCTGTTGTATGCTGTTGAAATTAAGTATTCCAATAAAATCTTTCTGAATTATTTAGATTTTTAAATTTAGAAAATTCTACCCAATCATATTTTCCATTTTCATCTCGATACAAAATTAATTTGTCGTTTTTGATATTATTGATACATAGACTAAGTTCAGAAACACAAGATTGAAAGTCTTCAAGCTCGTAACATGATATGTGAGTATGAATATCTGAATTTCCATTCGGATCTTCTATACCAATTGTTATTTCGGAATTATATGTCGCAATCCAAATTGAAAATATTTTAGAATTGCTTTTTAAGGAACAATCAAATGAGCCGTCATTTTGATAATTTATTGTTGGCACAAATTCTGGGAAATTTGCTTCAAGAAATTCTTTGATTAAGTTAGAAAATAAATTTTGTTCCATCTATTCGTTCAGTTTTTCATCAATAGCATACAACGTCTTGTGGCTTGGCGTCAGTTGGGGATTTGGTTAGCCAAGTATATAAATTAAAGACCGAACTTCCAAGTACAAAACCAACTTTAAAGTTTGCCTAAAACCCCAATTGCGCCAAACCGCTGTTGGCAGATCGGGCTGTTTTTATTTTATTTTTCTTCCTCAAAATTGTCAAAATATGTAAAATCTTTTGTTATCATTCCGTTTTCAATTGTCAAAATTGTACAAATTGGCAATTCAAATTTTGAATTATCTGGTGCAGTTCCGCTAGAAATAAATTCAATAATAATATGATTTTCTCCTGATGAATAAGTTTGAATAACTTTATCGTGTAAATCTGGAAATATTTTGTTTAGTTCAGAATATTTCTCAATTATTTCTTTTCTATTCTGTTTCACAATTCCTTTTCCTAAACTTGGGTCTTTGAATTCAGAAATTTCAACATACATATTTGCCATTTTTTCCCAATCGTGATTGTTAAAATGCTCAAAATATGTTTTTACTAATTTTTCGTTTTCTGTCGAGTTCATACTTTGCTTTTTTTGATTATTACAAGATACAATTATTAATGTTCCTAAAATTATTATCGCTAATTTCTTCATTTCTGTTTTTTTTAGTTGATTCAAAATTAGTTAAAAGTTTTTTAATTTTATGTTAATTCGATTTTTAAGTTTTTTTGGTTGCCTGTCTGCCAACGTTTGCGGCTTCATGAAGTGGCGACCAACCAAGACCAAGCCTTCACAAATATAAAGAAAACTTTAAATTAAAAACCTTTATCATTCCAAATAAATCCCGTGCCAAGCCATTTCTTGAAATCGCTGTTGGCAGATCGTAGTTATTTTCTTTTTCGTTCAATTATTTCTTTTAATCCTGGTTCACAAGTTAATAAATGCCAACCGCCAAAAACGATAAAAATTTTATCATTTTCATTTAGTAAACTATCAATCTTTTTTAGCAGAAATTGGTCTCTTATGTTTTTTGATTTTCTTCCAATTTCTTGGAATTTTCCCTTTGCGTCGAATGGATTTGTTGGTTTCAAATCATTTATATTAAATTCACGACCAACTAATTTTTGATAATTTACTTTGTAAAAACTAAACTTTTGTTCTTCAACACTTAAATTTACTTTTCCTTTTTTGATTATGTAATTTTCTACGAATTGATTATATCTTTTTTCAATTTCATCTTCGTCGGAAACTTTCTCTCCAAATAAACTCCACATCAATCTTTCAGTTATAATGTATGCTAGAAATTCTCCTTTTGAATAATGTTTTAAAAGTTGAGCAAATTCAAATTCAGCATTTGGGTCGCCATTAATAGTTTTTATTTTCAAACTATCTGACATTATTTTTGTTAAGCCAATTTCGCCATCTTTTTGTAACGCATCTTTTTTCGAAAGATATTTTTTTTGAGAAATATCTCCGCCTTCATTTATGCAAATATTTGGATGAAACGTATAAAATTTATTTTCTATTTCTGTAAACATTTTGTTTTCGATATCGCTATTATTGGTTAAATGTTCAACACCGCAAAAAACTATTTCTTTTTTTCCGTTTTTGAATTTTAAAATATATGGATTTGATGGTAAATGTCCATTTTTATCAAGTTTCAAATCAAGATAACTTATAGTAGTAAAATCTTTTGTGATTTTACTTTCTGTTTTTTCTCTTACTTTTTTATTGCAACTAATTAATATAAAAAAGGAAAAAATTACATATTTTATGTTTTTCATATTTCTGCTTTTTCGTCAGTTCTGCTACTATGTCTGCCAACGTTTTGCAGCTTGCAGAAGTGGCGGCTTTTCAGCACTAAAGTTACTAAAAATTCCTGAACTTTCAATAAGCACGAAAGTCTCTAAAAAAGCACTATACCCGCCATTTTTGCAAACTGCTGTTAGCGGATGCCCTTATTTTTTTTCGTTAAGTTGTTCGTTTAACATTTCAAATTTACCAATAATTTCGTCTAATTTAGTTTGTTGTTTTTTAATTTGTTTTGGTCTTAAATAAAACCAATTAAATAGAATCCAAATTGAAGTAATCCCATAAGCAAAGATTCCCCAAAAAGCTGTCATTAGTTGTGTGTATTCGTACATATACAAGCCAATTCCTGTTGAAAGCAAAACAAAATATAAATTCAACATTGTAGTTTGCATAAATCGTTGTTTTGCTTTAATATCTATTAAGTTTTTTAAGTATTCACTATTACTTTGTGTGTTAGTTGTTTTTCTGAAAAGTGCAAAACTTTGGTTGTATGCGATTACAAAAATTACCATTGCCAAAATAGTTAATATAATCCCTATTTTTGTTGTAATCATTTGTGGTTGATAGTACACCCAAATGAAAATAATAAATAAAGAGGTTATAATTAGTAAAAGGTTTGTTATGATTAATCTTTTTAAATTGGATTTTTTGAATTTATTTATTTTCGACAACAAATCTTCTTTGTTAGGCTCTCCTGTTTTTTGCTTTGCCCACAATTCGTTAAAATTTATATTACTGTTCATTTTCTTTAAATTTTTGAGTTAATTTTTCTTTTATTCTATGAATTTTCACTCTTATGTTGACTTCTGAAAGTCCAACAATAATGGCTATTTCGGATTGTTTTATATTTTCTAATTCTAGTGAAATAATGATACGGTCTGTTTCTGGCAATTCCGAAATACACTTATATAAAAATTGAATTTGAGGTTCAATATTTTCTTCTTTTTCTTGTTTCAAATTGATTGGCAATTCTGCTTTTAGGAAACGGTTTTGTTTTTCAATTTGTCGTAGGCATTTATTAGAAGCAATTCTAAAAATCCAAGTGCTAATATTGGCTTCATTTCTAAATTTTGGTAGTTGTTGCCAAACGATAATAAATGTTTCCTGTGCCATATCTTGTGCAAGGTCGTAGTCATTTATATAACCCATACACAAACGAAATATTTTTTGCCAATACGCTTTATATATATCTTCAAATACCATTTTATTTCGTTGTAATGAAATTATTCAACTGGCTAAAATACCATTCTTTGTCGTCATACATTATAAAATGCAGTCCTTTGTTGGAATACTGCAAGTTGGCTGTTTTTAAGTTTTTATATTGCTCTTCTATGGCAGGTTTTACATTTTTAAAATATTCCTCCAATAAAATCAAAGTAGGGCATTTAATATTCTTAATCTTTTCTCTCAAATCTGTGTTTGAAAAATCACAGTACATTTCAGCAAAAGTTTTTCTGTCTGATTTCATACTCCAACCTATCACCAATTCTCTTTTTGAGGTATCTGCAACAAGTTGTTGAATTGACATTTTTTGCATTTGGTAAAATTGCTCATTCGTTGCTGAACTAATCTGATTTAATATTACTGAACAGTCTTGTTTTTCTACTGTTTTAAAAGTTGTATTCATCAAGGCAGGCAAACAAGGAAGTGCATCTACAATAATAATTTTTTCAATGAGTTCTGGATAATCTGATGCAAGTGCCAAAGCCAAACCACCACCCATACTGTGTCCAATAATAATTGGCTTGTCAATTTTATTTTCTTTTATGTAACTGGCAATACTGGTTTCCCAATTTTTAAATGAAGAGTTTGGTTGTGGTTTTACTCCTGCAAAACCCGCCATTGTTAATGTGTAACAAGTATAATCTTTCTCAAACTTTGTTTTTGTTTCGTTCCAAACTTCGCCTGAACAGGAAAAACCTGGAATGAAAATTATTGATTTACTACCTTGTCCGCTTTTAACTACCTCAAAGGTATTTGTTTTGTTTTGTCCAAAAGTATTTACGCATAAAGCGATAAATAGGGGCAATATGATTGCACTTTTTAATCTGTTCATTTTACTATTATTTAATTGTTCGTCTTTTAGATACGAGATATTCTGAAATGTTACAGAACTTAAAAAAACAATAGCAAAATTTTAAAGGTGTTAGTTTTTTGAGTGGTCTTGTAGGGTTTCCGCTAACGTTTCGCAGCTACACGAGGTTTGGGAAAAAGTACACCTAAACTTTCGGTTAAAGACTGAACTTTCAGACACAAAACCAGCTTCGGAGTTAGCCAAAAACCCAAATCTCGTGTAACTGCTGTTGTGCGATCGGCTTTCTTTTTTATTCAGTTATTACTAATCCGCAATTTGAACATTTTTTATCAAATTCATAAAGTGGATTTTGACAAGCTGGACAAACATTTTTGTCGAATGCAAATTTTGAAGAATCTAATTTTTTAGGATTTTGTGTTTCAAAAGTAACGTTTGTATTTCGTTGTATTTTTTCAGAGATTAATTTTAGCAATCTCGCTTGTTCTTTTTGAGTTTCAATAAGTTCGTCAATTCTAAAAACCCAACGAGTAAAATAAACGTTGATAATCAAAATTACAACACCAATTATAAATATTACAAATTCATTCATTTTTTAAGTTATTAAGGTTTAGTTTCTTCGCCTTTAAAGTGAGAAGCATTTTTTAAATTATTTACTATGATAGTATCTTTTTTATTATCCATTTTAAGGATTTTGGTTTCTAAAGATTTTTTAGTTCCTATTGTTGGTTCGTTTTTGGGAGTTGTTATGGGAGTTTTATTTTCAATTGTTTTTTTGTCGTAAATAAATTTTCCTCCCAAAAAACCTAAAAAAGCTAATATAAAATATTTTAATATTTCAATTTTAATGTCTTTTGACTGAATTAGAGTTTCATTCATTGCAAAATCTAGTTTACATTTTTCAATCCAGTTTAACTTTAAATAAATTAAAGATGGAAATTTTTCGCCACCAAACCATTTTAAAATGTAGTTAGAATTAAAAGGATTGTTTTTAATGTCTATATTTTTTTCTAATACATAATCGGAACTGAAATCTTTAATAGATAAAATTAAATCATAAGCTCCAACTTTATCAATGTCTATTTCGTATATTTTGCCATTTGAAATAAGTACACTACAGTTTATAAAAATGTTATGATGTTTTAATTTCCCTTTTAATTGCATTTAATTTATTTTTAAGAATTTATTAAAAAAACGTCGTCGGCAGTTTCGGTTCGTTCTACCAAGCTGTCGCACAACGGTCTACGCTTGTAGTCTGTTGCGGACTTCGAAGACGATTATTTTTGGCTATACGAAAATACGAATAAAAAACG
>NZ_JACRUK010000087.1 GCF_014305155.1 Flavobacterium muglaense
CGATTGTAGTGATGTTTATGAGGATGATTTTAAGTCAAAATAGCGACTAAATGAGGTTTTTTCACAGCCTGACGTTTAGCTGCTTGCAGAAGTGGCGAACTTCGAAACCACTCAATTTTCGGCTTAACGAAAACTTGATGCGAAACGGTAATTCCACTAAATTCCAGCTAGCTCAAAATGGTTGTTAGCGGTTGTGCTTATTCTTCCACAACATTAAACTTTCATTAGGTAAATCATATTCGTATATTTTTTTAGAAATGCTGTCAACATAAATCCATCCATCCGTCGAAAATCTTAAATCTGAACCGTCTTTTTCTGATACATCTTGGCCAATTTGGAAAATGTAGTAATTTGTAGAATCAGTTTTTTCCGTTCTGTCAAGAAGCCATTCAACATTTTCTTTATTTTTCACTGAAATTCTAATAAGCTCATTATCCGAATTTTTCACATAATCAGCAATTAAATCATCGTACCAGTTTTTTGTTTTTGGTTCAGTATCTGAATTCACAGTTTCATTATTTAAAGACAACGAATCAATCTGTTTATCAGAAATGTTTTTTTCGTCTTTATATGTTTTATTACAGGATGAGATTACAATTGAAATTAATATTAAAAGCGCTTTTTTTTTCATTTAAAAATATGTTTTTGTTTTCTGAATTTTCCCCATTTAGGTAGCATTACCGCTAACTAATATTTATACCTCTTTTAATTAAATAATCTCTTTACTCGAAACAAAAATCCACAACAAAAGGAAAGTATACTTTCTTCTTATTGTGGATTAATTTTGTTTTTACGTGGTTTTCAAATGTATGATATTTTTTATTAAAATGTATTTATAATTATAAAAATCAAATCTACTTATTAACAACTTCAATACTTTACGGTTTCCCTCATTTCACCCGTAATTATGAAAATAAATTGCGATAACCCCCACAATCCCGCGTGAGGGACGGAAACGAAAAGCCCACAGCCACGCCTTTTTTTGGCGGGGCGAGGACTTGTAGTGCACTGCCCGACCGTAGCTTTGGCGAAGGGCACGCCCAAAAAACAGTTGTAGTAGCCTGCAAAATGAAAATGTTGTAACACTGACCGCTAAATTTTATAATAATATTAATAACTTGACGGTTTAAAATAATGTAATTTGGCAACTTGCTAGCGCATTTAATTCTTGATAAATAACGACATGGATAAGATAAAAATATTGTGGGTAGATGACGAGATTGACTACTTGAAACCGCACATCCTTTTTTTGGAACAAAAAAATTATAGTGTAACAACTTGTAATAATGGTAGGGATGCCATAGATATTTTTGAGAATGAGAGCTTTGACGTGGTTTTTTTGGATGAAAATATGCCGGGTATGAGTGGGCTGGAAACGCTGTCAGAAATGAAGGAGAAAAAAAATACGGTTCCCATGATTATGATTACCAAAAGTGAGGAAGAGTATATTATGGAGGAAGCGATAGGCTCTAAGATTGCCGATTACTTGATTAAACCAGTGAACCCCAATCAGATTTTGTTGAGTTTGAAAAAGAATTTGGATCACTCGCGCTTGATTTCGCAAAAAACAACACTTGACTACCAAAAGGAGTTTAGAAAAATAACCATGGAAATGGCTATGGTCAATAGTTATGAAGATTGGGTGGAATTGTATAAAAAATTAATTTTTTGGGAAATGCAACTCGAGACCATCAACGATCAAAGTATGGTTGAAATTCTAGAGTCGCAAAAAGCCGAAGCCAACTCGCAATTTGGAAAATTTATAGAACGCAATTACGAAGATTGGTTTTTACCTAAAGCAGATAAACCCGTGCAGTCGCACACTTTATTTAAGGAAATTATTGTACCCGAATTGGTTAAAAAAGACAAACCTGTCCTGTTCATCGTCATTGATAATTTGCGTTACGATCAATGGAAAGCTTTTGAGGGTGTGGTTACCGAATACTACAAAGTGGAAAAAGAGGTTCCTTATTACTCCATTTTACCTACTGCAACACAGTATGCTAGAAATGCTATTTTCTCCGGTTTATTACCAATAGAAATGGAAAAACAATTTCCGCAATACTGGAAGAATGACCCTGAAGAAGGTGGGAAAAATTTATTTGAAGCCGAATTCCTGACTGCACAGTTGAAACGTTTGGGATTGAAAATCAAGGAAGATTATTTTAAAATCACCAACTTGGCTTCAGGAAAAAAACTGGTGGAGAATTTTAAAGGCTTAAAAGACAATGATCTTGTGACGGTGGTCTACAACTTTGTTGACATGTTATCGCACGCCAAAACCGAAATGGATGTCGTGAAGGAATTAGCGCCCGATGATAAAGCGTATCGTTCATTAACACTCAGTTGGTTTAAAAATTCGCCTTTGCTAGAAATCATACAACAAGCCCAAAAACTGGGTTTCAAACTGGTATTAACAACAGACCACGGAACAATAAATGTCAAAAATCCGTCAAAAGTGATTGGGGATAAAAACACAAGTTTGAACCTGCGCTACAAAACAGGCCGAAGCCTTACGTATGAATACAAGGATGTTTATGCCGTTAAGGAACCAAAAAAAATAGGTTTACCTGCCATTAATATGAGTAGTTCGTATATTTTTGCCAAAAATGATTTGTTCTTAGCGTATGTTAATAATTACAATCATTATGTGAGCTATTATAAAAACACTTATCAACATGGGGGAATATCACTGGAAGAAATGATTATACCGTGTTTGGTATTGAATCCGAAGTAATTTTTTTAGTTTTCTTAGTTTCAGGTTTAAAGTTTCAAGTTGACTAGATGGCGTTTTTAAATAAATAGTGGGAAAGTTTTGAAGTTATTTTTTACCACATAGAAAAAACATAGCCTATTTTATCAAAAAATGTAGGCGTGTTACTTGACAATAGAAAATCATAGCTATGTAAATTCAAGAATTGAACTATTTTAATCTTTTTCATCTATGTTTCTATGTGGTTATAAAAAGGTTTAAGGTTTTTTAAAATTGTTTAAAGTTTCCCGTTTCATGAATAAAAGTTAACCGCAAATTCGTAAATTAAAAAGCATAGATTAGCGGAATTAATTTGCGAATTTGCGGTAGCTATTTCAACATAATTCATAATTAATAATTCATAATTAATAAAGATGGAATTTATTTTTTCATTAGAAGATATCGCCTCAGTGGCGGAAATAGTCGTAGCACAAAATCCCAAAAAAGTGATTCTTTTTCATGGAGAAATGGGTGCAGGTAAAACCACCTTTATTAAGCAATTGTGCAAGACATTGGGCGTAACAGAAGCTACAAGTAGTCCTACTTTTTCGTTAGTAAACGAGTACGAAACAACCGATCATCAAACTGTTTATCACTTTGATTTTTATCGATTGAAAAACGAAACCGAAGCTTTGGACATGGGAGCCGATGATTATTTCTATTCAGGAAACTGGTGTTTTATTGAATGGGCGGAGCAGATTCCAAATTTAATTCCTGATGAACATTCAGTAATCACTATAGAAGTACTAGCAGATGGAAATCGCAAACTACATTTAAACTAAAATACCAAATGAAGCCCGAAAACACAGTTAGTATTATTCCGTTTTCAGATGAATTAAAAGACGCCATCAAAACCTTGAATGAGGAATGGTTGTTACGCTATTTTAAGCTAGAACCAAGAGATATCGAAGTTTTATCAAACCCACGAAAATTCATTTTGGATCAAGGTGGTAAGATCTATTATGCACAGTATAACAATGCTATTGTAGGTACCGTTTCCTTAATAAAAGTAAGCAATACGGATTATGAGCTAAGTAAAATGGCTGTGACTGATGGTGTTCAAGGGTTAGGAATAGGAAAAAAAATGATAGACCATTGTATCAAAGAAGCGCAAGCGATGCAACTTAAAAAACTAATTTTATATTCGAATACAAAGCTAGAAACAGCGATTCATTTGTATAAAAAATATGGTTTTGTCGAAGTTCCCTTGGAAAACAATATATACGAACGATCCGATATCAAAATGGAGCGCATTATAGAAAAAGTATAAAAAACCAATATTTAGATTTCTAAGCATTTAAATTGCCGTATTTTCAATCTTTTTTATGTAATTTTACTCTTTAATCAGCACTGTAATCATGTCAATATCTCTTTATCCATTCACAAAAGAACAGTTATTACCTCAAGAAGAAAAACTAGAAGTCGGTAGACGAAAAAGCGAACTTTTCATTGGTATACCTAACGAGACAAGCTATCAAGAGCGCCGTATATGCTTGACGCCAGATGCGGTAAACTCACTCACTTTTCAGGGACATCGGGTAATGATCGAATCTGGTGCTGGAGAAAATTCCAGTTACTCTGATAAAGAATACAGTGACGCAGGTGCCGAAATTACAAACGATACCAAAAAAGTATTTGGATGTCCTATGATCTTAAAAGTAGGCACTCCTACCCTCGCCGAAATTGAAATGATGAACAATCAAACAATTCTGATTTCGTCAATCCAGCTAAAAACAAAAAACAAAGCCTATTTTGAGGCTTTGGCCAAGAAAAAAATAACAGCACTCGCTTTTGAATATATAAAAGATGAAGATGGTTCATATCCTGCCGTTCGCTCATCAAGTGAAATTGCAGGTACCGCCTCAATCTTGATTGCAGCCGAGTTGATGATTACAAACGAATTTGGAAAAGGACTTTTATTTGGTAATATTACCGGCGTTCCTCCAACCGAGGTTGTCATTATTGGTGCAGGAACAGTAGGCGAATTTGCTGCCAAAACAGCCATTGGACTAGGCGCCACAGTAAAAGTATTTGACAATTCCATTACAAAACTACGTCGTTTACAAAACAGTTTAAACCAGCGCATTTTCACATCAACCATTCAGTCCAAGGCATTGCTAAAAGCCCTGCGCCGTTGCGATGTAGCTATTGGTGCCATGCGTGGGGTGGATCGTTGCCCAGTAATCGTGTCCGAAACCATGGTCGAGCACATGAAAAAAGGAGCCGTAATTGTAGATGTAAGCATCGATACTGGCGGTTGTTTTGAAACCTCAGAAGTTACATCTCATGAGCGTCCTACCTTTATAAAAAGTAATGTTTTGCATTATTGTGTGCCCAATATTCCATCACGATATTCAAAAACAGCTTCGCTTTCAATCAGCAATATCATCTCTCCTTTTTTAATGAAAATTGCCGAAGATGGTGGTCTAGAAAGTGCCATTCGTTGTGATCGTGGATTAAAGCACGGAGTCTATTTATACCACGGAATCCTGACTAATAAAGCCATTGGAGACTGGTTTGACATCCCTAATAACGACATCAATTTAATTGTGTTTTAAGAAATCTTTACTTTACCTTTGCCAAAAAAATAATTCATGAAATTCGCACAACGTTTTGCCTACTATTTAGTGGGATTAATTATCGGCCTCTTTTTTGTAGCTATGGTTTTCAGCGGTAAAGACACCCGTTGCAATTATTTCCCAAACGCTCGAGTACTAAACGACATTCGCAATAAACCCTTCGATTATTCCCCAAACGCTTCCAAAGTACTGGCCGAAAGCTGGATTGACACCATCGATATCAAAAATACTTTAGAATTTGGTGACGTAGACTTCGATAAAAGCAATACAGAATTTCACAAAGCTAAGCTGTATGTGATTGAAGGAAAAACAATGAAAAACATCCCTATTACACTTAAAATCAGCAATCGCGAAGACAAAGCGGTTTTAGAAGAAATTATAAAAAAATAGTACGATCCTTATTTTGGGCGTGCCAGCAATAAAAAAAATGGGCTAATTATCAGGAGGGCACTGAAAAACTACGCATATTTTGATTAACGTCGTTTTCTAGAGATTAAAAAAGCGCTTATAATAGGA
>NZ_JACRUK010000088.1 GCF_014305155.1 Flavobacterium muglaense
TCTATGTGAAAAGTAAAGCCCTATCAACCTCTTTTTTAAAGACAATAACGGCTATGTTTCTATGTGGTAAGAAAAAAATAGACAGAACAATAATTATTTCAACATAACTGATCTATGTGAAAAGTAAAACACTATCAACCTCTTTTTTAAAGACAATAACGGCTATGTTTCTATGTGGTAAGAAAAAATTACAAATAACATAGAACAATCATTGTTTAATCATAACTAATCTATGTGAAAAGTAAAACACTATCAACCTCTTTTTTAAAGACAATAACGGCTATGTCTCTATGTGGTAAGAAAAAAATAGACAGAACAATAATTATTTCAACATAACTGATCTATGTGAAAAGTAAAGCCCTATCAACCTCTTTTTTAAAGACAATAACGGCTATGTTTCTATGTGGTAAGATAAAATTACGTTCCTATTTCCTAAAAGCATTTGCAACTTTTAAAACAAAAAAACACAAATCCGTTTAATTCATCATACTCGGCCAGTTTATCAAAATTAAAATTTATTTTTGGTAGTTCACAAATACTATTATTTTCAAAACACGTCAATATGCACACCACTTTCAAAACAGTCAGCTCATCGCACATCACGATATCCGAATTAATGTTGCCATCACACACCAATTTTAGTGGAAAAATTCATGGTGGATACATTTTATCACTTATGGACCAGATTGCCTTTGCTTGCGGTTCTAAATTTTGCGGAAATTATTGCGTGACCGCTTCGGTGGATACCGTGAATTTCCTAATGCCTATTGAAGTAGGTGAATTAGTAACTATGAAAGCGAGTGTGAACTACGTAGGGAATAGTTCCATGATTGTGGGCATACGTGTCGAATCAGAAAATATTCAAACAGGAAATGTAAACCATTGCAATTCCTCTTATTTTACGATGGTTTCTAAAGATAGTACCGGAAAAAATGCCGCTGTTCCTGGACTTATTTTAACCAATTTAAAAGAAGTGAGTCGTTTTCAAAATGCCTTGAAGCAAATTTCGTTACGAAAGGAAAGAGAAGCACATCAAAGTATCGCTACTTTTGGATCGATTGAGTCTATTGTCAGCTCGAATAAATACAAAGTACAAGTCGAACTTAGTTAAGCTGTTTATTAAGTTACAATGAGGCTAGATGGAAATAAATTAGCCCACAGATAGAACGGATTAAACGGGTTTTCACTGATTAATCACAACTCAAATTAGCAAATAAAAACCATTAAGAAATTAAGTTTTATTAAGTCTCACTGCTTAATTTTCTTAATCCCTTAATGGTTCAAATAATTGGCGTTATGAATGTTTACTCATTCAACAAAAAATAATTGGCGAATTTGCGGTAAATCCAACTAACACGCTCTAAAATGTTTACTTCAACTTTGCTGTATCTACTCTCGTAGGTGTGTCTTTTCCGCTGATGATTGTAGACGAGCTAATTGCAATTGCTTTGATAATCTCGGTCATGTTATTCATATCAAGCGTACCTATTTCGTCACTTGCTTTGTGGTAATTGGGTTCGTTATCCATTTTTGAAGTCGAAATCGTATGCGCAGGCACCCCCAATCGTGCCAAAGTAGCGTTGTCTGATCTGTAGAACAATTGTTGCTCAGGGTACGGATCTGGGTGGAATTTAAACTGTGAACCTTCTAGGTTTTTCTGCAAAATTTCTCCCATACTTGATTTGTCAAAACCAGTAATATAAGCCGAGTTCCTACCCCACTTTGATTCGGTTCCTATCATTTCAAGGTTGAACATCGCCATCACTTGTTCAGGATCTAGTTGTTTCGAAAAGTATTTTGCACCATAACCACCCAATTCCTCTGCAACAAAGGCAGTAAAGATAATCGAGCGCTCGTTGTTATTCATTTTCTTAAAATAATCTGCCAGTAAAATCACTGCCGTAGTTCCAGCAGCATCATCATTAGCACCATTATAGATCGAATCTTTGGCATCGTGCGGTTGTCCTTCTTCAGGTGAACCTATACCCAGGTGATCATAATGACCCGAAAAAATCACATATTCATTAGGCTTGCTTTTCCCTTTCAACAGCCCAACCACATTATTCAATTTTGATGTAGTAATAGTGTTGGTAGCCTCAATTGTAAAATGGTTTGCTTCGACAGGGCCAAAAACAAAAACCACTGTGTTTTTCCCTGGATTTGCCGCCATTTGGTTCATGTGCATCATGTTACCCAAAGCTCTTTTAAATGAATTATCCACTAAAACCAGTAAGTTCTTATCACTCTGATAATACTCATAAAACTTAGGTCCAAAAGCGTCACCCGCTCTAATATTTACCACTGCAATAGGACTGCTTTCTGTAAAGGAAACCTCAGCTTGATATGAAAACGAAATCATAGATCCCGAGTCAATTTTTTTTCCGTCAATAGTAACCTCAAGACCCGTTCTTTTCGCTTCGGTCATCGAAAATTCTTGTCGGTAATCTTTTGCACCATTAAAAGTTTGCAATCCAATTTTCTTGAATTCCGACTCAATATAAGCCGAAGCCTTGTCAATTCCCGGTGTAAAAGCCCTACGCCCTTGCATATCATCTGCCGCAAGAACCGTTTCGACCGCGGTAACCTTGTTCACCGTAATTATTTTATCAATCGACTGTGCTTGCGCCATCAATCCTGAGCAAAGTACAAGGCCGCTTAAAACAATTTTTTTCATATCTATATTTTTAAATTACAATCCATTTTACAATAAGAGTGCTCTTTTGAGATTCTGTTACACTAAAAACCAAAAAATAACACAACCTCCCAATAAAGTGCAACCACCCCGTTTACCTTAGGAGCACAACTACTCTTCTATTCAAGTACGTCCCTCCTGCTGTACGCTGTATCTCTACGCTGCGCTACGAGGATGCCGCTTCCATCAGGGCTATGGAGTACAACTCATTTTCATAATACCGTTCTATTGCATGGCCTTCACAATCCAGGAAGTAACCTCAAACTGGACATCCAGCATCAAGGTCAAAACGTTATGAATCATGAGCGTTTATAAGTTGGCCCACGAAACCTTAAAATTAAGAATAAACAAACTTACAAATGCTAGCATTACAACAGGAAATAATGACAATAAAATGGTGTGATTTATTTCTTCATTAAAAAGATAAGTACTCCACGAACTTTCTCTCTCTACAAAAATGGTGTAATCCCAAAACATCCAAACAGAAGCTAATACCAAAAATTCCATTGGTACCTTGATATACTTATTTTTTATAAAAAAAAAGGCTTGGAATAGCAGCGCTATGAAAAAACTGGTTAGCAACGATAGGATACAAGCGTCAAAGAAAAAACTGCAATCTACACAACCACTCGACACCTTACTTGATAATGTTCCCATTGCCCAATAAATCTGAAAAAATGTAGCAAAAAAATGATTACTGCAACCAATAATAGTCGTTGCAGCGTTTTGATTAATTCAAGCTTAAACCGTTTTTTCATTTAAATTATTATAGTTAACTATTATGCAGCATTTGGGTTTAGCCAGTCATCGCATTGCATTCCGGTGCTAATGGCTTTTATGGTAAAAAGTATCTCAGTACCTTTAAAAACAGCATTTAAAGACCAAAATGAAACAGTAACGTTTACCATTATTTATTTAGGTATTTCTCGTATTCTTCTTTAGAAACTTTTACGCCAAGCAAAAAATAACTTTCAAAAAGTATTGAACCGTCAGGCTTGTACATGTGTGCTAAACCATGCCTTTGACCTTTTTGATACGTCGCATCCATGTTTTTTTTCCCCATACTGTAAATGGTGCCTAATCCATCTTGTACATCATCTACATAATTGTTTTCGGAAACAATTACACCATTATAAAAAGTAGTTGATAAGCCATTTCGTTTGTCATCCTTGTAATAGGTCTGGGTAAGAATTTGACCATTGCTATAAGTAATAGACAGTCCCTCTTTTTTACCCTTTTTATATTCGGATTTAGAGCTCATCTTTCCGTTACTGTACATCTCACTTAGCCCGTCTTTTTTGCCATCTTTATACTCTTCTCTCAGCCAAGGCTTGCCGTCACTGTCAAAATTTTCTTTTAAACCGTTTCGCACTCCATTTTTATAAGAGAGTTTGCATTCTAGATCCCCATTATTTGTGTACCAAAATGCATCCCCAGATATTAACCCTTTTTTAATATCATATAAAGCAAAACTAGTATTATCTAAAGGAATTTTATATTTACCCTCCAAAAGTTTATTGTTTAAACTAAGCGCTAGTTTAGTACTATCGGCTGAATAGTTTTTTTGTAAATATTTCCATTCTATTTCTTCAGGTAGCTGTGCGTATAGTGATGATAAGGACATCATCAATAAAAAAACAGAGAATTGTTTGATTGTTTTCATACTATTAGTTCTTTTTTTTTTTTTTAAAGTTTGCTTTATCAATCAAATTTTAGATTCGTTGTCTTATTCGATCAATTTTAAACCAAATCAAAATTAGGGATAAATTCGCTCAAACCGCAATAAATTGGCTACTAAATAAGTTTACTAAATCTAAAAATGATTTTTACACCTGTCTTGCCTTATGACCACAAGATAGGATTCGTGCAGTAGCAGGGCGCAGCTAAATACTAGGGCTAATCGACCGGAGGTAAATGCACCATACGGTTTCAAGCCATTACAATCCACATAGTTTGTCATTCCGTAGGAATCTCATTTGAGGTGATTGGTTTGTGTGAGACGCTTTCAACGAGACAAACTTGGGGTGCTACGTTTATTTCCCATGATTTGCATGCTATTCTTCCTTTTCAAAAATATGCAATTGATTGCCCGTATCTAAAACATAAATTTTGTTATTAGCATATTGTATGTCTTTGAAATTATTGAAATTGTCTGTTTCCAAAAGGTTTATTGATTCTTGCCAATCAATATTGTAGGTTTTTCGGTTAAAAACACCCACAATGTTTGTAGCAAATGTATAACCACCTATGAAATAAATAAAATCGTTGGTGTAAACAGCTTGTTTAAACGTAATATCTGTAGGCGGTTCGGGCATATTGGGTAATCTTCCTAAGCCGTAGGCATTGCCGGTATAAAAACTTTTGCACTGCTGTACTTGTTGTGTTAGGATGTCTATCTCATAATAAAACAGTTTGTTGAGCATTATTATTTTCCCTGTTTCTTGTTCTAAAAATAAATCTCTAAAATCCCACAGTTGAAAACCATTAACATCTACTAAACCCTCAAATGGTAAGATTTCGTATAGAATAGTACCATTATTTGTATCTATACTTATTAACCTGTCTCCTGCTAGCCATACCAATAAATGATTTTCATAAACGCCTAAAATTGCTGTTATGTTGGCTTCTTGTTCTTCATTGTTTATTAAATATCTTCTTCCTGATAGATTGGTTTCCCATTCGAATTCGCCTGTCTCTCTGTTTGTTGAACTTATACAATTTGATTTAGAGTATCCTACTAATTTATTATTGTAAACTAAATAACTCTGAAGAGATACAGTCGTCTTAATAATTACTGGTTCCAATAAATTATTGGCATTAATTATTTTTTGTATTCCATTTTCAAAAGTTAAGATATAATCTCTATTAATACTATTTAAACCTAAATTATATGAAACTTTATTTAACTTTTTAGATTTTAAATCAATATAATAATTTTCCCATTTTGCATCCTTTATCCATAAAATTAATTCATGATTTGAAAGTAACATAAGACTAGGATTACAATTATAAACATCTTCATTTATAAGAAGTTTTCCGTCTTTCACTAGAATTAAATTATAGAGGTGTAAAGATAAATTCTTATCTTTCGTGAAAGAATTTTATTATGGAATCATTCAAAGGAGAAAGTA
>NZ_JACRUK010000089.1 GCF_014305155.1 Flavobacterium muglaense
ATCCTATTATAAGCGCTTTTTTAATCTCTAGAAAACGACGTTAATCAAAATATGCGTAGTTTTTCAGTGCCCTCCAACGGAAGCTCCTTTATTGTTTATTTTTGAAAAATCATTTTTACGCCATAAGATTGTAATGTACAGCTGGAAATAGCTCCTACTACTAGATAGGGAAGTATTTTTTTTGTGCTTTTTTGTATATAATGTACCAAAGGGTTCCTGAAAATACCCCAAATAAATACCCACAAAAGATATCGATTGGGTAATGCAATCCTAGATAAATACGGCTGTAAGCAAATATTAACGGCCATAGAAACAAGATGACAAAATAGCTCGAATAACGACGTAACCTCAAATATAGAAAGGTTGCAACCGCCATACTATTTGCCGCATGACCCGAAAAGAAACTAAAGGAATCACTTTGTTTTACTATGCGAATGATGTCTTTTATCTCGGGCGTATTACAAGGACGAAGCCTTTGAAAACCGTTTTTAAACAGGTTTGTAACTTGGTCCGTAAAAGTCAATATAAAGGCTGTAAAAAGCAGCAAATACAAGGTTTGCCTAGTACCTATTTTCTTGTAAATAATGTACAAAAGTAGCAGAAATAATGGCAACCAGTTTAATTGTTTGGTGATTAACAGCCACAACCAGTCGTACTGAGTAGATCCCAAACCATTAAGATAAACGAGTAAATCACTGTCTAAAGACAATAGCTTTTCTATCATTATCGCTGGCGTTTTACGGGTCCTGTGATGTCTTCGATATCTTCTTTTACCTTATTCGCTTGATCGACTGAATCTCCTAACAGATTTGATGTTGCTTTATTGACCTGAGCAACGGTATCGCCCATCAGGTCCTCTTTTACTTTATTTATTTGAGAGTTGATATCGCCCGTTAAATTAGACAATGATTTTGCATCAAGACCATTAACTTCAACTCCTTTTTGGATTTCGCTCTTGATATCATTAGTCGCGTTTTTTAATTGCGCCATGGCTTTCCCCATGGTACGTGCCATTTCAGGAACTTTATCTGATCCAAAAAGCATGAGCACAATAAACATGATAAAAACTAATTCTCCTCCTCCTATACCAAACATACTTTTTACATTTTAATGCTACAAATATACCAATTTTTGATTCGGCCTCTTTTAAATTTTTCATAAAAAAAAAGACTCATAAATGAGTCTTTCTTTTTGTATTCCTTAATCAAATTTAGATTTGACTTGCTCTTTTGGCCACGTATTATTTGTGACGTCAATATCAGCCGTTTCTAACTTTGGATCAATTTGTATTTTTTTAATTGCTTTTTCGGTAGCGTATACTTTCTTAGCGGTGTCATTATTCTTTCTCCAAATTTGCGCTGGATATTTATAATTATCAACTGTTCCGTCTTCGTAAGTAATCTCTACAAGGATAGGCATAATCATACCACCTGGCTTGTTAAACTCTACTTCGTAGAAGTATTTTGGTGTACTTAACGTTCCTTTTTCTTCAGCAGTAAGCGTGCTTACATAATCAGAAAGCAATTTTACTTCTTCGATTTTTAATGCTTTTTTATCTTTGGCATTCAACTCTGTATTATCTCCTTCTACTAAATAAACAAATGGACCTGGATCAAGACCAAAACGTCCTTTTCTTACTTTTGCGCTTTTCAAGGCTGCAGTAGGAGTCTCTGTTACATAATACTGTTTCACCTCATTGATTCCAATATCGACAAAATCAGTTGAATAAAACCAACCTCTAAAGAACCAATCTAGATCTACTGCTGATGCATCTTCCATTGTTCTAAAGAAATCTTCTGGAGTAGGATGCTTGAATTTCCAACGGTTTGCATATACTTTGAAAGCATAATCAAACAACTCTCTACCCATAATGGTTTCTCTAAGAATATTTAAACCTGTTGCTGGTTTCCCATAAGCATTGTTTCCAAACTGAATAATACCTTCAGAATTTGACATTATTGGCTCTAAGAACTTTTGATCTCCACTCATATAAGGTACAATGTTTTTAGCAGGACCTCTTCTTGAAGGGAAATTTGTTCCTAATTCTTGCTCCGCCATGTACTCCATAAATGAATTTAAACCTTCATCCATCCAAGTCCATTGACGCTCATCAGAATTTACAATCATAGGAAAAAAGTTGTGCCCAACTTCGTGAATCACTACACCCATCATTCCGTTTTTGATTGCTTCAGACGTTATTCCATTTTCATCAGGACGACCAAAATTCCAACAAATCATTGGATATTCCATCCCTTGATCCTCTGCCGAAACAGAAACTGCTTTTGGATAAGGATAATCGAAGGTATGTGCTGAGTAACTTTTTAAAGTATGCGCTACTGTAATTGTAGAAGTTTCTCCCCAAAGCGGATTTGCTTCTTTTGGATAAATCGAAACTGCCATTGCCGTTTTAGTACTTAATTGTACCGCCATGGCATCAAGAATAAACTTTCTTGAAGTTGCTATACCAAAATCCCTAACGTTTTTAGCGCTAAATCTCCATGTTTTTTTCTTGTTAGAAAAGCCTTTTTCGGCTGCTTCTGCTTCTGCTTGAGTTACGATTACAACTGGTTTATCAAATGTTTTTTGAGCTAATTCCCATCTTTTAACTTGAGCAGCTGTAAAAACTTCACTTCTATTTGTCAATTCACCTGTTGCTTCCATCACGTGATCTGCAGGAACTGTAATATTTACATCAAAATTTCCAAATGGCAAGGCAAATTCTCCACCTCCCCAAAACTGCATATTCTGCCATCCTTCAACGTCATTATACACTGCCATTCTTGGATAAAACTGCGCTATTACATACAATTTATTGCCTTCTTTTTCGAATAATTCATATCCTGAGCGCCCACCTTCTTTTTGATAATTGTTGATGTTATACCACCATTTTATAGAAAATGAAACAGAAGCACCCGGTTTTAAAGCAGTAGCTAAGTCAATACGCATCATCGTGTGATTGATACTGTATTTCATTGCATTACCCTTAAGATCTTTTACCCATTCGATATTAAACCCACGTTCTAGGTCTTTTTTAAGATACTTATCTGTAAACCCAGCTGCAGGAAATGTTTGTGTAATTCTTTGGCTATCTGCCAGAGGAGTTTCAGAATCCTTAGCCGATTGGTTTTGATCTAATTGAACCCATAAATACTCCAAACTATCAGGAGAGTTATTTATGTAAGTAATGGTTTCAGACCCCATTAATTTTGCGTTTTTATCATCTAACTCAATGTCGATCTTATAATCGGCTTGTTGTTGATAATACGCTGGTCCTGGGGCACCTGCCGCATTACGAAACATATTGGGCGTTGCCAATAAATCGTACATTTGACTAAACTTGTTGGTGTCGTATTTCCCTGTTTGTTTAGGAGCTACTGTAGTCGTTTTTTCTTGCGCAAAAATAAGCGTAGGAAGAAAAAGGAGTAAATAAATTTTTTTCATAAATAAAACGTTACTAGTTTCAGTTCGTGAAAATAACAAATTTTAACAAAAAACCGACTCCCATTTAATATTTTAACATTCCAGATCTTGAAGATTCTGTAAAAAGAATGCTATTTTTAGTTCCTAGCACCGTAATATGTGTAATGTTTTGTTGCTCTAGGCTCCAATCCATCAAAACTGAATTAAAAATCTCAAGCGTACTAATTTTTGAAATTCCTTTGACACTACTGTAGCAAACTAACACATCATCATCAACTTCCTTACTCAAAAAGGTCAATTGTTTGGTTTGCCCATTCACTTTCAGATAAAGATTATCTGCCAAGTATTTTTTAAGTAATTCTAATTCTTCTGGAGTTTCTTGACTTGAGCCCAAATGAAAACTTTTTCGTGCGTATTTTTTTTCTAATGTTTTATTTAAGTCGTCTAAGAAAATTCGAGAAGTAACTTGAAGCATTTTCTTTTCGGGAGCATAATTAATCTGGTAGATTCCCATATAAAATTTATGAACCGTAAAAGCCGATAAGGTCAAAAACAATAAGGCAATCGCAACGTACAAGTTTCTTTTTTTCATTTTTCAAAAATAGATAATTTTTTAAAATCCTTGTTTTTAGAAATTAAAAAATCCATTAACATAAATCTCTCTTCGGGTTTTAGGAATTTTTTCGAATTCAAATCATTCGAACAATACAACAAGAATAATTCCATCTCATCCTCCTTCAAACTTAAATCTTTAGTAAAAAAGGAAGGACTAAAATTGACTTTTACATACTCTGAAAAAGCGACATCCGACACAAATTCTTCTTTTACATCTTCTTTTTTTCGCAGTATCTTTTTCAAATCCTTAAAAATACGTACAAAATCCATTCCGTTTTCAATTGTCCCATCAGATGCCATAGTTCGGTTTTTAGGAGATGATTTCTCATCATCAAAATAGCGCCTGTCTACAAACTGCTGCGAACCTCCTGCCAGACTGTTGATTTTTAAACCATTTGCCACCACTACTTCTTTCAATTCATTATTCACTAAATCCATCTGAACCAGAAAAAGCTTTTCATTGCAGTTTTTCTCAGTCAAAATTATTTTTTTGGAGAGAAAAGCTAAACTTGAAAACAGCAAAGTATCCTTTGGCTTAGCCAAAATATCAAAAAGTCCGTTTGAATTGATAAAAGTACGCGTACGCGCACTAACATTAAGAACATAACCGCTCTCTAGCGTCAATGAATCATTTACCACTTGTCCGTGCAATGGCTTTCTACTTTCGTTTTGAGCAAAGCAAACTTGAAAAAAAAGCACTAAAACAACTATCCCTATATTAGTTTTCATAAATTCTCATTTTATTATATTTTTCAGCCAACGGAATAATCAAAAACTTAATCAATGTTTTATTTTTTGATATCAAAGCTGCTTCCAGATCCTTATCTTCAACACAGTAATATTGAAATCCACGAATGTAATCTTGGGGAATTTTCAATACATCAATGTAATAATCGTCTTCAAATACATACTCCAAGCGATTCATAGATCGCTCTTTTTTCTCTACAAGCACTTCTTTTTTAAGCATGGCTTTTCGTCCAGAAATTGTATTCAGTAAACCATCAATTCCACCACCTGATGTTGCTGTATATAATTTCCTTTCGGCTGGTGTATATTTCTTTTGTCCGAAGGGAATAATCCCTAAGTTTTCGGCGGTGATATTAGCATACTCATTGACCACTACTTCCTTCAAAGCAATACTTTTAGCTTGCATTTTTATCAAAAAAGTACCTTTTAGAACATCATCTTTGGTCATCCGTCTACGTAAAGTTACAAGATTTATAGCAGATAATGCCAAAAGATCGCCTTCTTTTACTAAAAGAAAGAAATAGCCATCCTTTGTTGAGGAAGTAGATCGATTTGTTGTTAAGTTCACAACATTAACTCCTTCCACCGATGTAGAATCGGCAATTATGTAGCCCTGAATTTTTATTTCAGCTGGAGTTTGCCCAAAAATAGATTGAGTCAACCAAAAGATTAAAAATAATAAAGTAGTCTTAATTCTCACTTGCTATAATTTTGTTATAATTTACCGCTAATTCAATTACTAAAAAAGCAAGCATCTGTTTATCGTTATTTTTTAATTTGGATACGAATATAGGATTTTCAATAAGATAGTATTTAAATCCACCCACATAATCCAACGGTATTTTTAATTTATCGGTGTAAAACTGCTCATTAAAATAATAGTCAAGCCTTTTTAAATTATAGAGGTGTAAAGTTATGTACTTATTTTAATTATTTGTAATCCAATGTGTTTATGCTTCATCATCTTAATAA
>NZ_JACRUK010000009.1 GCF_014305155.1 Flavobacterium muglaense
AAAAAAAGAGTAGAAATCCATAGATATCTACTCCTTTTTAGGTCTTAATTTATTAGAAACACTTTTTCAGTGCCCTCGCTTAGCTTGACGTTTTTTTATATAAATTAAAACTAATTTAATCTGCGAGTACAATAACTTTATTGCCTTTCATCTCAATAGTTCCAGCAGAAATTGCAAGGGTATAATTCTGATCATTTACTTTCGAGAATAAACCTGCCGTTTCCTTATCAAACTTAAAACTTGGAGCTGTAATAGTTACAATTCCTTTTTGAAGTAATGAAACTATAGGAGCGTGATTATTCAAAATTTGAAAACTTCCGTTAACACCTGGTACAGATACTGAAGTCACTTCGCCTTTAAATAAAGATGCCTCTGGTGATACTATTTCTAAAATCATAATTTTTTAGTTAAAGGTTTAGAGTCTAAAGTTTAAAGTTACTAATGAACCTTAAACTTTAAACCTTAAACTATTTTTTAAGCTTCCGCTAACATTTTCTCTCCAGCTTCGATAGCCTCTTCGATAGTACCTTTAAGGTTAAATGCAGATTCTGGCAAGTGATCTAATTCACCGTCAATAATCATGTTAAATCCTTTGATCGTATCTTTGATATCTACTAAAACACCTTTTAATCCTGTAAACTGTTCTGCTACGTGGAAAGGTTGAGATAAGAAACGTTGCACACGACGTGCTCTAGAAACTGATAATTTATCTTCTTCAGATAACTCTTCCATACCAAGAATTGCGATAATATCTTGCAATTGCTTGTATTTTTGAAGAATTTCTTTCACTCTTTGAGCACAGTCATAATGCTCATCACCAAGAATTTGTGGTGTTAAGATACGAGAAGTAGAATCTAACGGGTCAACCGCTGGATAAATACCTAGCTCAGCAATCTTACGAGACAATACAGTTGTTGCATCAAGGTGAGCAAATGTTGTTGCTGGTGCCGGATCCGTTAAATCATCCGCAGGTACGTAAACCGCTTGTACAGATGTAATAGATCCTTTGTTTGTAGATGTGATACGCTCTTGCATCGCTCCCATTTCTGTAGCTAATGTTGGTTGGTATCCTACTGCAGATGGCATACGACCTAAAAGTGCCGATACCTCAGAACCTGCTTGTGTAAAACGGAAGATATTATCAACGAAGAATAATACATCTTTCCCTTGGTCTGATCCTGCTCCATCACGGAAATACTCAGCGATAGATAATCCAGAAAGTGCTACACGAGCACGAGCTCCTGGTGGCTCATTCATTTGTCCAAAAACGAAAGTAGCTTTAGACTCTCTCATTCCTGGTAAATCAACTTTAGATAAATCCCATCCTCCATTTTCCATAGAGTGCATGAATTCATCACCGTATTTTATAATACCTGACTCTAACATCTCACGAAGTAAGTCATTTCCTTCACGTGTTCTTTCTCCTACTCCTGCGAATACAGAAAGTCCACCGTGACCTTTTGCGATATTGTTGATCAACTCTTGAATCAATACTGTTTTACCAACACCGGCTCCACCAAACAATCCAATTTTACCCCCTTTTGAGTAAGGCTCAATTAAATCGATTACTTTAATACCTGTGAATAAAACTTCTGATGAAGTTGATAAATCTTCGAATCTTGGAGCTTGACGGTGAATTGACATTCCGTTTTCACCTGTTTTAGGCAATTCAGGTAAACCATCAATTGCATCACCAATTACATTGAACAAACGTCCGTAAACATCTGCACCAATAGGCATTTGAATTGGATTCCCAGTACCTACTACTTCATAACCTCTACTCAAACCATCTGTTGAGTCCATTGAGATCGTACGAACTGTGTTTTCACCAATATGAGATTGTACTTCAAGTACTAGTAAAGTACCATCTTTTTTTGTGATTTCTAATGAATCATAAATTTTTGGAAGTTCAACATCTTTACCGTTGAAAACTACATCAACTACTGGACCAATGATTTGCGCAACTTTTCCTATTACTTTTGACATTACTTATGTATTTATTAAATAGCTATTTAGGTTTATGAAATATAGTTAACCGAAACATATCGGTTAAACCCTTTTTTCAGAGTGCAAAGATAATTTTTTAAAATAAAAAATCAATTATTTTTTTGATAAAAAACAGCAACTATTAAAAGAGTGACCAAAAATCACATTAAAAATTGCTAAATCCTTGCATTTCAGTATAAATAAAAACCACCACGTCAAAAAAAACGGGTGGCTTTATTTTATTATATTGGTTTTAATCTATTGAATTACTTTTGGATACACTATTGGAAAAAGACTTAAATCTAATTTCTTCAATGTCGATCCGTATTTTTCATTGATTGCTGTACTAAAAGCGTTCGCTATTAAAGCATACCCCCTAGGACTTGGATGTATCCCATCTAATGAAAAACCACCACCTGTCACATAGGCTGAAGTAACCGTAAAACCATTAGCCACAATACCACCTGATGACAATTGCGTCATAATTGCTTTTGTATCCACAAAAGCCAACCCTTTAGCAGCTGCAGCTGCTTTAATACTCACATTATAAGCATCTGTAGCAACTTTAATTTCAGCAATTTCTGTAGGAATTAAAACATGAGCATCTTGCAAAGGATATGTAATTCCAAATTTATTCAAAGGAGAAGGCGGAGCAATACCTATACCTGAATTAATAGCAGTAGGTGCAGCGGCAATAACGGACTGAGTTGGTAATAAAACCAAATCGGCAGCGGTAGCTTGACGCGCTTGACCAAAAACAGTACCATAAAAAGTAGCGGTTGCCAAACCTAAAGAAGGAGTAAACGCAGCAGTTAATTGTGCTGATAAATTAGGCAACGACTCATCTTTAATCAGCAATGGATTTGCTACTGTAGCAGAAAGTAAATTAATACGATCTCCAGCTCCAAAAGCAGTTAAAGCAGCTTTCAAAGGTGAATACAACTGTGCATTAAGAGCCGCTACAGTTGCTTGCCCTACAGCAAGATTTCCTGAACCCAGAACAGTCGCACTTAAAGGATTATAAGGAACTGTTTTAAAATAAGGAAGCGTACTCACATACGGTAAATTAGCAACAACACCTTTAGCTCCATTTGCTGTTAAACCAGTTACTAAATTCGAATACACATTTGCAAAAAGAGTAGGGTCAGTAATATCACTAGAGCCATACCCACTTGCGTTTAGATTACCTGTTTGATTTACACCCACTCCACCAGAAGTAGCATAACCCAACACATCATTACCTCCAATCCATAAAGAAAAGAAAGTAGGCGTTTGCGCTAAAGCATCCGCTATAACAGTTGTTGTATTTGAAGTAGCAAATCTCGCAAAATAAGGGTTCGCAGCTCCAGTTGGCACTCCTGTAACACTCCCGTATCCTGGAGCAACTAAATGATAACTCTTAGCACCTGGCACCCCTAAATTATTAAAAGGCCCTGTAATACGAGTTGTAACCTCAGTCGTAGGCGACCCATCAACAGAAGCTGGACCTGTCCCGTTAAAATACAAACGCACAGCTGCAATAGGAGTACCTCCATAAAGCAAACCTCCAATATTATCAGACATAAGCGGAGTCTTTATCTCAGATCCTCCAGCCTCTATAAATTGCTTCGCTAAAAGATTAACATACGACCCTTCTTGACCTTTCTTGAAAAGAGCTCCATCGCTATATCCTGCAGCAAAAGAATCCCCTAAGGCGACATATTTTGTAAAACTTGCCGAGCCTGAGGTTGCCGGTACATCCGCCTGTGCAACACCAGAATCATCACTACTACATGCTACTACGGTTAACGAAACCAACAGCAGCCATTTTAAATTTTTTATCATTGTAAATGTTTTTATTTTATTAATGAATATTAATTGCTTACGGAGTAATTGTCCATGAAGCAAAATATTGCTGACCAATTAAACCAGCTCCTAATACTTGAGCATATTCTTTACCACCAATATTAGCAGCACCAATTTTTAAAGTAGATTTCAACTTAGGAAAACTGTAATTAACCTGTGCATCAATAACTGTTGCAGCATCAATCATACCGTCAACCATAGACGATTGCCATAAATATGAACTACTCCATCTTCCACTAATGTTAAATCCAAAGTTTTCAAATAATTTTTCATTACCAAAAGAAGCTTTAGCTCTATGCTTAGGCGTATTAAACCCAGCTTCAAAACTAGGATCTTTTGATTGATCAAAACTAAAATCTGCATAGTTGTAATTTACACTTACCTCAAAATCTCTGTAAACTTTTCTACCCAATCCTATTCCGAAACCTAGAGATTTAATTTCTAAAGGAGTATTAGTATACAATTGAAAAGTACGTGTATTACCACTTTGCAATGCTTGCAAAGCTTTTGATCCTTCAGGGTCTGTCAACCCACCGCCATCTAAAGCTTGACCATACAAAGGAGTAATAACGTTTAAATTACCTATAAAATTATTATAAACATTATAGTAACCGTTGATATCAATCGATGTTTTATTGATAAATGATCTATACCCTAATTCAATCGCCTTAACCTCTTCAGGCTTAACTAAATTTGCATTAGTTTTTTGCAGCAAGGCAGGATTTCCCGCTGCCGCAAATGCCAAAACGGATGAAGCAAGATAAGAGTTATTGTATGCTCTTGTACCATCGATGGTTTGAGAACCATTTCCGTTGTTAAGTGCTTTACCTACATCACCTTTAATATCTATTGTCTCTACAAAACGTGTTAAGTTGTCTGGAGCAGAACCTAACAATACTGCACTTCCAACATTAAACCCAATATATTGATCTTGCGTAGATGGATTTCTAAAACCTGTTTGAAACGAAGCTCTAAAATTGTGTTTTCTACTTTCTCCACCTGAATACACAAATGAAATTCTTGGCGAAACATTTCCATTAAAATTTTTAGACTTATCATAGCGAACTGATCCTGTAAATTTCAAACGATCGTCCATCATTTTCTTAGAAAGCTGCGTGTACGCACCGTACTCATTGTAATAGATAGGACCATTTGCATCTGTGTAAATTCTACCAAAAGAATTCAACTCATATTGACGGTAAGAACCCCCCACCTGCACCTCTGCAAATTCGATTAAATCTTTAAAGTTATAATTTGCATCTGAATGATAAATTCTTGAATTATCTACCAACTTAGAACCTGTAAGAACATTTTCACCTGCAATTACTTTGTTAAATGCATTTTTGAAAGCTTGTGTTCCCGGCATCAATCTAGTTCCTCTAGGCTCATTTCCATTTACATTAGGCGTCAATACAAGACCACCTATTAAACCCGTAGGACTGATGTTGTAATCAGCAAAATTTCTAGCTCCAGCATGCGCTTGCGCAGGCAACTGCCCTGCCAATGTAGCTTGAGCGAATGCAGTACCATAATCTCTAAACCAGTTCGTATTCGACTTCCATTGGTTATTTATGTTTATACCTGTAAACAACATATCATACGAATTTCCACCATCTTCAGTAGTAGTATACCCTCTCACGAAGAAGTTTTTACCTTTAATTTCTAATTTATGTTGCTGCATAAAAAAGTTATTCAAGTAATATCTATTTGCTCCTTGATACACTGCATTACCATAACCAAATTTACTTTGCCAAATCACTTCTAGATTTTCATCCCCAAAAGGTCTATAGTGTAGCGAGAAATCAATTTTAGTATTACTCGCTTTATTATCTGTAAGATCAGTTTCATTATAACCCGTTCTAGAAACCTTCTCGCTAGGCAATGTTGGCGCGCCTATAATCGTCGCTACTTCATCTCCATAAACATTGATCCCATCATAACCATAATGACTTCTATCTCTACCAGCAACTGTTTTATCATTTGTATTGGTAGCAAACCAGTCTGTACCACGCATGTACGTGAAGTTAGCTTTAGCAGCAAACTTAGGACTAAACGCATGAGCCATACGAATTCCGTAATCTACATAATCATTTGTTCCTGCAGCTTTTTGAGAAGTTTGCCCAAATTTTGCGTAAGCAGTAATTCCTTGACTTGTAAAAGGGCTTTTACTTGTCATAAATAAAATACCATTAAAGGCATTTGCACCATACAAAGCAGAAGAAGCACCTGGTAAAAGTTCCACACTTTGAACATCAATTTCAGAAATACCAATCATATTCCCCAATACAAAGTTCAACAAAGGAGAAGAGTTATCCATTCCGTCAACCAATTGCATGAAACGTGTATTTGCTACAGTAGCAAATCCACGAGTGTTAATTGATTTAAATGACAAACTACTTGTATTCATTTGCACCTCTTTCATATTCTCCAGTCCGTCATAAAAAGAAGCCGAAGCCGATTTCTTGATATCCGCAACGCCCATTCTTTCAATGGTTACAGGAGACTCTAAAACACGTTCCGGAGTTCTAGACGCCGAAACAACAATCTCGTTTAGTAAGTTTTGTTCTTCAACTAGAACAACAGCTACTTTTTGATTAGTTGATGTAATACTTACTTTTTTTGATCCAAAACCAATACTAGTTACCTCAATAGTAAAAGGAGGTTTTTTTGAAGAAGCAAGTGTGAATTTCCCATCAATATCTGTAACAGATCCAATGTCTTCTCCAACTATTTTAATATTAGCGCCAATGATTGGTTGTCCATCACTGTCAGCTACCGAACCCGAAATTGAGTTTTGCGCAAAACTAATGCAACAAAAAAACAATGACAAAAAAAGTAAATAAGCTCTCATTTGGTTAATTTTTTAAGATTTATGTTACCAAAGTACAAATAATTTTGATATTACTAAAAAAACGTTAAAAATAAATCAGTATTATCACAAAAAACAACCTCCTCAAACACAGCAAAACAGCCGATTTGTTAAGTAATAAGCATAAAAAATTGTTAAAAAAACCAAAAGTACTATGCATACATAATAAATTAACAATAAAAATACATTTATCATAAAAAAACCCTTTTTAAAAAATTTTATCATAAAAAAAAAGGAGCAAGACCTAAAGTCTTACTCCTTTTATATAAAATCGATTTAAAATTTATTCTACCGTAACAGATTTTGCCAAGTTCCTTGGTTGATCGACATTACACTCTCTCAATACCGCAATATGGTATGATAATAATTGCAATGGAATAGTAGTTATTAATGGCGATAACGCATCTGATGTTTCTGGAATTTCAATTACATAATCCGCTAAATCACGTACTTGTGTATCTCCTTTAGTCACAATAGCTATAATTCTACCGCTTCTAGATTTAATTTCTTGAATATTACTAACAATCTTGTCATAGTGCCCTTGCTTAGGCGCAATAACCACAACAGGCATGTGCTCATCAATTAAAGCAATAGGACCGTGCTTCATTTCGGCTGCAGGATATCCTTCAGCATGAATGTAAGAGATCTCTTTTAGCTTCAAAGCACCTTCTAAAGCAACAGGGAAATTATAGCCACGACCTAAGTACAAACAATTAGGTGCATCTTTGAAGGTAGCTGCAATTTCTTTGGCTCTATCATTCGTTTCAAGCGCTTCTTTAACCTTTTCAGGAATTAACTCAAGCTCTTGTAAATACATATGGAAATCAGATAATGACATCGTTCCTTTGGCTTTCGCCAAACGAAGAGCGATCATCGTCAATACAGTAATTTGAGTAGTAAATGCTTTAGTAGAGGCAACACCAATTTCCGGTCCTGCATGTGTATAGGCACCCGCGTGAGATTCTCTAGAAATAGACGAACCCACCACGTTACAAACACCAAAAACGAAAGCACCATTTTCTTTCGCTAATTTAATAGCAGCCATAGTATCAGCCGTTTCACCCGATTGTGAAATTGCAATAACAACGTCCCTACTATTTATAATAGGATTTCTATATCTAAATTCAGACGCATACTCTACTTCAACCGGAATTCTTGCAAATTCTTCAAAAATATATTCTGCTACTAAACCAGCGTGCCATGAAGTTCCACAGGCAACAATTATAATTCGATCCGCATTTAAGAACTTCTCCAAATTATCCTCAATACCGGACATTTGAATGATACCCTCATTTGCATGTAATCTTCCTCTATACGTATCTTTTATCACACTAGGTTGCTCATAGATCTCCTTTAACATAAAGTGATCGTAACCTCCTTTTTCAATTTGCTCCAAATTCATCTGAAGTTCTTGAATGTAAGGATCAACAAGCGAGTCATCTTGTATTTTTCTAACCTTGATTTTCTTGTGCAGTCTGATGTTAGCCATCTCTCCATCTTCAAGATATACCGCATTTGAAGTATATTCAATAAAAGGTGACGCATCTGACGCTATAAAATATTCTCCTTCACCAATTCCAATAGCCAAAGGACTACCTAAACGCGCTGCAACGATCTCAGTTGGATTTTTCTTATCAAAAACCGCAATAGCATAAGCTCCCACTACTTGGTTTAAAGCAATTTGAACTGCCTTACCTAATTTTTGGTTTTCATTTTTCTGAATTTCTTCAATAAGATTCACCAATACCTCCGTATCAGTATCCGAATGAAATACGTAACCTCTTTTTATCAACTCCTCTTTCAAAGGGGCATAATTCTCAATAATCCCGTTGTGAATAATCACTAAATCACCTGAATTTGACACATGTGGATGCGAATTTACATCATTAGGAACACCATGTGTTGCCCAACGAGTATGTCCTATACCAATTGTACCTCCAGTTTTCATTTCAATAGCTGCTTTAGCTTCTAGGTCAACAACTTTACCTTTAGTTTTGCACACCTTGACATCTTCACCATCATATATCATTACTCCGGCACTATCGTACCCTCTGTATTCTAATCTTTGCAACCCTTTGATAACAATTGGGTAAGCTTCTCTATGACCTATGTATCCAACAATTCCACACATATACTTTTATTAATTAGGTTTTGTATAATAAATTTCTAATTTCAATCTTTTTTCATCAGCTACAGTAGCCTTACCACCGTACAATATTGTCCCCAAAGGATTCATTACACTCGCTCTAGGCGCCTGAGAAATCTTTGTCGTTGCTGTTTTTAATTTACTTGAGGCTGTTGTATAAATATCTTCAGTAACAACTAAGCCCATCTTGACATTTGTAGAGTCCACGTTTTTAATCAGTCCTCTAATTTGATTTGTAACACGCACTTTGTAAGTCAAACCTCTTCCGCCGGTTACAGCTTCCTTAACGATTAGACCACCAAAAACACTTTTATCCTTCTTAGTAGTTGTACCAGTTGTACCATCATTGTAATAATCTACAATTGGCCTATGGTTGTTATAATCGTACAAATAAATTCTATTGGGCTCAAAACTATTAACCATTGCAGCAGCATCCACGTGGAAAACCAAATTAGCCTCATTTATCAACCAACCATTTTTTCTAATGCGATCAATTTCATCAGCCACACCATTTGGACTACCCGTTAAACCATCTACGCCATATAAATCTTTACCAAAAAGTTCTAAAATAGCTAAAGATCCTTCACCACCTTTTAAAAACAATTTCTCATCTCCATCAGTTGTATTAGGAGCAGTAGTAGCATTTGCGTAAGCGGCATTTGTATTTGTTTGATTTAACAAATTAACCGTATTCCCTAACAAATTAAGCACTATTGTTTTCTCTACACGAGTAGCATCTGTTAGTGATGTATCCTCTTTATACGTGATTGTAATTTTACCTTTTTTAAAATCCATCATCGCCATAGCGCTAGGACTACTACCTGATTTTTCTACTTTAAAAAACAATCCTCTAAAATAATTTTTGAAAACATCTGCAGTTGCTAATTTCCCAGAAGCAGCAGCGTCAATAATTTTAGTTTTAAAGAAACTTGTATTAAGATTCAAACGCATTCCCGGAGCAACTCTAGTCACCACATCTGTACCAGTTGTATTGACTGTAGTTTTATACTCGGCTGGATCAAAAAAGAAAGCATCGTTCTCTGCAGTGCTAGTAGCATCGTTTAAACGAGCGCCCACTTTTGCATTGTCAAAATCAGCATTTTGATCTGTATAAAAACTCTGAGCGGTTTGAAAACCTCCTATTGGATCCAAATCTCTCATAAAATAACCCGATTCATAAACACTTAGTTTTATTTTAGCATCAGTTCCTCCGCTGTAGATAGAATCCAATTCATAAACATGATTGCCATCAGTATCCGTAGATAATAATGTACTATAGTACGGAATTGTCAAAACTACACTTGCAATCTCTGGGTTATTACCAATTGTAGGATTAAGCGTTTCTAAACTAACTTGACTGGCAAAATTTGCAGTGGTTGTTCCAAATGCTGGATTATCATAAACACCTAAAGCATTTACATTTAAATTATTGGATTGAATTGGTCCTATTTTTTGATTATAAGATACCACTGCCGAAGTATATTTTTCAAAACCAAAATGGTTGTCACCAATTAAATCACTACCTATTGTATTGTAATCTTTATCACAAGAATACAAGAAAAGAACTACAGCAACAATTAGAACTTTCTTAAAAAAAGAAGTATTATACATATTTGTTAATAAAATTAAAATTAAATAATCTCGTTGTAAAAGGTACTATACGCCTCAGCGAAAGCATCTTTGGGCACGAAAGGTAAAAAAGGTTTTCCTGAAGATTCTATATATTTTGTTAAACTTGAAGACAGACTATCAGATGCAATGATTATACCATCTGAATGGTCTATTGTTGCTTTAATAATACTTTCATAATCTGGATTTTTCAAGTCGGCAATAGCTTCTAGAGGCACCTCATCAAGACCTATTTTATTGATCATCTCAGCATCTAAAATTCCGTCAAAAGACTGACTATACACTGAAGTTATTATTTTAGTATCCGAAAACAAAGCTTCATTTTTATAATAATGTTTCATATAAATAGGCAACATTGCTGCCATCCATCCATGAACATGTATAATATCTGGAACCCAATTTAATTTTTTTACCGTTTCCACAACTCCTTTGGCGAAGAAAATAGCACGTTCATCATTATCTGGATACATTACACCCTCTTCATCGGCGAATGTTGCTTTTCTTTTAAAATACTCATCGTTGTCAATAAAATAAACTTGAATGCGCTCTTTTGGGATTGATGCTACTTTAATAATTAAAGGCATATCCAAGTCGTTCACCACCAAATTCATTCCTGAAAGTCTAATTACTTCATGTAATTGGTGTCTTCTTTCATTTATATTTCCATATCTAGGCATGAAAATTCTTATTTGTCCACCTTGATCATTAACCATCTTGGGTACATCGTATGACATTAAAGAAACTTCATTTTCAGCCAAATAAGGCACCACTTCAGATGATACGTATAATATCCTCTTGTCTTTCATATTGTAATTTGCTTAGTTTATTGGCAATAAAAACCACGCAAAATTACAAAATTTTATGCAGTTATTAACTAATATATTATGTTTGCATAGAATTTAAATAAAATCACAATGCAAATTTTCACTGGAAAAGCAGCTTTAATAGCCCATTTGAGCTCTATTAAAACGACTAATTCCACTATAGGTTTTGTTCCTACAATGGGTGCTTTGCATCAAGGACATCTCTCACTAATGCAACAATCATTGCAAGAAAACAGCAAAACAGTCATTAGTATTTTTGTCAATCCTACTCAATTTAACAATCCTGAAGACCTATTAAAATACCCAAGAACTTTAGATAAAGATATTGAAAAAATTAGCAGTTTAAGTACCGAAATAATTGTCTACGCCCCTACTGTTCATGACATATACGAAGGAAAAATACTATCACAGGATTTTGATTTTGACGGTTTGGAACACCAAATGGAAGGTAAATTTAGACCTGGACATTTCAATGGTGTGGGAACCATCGTAAAACGCTTGTTCGAGATTGTAACTCCAACCAAAGCTTATTTTGGAGAGAAGGACTTTCAACAACTTCAAATTGTTAAAAAAATGGTAGCCAAAACTAAACTACCCGTACAGGTTGTTGGCTGCGAAATTTACAGAGAAAAAAACGGCTTAGCAATGAGCTCCAGAAACGAACGCCTTACGGAAGACGAACGCAATAAAGCCGCATTAATTTACGAAACACTACTTACCACCAAAGATCAATTTACAAAAAATAGCGCCAAAGAGATCAGCGACTGGGTTCAAAAAACATTCGAAAAAAACGACACATTCGAATTAGAATATTTTCAAATTGCCGAAGTAGCAACGCTTTTACCGTGCATTCGAAAAAACAAAAACAAAAAATACCGCGCTTTCATAGCTGTATTTGTCAATAATATTAGATTGATTGACACCATTTCATTAAATTAATTTACTTTTGTAGCATGCAAATTCAAGTACTAAAATCAAAGATCCACCGAGTAAAAGTTACTGGAGCCGATTTAAATTATATCGGTAGTATTACTATAGACGAGACACTTCTTGAAGCTTCGAATATTATTGAAGGAGAAAAAGTGGCAATTGTTAACATCAATAATGGAGAACGTTTCGAAACTTACGCTATCAAAGGCGAAAGAAATTCAGGCGAAATAACCCTAAATGGTCCTGCAGCTCGTAAAGTGCAAAAAGATGATATTATCATTATTATCGCTTATGCCACTTTAGAATTTGAAGAGGCAAAAACCTTTAAACCGTGGATTATTTTTCCAAATGAAAAAGACAACTCCTTAACTTAGTTCCTTATACCCACATTATAACAAAGTCTTTCAATATAGTTGCTATATTGAAAGACTTACTTATTTACATACGATTCACTTTCCTTCATTTGCAAAAAAAATATTGTAGATTTACCTTTGTGATAATTGACATCTGTATTTTCACATCGTTATTTTAATGCTATTATGATCTAAAATAAAAAACATGAAAAAAATTATACTGTTCTTCTTCTTCACATTATCAATGTTTTCACAAAAAACGACCGAACTATTCAAATCAGCAAAGCTGGGTACTTCTCGTCCAATAATTATCAGCCTACCCGCTTCCTACGAAAAGGAACCTACAAAAAGATACCCACTCCTAATTTTATTAGATGGAGAATATTTATTTGACCCTTTTAATGGAGCCTTAACCTATGGTGCATATTGGGATGATTTACCCGAAACCATCATAGTAGGTATCACACAAAACAAAAACAACGATAGAGAAAGTGATTCTAGTTACGACCAATCAGAAGGGGTGCCTACCAACAAAGGAGCTGCTTTTTTTGAATTTTTAGGTGGTGAACTTATTCCTTATATCGAAAGCAAATACCGTACTGCACCGTTTAGAATCATTGCAGGACATGACACAACTGCAGGGTTCTTGAACTTCTTCCTTTACAAAGATTACCCATTATTTAATGCCTATATTTCATTAAGTCCGGAGTTAGCCCCAAAAATGGAACAGCGTATCTCGATCAACTTAGCCAAATTAAAACAACCTTTATTTTACTACCAATCTTCTGGATCTGGAGATATCAAACAATTAAGAGAACCCATCCAAGAATTAGACGAAAACATCAAAAAAATTCAAAATCCTTTGTTAAACTACAAGTTTGACGACTTTGCAAACGCCTCGCACTATTCACTTGTTCTATATTCTATTCCAAGCGCTTTGTACCAGATTTTTGAATCATACAAACCCATTTCATCTGCTGAATTTGCAGAAAAAATCGTAGTACTACAAGAAGGATATGTGGATTATTTGGTAAAAAAATACGACTTGATCGACAAAACCTTAGGCATGAAAATTCCTGTTCGCTTAAACGATTTCAAAGCTATAGAAGCCGCGATCCTAAAAAATAACGCTTACAATGAACTGGATCAATTATCACAAATTGCCGATAAAAACTACCCTAAATCAATGCTGGCCTCCTACCAGCTAGGTTTAATGTACGAGAAAAAAGGCGATGCCAAAAGAGCTGCTCAAAAATACCAACGCGCTTCTCAACTAGAAGAAATTGGCGATTTGACCAAGGACATGATGTTTGAAAAATACGATGATATGAAAAGCTTAACACAAAAAAAATAATGTCTAAAGTTAAAACTACGTTTTTTTGTCAAAACTGCGGTGCTCAATATGCCAAATGGCAAGGACAATGTAACTCCTGCAAAGAATGGAATACCATTGCCGAAGAAATAATCCAAAAACAGGAAAAAGTAGCTTGGAAAACCGAAGCTACACCCGTGACTAAAGCTCCAAGACCTTTACGAATCACCGAAATAGACTCAACACAGGAAGTGCGCATGAACACTACTGATGCCGAGCTAAATCGCGTTTTGGGTGGTGGTATTGTTCCCGGTTCTTTAACACTATTAGGTGGTGAGCCCGGAATAGGAAAGAGTACTTTACTGCTACAAGTGTCATTAAAATTACCTTATAAAACCTTATACGTATCCGGTGAAGAAAGTCAGAAACAAATAAAAATGCGTGCCGAAAGGATCACTCCTTCCAGCGACAATTGCTACATATTAACCGAAACAAAAACGCAGAATATCTTCAAACAGATCGAAGCCATTCAGCCCGAAATAGTTATTATTGATTCAATTCAAACCTTACATACAGATTACATTGAATCAACTGCAGGAAGCATCTCTCAAATTAGAGAGACTACAGCCGAGCTCATAAAATTTGCTAAAGAAACCAACATTCCTGTAATTTTGATTGGGCATATAACCAAAGATGGAAATATCGCAGGGCCAAAAATATTAGAGCACATGGTGGATACCGTGCTCCAATTTGAAGGAGACCGCAACCATGTCTATCGCATTTTGCGTTCGTTAAAAAACCGTTTTGGCTCCACAGCCGAAATCGGAATTTACGAAATGTTAGGAAGTGGCTTACGCGAAGTCTCCAACCCATCCGAAATATTAATTTCGCATAAGGACGAAGAATTATCTGGAACCGCAATTGCCTCGACATTAGAAGGCATGCGACCTTTAATGATCGAAATACAATCACTGGTAAGCACAGCCGTTTACGGCACACCGCAACGCAGCACCACTGGCTACAACGCCAAAAGGCTAAATATGATATTAGCTGTACTTGAAAAAAGAGCTGGCTTTAGGCTTGGCGCCAAAGACGTCTTCCTGAACGTAACCGGAGGAATATCAGTAGATGATCCTGCAATTGACTTAGCTGTTGTGGCAGCCATTTTATCTTCGAATGAAGACATCCCTGTGAACAAAGATTTTTGTTTTGCTGGCGAGGTGGGACTTTCCGGAGAAATAAGACCTGTTAACCGTGTCGATCAGCGCATTCAAGAAGCAGAGAAACTTGGTTTTTCGACCATATTTGTATCCAAATACAATAAAATCGCATTGAAAAATACCGGTATTAAAATTCAATTAGTGGCTAAAATTGAAGATGTAGCGAGTATGTTATTTGGCTAATAAAACATTATTACAATGAAATCGTATTCCGATCAGTTACAAATCATCAACAATTTCCACGAACTAGGAGAAACCGTTCTAGCCGCACAATTCCTTCTGGAAGAGTACGGCTTAGAACACGCCAACTTCAAAGGGTTTGAACTACGAGAAATAGCCAAACCTAATTTTATATTAATGACCACCGAAGGCGTTCTTGGTGAGCCTCAAATCATACGCATTCCAGAGAATACATTTGCATTTCCATTGGAATTAATGCTCAATTTACTAGCACATGAAATGGTACATGTGGGGCAAAAAACCAAAGAAAACCTTGTAGCAGACAAAAATGAAAGAGAATGGCAAGCCTACTATGAAATGCTGTTCCACAAAAACTACCCCTTAATTCCTGATGTATCTCCTTTTCATAAAAAATTCTTTGCCAACAAAGCATTAGAATATTACAATCGAATGGAGAAAGACGGTGCGCTACAACAAAAATACGCCAATGAAAAAATGGAAATTACCCATTTACTGCTATCCATGACATAACCCCTAGAACCTGATAGTCCAATAGTACTGCCAATTATTTTATAAAAAATTGCTTTTTCCAACAACAGTAAAATATATTTGATACAATTGAGTTAAATTTGTTTAGCAAATGACAACTTCCTTACTAATTGTATTAAAAGTTGTGATTCAAATGACCCAAATAAATGAAAAAAAGCAAAAAAATTATTCTTAAAACCTGTATTGCGCTTGCCATCGTATTTCTCTTAATCATAGGTGGTTTTTTCTTTTTTAGAGATGCGGTCCTAGCCCAAGTCATACAGAAAACTTCGAATAAATTAAAACAAGATTACAACAGCAGTTTAACTATCCAGAAAGCTGCCTTCGTAGGATTGTCTGGTTTAGAAATTACCGATATGACATTGGTTCCTAAAGATGCCGACACGCTTTTTAGGATCCAAAAAATGGAAACCTCCGTCAATTTCTGGCATTTATTTATTGGAGACATTCAACTGGGAACATTAAAAATAAACAACGGCTTAGTACAACTGGTTCAAAAAGGAAAGGTGAAAAATTTTGCTGCTTTTTTAAAAAAAGACAGTACTGCAATAAACACAACCGAAAAACGTGATTATGCCGAATTTGCTTACCGTATTATATCGAAAACGCTTAATTTGATTCCGACTGATATGAAAATCGAGAACCTCACCATTAAACTCGATGACAACGGAAAAAAAGCAAAAATTGACATCAAGCAATTAGTACTCGATAAATCACAAGTTGAAACATCTATTAATGTTACAACAAATACGTTCTCTCAACGATGGAAAATCAAAGGTTTTGCCGATCCGCGCAATAAAAAAGCCGACTTACAATTTTTTAACATAGATACAGGGGCAATAAAAGTGCCTTATTTTGACGAACGTTACAACTTGCAATCCAGCTTTGACTCCATCCGATTAAAAATCACAAACATTGACAAAAGTGGTGGCGAACTTCATATTGACGGCTATACTTCGATCACCAACCTGCGTATAAACCATCCTAAGATTGCTAGTAAGGATGTCCTCATAAAAAATGCTCGATTTGATTATCGTTTGCTGCTTGGTTCAAATTTTATCTCGGTTGACAGTAGTTCAACTGCGCAGTTCAATGCTATAAAATTCCATCCTTATGTGGCCTACGAAACAGAGAAAGACACGGTATACAGACTCAAGGTAAACATTCCAAAAATGGAAGCGCAAGACTTCATATCGTCCCTACCTGACGGTTTATTTACGCATTTTCAAGGAATGGAAGCCGAAGGAACCTTCGATTATAAATTAAATTTTAAGTTCAATAAAAATAAACCAGACCAACTTGTTTTTGACAGTAACCTCAAAAAAGAAAACCTCAAAATTACAAAATACGGAGAAGCCAATCTCAACAAACTCAATGGTGAATTTATCTACCGAGCCATTATCAACAATGTGTTGCAACGTCCGGTTTTAGTAGGAACCGCTAATGCAAATTACAGCACGATGGATCAAATATCGCCTTATTTACAAAAGTGCGTCTTGACTACTGAAGATCCTTCATTTTTCACCCACCACGGTTTCATCAATGAAGCGTTTAAGCAATCTATTGTCAAAAACATAAAAACCAAAAAATTCTCAAGAGGTGCTAGCACGATTAGCATGCAATTAATCAAAAACGTTTTTCTAACCCGTGAAAAAACACTTTCGAGAAAACTAGAAGAAATTTTACTCGTTTACATCTTAGAAAACAACAGAATTGTAAGTAAAGAAAGGATGCTAGAGGTTTATTTTAATATTATCGAATGGGGGCCAAATGTTTATGGAATTGGCGAAGCAAGCCAATACTATTTTCAAAAACCCGCTTCTGAACTTACGTTAAACGAATGTTTGTATTTGGCTCGAATCATTCCAAGTCCTAAAAAGTTCATGTATCAATTTGATGACCAAGGACTATTGAAAGATTTTGCTCAAAAGCAACAAACCTTTTTGACCTCCATTATGATGCGTAGAGGTTTGCTCACCGCAGACGACACCATTTATAAAACACAGCCTATCCTTATTACCGGACCTGCAAAATCACTTATTAAATTACGCGTTCAAGACAGTACAGCAATAGACTCCACTACTATAAAAAACGAGTTCGAATTTTAGCGCTCCAATGAACTACCGTTAACAATCTGTATTTTAAAGAGTTGAAAATTGCTTATTTTTATCGTTATTTGTTCTAGAAATACTACATATTGTAAATTATTCTAAGTTAAAACATAGAAAAATGACGTTAGCGCTTGGTTATTTATTGGCAATTAAAAATTAAATTATTGACTTTAACTAAGTCATTTCACTAAGTTGGATGAATTTTATAAAAAAACAAATCATGAAAAAAAGTTATTTATTGTTTGCACTTTTGGTTTCAACAATAGGTTTGGCACAAAAAGTAATTTTATCTTCGGCTAAGGCCAAAGCAGTAACTGTCTACACCAATTCGGCCGAAATTTTACAAGCAGCATCAGCAACACTTCCCAAAGGCACATCCGAAATTGTGATTAGTAATATAGCTAATTACGTCAATGAAAGCACCATACAAATAGGTGCTCCTGCAAATGTCACCATCTTATCCGTACAATTTTCAAATAACTATGTTTCGGACTATGAAACGACCAACCAAAATCCAGCACTAAAAAAAGTACTAGACAGTATTTTCTGGGTCAAAAAAGAATTACAGAAAGTCGCTATCGACAAAAACTCGACTACTAAAACCATAGAAATATTAGATACAAATCAACAAGTAGCCAGCTTGAACTCAGGACTCAACGTAGCCGAACTAATGAAGTTGATTGATTACTACAAACCCAAACGCAACGAATTGAGTAACGGTTTACTAGCACTTGACGAAAAAGAAAACAAACTAAGGTTACAATTGAACAACTTAAACGGTAGGTTGCAAACTAACACTAAAAACGAAGAGGTGGTATCAAATGGAAAACTCATCTTGCAAGTCATGAATGACGAAGCCGGAAAAGTAGATTTTTCGATCAATTACTTAGCTTCTTATGCATCATGGAGACCCTTTTATGACTTGAGAGCAAACAGCATCACGGAACCGATGGAGATGATGTATAAAGCCGAAGTAACCCAAAACACGGGGATTGACTGGAAAAATATTAAACTAACCTTATCTTCGGGAAATCCAAATCAAAACAATCAAGCGCCTACTGTGAATCCTTGGTTTTTAAGATATGAGCCAAGTGTAGCGCCTGTTGCCTACGCGCAAAAAATGACCAAAAGAAAAATGGCCGAAGAAGTCATACAAGGTGACGCTGATGCGGTACTGACAGTTGCACCGGCAATGTTAAATGAGTCCGTAGTTAGAGCCATTCCATCGAACATCTCAGAAAACCAACTTAACATTTCATTTGATATTGACATTCCGTATGATATTTTATCGAATGGAAAAGGGCATAGCGTGGCGTTGAAAGCATTGAAACTACCTGCGACTTACAAATACTACGCAGCACCAAGACAAGAAAAAGAAGCTTTCCTACTAGCCGAAATTGCTGATTACTCGAAATACAACTTGCTAAGAGGAGAAGCTAATATTATTTTTGAGGGTATGTATGTGGGTAAAACGATGATCAACCCCAACCAAACTGCGGATACCCTAAGCCTGAGCATGGGAAGAGATAAAAAAATAGCAATCAGTCGTGAGAAGGTCACTGACAAATCTGGAACTAAGTTTTTCTCATCAAAAAAAGAACAAACCTTTACCTTCGACATAACCGTTAAAAACAACAAAAAAGAAACGGCTCAAATACTCCTGAAAGACCAATACCCATTGAGTTCAGACAAGGATATCGAAATTGAATTATTGCAAAGCGACAAAGCAAAAATCAATACCGAAACCGGAATACTGACTTGGGATCTTGAATTAAAACCCAATGAAACCAAAAAAATTAGAATGAGTTATCAAGTGAAATATCCCAAAGATAGAATACTAGATAATTTATAATAAAAGGCCCTAGAGATCAAATCTATAGGGCCTTTGTTAATTTAAAGAATAAATTATGGCGCTGGATTAGGGATCAACTCTTGTACTTTATTAATTTCTTGGAGCACATCAGCTGATAAAGTAACATTGATCGTGTCAATATTTTCCTTTAATTGCTCCATAGTGGTAGCACCAATGATAGTACTGGTTAAAAAATGTTGTTGCTCAATAAACGCCAAGGCTAATTCCGTTAACGTCAAGCCATTTTTTACTGCGATATCATGGTATAACTTTGTTGCCTCAGTACATTGCGCACTATTGTATCTTGTGTATTGTGGAAACAAGTTAATTCGGGCTTTTGGATGACTTTCACCCGTTAAAAACTTACCTGACAAAACACCAAAACCCATTGGCGAATACGCCAATAAACCAACATTCTCACGAAAACAAATTTCAGAAGAAGCACCTTCAAAAAGGCGGTTTAATAAAGAATATGGATTTTGAATTGTTTTTACCCTAGGCAAATTATTGTATTTATTCTCTTCCAGAAAACGCATGATTCCCCAAGCATTTTCATTAGACAAACCAATATGCTTGATCTTTCCTTCTTTTACAAAACCATCAAGGGTTGTAAGTACTTCATGAATATTATCTTCCCAAGCGTCGTCTTGCAAACTAAAACCACGTTGACCAAAATAATTAGTCTTCCGTTCTGGCCAATGCAATTGGTACAAGTCGATGTAATCCGTTTGTAAACGTTGCAAGCTATTATCTAATGCATATTTAATACTAGCCGCTGAGAAATCATTTTTCTCACGCATATAGGTAAAATTAGGATTAGGACCTGCGATTTTTGAAGCTAAAACAATTTTATCTCTATTTCCTGATTTTTTAAACCAAGAACCAATAATTTTCTCCGTACTTCCGTAGGTTTTTTCATTTGCAGGAATAGAATACATCTCGGCAGTGTCAAAAAAGTTCACACCACGCTCTAAGGCGTAATCCATTTGAGCATGTCCTTCAGCTTCGTTATTTTGTTCCCCGAAAGTCATCGTTCCAAGACAAATTTTACTAACTTTTACATCGGTATTGGGTAATGTGGTATATTTCATATTGTTTCAAAATTATAAAGCAAAAAGTCATGAAGTTTATCCAAAAAAGGGAACTATTTCATGACTCTCTACTTCACAAAAAATTAATTAATTGTATTTAACATTTGAGCAATTTCGTCTAATCTTGGCGTCAGAATAATTTCGATTCTACGATTCTTTGCTTTTCCTTCAGCAGTTGCATTACTTGCCAATGGAGAAAATTCTCCACGACCTGCAGCTGTTAAACTTTGTTTATTGATCATTTTATTTTCGCTTAAAATAGCCACAATTGCAGTCGCTCTTTTTGTAGATAAATCCCAGTTATTTGCAATAGGTCCAGCGCTAGAAAAACCATCATCATCAGTATGGCCTTCGATCAAGACCGAAATATCTGGATTATCTGCTAATACTTTACCCAATTCTACTACCGCTTTTTTTCCTTCAGAACCTACAGAGTAGCTACCAGAATTGAATAGCAATTTATTTTCCATAGACACGTATACTTTTCCGTTCTTTTGTTCTACAGTCAATCCTTTTCCTTCAAAACTATTCAAGGCTTTAGATAACGTTTCCTTTAATTTTTTCATTGCAGCTTCTTTCGCAGCAATTATAGATTCCATTTCTTGTAAACGCTGTGAACTTTTATTCAAACGCTCTTGTTCAATAGCCAATGCTTTACCTTTTGCATCTAGCTGCGCTAATAAATCACGGTTTTTAGCCATATTAGATGTTAAGGCTTCGCTGCTGTTTTTTTCTAAAGCTTTATAAGACTCTTGCAAAAGATCCATTTTCGTTTTTAAAGCAGCATTGTCAGCAATCCATTTGTCACGTTCTTGTTTTACTTTATCCGAAGCCACTTTTAAGGCGTTCAAATCCATTTCTAACTGGTTCTTATCTTTCAATAATTTCCCATTCGCATCAGATATACTTCTGTTTTCTTTTTTTAGATCAGTGTACTTATTTTCTAAATCTGTGTATATTTTCTTAGACACACATGAAGTAGAAAGTGCTATAATCAACAAACCAATTGAGATTTTCTTTATCATTTTTATTAATTTAAAATTTAATTATTTTTTTTATAATTCGCTTATGCTATTTCAACAACAACGGGACAATGGTCAGAATGTTTCGCTTCGGGCAGAATAAATGCTCTTTTAATCTTGTCTTTTAGAGGTTCGCTTACTAAACAGTAATCAATACGCCATCCTTTATTGTTTAACCTTGCCGATGGAAAACGCATGGTCCACCAGGTATAATTATCGGGTTCTTTATTTAGCAAACGAAAACTATCTATGAATCCATTTTTCAAAAAGGCATCTAACCAAGCACGTTCTTCAGGTAAAAACCCAGATGTTTTTTTATTGCGTATTGGATCATGAATATCAATAGCTTCGTGGCAAATATTGTAATCCCCACATATCACAAGGTTAGGCACTTCCTTTTTCAATTCGGTAATATAATTTTGAAAGTCATCCATGAACATGAATTTATGACTCAAGCGCTCACTATTGGTTCCCGAAGGCAAATACAAACTCATTACAGAAACCGTATCAAAATCGACACGAATATTCCTACCTTCAAAATCCATGTGCTCGATACCAGTACCATAAACCACATTATTAGGCTTCACTTTTGACAAGATTGCTACACCGCTATACCCTTTTTTTGTAGCTGGAAACCAGTAATGATAAGGGTAACCTGCTAGCTCAAAATCAAGCAAAGGAATTTGCTCAGGACTTGCCTTAATTTCCTGTAGACAAATGACATCAGGATCAGCTTGTTGTAACCAATCGATAAATCCTTTAGAAATTGCCGCTCGAATTCCGTTCACATTATAAGAAATAATCTTCATCTAAATTTAATTTTGGTTTCCAAAAATACTAAAAATAAAAAAGCATCTCGTATAAATAACGAGAAAATCGAATCGCTACATAGGTGGTTAATCGAGTTTTTTTCTATCTTTGTTTTTCGCTCAAAAACAAAAAGTAAATGGGTTTAGTTACCGCCAAAGAAGTTGCAAAAGCAATAAATGCAGAAAAATACGGAGTTTTAGGAACTTTTTCCGGTTGGGTATTGATGAAAGTGTTAAAAATTTCAACTCTTAATAAATTTTACGATAGTAATAAACACTTAAAAGACGTAGAATTCTTAAACGCTATTGTTGACGATCTCCAAATAAAATTTGAAATTCCCGAAGAAGACTTAAAACGATTACCTAAAGAAGGCGCTTATATTACTATCTCTAATCATCCATTAGGAGGAATTGATGGAGTTTTGCTATTGAAATTAATGTTAGAAAGAGAGCCTAATTTTAAAATTATAGCTAATTTTCTTTTGCACCGTATAGAGCCGCTTAAAAAATACATTATGCCTGTAAATCCTTTTGAAAATCATAAGGATGTCAAATCAAGCGTTGTAGGGATTAAAGAAACTTTACGTCATTTAAGTGATGGCAAACCACTAGGAATGTTTCCTGCGGGAGAAGTTTCAAGCTATAAAGACGGGCAGTTAATGGTTGACAAACCATGGGAAGAAGGAGCTATCAAGGTAATTAGAAAAGCACAAGTCCCTGTTGTTCCTATATATTTCCATGCCAAAAACAGTAGGCTTTTTTACTTTTTATCTAAAATTAGCGACACTTTACGTACCGCAAAATTACCATCTGAAGTTTTTAGCCAACGCAATCGCGTCATCAAAGTACGAATTGGTAAACCCATTTCTGTTGCAGAACAAAACGAACATCTTTCACTAGAATCCTATTCGGAGTTCTTGAGAAAAAAAACATACATGCTTGCTAATCCTTTTGAAAAGGAAAGCAAATTATTACACACACCTCATTTAAAATTACCCAAAAGCATCCCGAAAGAAATTGCAACTCCTGCAAATGGCGAAAAAATGATTGCCGAAGTAAATGCTTTACGAGACACCGATTGCCGATTATTACAAAGCAAAAATTACGAAGTCTTTTTTGCCGAAGCAAAAAACATACCCAATGTATTGCATGAAATAGGACGCTTACGCGAAATTACCTTTAGAGAAGTTGGCGAAGGAACTAACGAGTCGATCGATTTAGATAAATTTGACCAATATTACCACCACCTATTTTTATGGGATGAAGACGCAAAGAAAATTGCAGGTGCTTACAGAATGGGATTGGGATCTGAAATTTTCCCGAAATATGGTATTGAAGGTTTTTACTTAAATGAACTTTTCCGTTTTGAACCTGAATTGCATGATATGATGCATCAATCTATCGAAATGGGTCGTGCCTTTATCATCAAGGAATACCAACAAAAACCGATGCCTTTATTCCTGTTATGGAAAGGTATTATTCATACTACCTTACGTTTTCCAGAGCATAAATTCTTGCTTGGCGGTGTGAGTATTAGCAATCAATTCTCGGATTTCTCAAAATCATTGATGATTGAATTCATGAAATCAAATTACTACGATCCGTATATTGCACAGTACATACATCCTAAAAAAGCCTATAAAGTTAAACTGAAAGATGCCGACAAAGATTTCATTTTTAATGAAACAGAAGCCGATTTGAATAAATTTGATAAAATTATTGACGAGTTAGAACCCGGAAGTTTACGCTTACCTGTATTGATAAAAAAATACATCAAGCAAAATGCGAAGGTGGTTGCTTTTAATGTCGATCCTTTATTCAACAATGCAGTCGATGGTTTAATGTATATAAGAATCGCCGATATTCCAGAAAGCACTATGAAACCCGTTATGGAGGAATTTCAAGCTGAACTCGAAAGAAAGTTGGCTGAAAAAGAAGAGTAAATTATCTAACTATAAATTAAAAAGTCTCGACAATGTCGAGACTTTTTAATTTAATTTCATATTATTTGAAAGCGTTATCTATCGGTTCCCATAGTTCTATTTTGTTTCCTTCTGGATCTAAAATCCAACCGAATTTCCCATAATCATAGGTCTCCATTTCCCCTACAATTGTTACACCCTCATTAGCTAATTTTTTCAACAAATTTTCTAGATTTTCAACTCTGAAATTTTGCATGAATTGCTTTTCGCTTGGCGCAAAATAAGCAGTATCGGCTGCAAAAGGCGACCATTGCGTAGAACAGTCTTCGCCATCGTTGTTTTTCCACCAGAACGTCGACCCGTAATCATCTGTTTTTAAACCCAAATGTTTACCGTACCAAGCCACTAGCTCCTTAGAATTTTCGGCCTTGAAGAAAAAGCCTCCAATTCCCGTTACGCGTTTTTCGACTTTACCCAGTTCCGGCTCCCCAAAATACTTTGCTTTTATTTTATCGACAATTACTTGCGCCAGGCGTTCATGACTCTCAAATGTCCAGCCCGCAACATGGGGTGTCAAAATCACATTTGGAGCATCTAATAAATACTGAAAAGCTTCGGGTGTATTGTCTTCTTGGAATAAAGTTTCAAAAGATAGTTTTTCATATTCTAAAACATCCAGTCCTGCTCCTAGAATCTCGCCTGCTTTCATAGCAGCAACAAGATCAGCCGTTACGATGTTTTTTCCTCTTGAGGTATTGACAATCCAAAACGGTTTAGCAAAGCCTTTAATAAACGCGGCATTCACCATTTTATCCGTCTCGGGCGTCCACGGAAGGTGCAGACTTAGGACTTCTACTTTTTGTTGGAATTCTTCAAAGGAAACTTGCTTCGCATTTCCATCACCTACATTTTCTAGAATATCGTAGCACAAGACTTGAACGTCAAAACCACGTAGCTTCTTGGCAAATGATTTTCCCATATTTCCGTAACCGATGATTCCTACGGTTTTACCATCGAGTTCATGACCGCGATTGCTTTCTCGGTTCCAGTGTCCAGAACGGATCTCTTTATCGGCTGTGTTTAATTTATTGAACAGGGAAAGAATCATCCCCAAAGAATGCTCGGCAACTGCATTACGATTTCCTTCAGGAGCCGCGATTAACGTTACCTTTTTGCTAGTTGCATATTCGCAGTCTATACTTTCAAGACCGGCGCCTACACGTGCTATAAATTGCAAATTTGTGGCTTTATCGAGGAATTGTTTGTCAATTTTAAAGCGACTGCGGATTACGATTCCTTGATAATCGTGAATTTTAGCTTCCACTTCTTCTTTGGTCGAACTAAAATCAGACTCATTCGTAAATCCTAATGCTTGCAATTGCTCCCACATAATGGAATTATTGCTATCTATATGTAGTATTTTGATGTTTTCGGGATGCAACATGGAATTTTTTATTTACTGTTGCCCAAAGTTACAAATTTGAATCAGGAATCGTTTCTAATTTGTTTGTATAATTAGATCGATGGACAAATTGCATTAACCCTCCAAACACCATTAAGTGTACTATAAATTTAAAAAAAGGAACGTTTTACCATCGTACCAATCAAAAAATGTTGCGAAAGTTGCAAACACAATACCTGTCAACAACATGATTTTTACTCATTTCTTCTACTGTGGTTTCATGGGAACTATTTATACTTATTTCCTATCATATTCACTTTGATAACAATCATTACACTCATCATTCAAAAACAATTTATTGTCATCCACCTCAAAAGATTGACTAGGTCTTCCTGATTCATAGACTAACATTTGTTTGTCACCACCAAAAATTGATTTTTTAGTTTGAATCGAATAAGAATCCGTTTGCAAAAGACTTCCGTCTAGATAATATTGAATTGTAGTTGCGGTAATCACTATTTGCCTGCTGCTTGCTGTTGAACTAGGACTTGTAGTCGTTCCTGCTAAACCACCGCTAGACTCGACCCATTCCCAGCTACCAACAAGCGCCTTTGTACCAGGCTCAACCGTTGAAGAACAACCTGCCAAAACAAAAACCAATATAATACTTGCGAGACACTTTTTCATAAGAAATACTTTTTAGTTTAGATGATTGAAAAACAGAAAGGTTGCGCTCCAAACCGACAAACTTACACAATTACATATTTTGTTTTATTCATTAATCCCACACTTTTAAACAAGTTTAAGTCCATTCCTTTTTTTAAATCTCTACTTGCAGTGGCTGATGAAAGGTCTTTAAAAATATTCATATAATCCTTCCTCGTAAAATCGACTAAACCTAGACTTAAAAAATAATCCAGACGGTCAATATTTTTTAAAACTCTGTTATTATAAGAAAGCAAAATACCTAATGCCTCTTCAATCACTGCTAGCATGTACTCCATAAAATAAGTTGACTTTCCTGTTTTATCACTCATCGCCAATGACTGATAATATTCTGTTTGAGTCTTACTAATTAATGTTTCAAATGGTAAGAATTCAAATACTGGATATTCTGAAATTAAGATTAAAGTTTGCCACAATCGGCCCATTCTACCGTTACCATCTAGAAAAGGATGAATAAACTCCATTTCATAATGAAACACACAACTTTTAATAAGTATCAATTCATCATTGTCTTTCAAATAATCAAATAGATCATTCATTAAAAAAGGGACATTTGCATGAGGTGGCGCAACATGTTCCACCTTATTACCTTTCACAATACCAACCCCTTTATTGCGATATCTTCCTGGATTTCCCATTAAACCTGTCATCAAGTCTGCATGAGCATTTAAAAAATCTTTAGCCGATGAAAATTTAAAAGTGTTTAACTTAGAATATACTTTTATTGCATTTAAAACCTCCAAAACATCTTTTTCAGGACCTATAACTCTTTTGTTCTCGAGTAAAGCGGTGATTTGTTCTTCGGTTAAGGTATTTCCCTCTATCTGTAAGGAAGAATGAATTGTTTTAATACGATTCTGTTTTCTAAGTTGTGGTGATTGCCTGCTTAAAAATGTGGCATTTACCGCACCTAACTTTTCAGATATACTACTAATTAATTTTAATATTTTGGGTGTAATGTCATACGGAGGTTTCATTGATAGTATCATTTGATACTATCAAAAGTAGCTTTACTTATTGATTCAAGCAAATAAATCAGGAACAAATTGCAACATAAAACGATAGGCCTTACAAATGTTTTCTTTTGTACTCCCTTATTTCAGCTGATTGCAATAAGATCTTGTTAACGAATGTTCTAGTATCTCCTTGACTTAAATAGCACCACCACTCTCGCGTGAGGGATAGCAGCTAGCTACCGAAGTAGCGCGTATAGCCCGACGCCATAAAAAAAAGGGTCTCATCAAGACTTTGCTGATGAGACCCTTTTATTTTATGGGGGCACGCCCAAAACGATATTCGTTCTAGCTTACCCTTTTATTTTTTTTAATGCTGCTTTGATTCCGCGTATTATTGATGAACTAAAGCCGTGCGACTCCATTTCGCTCAATCCTGCTATGGTACAACCTTGTGGCGTAGTCACGCGATCAATTAATTGTTCTGGATGGACTTGCTCTTCCATTAGCATTTTGGCTGCTCCTTTTACGGTTTGTGCCGAAATTTCTAAAGCAGTTTGCCAGTCAAAACCTATTTCGATTCCTGCCTGCATAGACGCACGAATGTAACGCAATGCAAAGGCAGTTCCTGAGGCAGCTAGCACGGTTGCAGCATCCATCAACTTCTCATCAATTACAGGAGCAGTACCTAAATCAGCAAAAAGAGTTACTAATTTTTGACCTTGGGCCGCATTATTTTCATGAAAAGAAATACAAGTCGCCGACTCTCCAAATTGTGCTGCGATATTAGGCATGATGCGGATTGCTTGATGCTCTTGTCCTATTTTATTTTGCAAAGCTTCTGTAGAAAGTCCAGTTACCGCCGAAGCGATAATTTTATTTTTAATGACTGGTAGAATCTCTGATAAAACCAAATCTACCTGATAGGGTTTTACGGTTAAAATCACGATATCAGCTTCTTGAATGGCATGTGTATTATCTGTAGAAAGTGTAATTCCTAGCGGCTCTAAATGCTGGATTTTACTAATATTCCTGCGGGTTACCGTTATTTTATGGTTGCTGGAAAACTTAGCAAGCCCAATAGCAACAGAGGCCCCTAGATTACCGCCTCCAATAATGTGAATATTCATTGTTAATAGTTATTAGTTGGTTGTTATAGTTCAATAGTTTTATGCATTTTTTAAAAGCCCAAAATCATTCTCGCAATAGAGAAATAGATTAGGATTCCGCAGATATCATTACTGGTTGTGATAAATGGTCCGGTTGCTAAAGCGGGGTCGACACCAAATTTATCCAACAATAACGGCACGAAAGTTCCAATTAATGAGGCAATAATAATCACCGACATTAAAGCGGCACAAATTACAAATCCGATGATAGGTGGTTCACCCAATAAGAAGTAACTCCCTAAAAACAAGATTGCAGCTAAGATTCCTCCGTTTAATAAACTAAGTGAAATCTCTTTTATCAATCGTCTAAAAAGCGAACCGCTCAAGGTATTGTTAGCCAAACCTTGTACAATAATCGCTGATGACTGAACCCCTACGTTTCCTGCCATTGCGGCAATAAGTGGGGTAAAAAAGAAAAGGTTTCCGTGTTCAGCCATGGCGCCTTCAAACAAACCCAACACCCTTACGGTGATGAATCCTCCTAGAAGCGCTAAAACCAACCATGGAAGACGTGCCTTAGATAATTCAAGAATACTATCATCTGCCTCAACATCCTGGGAGATACCGGCCGCTAACTGGTAATCTTTATCGGCTTCATCCCTAATTACGTCAATAATATCATCAATGGTAATACGACCCACTAAGCGCCCCATAGCATCGACTACAGGAATAGCCTCAAGATCGTACTTTTGCATGATACGAGCTACCTCAACATCCTCGGCATCTACATTAACAAAGGTAACCTTCTTAATGTAAATATCTGATATTTGCGTTTTGGTCGAAGTTGTCAATAAATCTTTTAATGACAAGCGACCTTTTAATCTATTTTCGTCATCTACGACATAAATAGAGTGCACGCGCGAAACATTTTCGGCTTGGGCACGCATCTCCTTAACGCAGGTAAGCACGCTCCAATTTTCGTTTACTTTTACAAGCTCCTTACCCATTAATCCCCCAGCGGTATCCTCGTCATAGCGCAATAGGTCAATAATGTCCTTTGCGTGTTCTAAATCGTCCAGCTCAGAGATTACCTCTTCTTTCTTAGATTGCGAAAGCTCCGCGATGATATCCGCAGCATCATCGGTATTCAGCTCATCAAGCTCTTCTGCAATCTCTTTTGCAGAAAGTCTTTTAAGGATATTTTCTCTTAGATCGTCTTCTAATTCAAGAAGTATTTCAGATGTTTTCTCTGAATCTAAGACCTTAAAAATATAGGTTGCCTCGTCAAAATCTAGTTCATCCAGAATCTCGGCTATATCGGCATGGTGCATTTCACCAAGTAAACGCTCTAAACCGGCGTCGTCCTTGTGGACAATGTATTGCTCTAATTCGAGTATTAAGTCTTTACTGATTTTAAATTCCATCGGCTTCTATTTTTTTAGTCAGTTCAATAAATTCTTCCACGCTAAGTTGTTCTGGTCGTAAGTTAAAAACAGTGTCTTCTCTTAATTCATCAGATAAGTTTAATGTTTTCAAACTATTACGAAGCGTTTTGCGGCGTTGCTGAAAAGCAGTTTTGACTACCGTAAAAAACAGCTTTTCGCCGCAAGGCAAACTAAAATCAGCTTTTCTACGCATGCGCATCACTCCTGATTTTACCTTGGGTGGTGGAATAAATACGTTTTCGTCAACGGTAAATAAATATTCTACATCATAAAAGGCTTGCGCCAAAACTGATAGTATTCCGTAGGCTTTACTTCCTTTTTTCTCGCAAATACGTTGCGCTACTTCTTTTTGAAACATCCCAGCAAATTCCGGAATTTGGTGCTTTAATTCTAATGTTTTAAAAACAATTTGAGTAGAAATATTGTACGGAAAATTCCCAATAATAGCAAACTGCTTTCCTTGAAAAATCTCATTAATATCGTACCTCAAGAAATCTTGTGAGATAATTTTATCTTTCAATTTTGGGTAATTCTCGTCTAAATACGCTACAGATTCGGTATCGATCTCAATAACATACGTATTTGTAGGCTTGTCAAGCAAGTACTTTGTAAGCACTCCCATTCCTGGCCCTATTTCTAACACGTCGTCATAGCCTTCAAGATTGATGGTATCTGCGATTGCCTTGGCAATGCTCTCATCTTTCAAGAAATGCTGTCCGAGGTGTTTTTTTGCTTTTACTTTTTCCATGATTTTTGTTTAAAGTTTAAAGTTTTACGGCTTCCGTTTCTCAACTCAACCCGTATTCAATAAACTATTTTTGAATTAGAGATGCTGTTTGCTTCGTCTAATAGGTATTCCATCTTTTTTTACTGTAATTGCCCTAAAGCTGCACATTAAAAAAATTTTAGTGATCCGATACTACTTGCAACTCTGTTCTAAAAGCCAATACTTTCTCACCAAATAATTTTTCGATCTCAGCACGAAATTTAGGAGCGTCTTCTTGGTAATATTTTTCTAAAGTTTCCTTGCTATCTGTTGTGTATTGAGCCGAATACGTAACACCGCCCATTTCTTCTTCAATTAAAACACGCACTAATCTTGCCGAAACAAATTTTCCAGTAGCTAAGATTTCTGGAATGTGCTTGTGTTGCATGAAGATCATCCATTGATCGTGAATACTTTCGTGTACGTTGCTTGTAACGTTATATATAATCATCTTTTTCTGTTTAATTGTTGGTGGTTCCTTTGTTTCATTGACTAAACAAATCCCCATTTTATTATAAATTAGTATCTCCTCTTAACTTTCTAAAACTTTTTCTAGCTTCCACAAAATAAATACTGTCTTCATGATTAAAAATAATTTGCTCATAAAGTGGTTTTGCTTTCTCGGGTTCGTTTAGCTTTTTATTATACATTTCTGCCGAAAAATAGAGTGCTTCATCAATATAGATTCCGTCAGCATGATTGGTAATTATATCTTGATATTGGCTTAAAGCCAAATCAAATTGGGCTGTTTTTTCATAAATCTTCCCTAAACGCAACAGCGTCACTGCTTCAATTTCTGCACCTTTAAATTGTTTCAAAATGGACTGAAACTGCTCAATAGCTTCCTTATTTCTATTTTGGTACAATAAATAATCTCCTTTGGCAAATGCTGTTAAAGCTGTTTGTGTCGAATCGGCCACGGTATTATCATTGATCAATAAGAAATATTCTAAAGCATCATTAGCAATCAACTGTGTATTGGCCGCTTTTAACTCTTTAAATTGTTTTAACGCCCAAACAAAATCAGCTTTAAAATAACTGGTTTTAGCCGCTTTTAAACTGGCTTCGTGAGCAACAACATCATTCTTTAGATCCAATTCAATTTGCGAATAATAAATCAACGCTTGATTAAACTTTTGTTCGAAAAGCAAAATATCCGCCAATTCCATTTTCACTTTGGCTTGATCATACACATTCAATTGCATCTCGAGTGCTTTCTTCACTATTGCTTTTCCTTGTTCCGGATTCTTTAGATTAAAAGCTACAAAATGAGCCTGAATAAGTTGCAAAGATAAGGTAAATGGTGTTATTTCATATTCGGTCAGCAAACGTTCTAACTCTGAGTTGATTGCAGCAAAATCCTTTTCTTGTGCTTTGTCAATCTTTAAATTCAATATGTAGGTATGTGCTTGTACCAGGAGAGACAAATCCTTGGTGTTTTCGATTATAAAAAGCAACATTTCATTGGCATTTTGCTCGTCTTGTTCCTCAATTGTCAACTGAATCAAGCTAACAATTGCGGATAATGATTCGGGATTGCGTTTGTAAATGGCTTTTTCTTGAATAAAGGCTTTACCAAATTCCTTTTGCTGTACATAAAACCAACTTAAATAGCGGTTCCAAAAAAGGTCTTGTGTTTTTTGGACTCTCAAAACAAGCTCTTTTCTTAAGATAGCACTAAAAGTGCCATCAATATCTTCGCCCATATATCGTGCCAACTGATTTTGAATCATAATCGAATTTTGAGGCGTAGAGACAGCTTCATCCAGAAAAGTAGCAATCATCATTTGAGTATTCCCTAATTGCCCATAAAGCAACCCTTTTTGATAATTAAAATTATAATTGGGCACTAAGTCACCTGCAATTTGATAGGATTGCAAGGCATAATCGAGCAGTACCTTTTTTTCAAAAGCATTAGAAACAGCATAGACTTCGTTTGGGTTTTTCCGGATTCGATCAATAGCCAAGTCATAATTAACTTTGGCTTTAGCTTCTTTTTTCTGGAGTTGAAAATTGTATCCTAGCTCCACTAATAAGCTTCCTTGTTTGTATTGGTCCAATCGTGTTTGAATCAATTTTTCGGCAACATCATATTGCTGCAATTGCTGGTAACAATCCACCGACCTTAAAAAGTATCGCATGTTTTGAGGCAAAGTTTGCAGTAGCTCTTCGTAACTTAGTTTTGCTTTTTCAAAATCGCCTTTGTCGTAATAGTAGTCGGCTAATTGTTCATTTTGAGAAAAACAAAATAATGAAAAAAACAGGGAGATATGTAGAAAGAGTTTTTTCATTATTTCTATTTTTTAATTGCAATATACTTATTCATTACAAACCTGTACAGCTGCAAATTCGCAAATTATTCTTCAAAACTGAAATACTATCTCATTATCAAAAAATTAAACCATTAAGAAATTAAGATTATTTAGTTCAATACTTCTAAATTTCTTAATGGTTAAAAAACTATTTGTAATACTGGAATTAGTTTATAATATCAAAACCACAGTATGGGCGTAAAACCTCTGGTATTACAATACCTTCTGGAGTTTGGTAATTTTCTAAAATTCCAGCAAGAACTCTTGGCAAGGCCAATGCACTTCCGTTTAAGGTGTGTGCCAATTGATTTTTTCCGTCCTTATCTTTGAAACGTAATTTCAAACGATTGGCTTGAAAAGTCTCAAAGTTAGATACTGATGAAATTTCTAACCAACGGTCTTGTGCGGTTGAAAACACTTCAAAATCATAAGTTAAAGCCGATGTGAATCCCATATCACCTCCGCAAAGGCGTAAAATTCGATAAGGCAATTTTAAATCATTCAAAATATCTTTTATGTGCTCCACCATTCCGTCAAGTGCTTTGTATGAATTATCAGGATGTTCAACTCGTACAATTTCTACTTTATCAAATTGGTGCAAACGATTCAATCCACGTACGTGTGCTCCATAAGAACCTGCCTCTCTCCGGAAACAAGGCGTGTAAGCAGTAGTTAAAATAGGCAATTCGGCTTCCGCCAAAATAACGTCTCTAAACAAGTTCGTTACTGGAACCTCAGCAGTAGGAATTAAGTACAAATCATCTGTAGCATCGTGGTACATTTGCCCTTCTTTGTCTGGTAACTGTCCTGTTCCATAAGCCGAAGCTTCGTTAACAAAATGAGGCACTTGTACTTCATTGTAACCCGCAGCAGTGTTTTTGTCTAAGAAATAGTTGATTAAAGCACGTTGTAATCTAGCTCCTTTTCCTTTATAAACAGGGAAACCAGCACCCGTGATTTTAACTCCTAATTCAAAATCAATAATATCGTATTTTTTCACCAACTCCCAGTGTGGTTGTGCAGCTTCATGCAAAACAGGCACTTCGCCAGCTTCAAAAACATTTAAGTTTTCTTCAGGCGTTTTCCCTTCTGGAACAATAGCTGCAGGTAGATTAGGTAAAGTATATAATTTCTCTAAAAGCTCGGCAGCAAAGGCATCCGCTGCTTCAGCCAACACTTTACTTTTCTCTTTTAGCAAAACTGTTTTTTCTTTTAGGATCGCCGCTTTTGATTTCTCACCCGCTTTCATCAGTTCTCCAATATCTTTGGATAATTTATTAGATTCAGATAAAATTCCGTCTAGTTCTACTTGTGTAGATCGACGTTTTTCATCTAGTTGAACAACTTCTTCAACAATGCTAGTGGCATCCATATTTCTTTTTGCCAAAGCCTTGATTACTTTTTCTTGATTCTCTCTAATAAATGCGATTTGTAACATAGCTTGATTTTATTAATCTTCTTTTTTATATAATGGAAGCAAATTTAAGGAAATGTTTAATACTTACAGCGGAAACTTTTGAGGAATGAAATATTTGTAAGTAGGACTAGACTTTCTTCCTTTAGATAAGTAGTAAACCGTTCGATAAAATACACTGAAAATTTTGGTTACATTTTTATCCCTTTGACCAAACTCCAAATTAATCCCGCAAAAAGTTTTTTTATCTAACTGGTGCACCACTAGCCTAGTTTTTATGATTTTTTTAAGGCCAAAACCTTTGTTAGTACTCTTAAACTTACAAAATTCATTTTTAAGGAGTGTTTTCGGCTCGTGAAACACTGTTAAAATTAGCATAATTTTTACTAAAATCGCATTTTCACTAAAAAAACCGCAATAAAATAGATCATTAATAATAAAATATGTTTTTAATTTCTTTTGTAGAATTTTTTGCAATATTTCCTGATTTTAATTGGTGAAAAAAAAATATGTTTGTCAAATCGATTGGTTAACCAATTTGGTTATTTAGTTTGGTTTCTAAAAAATCAAATTGGTTGCAAAAAAAACTAAATCGATGTAGTTGTACGAAATAAACGACTACACTAAAACCACAAAAAAACAACTAACAAAAGGATTAAATTATGAAAAAAACAATTTTAATGTTTCTACTAGTTTTCTCAGCTATTATGAACGCTCAAACTGATAAGCAAAAAATATCAGGAAAGGTCGTTGATAATACCGGGCAAGCTATACCAAATGTAACTATCTCAGTTGATGGCAACAGTATTATTACTGATTTGGATGGAAAATACACAGTACAAGTAAAAAGCGCTAAATCGGTTCTTAAATTTTCTTATTTAGGATTTGACACAAAATCGGTTGAAGCTGGAAAGAACAGTACATTAAACGTGACATTATTAGAGTCAAATAACGTACTTAATGAAATTGTAGTTGTAGGATACGGAACTCAAAAGCGCTCTAGCGTAACTGGATCTGTTGCTAAATTAAAAAGCGAAAGAATCGAAAAAGCACCAGTATCTCGTTTAGACCAAGCTATCCAAGGAAAAATTGCGGGTGTGAGAGTACAAAATATTTCATCTGAAGCAGGAGCGACAACACAAATCAATATTAGAGGAATCGCCTCTATTAGCGCGGGAGCTGGACCACTTGTTGTGGTTGATGGCCAACCTATGGCTGACGGTATGGGATCTGTAAACAACGCTGACGTAGAATCGGTTGAAGTTTTAAAAGATGCTGCATCTGCTGCTATCTACGGATCTAGAGCTGCTGGTGGGGTAATCATGATTACTACTAAAAAAGGAAAAGAAGGTAAAACTAAATTTAAATTTAGTAACACTACAGGTATCAAAAGCGTTGCTAAAACATACGACGTAATGAGTACTACTGACTATGTAGAACGTTTGTACGCAGAGTCAACATTAAGAATCAACGATCCATTATGGACTGGAGGAACTACACTTGCAAATACTATTGGGTCTTTGGGTAAATTCCAATCTCAATATGCAATCGAAAAAGAACTTTTGAATGGTCAAGGAACTGATTGGCAAAAAGAAGCATTAAGAACTGCTTTTTACCAAGATTTACAATTCAACGTATCTGGAGGAAGCAAGAAAAATAGTTTTTATGTTTCAAGTGGATTTCAAAAAGACGACGGTTTAATGCTAAAAAGCAACTTTCAAAAATTAAATTTCCGATTTAAGTTCGATTCAGAATTGACAGATAAAATAAAATTAAACGTTAATTTAAATCCATCAAACACTATCACAGAAAGACCAGCAGCCAACTTTATTGATTTCGCAAGATTTCCAAGTTTTATGCCAGTGTATCACACACAAAAAACAGCTGACTATATCAATGCACAAGACCCTACAAGAAACATCAAAGTAGGTGATTTTGCAGAAGATGATGACTTCTCTGGAATCGCTTATTCAAGTATTGATCCACAAGGGAATGCTTATACTGTATCTAATAATACAAACAACAGACCGTTTAACACTTCGAATACAAACCCTATTCGTAATTTAACGCAACAAGATGACAAAACAAACGACTTCCGTTTTCAAGGAAGCGCTGGATTGACATTCGAACTTGCAAAAGGATTATCATTCAAAACAACACAAAGTGTTTACTTTAGAAATACAGAAAGAAAACAAACAGGTGAAACGAACGCAGCAAGATTTGGAAATCCAAATTATGCGACTTACACAAGTACACGTTTTTATGATTTCTTAACGGAAAACACGTTGAACTACAACAAATCAATTGGTAATCATGACTTCACTGCTTTAGTAGGTGCAACGTACGAAACAAAAAACACAAAATCACTAGTTACTGCAGGAACAACATTCTCAAGCGAAAGTATCCGTAATTTAAACTATGCTACTGTAATCTTACAGCCTGTTCAATCAGATATTACAATCAACTTAGCATCCGTATAAACAAGAGTAAACTATGCCTACAAAAACAAATACTTATTGATGGCTAGTTACCGTACAGATGGTAGCTCATTATTTGGAGTTGGTAATAAATGGGGAGGATTCCCAGCAGTATCTGCAGGATGGGTAGTATCTAAAGAAAACTTCCTAGCTAATGTAACTGCAATCAATAGACTTGCCCTTAGAGCATCTTATGGAGCTGTAGGAAATAATGGAATTGATTCATTTTTATACCAATCAACATTAAATAGTTCAAACTATGTTAGCGGAATTGGAAACGGAACGGTATCGACAGGTTTAGCTAACTTAGCTTCTGTATACAGCAATAAAGACATCACTTGGGAAAGAACATTCTCAACTAACTTAGGTTTTGACTTGTCATTATTCAAAAGCAGATTGAACTTAAACATCGATGTATTTAACTCAAATACTGAAAAACTATTACTAGAAAATTCAGCATTATTAATTACGGGATCTAGCTCGATCATTACTAATGCTGGAAGTATGAATAACAGAGGATTTGAAGTTGAATTATCTACAGTAAACGTTAAAACGAAAGATTTTACATGGTCTACAGATTTCAATATCTCACAAGCTAAAAACAAAATCACGGAACTAGGAGATAAAACATCTTTAATTTCACCAACAATAGATGGTAGAAATGGATTGAACAACTACGCAATTGTAGGTCAACCATTAATCAGCTACTTTGGATATAAAACAGATGGTGTATGGAATAGTACTGCCGACATTAATGCAGCTAAACTAAATGGCTTAACATCTACATTGACGGGAGACTTAGTAGAAGGTGGGTTAAAAATTGTTGATACCAACGGTGATAAAGTAATCGATACTAAAGATCGTGTAATATTAGGAAATCCGTACCCAGACTTTACTTGGGGAATCACAAACAATTTAAGATACAAAAACCTAGATTTGAACTTTACACTTCAAGGGGTTGTAGGTGGTGAATTAATCAATGGTGACGTTAATTACAACGAAATTAAAGAAAGAGTAACAAATTACATGGGGAACAGATGGGTAAGCCCTAGTAATCCTGGAGATGGTAAAACACCTTATTTAACAAATGGAGTTAACCCATTGTTTACTGATGCAGCTGTAGAAGACGCTACTTATTTCACATTAAGAGAAGTTGCTCTTGGATATAGTTTTGATGCTTCAAAACTTAAATTATCTACATTAAGACTTTCTTTGACTGGACAAAACTTATTCTTTGTAAACAACAAAGACTACAGAGGAATCAATATCGAAGCTAGAACCGCAACAAGTAGTGCATTAACTGATGGTTACCAAAGAGGTGCATTCCCAATTCAGAAAACAGTTCTATTCGGAGTAGAAATTGGTTTCTAATATAAAATAATTGACAAGAACGAAATCATTCTAACAGTAGTTTTAGTGCCCGTTCTTTAGAACTTTTTAAAAATATAAATATGAAAACTTACAACAAAATAAATAAACTCTTTATTTTATTTTCGATTTTTTCGCTAGCAAGTTGTTCTGATAATCTAGATGTAGATAACGTAAATACACCAACACAAGATGCCTTTTATAAATCAGCATCAGACTTTACTGTAGGGCTTAATGGTTGTTACAGTACTTTAAGAGCACCAATCGCTTACGAATGGATGTTAACCGAAGTACGTTCAGATAACACTTACCTTAATAACTACGGAACGACTAATCCTCAAAACTTACAAATCATCAGTAATGATGTATTTGAAGCGCCGTCATTTGACTTATTTATTGAGCAATACTGGGCAACAACTTATACAAGTATTCGTAGCATTAACGGTTTAACAGATGCACTAGGTGCTACGTACAACCAATCTACAGGTACGATCGACTATGCTGCAACTGCGGCTACGTTCCCCTTATCTACTGCTGAAAGAAAGAGAATCGCCGGTGAAGCTTCATTTATGAGAGCGTATCACTACTTTAACCTAGTACGTACTTATGGAGGTGTGTTTTTATTAGATAAAATTGTTACACCAGATGAAGCCTTGTTACTTTCAAGATCAACCTCTGCAGATATTTATAAATTTATCATTGCCGACTTGAAAAATGCAAAAGACAATTGCACTACTGCTAAATACTTAGCTACAGCTGGTACTGGAGGAGCTGCAACAAAATGGGCTGCAGAAGCTTTATTGGCTAAAGTATACCTTACTTTAGGACAAAAAACAGATGCTATCCCATTATTAACTGATGTCATTTCGGCAAGTGGTCACTCATTAATTACTGCTGGAACTACACCTTATGCTGATGTGTTCTCTGCAACTAACGAATTGAATGCTGAAATCCTTTTTGCAATCCGTTTCAAATCTGGATCATTAGGATATGGTAGTTCATTATCTAATTTATTCTCTAGCACAACTGACCAAAAAATTACAGGTTTGGTTTATCCTACTGGAACAAGAGGTGGATACAACAACCCAACTCCTGAATTGTACACATCATACGCTACTAATGACACTCGAAGAACTTTTAACATCAAAACGAAGACTGCAACACCAGCATCTAGTCAATTATTTTGGTCTGGTAAACACAACATCGCTGTTGCTAGTTTAAATGACTCAGAGCTAGATTGTCCAGTATTAAGATACAGTGATGTATTGTTGATGTATTGCGAAGCAGTAGGTGTTTACAACACAACTACATTTGCATACTTAACACAAGTACACAACAGATCCGTACCAACTGCTATAACAGCTGCAAGTGTAAGTACTCAAGCTACCTATGAAAAAGCGGTTGCCAATGAGAGAAGATGGGAATTTGCAATGGAAAACCAAAGATGGTTTGACTTGTTGCGTTTCACCACTACAATGCCAACAGTGAATGCAAAAGCAGTTATGAAAAGTCACTTCGCATTAATGTCTACGTACTATACACAGTTTAACAACCCGTATACAACAGCACAATTAGAAGCGAAAGTAGATAATCCTAAATTTGATTTATCTCCAATTCCTAATGTGGAAATTGTTACAAATACTAAAAATCCAATTACTCAGAATACTGGTTATTAAAAATAAATGGTTTTATTAGATAGAAGCTCATTCTAGTAATTGAATTTAGCTCCCTTTGATACTTATTAAGTAAGTATTAAAGGGAGTTTTTTTATGTCTTACAGCGCCAAAATTGGATTGGATACCGACAAAAAAAATCACCTCTATCTTTCGACAGGGTGACTCTTTTTCATCTTACGAGATCTTCTTAATTATTAGATATTGTAACAGTATTCATATAATGATTTGAAATGTTTTTTCATTCTTTGTTTAGCCAATTGTGGATCTTGAGCCACTATCGCTTCATACACATCCGTATGTTCTTGAATTCGTTCCATCCCATCATTTTCATTCTTATCACATACATGGTACTTTTCAAAATTGGTGATAATCTCCGGAGTGATAATCAACATTAAATTATTGATAGTATTATTACCACTTGCTTTGGCTATAGCCAAATGGAAAATTAAATCTTCTTGAACAGCATCTTCTCCCACAGCAGCTTTTTCAGCAAAAGCGTCTAAAGCGGCTTTAATTTGAATCAAATCTTCTTCGGTTCTTCTAGTTGCTGCCAATCGAACTGTTTTCAATTCGATAAGAATTCTAGTCTCTACAAGTGATTTAAAATCCGAAGTTCCCAAGCGGAGAATTTCGTCAATAATACCATTGATAGCTATTTTCCCAATATCAGCCACGAAGGTACCACTTTGCGGAATGGATTTTAAAATTCCGTAGAACTCTAGCTTTTGTATGGCTTCACGCACACTGCTTCTACTCGCATCAAACCTTTCAGACAACATCCTTTCAGAAGGTAATTTATCTTGTGGCTCTAAATTTTTAAAATTGATATAATCTCTAATTTGACCAATGATAGCATTGACAGACTCTTTATTCTCTTTCCTGGTAATTACCTCTAACTTCATAATATTATATTCATTTTAAAAACCTCTAACTAACCTAATTAGTCGGTAAATTTATAAAAAAATAACAATATCAAAATTAAAATGAACCTTTTATAAATAAAAAACTAAATTATTATTAATGAGAAACTTTCAAAGCATAAATTTTAACCGTCGCGGAGGTTCCAGGATTCTTAGATTGAAAGTAATTACCTGCTTTAAAATAATTATCAAAAACACCCCATTTCTTGATGTTCACATCATTATAAACAAACGACTCCCCATTATTTAAGATCACCTCTAACCTACCATCAGATACTTTTACCTCTAAAGTAAATCGATCAAAATCGACTTTTTCTTTAAAAACACGACCATCGTCATCAACCCAGGCATCAGCTGGCAACAACTCTTTTAAACTTGCTGCTGGATTTTTTAAAACTTTAGTTTTGACTTTAATCTTACCTTGATCCCAATAGATTTTTAAAATTGGAGCGGCATTATTGTCTTTTTGGCCAAGTAATTTTTGCTGCTCATCTGTCAATCTACCGTGTATTTGAGCAATAATCACTTTACTGTATTTACCCTCTTCCTCTTTAGATACATTTTGCATTCTATAAGTAGCTTCCATACGCCCCCCTTTTGCAAAGTTCCAGTTGGTGTTTTTATCTCCAATAACCATTGTTTCTCTCAACTCAGACCTAGAAAAGTGACTATTGGCCGTAGAAGTTCCAGATGGAAAGGCATAAAAAACAAGTGATTTGTCTTTTGGATCCTCATACATGTATTTCTTAGTAGCTTCATTGGAAGCAAAATCAAGAATTTCAGGATAATTTAAATCTAAGGTTTTACCGGGATGATCTGTATCTTCCTCTGGGGTTGTTAATGTCCAATGTGACAAATCAATTTTGGCTACGTTCTTGCGTTCGTTAGCAACTTGACCATAACTTGCCGTTGCAAGAGCGATCGTGCTGAGCAAAGCAATTTTAGAATAATGTACCTTCATCATAATCGTTTTGATTAATTTTTTGTTTCGAATAAACCAAATTGGAAAACCAAATATAGAAACTAAATCGATTGAAAAAACATAAGCTATCACAAAAATCAAGCCTCAAAAATGATCCTACAAAGCAGCTTTTTGTAAATCTATCGTATAAAAAATCCACAGTCATTTTTTGGAAATAGCCTGTGGATTATTCAACTTAATATAAAACTATGCTCTTGTGATCTCGTGCCCTACAAACTCTTCTAAAGCAGCAAACATTTCGTCTACCGATAGGACTTCGGTATCGGGATGAGACTTCAAGAAAGCAGCATTAAGATGCACCAAATTCTCTTCAATTTCATAGAACGTATCGCTATTCATTAAGTCTCTTACGGGATTAACGCCTTCTAACTTTCCTTTAAAGAACTTCTCTCTTTTTACGGAACTCATCAACTTCACTTTCTTGCATTGTTGCTGGAATAACTCCAAATGCTTTTCGGCTCCTAAAAGCTGTAGTCCTTCTTCAATAAGTTCGTTTAATTCTAGATTCCATTTTGAATTGTAGACAAACTGGGCAAAATTCCCTTCGGTATATTGTGATGTATAATAATCTAAATAATAACTCATCAAAGCGTCTTCATGAATTAGATCATCATCAATTTTTTCCTCACGCATTAAGTTAATCACCGAAATATTAGAGTTGATAATGTCTTGTGGGTTTTCGCTAGCAGCGGCCGTTTCTGAAATAATTATTTTACCGAATTCCATTTGAATGTTGTTTACTGAATTGACGGCAAATTTCGGGTAAAATAGTGAGGAATGGAAATGTTTTTTAAGAACGATTGTCTGAATCAAATATTGGAATTAATTGATTACTCCTTTTCAGAATCATTTTCATTTTTCTGTTGGTTCATTTTAGTAACTAAAGCTTTTAAGCGCAATACTTTTTCCTTTTTCTCTTCTTGCAATTTGGCTTTTTTACGATTAAGTAATTTGGTATGCAAGGCTTTATTTTTAGTGTTTTTTTCGGGTCCTTTTGCCATGGCTTATTGGTATCAAAATTTGAGTTTTATTGTTTAGCAATAGCTTATATTTCAGATCAACTGTTTATAATTTGTCAGCATTCTTATCTTTTACTCTTTGGTAAAGATAAAACAACATACCTTCTAAAAAGTACAATGCAACATCAATCCAATCTGAAGAATATCTAGAGTTATTTTTATGTACATAATAGTTGAAATATACTGCCGTAATAAATAGCATTGTTAAATTCACTAAAAGGAATAAAATATTTTCACTTATTAACAACTTCAAAAATATTTTACAACCAAAATCTCCCAGGTATTTTCAACTGATAAGAAAATTTATTTAATTAAAATTAAAAACCATTATCTGACATTCAATCCATTAAGTAAATACTCAAAATTTATCAGCGATACCTGCTGCTTCTATTAGTTTTTGTACCAAATAATACTATATTTGCGTCTTGAGAGCAGTTCGTTCTGCTTATACTACGGGCGTAGTTCAAGGGTAGAATAGCGGTCTCCAAAACCGTTGATGGGGGTTCGAATCCCTCCGCCCGTGCAAGCAAAATTTAAATAACAAAGTCTAAGGATTAATCCTTAGACTTTGTTATTCAAATTAAAAACCACTGCTACATTTAATGCAAATTCTGCACAAAAATAAATAATTAAAGGTCGTGAAGAAAAATCGATGTGCACCTACTTTCTCTATAGGTATGTTTATTTATTTTGTCAACAAGGAATTTCAAAGATTAAGCAATTTGGTATGCAAGGCTCTATATTTAGTATTTTTTTTAGTTCTATTTTCCTAATATTTCAGAACGTCAAGAATATATTTTTAGTAAGTTAAGGATTGGAATACCTAGATTTCGAGGACTCTGTTAATATCATAAAAAAAAGAATATATTTGATCATACTATAAAAATCAATGATGAGAAAGTTGTTGTTACTACTATTGTTTTTGCTTCCATTACATTCGTTTTCACAAGAAAAAGAAATGTACGCAGAATCAATCTTAAATAAAAAAGCACCGGTATTAGTGGTAGAAAAATGGATTTCGGATATACCAGACACCAAAGGAAAATTTGTACTAATTGATTTTTGGGCAACTTGGTGTACTACTTACAATTTAGTCATACCCCAATTAAACCAATTTAAAACAGAGTTTGAAAACGACTTAATCATAATAGGTATAAGCGATGAATCTAAAAGGAAAGTGGATAAACTAATAGAGCCTAAAATTGAATATTACAGCGCGATCGATAGCAGAAGGAAATCAAATAAATTATTAAAACTAAAAGCACTACCTCATTGTATAATCATTGATCCCTACGGCATTGTCCGATGGGAAGGCGACCCGCTACTAAAAGGGTTTGAGTTAACTTCAGATGTCATCAAGGATATTATAAAGAAATATAAAAATCCAAAAAACTGATATTGTAACAGCGTACAAAACGACTAAATAGCTATATGATAAAGCGTAAAATATAATTTGGATAAACTATAGTACTTATCCGTTTACAGAATCATCATTAGCTTTCTTTTGCGCATTAACTTTAGCCACCAAAGCTTTCAATCTTAAAGCAGATGCTTTTTTATCAGCTTGCAATTTTGCTTTTTTCTTATTGAGCAATTTGGTGTGTAATGCTTTGTTTTTGGTATTTTTTTCGGGTCCTTTTGCCATGGTGATAGGATTCGTTAGTTGTCGAGTTGCAAAGATAAAGAAATCAAATCATTAACTAAAAAGCATACTATCATTTGCATCACCCCAGAAAATGTTACTTTTCTAAAAATAACCTATCTTAGCAGTATGAAAATGAAAGAGTCCATACAAACCAAACTAGTGGAATTTTTGACCTTATGCAAAAGTCATAAAGTCAAAAACATCTATGCTTTTGGTTCTGCGGTGACTGAAAATTTCAATGAGGAGTCTAGCGATATTGATTTATTAATCGAAATTGACACGGAAGATCCTATCGAACGAGGCGAAAATTTAATGGATATTTGGGATAAACTCGAAGACTTTTTCCAACGAAAAGTGGACTTACTAACGCTCTCTTCTATCAAAAATCCAATTCTTAGAAAAAATATAGACAGTACCAAAATTTTACTTTATGACGGAAAAGAGCAAAAAGTATGTTTCTGATGTCTTGAGGGCAATAGACTTAATTCGCCTATTTAGTATTGACGTTACGGACTTCAATAGTTACGAAAAAGACTTAAAAACCCAAAGTGCTGTTGAAAGACAGTTGGTCATTATTGGAGAAGCTTTAAATAAACTTAGACAAACTGAATCTGGAATTACAATTGAAAATGACAAACAGATTATTGGTTTTCGCAATCGGCTAGTTCATGCTTATGACAGTATTGACAATTCCATTGTTTGGGCAATAATTAAACGTCATTTAGAGAAGTTAAAACTGGAGATTGAAGGCATGGAAGGTTAAAATAATTTATTTAGCTAATTAGTCTAGAAACATAGTCATAACGTTTCACTTACGAATTGAAAGAATGTGAAATAATTCCAAACTTACTACTACAACCCCATATTCCCTAGCCCCGATAGCAGTGAAAATCCTTTTACTTTTTTTTTAAAGTAAAAGATTGTAATGGATAGCGGGAAATAGCTCCTAAAAAGTTTAATCTTCTTCAACAAAATCAGCAACAGTAGGTCTAAGGAAAGTAAGTTGAACCACTAGAGCCACTAAAACAGCGCCCGCCATAATGCCAAAGTCATGACCAAGATGGCCTTCGTCTGCTGATTTTCCTAATAAATCAGTGATAAAAGCACCTGCTAGAATTCCGGTTAAATTCATAAATCCAAAAGCGGTTGCGCGGTGTTTTGGCGCAACAAACTGACAAAGAATAGGCATGTTATTGACATCAAACATTCCGAAACCGAAACCAAAGCAACAAGCAGCCATTATAATATGAGTTAACGAGTGTCCGAAACCAAGCAATAGCAAGGCAGGAATAGTCAAGGCCAGGCCTAAAGAAGAAGTGTAAATTCGCCCTCTGAGGTGTTTTCGTGCCCATTTGTCGGATAGAATTCCACCAATTATAACACCAAACAAAGATGAAACGGCTGTAGTAATCGTCGATAGTGGACCGGCTTGGGCCATATCAATGTGCAGTGTACTAGCAAAAAGTGTTGGCAACCAGTTTTTTGTTCCCCAACCTGGTAAAAATGGAACGGCAAAATAAAATAAGATGATCCAATAGGAAATGTTGCTAAACAAGACGCTAAAGACTTTCATTATTGGCACCTTCTTTTCTACAATTTTATCTTTTGCAAGTTCGGCTTTGGAACGTTTGAATTCTCTTAAAAATAAGATCAATACAAAGGAATATACTACTCCTATGAGGCCAAATAACTGAAAGGTAAACTTCCAGTTCCAATGCGCTGCAATACTAGCGCCGAACCCACCTAGCGCTTGCCCCATGAACAAACCAGTAAGGTGAATCCCGATGGCAAGTGACCTTGTTTTATTCGAATGAAAGTCGGCTATTAATGACAGAGCAGCCGGAATATACATGGCTTCACTGACTCCCATTATGGCACGAAGCCAGTAGAGTTGTTGAAAAGTTTCGGCATACCCCATGGCAATAGTGACCGAGGACCATACAAATAAACTGATGACAATGAGCCATTTTCTATTCAATCTATCAGCAATAAGACCTGATACGGGACTCATAAAGGCGTACACCCACATGAAAACCGCCATCAATCTACCAAAGTTTTCGGCGGTTTCTAATTCTGCGAAATCGACCATCATAGCTGGTTTCATTGTAGCCAGCATTTGCCTGTCCATATAATTTAATAAGGCAACCACCCAAAGTAAAGCGACAAGAACCCAAGGATAAAATTTAGAATTTTTCATATTGTATGTTTGACCCTTTGGGCATAATTAAATTATTAGTTTACTGCTACTCTTATCTTGGTCGCCTGCTCAAAAACTACTTTCTTCGGCCATTTTTACAACACCTACTATAAGAATTAAATTGGCAAAGCGACGTTGTTCTCCAGTTTGAATAATTAATGTCGTAGATGGTTCTCTGATTTTGTCATAGAAAGCCCAGCGTTCCATCTCGTCCCAACTGACGTCTCCGAGCAAGTTTTTGTAAGCAAGGTGTATGTCGGCATTGGCTTCGGCAGGTTTCTCCATAACGATTGCCCCTTGAAAAGGACAGACTTCTAATAATCCTTCCAAGACCGTAACTGCGTCTAATAATCCTGGTCGAAAATTGAGATGTACTGTAGTAGAATTGGGGCCTGTCATGGCACCCACAGGTAAATTACCATCTGCAATAACTACTTGGGCAAAGTGCCCAGAACGCGCCAAAGCTTCTAATATAGTTGGGTGTATTACTGCGGTCTTTAACATAATGATGGTTTTGAAAATTATTATTTTAACTAACCCGTTGGCTGTAATTCAATTTGTTTAATTTTTTAACCACATAGAAACATAAATTTTAATAGATGTTTCACTTTATTTAAAGAAAACAGAGCTATGTGAAACCAAGAATTGGACTATCCTACACTTTTTCCTATGTTTCTATGTGGTTAAATTTTTATTAAATGGTTAATTAAAATTTTTATTAATTACACCCAACGGGTTATTTAACTGGTTATTGGCATGCCATTTAACAAAGAACTACATATTATAGACTCCGCCATTAATATCCAGAGTAGCCCCAGTTATAAAACCGTCATACTCGGACGCTAGGTATACAACTGCTCGCGCTACATCATCAGCATTACCTGCTCGCTGGATAGGAATGCCTGCGACTGTAGCAGCTGCGGACTCTGCCGTTGTATGTGTATTATGAAAAGAAGTACCCAGAATAAGTCCTGGAGCAACAGCATTCACACGAGTGCCTTGAGGTCCTAATTCTGATGCAAGTGCTCTTGTAAAAGTTAAAATCGCTCCTTTGCTTGTTGAATATACCAGTGAGCCCGGATGACCGCCTTTACGCCCTGCAAGTGACGCCAGATTCACAATACTGCTATTGCTGTTTTTGGCGAGATAAGGCGCTGCCGCACGTGTGACCAACATCATGGACGTAAGGTTGATATCCATGACTTTATGCCAGAACTCTATTTCCATTTCGTTCAGCATTTTTCGGGCAACTAGCGAACCTGCATTGTTAATTAGGACATCTAGACTTCCTAAAGCATTTACTGTTTTTTCAATTAATTCATTTGCATCGGCTTCTTGGGTTAAATCACCTGCTATTGCCAAGGCTTTTTGCCCTTTGCTACTTGCATATTCCACCAATTCGTTTGCGGTCGCTGCACTAGAAAAATAATGTATGGCAACATTGGCACCGCTATCTATAAAGTGTCTCGTTATTGTTTCACCGATACCCTGCGCACCAGCAGTGATGAGGATATTTTTTCCGGTTAATTTTGTATTGTTATTCATGATTTTATTTCTATTATTTGATAATTTTCGGTTTATTCCTAATCATTTTAGCATTAAAAACACTGCTTACATTAGGTTGTCAAATCGAGCGCAGTCGAGATGTTTTTAATTTACTATTTTCTAGAATTGAAGGGTTTCGACTCGCTCAACCTGACAAAAAAGCGAAGACTTTATACAGCTGTTTCTAAAGATGAATTGGGATTACGTAGTCATTAATTATTTCGACTTCCTTTTTAATGCTAACTAATGTCGCAGTACTCGTATAGTAACTTGAAATGTTCTTTCATTCTTTTTTTGGCCAATTTTGGATTTTGATCCCGAATGGCTTCGTAGATTTCTGTGTGCTCCTTGATTCTCAAATCATCTAGCTGGTTGTATTCTACATGGTACTTCTTAAAATCTACAATAATTTGCGGTGTGATGGCAATCATAATTTGGTTCATGGTAATATTATCACTGGCTTTGGCTATAGCCAAATGAAATAATAAATCTTCCTACACGGCATCTTCACCAGACAGTATCTTTTTTTCATGTGCATCCAAGGCTTTTTTAATATTTGCTAAGCCTTCGTTTGTGCGTTTTTTTGCCGCCGACTTCACCGCTTTTAATTCTAATACAATTCTAGTTTCAACTAAAGATTTAAAACTGGGTACTCCAAGATTTAAAATATCTTCAATCATTCCGTTCATAGCAATGCTACCAATATTGGGAATAAAAGTCCCGCTTTGAGGCAGTGATTGTAAGATTCCATAGGATTCTAATTTCAAAATGGCCGTATGAATACTTCTTCTGCTTACTCCAAATTTCTCGGCTAATTCTCGCTCCGGTGGCAATCGATCACCTGGTTGTAAATTTTTCTTGTTTATTAATTCATTGATTTGACTAATGATGGTATTAACACGCGCAGTTATTTCTAAATTTTCGTTTTTCGAAAGGATATCTAAGTTCATATTCTACAAAATAGTATTAAATTGAAGCGACAAAATCATTGGGTAACTGCTTTATTTTAATGAATTGGCTATTTCTAAATCACTTAGTTATTTAGTGCTTTTTTGATCTATAATTCCTAAGTCTAGTTTATCAGTTCCTTTGCCTTTTAGTGGCGAATCATCCAATAACTTAAAAGTTTCACTATCATATGAAGGTTTCAATTCCCAAAGATTTTCTACAGTGTATTTTTGATCTCCCGTAACTTCAAGTTTACCGGACTCGTAGAAATCATTATTTAGAATGTTAACTACTGGCTCTCCTACTACTAAATGCATATTTACCGGCTTGGTTTTATTAAAAATATTATTTTCAATAGCAATAACTTGGACTCCGTATAAAGAAATGGCCGCTCCATATTTATTTCTAGTTCCAAAACCTACATGGTCTAAAACATTGTGATCCACATCTAAGAAAGGACCAAAAGTACTTTCGTCTGTTCCTCCTCTGTAAATTCGTATAGCACTACCTTGTACGTCTTTCAGGATATTGTTTTTCATTATAAAATGCTCCACATTATAAGCTCCAATATCATCGGTTTCGGTATCTAATGCGGCGATGTGACCAGTAATATTCTTGAATTTTGAATTCTGAATACTAATTGTATCGGCAAAGGTTCCCTTAGCCACTCGTAGCACATCAAAAGAATGATTTACGATCAAATTTTCGAAAACACATTTATCGATAAACAACTTATAGTTTTCGATCATCGAATTCTTGCTGGTAGTAATCACTGAATTTGCAGCATAATCTGGCGAACTCGCTCCATCAAATTTTAAATTATCTAAGGACATACTTCCGCCATTTTGAATTTCGAAAGCCATCATTCTTTCGAATAAAATAGTTGCTTTTTCTGCTCCCGAAGTTTTAAAAGTCAATGGATGTTTGATCTCAACCACTTTGGTAAACACATATTCCCCACCCGATTGAAGTTCAATAATATCACCCGGCTGAGAATTTGTAGCAGCATCAAATACCGTGTTGATTCCTGGTTTTGCAACAATGGTTTTTCCCGAATTTAAAGCGATGGTTTTATCTGCTTTAGCGTACCAAGTAGTTCCCGTATTGTCTTTAGTGGCAATAAGAGCACTAATTTCGATTTTAGTTTTAATTTTATTCGAAACAGGAATTAAAAACCCCTGCTTGTTTTTTACCAATTTCATGTCGGCCGTTGTGAAACCGTTTTTGAAAGTAGTGGAGGTGTTTTTACTTAAAATATTATCTTTAAAAGTGATACCGCTAATATCATCATAGGCCGTAAAAATATCTTTCTGCACATCATTGTAAAATATATTCCCTGACATTTCAGAGTTTTTTGGCGGCATACTTCTTTCGGCATCGCTACCGGCACACAGCTGAATATAGTCGCAATTAACAAAAGTATTGTTGTTTACTTTCGCTTTTATCACTGGCACATAACGATTTGGTGGCGAATTTGGAACCCCATTCATCATGACAAAAGCACCTCTAAATCGGTAACCCGCCAATCCTATATGGTAATTATTGATGACCGTTTGCGCTTCATTGATTACGCGAACACCACCGGTACTTGCCAAACCATTTCCAATAAACACATTACCATCAACCAAAGTTTCATTACCATGACGGATGGTTAAAGTTCCTGTACATTCAAAAAACATATTGTATTTATAGGTGTTCTGACAGGATTTATTGGAGATAATTTCATGTTCACCATCACATCTGTCAAAATAATTAGACTCCACCACCGTTTTAGAATTTTCCAATGCATTATGACTTGTACCGATTCTTAAGGTTTCGCCCCCATTATTTCCATAAGTAGGTCGTGGCCCAAAATAGTTGTGGTCTATTTTATGATTGTTTTCGATACTTCCTTTGGTATCCAAACCAACAATCATGGTTACTCCTAAATTCTTTTTACCTTCAATATGATTGTGATCTATTCGATTGTTTTTTCCATAAATAGCAACCCAATAATCTTGCAACTGGCGTTCTGGATTGTTATAATTATCGATTACACACTCCGTTAAACGGCAATTATTAGCTAGTTCCTTTTTATTTTTTCGAAAAGAAATCACCTCGTTGGATGGTGTGTATCCGTTTTTAAAAACCAAACCTTTTACAATTAAATATTCTCCCGCAATTTGAAGATTGGAACGACCTTCCAAAGTAACTTTCCCAGCTTCTTCTACCGTTAAAGTGATCGGTTGTGCCGCCGTACCTTTTCCTTCAAATAGAAGTTCGGTATTTTTCCAAACGCCATTCGCTAGTACAATAACAGCTCCTGGTTTCGCGTTGGCAACGGCTTTGTTAAATTCAGCAGCGTTTTTAACTAAAATATCAGACTCCTTATTGTTTGCTTTCCATGAAGTCATCCCTACGATAATGACTATTGCTATTAAAAAACGACTAAGTAAATTTTTCATATTAATCTGTTGTGTTTAATGCGCACCTTTTTGGTACAATTCAATTAAAAATAATGTTACCAATTCGTATGATGAAATGTTCCTGACTCATCATCTGTTCGTTGATAGGTATGTGCGCCAAAATAATCGCGTTGGGCTTGTATGATATTTGCTGGTGAATTTGCGGTTGTATATCCATTGAAAAAATTAACAGCGTCACTCAAACAGGGAGCTGCTAATTCATTTAAAACACAATTTGCAACTACTGTGTTTATCGATGGTTTCAATAATTTGACCTGATCAATAATGGTTTTATGTTTCAAAATAGCATCCTCTTCCTTTAAAACCCCAATGAGTTCCACCATAAAGTCCGATCGAATGATGCAGCCATTTGTCCAGATTCTAGCTATTTCACTTAAGTTTAAATTCCACTTATACGCTTTCCCAGCATCAGCAATTAATTTAAATCCTTGATAATGATTTACAATTCTAGCAAACTGATAGGCTTCTAAAACTTTTTGATGGTCTACAACCAATTCCTGATTTTCAGTAGTAAAATTGATGCTTGCTTGAATTCGGTCTTCTTTATAAAACGAGTTAAAACGGGCAAATAATGCAGTCGCAATCATACTGCTTGGCACTCCTAGTTGGGCCGTGGCAATGGTTGCCCAGTTTCCAGTTCCCTTATTTCCTGCTTTGTCGACAATTTTATTGACTAACCAATCGTCTCCTTCTTTTTTTCGAAGAATAGCAATCGTGATTTCTAGTAAATAACTATTCGCTGTAGGTTGCCAAGATGCTAAAATGTCGGCAATTTTATCAGGAGCAGTTCCCATTCGATGAAAAATACTGTAGACCTCGGCCAACAATTGCATTTCTACATACTCTACACCATTATGAACCATTTTTACAAAATGACCACTACCTTCTTCACCTATATAGGTACAACAAGGCAAGCCGTTCGCATCTTTGGCTGCGATTTTTTCTAAATAAGGTTGAACCAAATTGTAAATTTCTTTGTTTCCACCAGGCATAATCGAAGGTCCTTTTAGTGCGCCTTCTTCACCACCAGAAACACCAACACCAATAAAATGGATGTTTTTATTTTTTAATAGATCGTGACGTTCTTTTGTGTCTAAATAATTGGAGTTTCCGCCATCAATCAAGATATCGCCATCAGTTAAAAACGGAACCAAATCGGCAATAACGCTATCAGTAGTTTTTCCTGCATTGACCATAAGCATGATTCTTCTAGGGGTTTGCAAGGAATTTGCAAAGGCTTCTAAATCAGAAAAAGCTTTTGCCGTTTGTAATTCCTCATGATCGTTCTTGAAATTGGCAGCAACTGATTCCTCGACCCCAGCCACTTCTCTATTAAATATAGAAATATTGAATCCTTTTTGAGCTAAGTTTCTACTCAAACTCTTTCCCATTACTCCCAATCCAAATAATCCAAATTCTGATTTCATTTCCATTTTCTTGGCTATTATTTCAACAATATCTTCGGGTTTTAAATCAATCTTAATTTCCAGTGCATTTAAGGGTTCTTCTAAAATATCAAACTGTGATTGCAATAAATCAGATTGCATATAATGGTTCTCTCTTTTATTTATTCGATCTAAAATTTGGTCAAAACTTCCAGCCAAATGAATCCATTTTGTTTGATTTTGAATATCAGTACTTAAAATGTCTCTGTAGGATTGTTTTAAAGCCGAACAAACAATAACACAACTGTTACTTTCTAGAGTTTCTTTGGCCAATTTATTGAGTGTAACCAACCAGCCGTAGCGGTCTTCATCATTCAGTGGCACGCCATTACTCATTTTGTCAACATTGGATTGCGGATGAAAATCATCACCATCAAAAAAAGTAACTTTTAACCTTTTAGACAGCAATTGTCCAACCGTGCTCTTTCCGCAGCCAGATACACCCATTATAAAGATTACATTATTCATATTCGATTTATCTTTTTAAACTATTATCAATTTAACAGATCACAAAGCGCAAAAGCTATTGTTCCGGCCATTAGATTTAGCGTAAATGGCTAATTCCAATTTGAGGTTTTTTAGTACGTCAATAAATTGGTGAACCAAATTGGTGAACCAAATATAATATTAATTAATTACTATTAAAATTTATTTTAGTATTAATGCGAATTTGACAAAAAAAACTACTAAATATTTGATTTTTAGAACCTAGATATATTTTTGACATATATCAACATTCTCACCTAAAAGAATAATTTACGTACGGACAAGTCGCGACTTGCCCCCCCAACCCTACGATAAAAAATCTTATTTCTAATATGGAGCTCGATCATTATAATTTGAAAAATCACATTTTTTTTCACACAAGTACGGACAAGTCGCGACTTGTCCCTACGTCCTATCATAAAATATCTTATTTTTGCACCCAATAAAATTGAATCATGATACAGAATCCAAAAAGATATACGATTACTGCGGCATTGCCTTATACAAACGGACCCATTCACATTGGCCATTTAGCGGGTGTTTACGTGCCATCCGATATTTATTCTCGTTACTTGAGATTGCAAGGTAGAGACGTTTTGTTTGTTTGCGGAAGCGACGAGCACGGTGTGGCTATTTCGATGAAAGCCAAGAAAGAAGGAATTAGTCCGCAAGAGGTAATTGATAAATACGATGGTATTATTCGCAAATCATTTATTGATTTTGGAATCTCATTTGATAATTACTCGAGAACTTCGGCTAAAATTCATCATGATACGGCTCAAGATTTTTTTAAAAAATTGTACGATAATGGTGATTTTATAGAACAAGTAACGGAACAATTGTATGACGCAAAGGCAGATCAGTTTTTGGCAGACCGTTTTGTAACAGGAACTTGCCCTAAATGTGGCAACGAAGAAGCGTATGGTGATCAATGTGAGAAATGTGGATCTACTTTGAATGCGACAGATTTAATAAACCCAAAATCGACTATAACTGGTGAAACTCCAATTATGAAATCAACGAAACACTGGTTTTTACCTTTGGATCGTTATGAAGATTTCTTGAAAGAATGGATCTTAGTTGGACATAAAAATGACTGGAAACCTAATGTTTACGGACAAGTAAAATCGTGGATTGATGGCGGATTAGAACCTCGTGCGGTTACGCGTGACTTGGATTGGGGAATTGATGTTCCTGTGACTGGTGCCGAAGGAAAAAAACTATATGTTTGGTTTGACGCTCCTATTGGATACATCTCAGCTACTAAGGAATGGGCTTTACGCGAAGGAAAAGAATGGGAACCGTACTGGAAAGATCAAGATACCAAGCTAGTTCACTTTATTGGCAAGGACAATATTGTTTTTCACTGTGTAATTTTCCCGGCGATGTTGAAAGCCGAAGGAAGTTACATTTTGCCAGACAACGTGCCTGCAAATGAGTTCTTAAACTTAGAAGGAAATAAATTATCGACTTCTAAAAACTGGGCGGTTTGGCTGCACGAATATTTGGAAGAATTTCCAGGACAGCAGGATGTATTGCGCTATGCATTGACCTCAAACGCACCCGAAACAAAAGACAACGACTTTACTTGGAAAGATTTTCAAGCTAGAAATAACAATGAATTAGTAGCTATTTACGGGAATTTCATTAACCGCGTGGTAGTTTTAACTAATAAATATTACAACGGGATTGTTCCTGCGCCAAACGAATTATCAGAAGTAGATGAAGCGACTTTAACAGAGTTGAAAGCATATCCAGCTGTAATTTCGAGTTCTGTGGAGCGTTACCGTTTTAGAGAAGCGTTAGGAGAATTGATGAACGTAGCGCGTTTAGGAAATAAATATTTAGCCGATGAAGAGCCTTGGAAAGTGATCAAAGACAATCCAGAGCGTGTACAAACACAAATGTATGTAGCTTTGCAAATTGCGGCCGCGTTGAGTGCACTTTGCGAACCTTTCTTACCTTTTACAGCAACTAAATTATCGAGAATATTAAAAATCGAAAGTCCGTTGAACTGGAACAGCATTTCAGAAACTTCAGATTTATTGGTTGCGGGTCACCAAATAGGAGAAGCTGAACTATTGTTTGCAAAAATAGAAGACGAAGAAATTCAGAAACAAATTGACAAATTGGAAGCAACTAAAACGGCTAATATCGCCGAAAACAAAAAAGCTGAACCGCAAAAAGAAGCGATTCAATTTGATGACTTTGCCAAAATGGATTTGCGAGTTGGAACCATTATCGAGGCCGAAAAAATGTCTAAAGCAAATAAATTACTAGTGCTAAAAGTAGACACTGGTATTGATGTTCGTACGATAGTTTCGGGAATTGCTGAGAGCTTTAAACCGGAAGACATCATAGGAAAGCGAGTAACTGTATTAGTAAACCTAGCGCCTAGAGCACTACGCGGTGTAGAAAGTCAGGGAATGATCTTGATGTTTACAAATGCCGAAGGGAAATTAGTTTTTATTAATCCAGACACTTCGACTTCACTCAGTACAGGTTCTGACGGTGTTGCCAATGGTGAAACGATAAATTAAAAAAAAATAAAAATATACCAGCACGAATTTCACTAATTTGCACTAATTTATTTGTGTAAATTAGTGAAATTCGTGTATATAATAGAGAACAGCAAAAAGCAATGACCAATACAAAACCAAGATTAGCACTCGCTTTCGGGATACTGTGTATTTCGATCTTTCCCATTTTAGTAAAACTGAGACTTACACCGGGATTAATATCCGCGTTTTATAGAATGGCAATCGCTTTCTCATTGCTGCTACCTTATATGCTTATCACTAAAAAGTTTAAGCTCCCTCAAAAGAAATACATTTTATTAGCCATTATATGTGGGGTATTATTTGCCTCAGATGTTGCGGTTTGGAATATTGCCATTCAAGAATCAAGTGCTACGCAAGCATCGTTATTGACTAATTTGTCTCCGTTGTGGGTGGGAGTAATCTCTTATGTGTTTTTAAAAATTAAACCCGCTACTAATTTTTGGATCGGAACGATCGTTGCTTTACTTGGAATGATCTTATTAGTAGGTTTCGAATTTTTCCTAGAACTCAACTTTGACCATGCTTTTATACTAGCCGTCTTATCTGGTCTATTTTACTCGATTTATTTATTGGTCAGTAAAAAAGCATTGACACATATTGATGTACTTTCGTTTATGATGATTAGTTTACTGGCATCATCAATCTACTTAGCAATAGCTTGTTTACTAATGAATGAACCCTTTTCAGGATTTAGTGATATGGGTTGGTTTGTATTATTACTTCAAGCAGTAGTTTGCCAATTGATGGCATGGTTATCCATTAGTTATGCTACGCAGCATATGCGCCCTACCAGAGTTTCACTAAGCTTACTCGCTCAAGCAGTAATCACCGCACTTCTCGCCTGGGTATTTCTAGATGAAAAAATAACATTCAATATGGTTATAGGTGGAATGATATTATTATTAGGAATACGAATCACTTTTTACACAAAAAACATTATTACCCAAAAACCGACAACATAACACCATTATAAAAGAGCCTTTGTTCATCCCTAAAAAACCACAACTGCGTTTCTTTAAAAACAAAAAACATGACCGATTTTAAAATAATAGCCTTTGATGCCGACGATACTTTATTTGTCAACGAAACCTATTTTGCGGAAGCAGAAGAAAAATTCTGTGCGCTAATGAGTGATTATCATTCTAAGCAAAGCATCTCTCAAGAGCTTTTCAAAACGCAAATCAATAACTTACCCACTTATGGCTACGGAATAAAAGGCTATATTCTTTCGATGATTGAAGCAGCTATGGTTATTTCAAATAATACCATTCCGGTAGAAGCAATCAGTAAAATAATTCAATTCGGAAAAGAGTTGGCCGAAAAGCCAATTGAATTACTCGAAGGAGTCGAACAAACACTAGAGGCCTTATATGGTAAATACAAATTAGTTGTTGCAACAAAAGGAGATTTACTAGACCAACGTAGAAAGCTACACAAATCGGGTTTAGGAAAGTATTTTCATCACATCGAAGTCATGTCAGACAAGCAAGAAATCGACTATCTTGATTTAATCAAACGCTTAGACATCAAACCATCCGAATTCTTCATGATTGGCAATTCCCTTAAGTCGGATGTTTTACCGGTATTAGCGATTGGAGGTCACGCAGTTCATATTCCATTTCACACTACTTGGGCGCACGAAAAAATAGATCACAAGGTAGAACACCCTAATTTTAGGTCTCATTTTAAAATATCTGATGTTTTAAACACAATTTAGACAAAAAAAATAATATATTCTTCCAAAAAATTAAATATCAGGGTCAAAAAATTAACACCTAAGCACAAAATTCCTCAAAATATTACCATTAAAATTATTGATGTCATAAAAAAAACATTAATTATTAAGAATAAAAATGATTTTTCACCTAATTGACCGTTTGAAATTTCTTATTAAACATTATATCGTATTTTTGCGTAGAATTTAAATAAAAAATAAAATGAAAAAATTAATACTTAGTTTTGTTTTTGCATCTGCAATTACAACAATGAGTGCTCAAACAGAGAATGCACCGAGCGTAAAAAATGATTATAACAAATGGTCTGTTGAATTAGCAGGTGGTTTGAATAAAACACAACGTCCAATGACTGCTGGTTACGCTACAGCTACACCAAGTCCTTTTGTTGCTGACCTAGGAGTAAGATACATGTTCAACAATAAGTTTGGGGTAAAAGCTGACTTTGGTTACAACAGTTTTACTGAAAAAAGCGGAAGCGCTCCATTTGATACAAGATACTACAGAGTAGATTTACAAGGAGTTGCAAACTTAGGAAGAATCATGAACTTTGAATCTTTCACAAACACTATTGGTTTATTAGGACACGCTGGTTTTGGATTAGCTCAATTAGAGGATCAAAACTCTGCTGCTAAAGACAAAATTGGTAACTTCATGGCTGGTATTACTGGTCAAATCAAATTAACAAACAGAATTGCTTTAACAGGTGATTTCACAACTATCCTTAACGCATCTCAAAACATGAGTTTTGATGCTGCAAGCGCTGCAGGTGGAAGAGGTTTCTCTGGAATCCTTTTTAACGGAACTGTAGGTGTAACTGTTTACTTAGGTAAAAACGAAAAACATGCTGACTGGGTTTCTGATGGAAATCGTTTAGACGGTATCGAATCTAGAGTAGCTGCAATTGAAACTAAAATGGTTGATACTGACAATGACGGTGTTGCTGATTATTTAGATCAAGAGCCTAACTCTGCTGCAAATGCTTTGGTTAACACTAAAGGTAAATCAGTTGACGCTAACAATAATAATGTTCCTGATGATGTTGAAAGCTATATCGTTAAAAACTACGGTAACCCAGCTGACAAATCTCCTGTATTAGGAAACAACGAATTAATCACAGGTTTAATTAACGGTGGTTACATCGCTACTTACTTTGATTTCAACAAATCTACTCCAACTGAAGTTTCAGCTGAAGGAATTGATTTCATCTTAACTTACTTAAGAAAAAACCCATCTGCTTCAATTGACATTACTGGTCATGCTGACGAAATTGGTGGTACATCATTCAACAACGCATTATCTAACAAAAGAGCTAACACTGTAAAAGACGTATTAGTTAAAGCTAACATCGCTGCTTCAAGATTGAACGTGATCGCTGCTGGTGAAGATAACTCAGTTGATGTAAACTCAGAATCTGCTAGAAGATTAGTTAGAAAAGTTACTTACACAGTAAAATAATTTCTACTACATAATTCAAAAAGCCCTAAAAGGAAATCCTTTTAGGGCTTTTTTTTGTTCCAATATTTCTGCCGTCCGATTAATAAAATGTATTTTTGAAAAATAAAAAAGCTTATTTTGAAAACATTTTTAGACATTGAAAATTGGCCTCGAAAAGAACATTTTCATTTTTTTAGAAAATTTGAAGAACCATTCTTTGGCGCAACAGTTGAAATCGACTGCGCCAAAGCCTACCAAACAGCTAAGGACTTAGACGCTTCTTTTTTTATCTACTACCTGCATAAAACGGTTGTAGCCATAAACACCATCACCCCATTTAAATACCGAATTTTAGACGATCAAATACTAATTTACGACCAAATTAACGCATCGGCCACCATTGGTCGCGACGATGATTCTTTTGGCTTTTCACTAATCGAATACAGTCCTGACTTTGCTGTTTTCAAAGAAAACGCTTTGACAGAAATAGCAAGGGTTCAACAAACCCCGGGTCTATTTACCCGTTCCTTTGAAACAGATGACGTTATTCATTTTTCGGCCATTCCTTGGGTTAACTTCACTTCATTGTCACATGCCCGAAGTTATAGCTTTCCGGATAGTTGCCCGAAAGTTTCTTTTGGAAAAATGACCACCAACGAAAACGGTAAGAAAACCATGTCGATGTCGGTTCATGTGCATCATGGCTTAATTGACGGCTTGCATTTAGGCCAATTTATCGATTGCTTTCAAGACCTTATGAATCAATAAAAAGAGTAAAAATGATACCCACAAAAAAACCATTCGCATCAACGAATGGTTTTTTTCTACTTCATAATGCTACGCGTTACTTCCCTAGCAACAGCAACTCAGAGGCGACTACTTCGGTAACATAGCGTTTTTCTCCATTCTTGTCATCGTAACTCCTGTGAGTTAATTTTCCTTCGATAGCAATCTCTTTTCCTTTGGTTACATACTTTTCGATAATTTCAGCAGTCTTTCCCCATGCTTTTACTCGATGCCATTGGGTTTCTTCTACTTTTTCACCTTTGTCGTTTTTATACGACTCATTAGTCGCTAAGGTAAAAAGAGCTAATTTTTTTCCTCCTTCAAGGTTTTTGATTTCTGGATCGTTTCCTAAATGTCCAATCAATTGTACTTTGTTTCTTAATGCATTCATGGCGTGTAAAATTTAATAGTTATCGTTATGTATAAAGTCTGCGCCGAGCCTTGTTTGATTCGACAGTGCAAAGATGAAACAGTACCCCAAACTTATTCGGTTAGTATTCAATTACTTTCGGTTGTAAATATTTGTAAACGTTTGTAAACGGATAATATTTTTCGTATATTTGTTAAAAATTAAACACATATGCCAAGCACAATACAGTCTATTGAATTAAGAAATTTAAAAATAGAAGATTACAAAGAATTAAAAAAATCAATGATTGAGTCCTATCCAGAAATGGCTGAATCGTTTTGGAAAGAAGAACAATTAGAAGTATTACTAAATAAATTTCCCGCAGGACAATTGGTTATTGTTGTTGACGGTATTGTGGTTGGCTCGGCTTTATCCATTTTAGTAACCGAAGACTTTGCGTTTAAAACCAAAACATACAAAGAAATAACTGGAAACTTTGAATTCTCAACACACAATCCAGCCGGAGAAGTAGTGTACGGAATCGATGTTTTTATTAACCCAAAATACCGCGGATTGCGTTTAGGGCGTCGTTTATACGACGTGAGAAAAGAATTGTGCGAACAATTAAACCTAAAATCAATCATCTTTGCTGGTAGAATACCTAGCTACGGAAAATACAAAGACGAAATCACACCTAAAGTTTACATAGAAAAAGTAAAGAAAAAAGAGATCTACGATCCCGTTTTGTCTTTTCAATTGAGTAACGACTTCCATGAGGTACGTGTGCTTCAAAACTATTTAGTAGGAGACACAGAGTCTCTTGAATATGCTGTTCTTCTTGAATGGAACAACATTTACTATGATGACAGCCCCAAATTAATAAACACTACCAAAAGCGTGGTTCGATTGGGATTAATCCAATGGCAAATGCGCTCACTAGCTAATCTCGAAGCGTTATTTGATCAAGCGGAATTTTTCATTGACACCGTTTCGGGTTACGGAAGTGATTTTGCATTATTTCCTGAGTTTTTTACCGCTCCGTTGATGGCTGATTACAATCATTTATCAGAAGCAGAAGCGATTCGCGAACTAGCACGACATACCGAAGCAGTAAAATTGAAATTTCAAGAATTTGCAATTTCGTATAACATCAATATTATTACCGGTAGTATGCCTTTTATCGAAAATGAACATGTTTACAATGTTGGTTTTTTATGCAAACGTGATGGGACTAATGAAATGTATCGCAAGATCCATATTACTCCTAATGAAGTTTTCCATTGGGGAATTACTGGAGGCGATGTTATTCAAACATTTGACACGGATTGTGGAAAAATAGGAATTGTAATTTGTTACGATGTCGAGTTCCCAGAGCTTTCAAGATTAATGGCAGACGAAGGTATGAATATTTTATTTGTTCCTTTCCTTACCGATACTCAAAACGGTTACACACGTGTCAAACATTGTGCACAAGCAAGAGCGATTGAAAACGAATGTTATGTAGCCATTGCAGGCTGTGTAGGGAATCTACCAAAAGTAAACAACATGGACATTCAGTACGCACAGGCAGCTGTATTTACACCCTCAGATTTTGCTTTTCCTAGTAACGGAATCAAAGCCGAAGCGACACCTAATACAGAGATGACTTTAATAGTTGATGTTGACATTAATCTTTTAAGAGAATTACACGAACACGGAAGCGTGAAAATCCTCAAAGACAGAAGACACGATCTCTATAGTTTGACAAAAAAATAAATCATGAAAAACTGTCTAGAATGTAGTGAGAAAATTGTGGGTCGCGAGGACAAAAAATTCTGTAGCGATGGTTGTCGTAATGCGTACAACAACAAGATCAACAAAGACAATAATAATTTCATGCGCAACGTTAATAATAAACTGCGTAAAAATTACCGCATTCTATTAGAACTTAATCCAGATGGAAAATCAAAAACAACCCGAGCTAAGTTACTTAGTAAGGGTTTTGATTTTGATTTCATCACCAATATATTGCACACAAAAAGCGGTAACACCTATTACTTTTTGTACGATCAAGGCTATATGCTCTTGGATAATGACTACTACATGTTAGTCAAAAAAGACATTTAAATACCACAGCTTACACATTCGAAATATGAAAAAAGGTTTAACCTCCCTATTATCCATTGTATTTATCCTGTTTACCCTATGCGTCCTTTTCTTTACAATGATGCCACAATGGACAGCAGACAGCACGCAACCGCTTTCTGAATTTTCTACCAAAAGAGCTTTTGCTCATGTGGAAGCAATTTCAAAGCAACCGCATTATGTAGGGTCCAAAAACCATGAACAAGTTGCACTCTATTTACAGCAAGAACTACGCAAACTAGGACTTCAAACATCTGTTCAAGAAGGATACACACTGACCGATTGGGGAAACTTAGTTAAATCCAAAAACATATTAGCACGAATCAAAGGAAGTGACAACAGCAAAGCCTTACTACTGCTCACACATTATGACAGCGCACCACACTCTTCTAGCACGGGAGCAAGTGATGCGGGATCAGGAGTAGCTACTATTCTAGAAAGTGTACGTGCTTTTTTACACGCCAAAACAGCTCATAAAAACGATATTGTTATTCTATTTTCGGATGCCGAGGAATTAGGTTTAAACGGAGCTGCCTTATTTGTAACTCAACACCAATGGGCGAAGGAGATCGGACTCGCCTTGAACTTTGAAGCCAGAGGTTCATCAGGACCCAGCTATATGTTAATGGAAACTACGCATGGAAACGCCGGCTTAGTAAATGCATTTGCAGCAGCCGGTGTACCTATGCCTGTAAGCAACTCCTTGATGTATAGTATTTATAAAATGCTTCCAAACGACACTGATCTAACCGTTTTTAGAGAAAAAGGGGAAATTCAAGGATTTAATTTTGCCTTTATCGACGATCATTACAATTACCACACCGCTCAAGATGACAGCAATCATTTAGACCAAAACACCTTGGCTCATCAAGGGAGTTATTTAATGCCATTATTGCATTATTTTGCAAACACCAATTTAGACAGCCAACAAGTCAACGATGACCAGGTTTACTTTAGCATTCCTTACGGCTTTATTCACTACCCTTTTAGCTGGGTATTACCTATGCTATATGGAGCATTAGCACTTTTTGTGTTTTTTATTTTCATAGGAAAAGCCAAAAGAATTCTATCTTTTTCACAGATAATGAAAGGGTTCTTACCGCTTTTAGGCACGATTATCAGTGCTGGAGGAATCACCTACTTTGGATGGAAAGGACTTTTACTAGCTTACCCACAATACAATGACCTACTGAATGGGTTTACCTATAATGGTCATGCTTACATAGCCGCATTTGTATTATTAACCATTGCTATTTGTTTTACCTTTTATCAAAACAACTGCATTAAAAAAACAAGGATGAACTACTATGTTGCCCCCTTGTTTTTATGGCTGGCCATAAATGCAGTTATCGCCTTGAAACTAGAAGGTGCAGGATTTTTAATTATACCAATATACTTTGCTATTTTTATCTTTGGCTTTTATGTTGTTACGCAACGCTCAAGTGTCATTCTCAATTTACTTTTTAGCATTCCCGCTTTGTTAATCATCGCGCCTTTTATACAAATGTTTCCTATAGGTTTGGGTTTAAAAGTATTATTTGGCAGCGCCATATTAACAGTGCTTACTTTTGTCTTGCTATTGCCAATTTTTGGCACTTTCGAAAAGAAAGCTAAATGGGCGCTGGCTTTTTTAATACTTTCTCTTGGATTTTTTGCAAAAGCGCATTACGAATCCGGTTATGAAAAAGGAAAAGCCAAGTCGAATAGCTTAGTGTATTTTTATGATGCCGACACGAAAAAAGCGCAATGGATCACCTACGACACCAATCTAGACGACTGGACAAAATCTTATTTGGGCGATAACCCGAAAGTCGCTTCCTTGTACAAAAATGATCCTTTGTTTAGCAAATATGGTTCGGCATTTACATTTGCCACTGACGCTCCTGATAAATCGTTAATCAAACCTACGATTCAGTTCATAACAGACAGTTTGGGCGGAAATCAACGCTATTTAAAAATAAAAATCAGCCCGAATCGCAAAGTCAACCGTTATGATATATTTGCCAATGAGACTATTGACTTCCATGATTTCAAAGCCAATGGAGTCGTTCAACTCGAACAATCAGGTAGCATACTGAAACGCAAAGGAAAAAAAGTACTTAGCTATTATGTGGTCAATAACGAACCGCTAGAATTGCAATTTAATATTAGCCAGTCCGCTGCATTTGATATGCATCTTTTAGAAAGTTCGTTTGACCTTATGACAAATCCACTATTTAACATGACTCCCAGAGCTTCATGGATGATGCCAACACCGTTTATACTCAATGATGCCATCATCATTAAAGAAAAAATCAAACCAACACCAAAGGTTGCGGTGCTTCCGGCAGCCGAAACCACCCCCCGGAACAACATACAACAAGCCTATTTTAAAACCAAAAGACAGTTTAAGCATCGACTAAGCTTTTCTTTTTTTGAAGGCTAAAAAAGCTTTGAATCAAACACAACAATTATAAGTTGCCGCAAACTCGCTATTTACACATAGCGTCCTTGCGGTTTTTTATTTCAAAAAAGGGGCCTAGGTTGTAACCAAAATGCTTCGGATTTATAGTATTTTTGTAAACTCTATTTACGTTTACAATGAAACAAATTAGCATTTTAGGTTGTGGTTGGCTCGGACTACCTTTGGCGAAAGCCTTACTACAAAAAGATTTCAAAATAAAAGGATCAACAACTTCGGCTGAAAAGCTTACTGTTTTAGCAGCTGCCGATATCACGCCTTACTTAGTTGCATTAGAAAGCGAACAAGCTCCTGAAAATATTTCGGCATTTTTTGAAGGTAGTGAAACCTTGATCATCGCTATTCCGCCGAAATTAAGAGGCAAAAACAAAGATTATTCAGATGCAAATCAAAATTCCTTTGTCAAAAAAATAGAAAACCTGCTGCCATTCTTGGAGCAATCCTCGATACAACAGCTTTTATTTGTGAGTTCAACAGCCGTTTATGGCGAAGCCAATGCTACTGTAGACGAAAACACAGCACCCATTCCAGTTACCGAAAGTGGGAAACAGTTGCTTGCGATAGAGCAATTATTACTAGCAAACAAAAAGTTTAAAACTACCATCCTGCGTTTTGGCGGATTGATAGGAGCTGATCGTCAACCAGCGCGTTTTCTAGCAGGAAAAGAAAATGTTGCTAATCCCGATGCCCCCATTAACTTGATTCACCAAGATGATTGCATTGCGATCATCTTACAAATTATTGCAACAGCAAACTGGGGCGACACTTTTAATGCAGTAACACCTTATCACCCTACTAGAGCCGAATATTATACGCAAAAAGCGATCGCATACAACCTAGTTCCGCCTACGTTTGAAATTGAAAAACCATCCGTTGGCAAAACGATTTTGAGCGACAAACTAATAAAAAAACTAGATTACACCTTTTTAATACCCCAATTATAGCATGCTACAGAAAATACAAAGTTCCTTTTCGAATAAAGTAAATACCATTGGCATGCCCATTATAGCTTTGGCTTTTGTGTGTTTTTGTTGGGGAACCACTTGGATCGCTTCCAAAGAAGGTGTGCGCCACATGCCTGCTTTACAACTGGCCGGCATTCGCCAATTTATAGGTGGCGCCTTGTACATTAGCTATTTTATGTTCAAAAAAGCGCCTTGGCCGAAAGGCAAACAATGGAAAACGATCTTGATTTTGAGTGTTTTAAATTTTGCTTTAAGCAACGGCCTCAGTACTTGGGGTGTTAAATACATCAGCAGTGGATTGGGTGCGATATTGAATGCTATTTTCCCGTTATGGATTGTAATCATCACTTTTTTAAGAGGCGAAAAACTCGCTAAACTCGCTATTCTAGGACTAGTAATTGCTTTTAGTGGGGTATGTGTCATATTCTACGAACATCTTTCGGACTTTTTACAAGCTGATTTTCGTTTTGGAATCATGCTATCTGTAATTGCGACGATTACTTGGGCTTTTGGAAGTTTGTATACCAAAAAGAAAGCAGCGACTTTTAACCCATACTTTAGTTTAGGATTGCAAATGTTCATTTCTAGCCTGTTGCTTTTGACCATTACCGAAACCACCGGCATGGCCGTAACCATGAATACGATCCCCATGACATCATGGTACGCAATTGCTTATTTAGTAATTGTAGGTTCTATCATTTCCTTTATTGCTTACATCTATATGCTACAAGAACTACCACCGGAAATTAGCAGTATTTATGCTTATGTAAACCCAATTGTTGCCGTATTACTTGGCGCAATACTCTTTGGTGAATCACTAACCATCGCCATTGCAATAGGTGGCGCGATTACCTTATTTGGTTTATTTATGGTCAATCGATCTATTAGAAAAACACGCAAGCAAGCCTTGGCTAACAAAATATAAAGTATCCTTTTTTTGCTTTCGCAAAAGCGACCCAACAAAAAACCCCAAGCTCATCACTTGGGGTTTTCTATATAAATCTACTTGTTACCAGATTCTTACTCTTTTTTCTGGAGCGATGTACATGCCATCGTTTGGTTGAATATCGAATGCTTTGTAGAAATAATCAATGTTTTGTAACGGCACATAAGCACGGTACTCACCAGGCGAATGTGGATCCGTTTTTACTTGATTCTTAATTGCCTCATCACGCGCTTTTGAACGCCAAATAGTTGACCAAGAAATAAAGAAACGTTGCTCTGGCGTATACCCATCAATTAGCCCTGGATTTCCATTTTCTTTCAAGTACAATTGCAAACCATCATAAGCAGCACTTACACCACCTAAATCACCAATATTCTCTCCTAATGTAAACTTACCATCTACAAAAGTACCTGGTAATGGCTCCAAAGCACTGTATTGAGCCGCCAAAGCACCTGTCAAGGCTGCAAATTGTTTAGAATCTTCGGCAGTCCACCAATCTACTAAATTACCATCGGCATTGTATCGAGAACCTGAATCATCAAATCCGTGTGATATTTCATGACCAATTACACCACCTATTCCACCATAATTCACGGCTTCATCCGCTTGGTAGTTGTAAAAAGGCGGTTGTAAAATAGCTGCTGGAAACACAATCTCGTTGTACGATGGGTTGTAATAGGCATTCACCGTTTGTGGCGACATACCCCATCTTGTTTTGTCTACAGGTTTATTCAAATCCTCTAGGTCTTGGTCAAAACGCCACTTCGACATCAATTTTGTATTTTCAAAATAAGTCCCACCTTCTTCAGGGCTTTTAACCACTAAAGCCGAATAGTCTTTCCATTTATCAGGATATCCAATTTTGATTTTAGATTTGTGTAATTTTTCAACTGCACTTACTTTAGTCTCAGGTGACATCCAAGCAAGGTTATTGATTCGGTTTTCAAAGGCAACAAAAATATTCTTGATCATTTTCTCAGCTTTAGCTTTGGCTTCAGCTGGAAATTTTTTCTCCACATACAATTTCCCTAGAGCTTCCCCTATTCTACCATTGATTACCTGCAAAGCTCTTTCGTCACTAGGTCTTTGTTTTACAGCCCCAGTTAAGGTTTTACCATAAAAATCAAAGCTAGCCTCATCAATAGCAGTAGACAATTGGCTTGATGCTCTGTTCAATAAAGACCAACGCATGTAAGCTTTCCAGTCGTTTACTTTATTTTCCTTCAATATTGTTTCAACGGCAGTCATATACTTTGGTTGAGAAACAATCAATGAATCTACATTTTTAAATCCTATTTTCGTAAAATAATTGTTCCAATTGATTGATGGCGTTAGTTTTTGCAAGTCGGCAATAGACATTGGATTGTATGATTTTCTGCGGTCTCTTCTTTCCACACGGTCAAATCTAGGCTTTGACATTTGGATTTCTAGCGCTAGAATTTGTTCGGCATGTGCTTTTGCTTCAGCAGGTTTTTCACCTAGAAAGCCTAATATTTTAGCAACATGGAGTACGTACTTAGCTCTTTTTTCTTTTGAATCGGCATCATCAGAAACATAATAATCTCTATCCGGTAATCCTACGCCACCAGGTCCTACGCTCAAAACGTTACGATTACTATTTTTAGCATCCGCACCTACATTAGCACCAAAAAATCCAAGACCACCAACTGGCTCCATTTCGATTAAAAGTGCTTCTAGGTCCTTAGCGTTTTTAACCGCATCAATTTTTTTCAAGTATGGTTTTAACGGCGCAATCCCTAACTTGTTTCGCCCTACAGTATCTAGGATCGATTTGTACAAGTTGACAGCTTTTCCTTGATCCGTATCCGATTTGTACTTCGGATTATTAACGGCTTCTTTTAAAATCGCCAATGCATCCGCATCAGTACGTTGTCTTAGTTCGTCAAAACTTCCCCAACGGGTTCTGTCTGACGGGATTTCGGTATTGTTCAACCAAGTTCCATTCACATACTGAAAGAAATTGTTGCTTGGTTTAACCGTTTTGTCCATGTACTTGACATTGATTCCAGGCTCTTTAGCCGGAGTTTCTGTTTGCGCTTGACTTGATGTAAGGGCAAACAAGGCAGGAATGGCAAAAAGAAATGGTTTTCTTAAATTCTTATTCATAACAATTAAAATTTAATTAAAATATTTTTTGGATTAGTAAACAATCTTCCTCATTACTACTTAAAAAGCATTAATAAAGGAGAGTCGTATTAGTACCTGGTTCTAAATAGAAGTTACAAAAATTAACATAAAAAAAAACCCAAATTGTACAATTTGGGGTTTTTTTACACTATTTCTTACCAGATTTTAACTCTTTTCTCTGGTTCGATATACATACCGTCTCCTTTTTTAATATCGAATGCTTTGTAAAAAGCATCAACATTTTGCGAAGGCACATACGCTCTATACATTCCAGGCGAGTGTGGATCCGTTTTCACTTGGCTTTTTATAGCCTCATCGCGTGATTTTGTTCTCCATACTGTACTCCACGAAATAAAGAAACGTTGCTCTGGAGTAAATCCATCAATTAAAGCAGGCGTTCCATTTTCTTTCAAGTACAATTGCAAACCATCATAAGCAGCGTTAATACCACCTAAGTCACCAATGTTTTCACCCAAGGTAAATTTACCATCAACATGTACACCTGGCAAAGGTTCTAATGCGCTGTATTGATCCGCAAGCGCAGTTCCTAAAGCGGTAAACCGTGTCAAATCATCGGCTGTCCACCAGTCTACTAAGTTTCCATCGGCGTTGTAACGCGCACCAGAATCATCAAATCCATGAGAAATCTCATGCCCAATCACAGCTCCAATACCACCATAATTCACAGCTTCATCTGCCTCATAGTTATAAAAAGGGGCTTGTAAGATCGCTGCTGGAAAAACAATTTCATTATAAGAAGGATTGTAATACGCATTCACGGTTTGAGGTGACATGTACCATTCCGATTTATCAACTGGTTTATCTAGCTTGTCAATGTCTTTTTGAAAATTCCATTTGGATACATTTTTAATGTTTTCAAAATAACTTCCACCATCAGCTACACTTGTAATACTTAATTGAGAATAATCTTTCCATTGATCCGGATACCCAATTTTAATGGTAATTTTATTCAGCTTTTCGATTGCTTTGGTTTTCGTTTCAGCCGACATCCAAGGCAGGTTCGAAATTCGGTTTTGATAAGCAGCAATGATGTTTTTGATCATTTTCTCTGCTTTTTCTTTTGCGGCAGCAGGAAATTTTTTCTCCACATACAATTTTCCCAAAGCTTCACCAATAGTTCCATTTACGGTTTGCAACGCTCTATCTTCACGAGGTCTTTGCTTGATAGCACCAGTCATTGTTTTCCCGTAGAAATCAAAATTAGCACTTTCGATATCTGTAGATAGCAACGAGCTCGCTCCGTTGATCAAGTTCCACTTCATGTATGCTTTCCAAGCCGAAACATTATTCTCTGTCAATAAAGTCTGCAAAGCTTGCATGTATTTAGGTTGCGTTACAATAACCGAATCTAGTTTTGTAAATCCAATTCCTTTGAAATACGCATCCCAGTTAATCGCTGGTGTCATTTTTTGTAAATCGGCAACCGTCATTGGGTTGTATTGCAATCTTCCGTCTCTACGCTGCACACGATCTAAACGAGGCTCAGACATTTTTACTTCTAATGCTAACACTTTGGCAGCATCCGATTTGGCTTGCGCCGGGGTTTGACCTAGAAACTGCAGCATTCTAGCCACATGCAACTCATACTTATCTCTTTTTTCTTTAGTATCTTTTTCATCCGAAGAGTAATAATCCTTATCGGCTAAACCCAGTCTACCTACTCCAACAGACAATGAATTTTTAGTACTATTTTTATCATCGGCACCTACGCCAATACCGATAAAACCAATACCGCCAATAGGCTCCATTTCGATCAGTAATTTTTGTAAGTCGGCTACGTTTTTAACTTTTTCAATCTTAGCCAAATACGGTTTCAAAGGAGCAATCCCTTGTTTGTTTCTTGCTACAGTATCCAGCATTGTACTGTACAAGTTGACTGCTTTTCCTTGATCAGTATCTGCTTTATATTTTGGATTTTTAGCAGCATCTTTTAAGATTGCCAATGCATCTGCATCAGTCTTTTTAAGCAATTCGTTAAAACTTCCCCACGAAGTTCTGTCAGACGGGATTTCGGTTTTGTCCAACCAAGTTCCGTTTACAAATCGAAAGAAATCATCGGCTGGCCTCACTTTGTAATCAAAGAATGCCGTGTTGATTCCGGGCTCTTTTGCAACTTCCTTTACTTGTGCTTTCATATCCGAAAACCCAATAATTGCAGGAATCACAAAAAGCAATGGCTTATTGAAATTAATTTTCATGTAATTTATATATTAGATTAGTCTCACAAAGCTATTAATAATAGATTTAATAAATGTTAATTTTTTAAACGAAATTCTACTGCCTTAAATCAAGATTTAAAAGTTTACTTTTTTGTATTTTTGTATAAATTATATTTTTATGAAATCTATTTTTAAAAAATACCGCATCTTTATTGGTATTTTCATCGTCTTTTCGGCCATTACCTTGTATCTTTTTTATGGCGCATTAAAACCTAGCAAAACATTACCCATCTATAATCCGTCTGATGTTAATCCTGAATTAGTAGACAGCACCGTGCAATACATTAGTAAGTACCATACTATTGCTGATTTCTCCTTTACCAACCAAAACGGAAAAACCATCACTCAAAAAGACTACGAAGGCAAAATCTATGTAGCCGATTTTTTCTTTACCACTTGCGGTTCCATCTGCCCAAAAATGACAGCCAACCTATTTGATGTACAAAAGGCTATTGCCAATAATCCAAAAGTAATGTTGCTTTCTCATACCGTTTTTCCTGAGACTGACAGTGTTCCTGTTTTAAAGGCTTACGCCAAAAAATACGGTGTTGATGATAAAAAATGGAATCTCGTTACGGGAGATAAAAAAGAAATTTACACCATGGCCAGAAAATCGTATCTCGCTGTAAAACTGGGTAAACCCGAACAATTATACGATATGGTCCATACCGAAAATTTTGTTTTGGTTGACACCAAAAGAAGGGTTCGCGGTTTTTATGACGGAACTAAAAAAGAAGACATTCAGAAATTAATTGAAGATATTGACTTTTTATCAAAGGAATAAACGTAATTGATACTCTCAATTTAGCCCCCAAATAACATTAGCAGAAAAACCTTTATAAAACCAACATTAAGCACATTTAACGATGGAAACAGACAATCTTGAATTACACAAATTTTTACCTACTGGACAATGGGAAGGGTTTTATTGCTACAACGATTCGCCTGCACAACATAGAATGCGCACCAACTTAACGTTTCGAAACAACAAAGTAGCAGGAACTGGCATAGACGACATTGACCCTTTTAAATGGATAGGGACCTACGACCTTGATAATTTTAAAATTAGCAAAACAAAAATCTATGCCACCCATGAAATAGCTTACAGTGGTGATATTGATGAAAATGGTATTTGGGGCATATGGAATAACGCCGAAGATCTATCAAGGTTAAGTCCTGAAATTCGTGAAATAATAGCAACTGTTTTTAAAGACAAATTAAAAGGCGGTTTTCATATTTGGCCCGTAAAAAAGGCCGAAGCACACGAACAATTATACAAAGAAGAAGCCGTTGAATCATCTGCTATACTTGAAAAAATATACATCGAGCATTTCTCTTAAGGCCTAGTAAATAATTCTAATTTATTGAATTGTAATCTCCATAAATCGAACCCATTATTAAAATTAAAAGTCCCTACTTCATGAAGGCGTTTTACACAATAACACTAGTATTATTTGGTTTATTTGCCCATGCACAAGAACTGGTAAACTCTTATGACATCGCAGTAAACGGTATGAATGTTGGCGAGTTGACCGCTAGCAAACATGTTGATGGCGACAAAACAACTTATAAATTAAACAGCAAATCTACAATTTCCCTTCTAGGAAAAACAACCATAACAACAACATGTACAGTAGTGTTTAAAAACGATATCTTAGAATCAAGCACCTACCTATCCGAAAAAAATGCAACACTCTATGACAGCAGCACTATTACCGAAAACAATGGCGTGTACACCATCATCCGTAAAGGAAAAAAAACGACATGGAACAAGCCTATTAAATACGTTACTTGCCAGCTGTATTTTGAAAAACCTCTTAAAACCGAACACTATTTTGATGTGCTGGAAGCCGTTTTTAGCCCCATAAAAACCATAGACCCCAATAATTATCTCTATATCGACGCAAGTAATAATGAAAAAACAACTTACAGCTACGCAAACGGAGTTTTAGAACAAGGAAGCACGAAACATTTACTGTATGACTTTACATTTACTTTGAGACGGTAAATTTGATAGTAAAACAATATTAGAATTACAAAATCACCGTTACTATTTTGTACTGTAAATATTGAGCCTTGTGGTGATTTTTAATCGAACCGCGTTACAAACGCTTTCTATTGTTTTCAAAAGTAAGTAGGTACTCGTCGCAGACGAGTACTAGAGGGGGCACAAGTTTTCCGTTTGCCATTAACTTCATTGTACCACTGAGTACCTCAACACTTTTTGATTCATTGAGGGCTTCTGTTATTTCACTTTCCCAGGATGCTGAATGTTCTTTTGTATTAAAATAGTAAGCTTGGTCAACCTCTTTTACTCTATTATAATATTCTCTGGCTAATCCTTCTATATCTTTGTTTTTATAAAAGCTGGCAATTTCATTCATCCTTTCCAGCACTTCCTGTTCTAATTCTTTAGGATCTTCTTTGCTTAGATCGACCCCGTTACTCCAGCCTTCTAGCTCATAAGGTACGGTAGCAGTAAACTCTCTTTTAAACTCTAAAAAAGGAACATCGGTTTCTATTTTAGGCAACTCTACTTTAAAGACTTCATTTTGATTATTGGTTTTTTCCCTTTCGTAATCTTGATAAGTAATTCTAACTTTTAATTGAGCTTCTCTGGAAACAAATTTTTCGAAATTCTTATTCTTGTCTAACAAGGGATAAATTTTAACTCGAAACGTCTGCACTCCACTTTTTAGTATGTATTGCGGCATTTGTACAGTTTGTTCTCCCGCAGATTTACCCTTACCACCCAAATACACGACTAACACATCATTGATATAGAACTCTAAGTAACAATCATAATTCTCAAAACGTATTTGGTATATTGGATTATAATCGTATGTTTTTACATTTTTGTAATTGTTCTTTATCTTATCTCTATAGTTTATGCTCATTGTGTTTTGTGCGCAGCTGTTTTGCAACAGCAGCACACTAAACAACAGTATAATCATAGCATTTGGCTTCATACTTTTTTATCTAATCACTTGGAGCTTGGCACCTTTACTAGGGCGGTAAAAATATTGAGGGTAAAAATCGTAATATTGGCCTACATCACTGCGAATTATAGATTTATTTTTAAAAGCTCCATCACTCACTAAAATCGTCACTAATTTTCCGTTAGCCATCAACTTCATTTCACCACTGAGAACTTCAATACTTTTTGACTCATTGAGGGCTTCTGTTATTTCGCTTTCCCAGGATGCTGAGTTTTCTTTTGTATTAAAATAGTAAGCTTGATCAAACTCTTTTACTCTAATGTGATGCTCTCTGGCTAATCCTTCTATATCTTTGTCTCTATAAAAGCTGGCAATTTCATTCATCCTTTCCAGCACTTCCTGTTCTAATTCTTTAGGATCTTCTTTGCTTAGATCGACCCCATTGCTCCAGCCTTCTAGCTCATAAGGTACGGTAGCAGTAAATTCTCTTTTAAACTCTAAAAAAGGAACATTGGTTTCAATTTTAGGCAATTCCACTTTAAAGACTTCTTTAAAATTATCCCAATTTGATAACTCTCTTCTATAATCGCCATAGACAACTCTTACTTTTAACTGCGCCTCTCTAGATACAAATTTTTCGAATTTTTTATTTTTATCTAATAAAGGATAAATTTTAACTCGAAACGTTTGTATTCCACTCTTAAGGATATACTCTGGAAAATCTATATGCTGTTCCCCTGCAGATTTACCCTTACCTCCTAAATAAACCACTAAAACATCATTTATATAGAATTCTAAGTAACAATCATAATTTTCGAAGCGAATTTGATAGGTGGGATTGTAATCAAACATTTTTACGCTTTTATAATTGTTCTTTATAGTGTCTCTATAGTTTGTGCTCATTGTATTTTGTTTTTTAGTATTTTGTCCGCAGCTGTTTAATGTTATTAAAACAGCGACTGCTGTTATTATTTTTAGGATGTATTTGTTCATAATTTTTTATTTAAAATAATATTTATCCGATTCTAAACTGTCTTCACCCATGGTAATGGTCACCTCAACCTTGCTTTCTCCTCCTACAATTTCTACTTCTTCAGTAATGCCATCTTTATTTACTCTTTCTTTTGTCACTTTACCAGCAATTACAGCTGTAAAAGTTATTTTTAGACCATCAAAAATTAAGCTTGATTGGCTCCATACACCTTGATCATCTACCCCCAAAGTAGTGGTAATACCAAAACCTACTTCACCTGATGCACCAATACCTACTTCTGCAACAGCTGTAAATTTACCCGAAGTTTTAATTCCTTCTATTTTTATGGAAATATCTACACCTGCCGTGATGTGGGCGTCCCCTTTAATGGATGCCTCTTGACTGCCAGCTAATTGGTTTCCTTCATACTTAATATCAGTACTTATTTGTCCTTTTACCCATAAATCTACTTTTACGCCATCAGGATTATCACCTAAGGCTGCCATTAATGTTTTTACAGCCGCTAATACAGCATAAGCAATGGGGTGCTTGCGGCAAAGTAAATCTAAAATATGCCATCTTATATCGATACCTATTAATGGGGCTGCCACAAAAGCAAACTGGTACCCAAACCCTGACCTACCTGCTAATGCAGGATATTTTGCAGCATCTACTTGTTCAAATTGCCAATTTCCACCTAATGAAAATTTAGGATAAATTATTTCTACTTCTTGTGTAGATCTTTCTAGAGCCTTTTCAAGACCTTTTATCTTTGTTTTTTTGCGGTTGTCTATTAATTGTTTAATTTGTGTGTCGCCATCAGCTTGATTTGTGGGAGTATCATTTTTACCCTTTATTAAATCAACTACCCATTTTAACTGTTTGCGTATATCTCCGTACTGTTTTTCTAATTCAATATTATTTTTAATAAAATCACTAGTTAGCTCTAGTTCAGTACCTCCATATATCTCTGCTTTGACTGAGATTTCAACCTCTTTCATGATATCTAGTAAAGTTGACAGCTTGCCTTTTTCGGGTTTAGCTTCCTTTTTTTTCTTCACCTCATCTTTCACACCGTAATGATCCTTAGCACCTTGAACAAATAATTTACTTGTTTCCTTATTTAATTCTTTTGTTCGTTCTCTGTCTTTTAGCTCATCTTTTATTTTCTGTTTTTCAGCTTCAGTGGTTGCAGCTTCGATTTTAGCTTCTTGTTTTGCAATAAATTTATCTTCGTCCCACTGAAAACGTTTAATTGCCTTGTCCTGATCCCAACTAGGACGAAGCGATTTTAATTGTTCACTATCAACATTAAAACCAAAAAGGATACTCCATTTAATATCCGGATAAATGGCAATATTAATAGGCATGTTGTCAAATGCACAAGTTTGTGCCAATGCTTTTATTTTTAAAATTTCAGACCCATTAGTAAAAGAGTCTCCCAACCAAAAGTATTTTGCTATATCAAAAAAACGCGTGTAACTATTAATTTCAACATTGTAATTAAAAAAAGCGTCAAACTGTATTTGCTTTTGTTGTACTGTGACTATGCCTTCATCAATTTTATTATCCCCTTTGACAGTTGTATTAGCGCCTCCGGCATACTTAAGATTTTTAGTTGATGTTACAGTTGTAGCGATATATGATTCTTTAACAGGTTGCTCAGGAGCAATACCAGTTCCCTTTTTTAATTTAAAATTTTCTGGTATTACTAAAATCGAAAGCTCTTTATTAGTATGTTTATTAGGTTTGTGATCACATTCTAGGGTTTGAAAATCAAAATCTAATGTGTGTGATTCTTTTTTTCCTGCAATTACTTCTATATCTATCGTTTTTTTATTTCTGTGATAGACATTTGTTGAATTAAATATCTCTTTATCGTCAAGCTTTATACTATCAAATCGGCAAGGTAAAAAATCAGCCACATTGGTTTCGACGGTACCTACTAGAACAGGATTATTAGTAATTACAGCAACCACCTGCCGTACTTCGCTGTCTTTGTCAGTACTAACATTTAAACGATTCCTGGTAAAACCTTTAAAATACGTTCCTGTTTTGATCGATTTTATAGCTGGGAAAATTTCTAAATGTTCGCCGTGTTTCTCTTTCCAATTGCTATCAATAAGCACTTGAATTGCTATTTTCTGGACATATTCTTCTGACTCTACTTGGTTATTAGCATCAGTAGCAGAACTTTCGACTAGAGTATCTATTGTGATTTTTTTATCCAAAAATTTTTCTTCAACCTTAGCAATACCTATTTGGCGGGTAAAGCTTTTTTTGTCCTTAATTTCTAGTTCATCATTAGGATCAAATATATCTCTATCGATTAAGTGCACCTCTATGTCATGCCCATACATACCCGTGGTGTACACATGTAAAATAACCTCAGACATAAAAGCGATTTTCACGCCATCAAGAGGGTTATAATCAAAATCTGTCCATACTGTTTTTATTATTGAAGGAGCACCCTTAGCTTGCACAAACAGTCCTGACCCTAATTTTGCACGCGGTTTTTCGCCATCAGGCCAAGCTTCTAACCAACATAAACCTCCTCCTTCTAATAGTTTGGGAAAAGGGAATTGTATGTGCCCGTGTTTCTCAATTTCTTGAATACCCTTTGCAAAAGATTTATTATGATTGACAATATTAGGGTCTAATTTATGTCCAATTACGGCCCAAGCCCAGTTTAGATTTTGATAGGGCGCTATTTTTTCCTGAAAACTATCATAGTCCTCTACTTCTTTACTGTGTTTCTTTGCCTTTACATTGTAATCTATTTTCTCTCGAGCAGTTAAATTAGCAAACTCAGAGTCTGTTGGTTGTTGAAATTGCTTTGGTTTAGCTGGTTTATTTTTTAATAACTCGTCAAGTTCTTTTATACTTACAGAAAATTTTCCTGCTGTTTGTAATACTAAATTGTTATTGACAGCATCGTATTCATAACGATCTGTATTATCTTTTGGTATTATATGAAATTGTTTTTTCATAATTTGAGATCGTTATGTATTAGGAATATTTAAATAATTGGTATTATTATCCAAGTTGCTTAAATCGATACCTGGAAATATTTGTGCATTAGTTTCAGGTTCTGTATTTTTTACATTTTTTTCTGAAACTTCTGCAACCTGTCCGTGATTTTTTATTACGATACAGTCAGGACCTCCCATGGGGCAAGTTGCCTTACTATCTTCAAGCAGTACTTTGCCTTGGTTAGATAATGTTACTTTTTCGTAGACACCACTCCATTTTGTAATAACAGCTTTGCATGGCAAGAAATCTCCACTTCCGTTGGGTTGTTTTTTGCATTTACCAAAAGTGTTTTTCTCTAAGGTTTGTCCAATATCTTTATCCGTTGCTATTAGTTTGTCGCTACTGTCTTTGTCATTGGCATAATGCTTGGATTGCGTTTTAACTTTTAATTTGTCAATTTTTGGTTCAACACTAAAATTGCATTGACATGTTGCTCCTTGTACAACAAAATGTTTTTCGGCCATAACTCGTTATTAAATTATCTTATTTTTTTTTAAACAAAAGCGTGACTAATTTTTTAAGTAAACTATTGTTTTCATGCCCTACAATTTCCTCCACAAAAAATTCAGGTGTTTTCCTTTCTTGGGTATATAATGTTTCAGATGGCTTTTGCTCTGTTCTAGCTGTACTAGATTGTATTGGGGTTTCATCTTTAACAGATTGATGCGTGAAATTTTGACCCACATACTTACGATCTTGCTTTTGATAAATGCCCTTTGGTCTATAATTCTCATTATTAACCAATCTATACAATGTTATTTTCTGAATTCTATTACTATTCTCATCTATTGTAGTATTATACATGGCATTTATTGAAAATATGGATCTATCCTCTTGATATAACTTGTACTGCACATCCATTTGGGACTTTACAGGGTCGTACTGCATTCCTTGCATTTTTGCTTGAGGAAAATTAAAACCTCCTAAAATTTCTTTGAGTGATCTCTGATCAATACTCGTTCCTTTAGCATTAATTATTATTTTATTGGTAGCTGTGTAATACTCTTCTATACAATGCTCTACCTCATAATCTATCAATTTATTACCAAATATGGGAGACTCCCAGATGTTAATATGAGGTTTTCCTATGGAATATTCTGAATAGAGTTCTTGGAAATACAAATGAAACAACCAATCTTTTTTGAGAGATTGCAAAAGCATATCTTCATTTAGAATATTTCGCTGCACGATATTTAATATTTGATAAGAAACTTTACTGTAGTAATAGCTAGCAATTTCCTTCTTTATTTGTTGCCACCTTTCAACTATTTCATTATGATTTTCGATTTTAGAAAGCTTACCTTCTTTTGTTACTACTAGTTTTAATGGAAAAATAACTTTGGCACATCTGTCTAGTAATTGTTCAACTAGAAGATCAGGCTCGTTCTTATTGATATAGATTTGTTTTCTGTCGATTTTGTAAATAAAACCATTACTATCTTTGTGCTTAGTACAGCTAATTTCCACTTCATAATGCACTTCAGAAATGAATTTTTCATTATCATAATATTTATATTGATATCCATACTTACTCGTTTCATAAAAACCTGAGTGTCGCAAAGTGCGATTATTACCTATAAATATTTCTTGAAAGTTGGTCATTTTAATAAGAAGAATTTTATTACTTAAACATGTAAGTATAATTGTTTTTTCTACAAATTTGTAAATATTTTCTAACTTATTAATAAACTTATCTAACCATAAATTTATTATTTCCTATTATAGATTACTTCTGAGCATATACCTGAAATATGGCTTTGACGTTGTTTTCGCCATCAGCATAACCGCTGGACTCACTACCATTGTACTGCGAACCTAAAACGTAAGGGTTTTGCGCATTATTGCCTTCAAATCCTACTAATACTTCCTCGTCTATCTCGGGAATGAAATAAAATCCTTTTCCAGATCCGGAGTGTGGTTGTATCATGCGCATCCAATCGCTTTTTGCGCTTGCTCCTGCCCAGTTGAACTGTACTTTGACGCGGCCTAATCCTTCGGGGTCATTGTTGTCAATTACTTTGGCCGGTTGCGAGTCTGCTTTGGCATAACAAGAAACATCGGTATAAGGCGGTGCTGCTGCATCAGATGGAATGGCTTTGAACACACAGGTATAATTCCCGTGTACTTCTGAGCGGTGTTCTGCTTCTATAACTATTAATTCGTGCTCGATTGTTTGGTTAATGATGGTAAATACTTGTCCTAATCCTAACGGGAAATACGACGTACCACTATAAAAAACACTGTTTGCATCACTTGCTGCGGTTTGCAAGGCCACCATATCCGCTACCTCATCAGCCGTTGCGGCATTAGTAGTATAGGCACCAACGCTCAAATCGGCTTGGGTAACCGTGCCTTGATTGTGCCCAACAACAGCCGTTGTAATACCGTCGCCGCTCAATGATGATACGACCAAAACAGAGATTAAAATTCACTCGATTCATTTATAGGAAAATGAATGTCTGAATTAAATCACATACCACACGAAAGGGTTCGTACGGGAACGGGAGTATTATATCATTCCTTACTTACTGAGAAACTTCGAAAACTTTGTATAAAACACCTATGACTATTTTACAAATTATTTGGTATAAATTGTATCGGATTATTGAACTCATGAAAGGTCATATATAAAATAAACATATAAGTTGCTGTAATAACCAATAAAATTAAAGATATTATTAAAAAAGTTAGTATCAATTTATTACTTATCATTTTGACTGCACTATAGATAAGAAAAAATGAAATAGTAGGAATTAGTGCGCCAACCAAACCAATTTGAATTAAAATATTAATAATTGATGGTAAGCTAACTTCTGATAAATTTGATAATAGATGGTTTGAAATATACCAATAAGTTATACCTATTGTTGAAATAGTTAAAATTAAGATGATACATAAAATTAGTTTGTAAATTGCTTTCATAATAATTTCTATTTATAATAGGAATTATTACCTGAACTGAAAACACTCCTTACACCATTCTCAACTAACTCTTTCTCTGCAACTTTCTTATTTAAGTAGTGATTTATTTTGTCCTCTTTGGAACAAGAAACCATAAATACTATCAATAGTATAAATATTATTTTTTTTATTTATTCAGACAATTCATAAGTATAACCATTATACCAACCTGCCATAGTATCCATATATGGAGTACTGTTCTTGCCATAGTTTGTAATCATATCATATGCAACCCCTGGATACCTTTCAAAATAAATACGAGTTTTATAATTGTCAATCAAAAAAAGAGTAATATGTTCTTTAGTACTCTTTTTTCCGTCGATGAGAGGCTTAATTTGGATTTTTAAACTGTTGTAGTAGTTTATAATATTTTCTTTTGATGTGAAGTTAGCAATATGCTTTTTGTTTTTGTTCACAGAATAAACAAAGATACTTTTGTATTCTAAAGTGTCATTTATAAAAAGATAAGATATTATTCTATTATCTAACTCGTTTACTAGATATTCTGTATTTTCTTTACTATTGTTTTTGTTTGAAAATAAAGGAATTGGATATAGTTTCCCATCATCCTGTCTCTGTGGTTTTACATTTGAGTATAATACATATTTATATACTTTACCGTTGAGGCTATCTTTTTGATTTTCATCATTTTCATATGTGTATGTATATGAGTATTTATAAAACCCATTTTCAACTAATTCTAACTCTGTTATTGGTTTGTTTAGATAATGATTTATGCTGTCTGTTTTGCTACAAGATGAAGATAATATAGCGAAGAATATCAATAGGTAAGTTTTCATTTTTTTATTTTTAATCCAAAATTTTCTAATTTGTCTAAAATATCAGTTTTATCAAAAGGAGCATGTTCTCTATCCTGTGGAGTTCTCTCTTTTTGATGAAATTCTAAATTTTCTCCTTGTACAGCTTTATAAAATTTGTATGATGTTAAATTATCAATATGTACTACCATATCTAATGGATATAAATTGTCTATAGCTTCTAACTTAGGCTCTAATCCTATCGCATAAAAAAGATAAAACAACTGGGATTTCTAGCACACCATTAATTATTTTACCTGTTGCCATTGCGCTAGCATTCTTTAACTCCATGTCTTGTAGTTTTTTAGCTAAAGTGGGGTCGTTTTTTAATTGTATTTCTAGCATATCTTGCGTTGCACAAGATCTTTTAGCAGAAATGGCCTGAGCAGCAGGTGTCGCATCTAAATTCGTTTCATCACTTTGACATGAAAACATAAGGAATACAACACTGGCAGCTAATACTAATTTTTTCATAATAGGTTTGGTTTTGATTTGTGGTTTTAAAAATGGTTAATTCATTATTTTGTTAAAATCATTGGCAATAATATACCTTTTTAACTATTATTCAAAATATTCTACTTCAATAGGTAAAAAAAATAACAAATACACAACTGCTAGTCATAATGTAAAAAATCCAATCCATTACTAAACAACACTTTAATACTTGACAACTCTATGTCATAAAATCAAAATAAGACATTGTTTTATACCATTTTGTTTCATAATACAATAAAACGACAGAAGAAGCAGCATCCCATTGCGACATGAATCCGTGCCTACCAATTAAATACAACAAAAAAATCCCTCACCATAACCACAAATAGTTGCACCATCAAAACCACGCCAACTCTTTTTGCGTAAGCGCTTAAATTCATTTTCTATCACAATCCACACCCGCAAATATCAAGAACATTCACATCAGGTGCATTTGTCTATAAATGCTACAAAAATGATAAATATCATTCGTTTTTATTTTATAATCCGTATTTTTGCAATCTTAATTCAATCTAAATAAGCCTTGCGTACCACGATACATTCACTTAAAAAAGGAGAGAAAGCCATTATCAAAGATTTTGATATTGATGTTATTCCGTTAAAACTACTTGAAATGGGTTGTTTGCCGGGCAATACGGTGGAGTTGTTACAAATAGCTCCCTTTGGCGATCCCTTGTATTTGGATATTAATGGCTCCCATTTAGCCATTCGTGTTGAAACTGCTGCCGAAATTGAAGTTGAATTGATCAAAATCCAACTTTAAAATGATTAATCAAAATATTAATGTTGCTTTAATAGGGAATCCTAATGTAGGTAAAACGTCGGTTTTTAATCAATTGACCGGATTGAACCAACAAGTAGGAAACTATCCTGGAATTACGGTGGAGAAAAAAATTGGGTTTTGTAAATTACCCAACAATGTTAAGGCAAACATCCTAGATTTACCGGGAACCTATAGCTTGAACGCCAGTTCCATTGATGAGAATGTAGTGATTGAACTGCTATTGAACAAAAATGATAAATTATACCCTGATGTTGCCCTTGTAGTAACTGATGTTGAAAATCTAAAACGTAATTTATTACTTTTTACACAAATAAAAGACCTTGAAATCCCTACCATCCTAGTCATTAACATGGCCGACAGAATGGAACACAAAGGGATCTCGCTGGATATTCCGTATCTGGAAGAACACCTCAAAACTAAAATTGCTTTAGTAAGTTCGCGCAAAGGTTTTGGTATAGATGCCTTAAAAAAACTAATTGTTACGTACAAAACCATTTCAAGCGAGCCTTGCCTAAATGCTTCAGTAATTGATCCTGATTATTTTGACAGCTTACGCAAAGCTTTCCCGGGACAATTGTTGTATAAATTATGGTTAGTTATCACCCAAGACGTAAACTTCTTGAACTTAGAACGAAAAGAAATTCACAGCTCGTTTACTAAATCCCATTCTGACTTAAAACGCTTACAGCAAAAAGAAACCATCAAAAGGTATCAGTTTATCAACGACACTTTAAAAGTAGGTTTGAAAGTAGATGCTACAGTAGCCAAAGATTTTCGCTCAAAACTGGACCGTGTCTTGACACACAAAGTTTGGGGTTATGTCATATTTTTTGCTATTTTATTTATCATTTTTCAGTCTATTTTCGAATGGTCCAAAATCCCTATGGACTTTATTGACAGCAGTTTTGCATCTCTAAGCAGTTGGGCTAACGAAAACTTACCTTCAGGCGTATTGACAAATTTGATTTCGCAAGGAATCATTCCTGGCATTGGAGGAATCTTAATTTTTATTCCGCAAATTGCCTTTTTGTTCCTTTTTATCTCCATTCTAGAAGAAAGTGGCTATATGAGCCGTGTGGTTTTTTTAATGGATAAAATCATGCGAAAATTTGGTTTGTCCGGTAAAAGTGTGGTGCCTTTAATCTCTGGAACAGCTTGTGCTATTCCGGCAATTATGGCCACACGTAATATCGAGAACTGGAAAGAACGCTTAATCACAATATTAGTAACACCTTTTACGACTTGCTCTGCAAGGTTGCCTGTTTACGCTATTATTATTGCGCTTGTAATTCCGGATCAATATGTTCTTGGAATCTTTAATTTACAAGGATTAACCTTGATGTTACTCTATTTATTAGGTTTCGGAATGGCGATATTCTCAGCTTATGTTTTAAACAAAGTAATGAAAATCAAGGGTAAAACCTTTTTTGTGGTCGAAATGCCCAATTACAAATTGCCTATGTTTAAAAATGTAGCGATTAATGTGGTCGAGAAAACCAAAGCGTTTGTTTTTGGAGCTGGAAAAATAATCTTGGCTATTTCAATTATTTTATGGTTCTTGGCTTCTTATGGTCCTGGTAAAAACTTTAAAAATGCCGACCAAATCATCCAGTCAAAAGCTGAAAACAAAGCCTTACCTGCTCTAGAACTTGAAAACAAGATTGCCTCCTATAAATTGGAGAACTCGTATATTGGAATCATGGGTAAAGCCATTGAACCTGCTATTTCGCCGTTGGGTTACGACTGGAAAATAGGAATTGCTATCATCAGTTCATTTGCCGCAAGAGAAGTATTTGTGGGTACACTTGCCACTATTTACAGTGTGGGCGGAACGGATAATGAAGATACTATTAAAAATAAAATGGCCGCCGAAATCAATCCTGAAACGGGAAATAAAATATTTAATTTTGCCTCAGGAGTTTCATTGTTACTGTTTTATGCCTTTGCCTTGCAGTGCGCGAGTACGCTGGCGATAACTAAAAAAGAAACCAACTCTTGGAAATGGCCTGTAGGACAATTGATTTTCATGAGCGGTTTTGCTTACCTATTGGCTTTATTAGCCTATCAAATTTTAAAATAAAGAATCATGGTACAAGAAATTATAGCCTTTGTAATTCTAGCCGTAGCAGTGGGGTTTTTAATTAAAAAGTATTTTTTTAAGAAAAAGAAAACAGATAAAAGCTGTGGAACCGATGATTGTGGTTGCCATTAAAAACAGCCAATTATAACCCACAAAAAACGCAAAGCAGTTCAATACTACTTTGCGTTTTTTTTATGCTGTTGCAAAAAAACAAGTTTAGTTCAAACCTGATTTTACATTTTGCAAATTGATGATTTTTTGACGTTGTTGCTCGATTTCAACTGCTTTGTTCTCCATCAACTTGATGTTGTCTTGAATATCTTGCTCGCTGTCTTTAATTAAATCTTTTGCTTTTTTAATGTTCTTTTCTAATTTTTCAGAATCCTTAGCTAGGTTTTTCTTGTCTTTCTCCAGTTCGTCTAACACTTTGTTTTCTGATTTTAGAATCTCTTCCATTCCATTAGCAGTTGCTTTTACAGCCACATCTCTTACAATGTTTGCCGCATAATCAAATTTTCTAGCGTCATAAGCATTGTCAAGAAACAAACCACCTAAGTTAAAAAAAGCGGTGTAGTTGTACCCATTGTCTGCTTTTGAGATAATCTGGTGTATGTCCACCGTATTAGAGCTTATTTCACCAATTGTAGCATCATCTAAGAAAAACTCATCAGATCTTTTGATCTTCGTTTTCTTTCCTTTAAAAGGCTTCATTACATCCTTCACAGCATCCTCAACGTTATCTTCAGATACGTTTGCTATAAAAACAGTAATACCCGGCTGTGCCCCTTTACTCATTTCTTGAGTTATTGCAACTGGTGTTATGTTTTGAGAATACCCAAAACTAATAGAGAATAAGGCGATAAATGCGATTTTGTATTTCATGGTTTTTATTTGTTTATTTTATACTTATAAGGTACAAAAATACGACGATATTTCCTAATTTATCTTCACAAATAAATTAGAAGCGATTTTATTGGAAATAGACAGCGATTTCCCATCAACGTTGATTCTAACCGATTGGTCAAAAGTTTCTTTAGCAATAATTTCGATCTTTGACCCCAAAGCAATTTCTTGTTTGTCCAAGTACTTTAAAAACTCTGATGAGGTGTCTTTTACGCCTACGCAAATACCTTTTTGGTGTACTAAAAGTTCCGAAAGCAGCTGTTTTTCGATTTTAAAAATTTCCCCTTGATCGTTTGGGATGGGATCACCATGAGGATCTTCGGTAGGATTGCCTAAGAAGTCATCTAGTTTATTAATCAATTTCTCTGATTTGATGTGTTCTAGTTGCTCAGCAATGTCATGCACCTCATCCCAAGAAAAATCGAGTTTTTCAACTAAAAAAACTTCCCATAGACGGTGTTTACGTACGATCATCTTGGCGGCGAGTTTGCCCGGTTCGGTCAAGGAAACGCCTTGGTATTTTTTATAATTAACCAAGTCTTTTTCGGCTAGTTTTTTTAGCATGTCCGTAACAGATGAGGCTTTGGTCTCCATCATTTCGGCAATGGCGTTGGTGCTCACATCGGCATTCGAAACTACGGTGAGATGGTATATGGCTTTTAGATAATTTTCTTCGGATAGTGTCATTGTTCTTGTTGTTTTAGCCCTGATTGCAGCGGCATCCTTGCTCTTTTTTCTTTAAAAAGAGCAAGATATAGCGGAAAGCAGGAAATAGCTCCTAATACTATTCTTTGATAATTAATAACGGAATTGAAATTTTATGTCTCAATTTATCTACGGTAGTTCCAAAAATCAAATCCTTGAAACCCGTATGCCCGTGCGTTCCCATGACTAGAATATCAAAATTACCATCGTTTATAATGGTTGGAATGACTTTATTGGGTTTTCCAAAGCCAAGCTGAGTGGTTACTTTGAACCCTTTGGCGGTGAGTATTTCTTTGTATTCTTCTAATAGTTTTTCGTCAACCAAGGTTTCATGATCGTCTATGTTTTCTCCGTACATGAGGGCTCCCACGGTTTCTACAATATGAATTAAGGTATAATTAGCAGCTTCACCTCCTAGTTCAAAAGCACTATTTAATGCCACTTCATCGGCAGTAGAAAAATCAACTGAAACGGCAATATTTTTCTTGGTATAACTTTCTGATTTTGAAAAACGCAGCTTCAGATTGTGCGGAGAGTGGTTCTGGAAGTCGGCTTTAGATTTCGATATAAAAGGTTTGATTACAATATACAGCAGCAAAATAAGGAAGCTGAACGCCAATGGAACCACGGTAAGCCATAGCACGATAGGATTCTCTGACGCTTCAAGCCAGCCTGTGATTTCGTCAAGTACTAATTTTCCGTTCAGAATGACAATGATACTAGCCACAATCCAAGAGGCAATTTGTGTCCATTTACCTATGTGGAATCCTTTCATTTTTGATTTATCGCTTACAAAATGAATCAACGGAATAATGGCAAATCCCAACTGCAAACTTAAGATTACCTGACTAAAAATTAATAATTTTCCGGTTACGCCTTCGCCAAAAATTGTAATCACAATAACGGCTGGAACGATCGCAATTAATCGTGTAATGATGCGGCGCACCCAAGGTTGGATTCTTAAATTCAAATAGCCTTCCATAATTATTTGTCCTGCTAATGTTCCTGTTATTGTCGAACTTTGTCCTGCAGCAATTAAGGCTACTGCAAACAATATAGGTGCCCATTTTGTACCCAGTAAAGGTTGTAAAAATTTATGAGCATCTTGAATTTCGGCGACATTATGCATCCCGACCTTATAAAACGTGGCTGCAGCCAAAATTAAAATGGCGGCGTTCACAAAAAAAGCAAGGTTTAAGGCAATAGTCGAATCGATAAAATTATACTTCAAAGCCTGTTTGATTCCGGCGGTAGTTCTATCAAATTTTCTGGTTTGCACCAAAGAGGAATGCAGGTACAAATTGTGTGGCATCACGGTAGCACCAATGATACCAATGGCGATGTATAACGCAGTTTCATTAGGCATGGTAGGAATTAATCCTAACATTACTTTATCTAACTCAGGTTGAGCAAAGAACATTTCGAATACAAACGAAACTCCAATTACCAGAACCAAAGCAATGATAAAGGCTTCCATTTTTCGTATCCCTTTATTGATTAAAAACAGCAATAGAAAGGTATCTAGAACCGTAATCATCACCCCTTCAATCAACGGAATATCAAACAACAAATTAATACCTATTGCCATACCCAAAACCTCTGCTAAATCACAGGCAGCAATAGCAATTTCGGCTAAGAAATACAAAATGTAATTGATAAAAGGAGAATAGGTCTCTCGAGAGGCTTGCGCTAAATCGCGCTGGGTTACAATTCCTAGTCGTGCACTTAAACTTTGTAAAAGCAACGCCATGATGTTACTCATTAATAAAACCCAAAGTAAAGAATACCCAAATTGGCTACCCCCAGCAAGGTCTGTCGCCCAGTTTCCAGGGTCCATATATCCTACACTTATTAAGTATGCAGGGCCAAAAAAGGCTAATATTTTACGAAAAACCGACTTCTTATTCTGAGTGGAAACCGACTGGTTTACCTCTTCTAACGACTTACCCATTTGATAACTATTTGAGACAAATATAATTATGTTTTTTTGTTATATCAAATATAATTTTTAGATTTGTCTAAATTTAAAATTAACTACAACCTAAAAAATATATTTTGAAAACCTTTAAATTAGCTTGTTTCCTATTGTTGACAAGCTTTTCCTTTGCGCAAACAAGCTTAAAAGGAACAATTACCGCTGATGGTATGCCGCTTCCACAAGCGAACATTTTAATAAAAAAAGCATCAAAATCTATAGTAACTGATACCAATGGAAATTATTTTATAAAAGATTTAATAGCTGGGGATTATGAAATTGCAGTTTCATACACTGGTTTTCGAACAGAGAAAAGAAATTTCACATTAATTGATAGCACAGAAACCGTTCTTGATTTTAAACTAAGAGAAAATAATACGCTGGATGAAGTAGTGATTACAGGAACTTTAAAGCCTGTTAGTCGTTTAGAAAGTGCTGTGCCAGTGGAAGTATACAAACCTACCTTTTTCAAAAAAAATCCTACTGCCAATGTTTTTGAGGCATTGCAGAATGTAAATGGTGTTCGCCCGCAACTGAATTGTAATATTTGCAATACGGGAGATATCCATATCAACGGACTTGAAGGCCCTTATACTTTGGTGTTGATTGATGGAATGCCCATTGTTAGTGGTTTATCTACCGTTTATGGTTTGTCTGGGATTCCGAATTCACTTTTGGAACGCATCGAAATCGTAAAAGGTCCTGCTTCTTCACTTTACGGTAGCGAGGCTGTGGGAGGCTTGATCAATATTATAACCAAAAATCCAACCAATGCGCCCGTGTTTTCGGTAGATTCTTTTATTACGGATTGGGGTGAACTTAATGTAGACTTAGGCTTTAAAGAGAATGTGGGAAAAGCAGCCTCGGTTTTAACGGGTGTGAATTACTTTAATTATAGCAATCCTGTTGACAACAATAATGATAATTTCACTGATTTGACTTTACAAGATCGTGTTTCGGTTTTTCAAAAATGGAATTTCAATCGAAAAAGCAATAAACTATTATCCCTTGCAGGACGTTTTTTCTATGAAGACCGTTGGGGAGGTGAGTTGCAATGGAACAAAGGATATCGTGGTGGCAATGAAGTATACGGAGAAAGTATTTACACTAAACGTTGGGAATTGCTAGGTGCCTATGAATTGCCTACGGTGGAGAAAATGCGTTTCAGTTTTTCATATACAGATCATGATCAAAATTCAGTTTATGGAGATGTTCCTTTCCTTGCCAAACAACGCATTGGTTTTGGACAACTGACTTGGGACAAAAAAATCAATAAGCACGATTTGCTTTTTGGAACTGCGATGCGTTATCAATATTACGATGACAACACCACCGCAACAGTAAACGAAGATGTCAATTGGATTCCGAGTTTATTTGTTCAAGACGAAATCGCTTTTAATGACAAACACAAAATATTGCTGGGAGCGCGTTACGATTACAATGACAATCACGGCCATATTTTTACACCTAGATTTGCTTACAAATGGAAAGTAAACGAAAATAACATCGTCCGTTTCAACACCGGAACAGGTTTTAGAATTGTGAATCTTTTTACCGAAGAGCACGCCGCTTTAACTGGATCTAGAGATGTCATAGTACTCGAAGAATTGAAACCAGAACGTTCTTTTAATGTGAACTTGAACTACCTCAAAAAAATATACACGAGCAACGGAAACTTCATCGGTCTTGAAACTACGGCTTGGTACACGCGATTTAGTAACTCGATTATCCCGGATTATGATACCAATCCCAACCAAATTATCTACAAAAACTTAGATGGTCATGCTGTTACAAAAGGGATTAGTACCAATCTTGATTTTGTTTTCAACAATGGTTTGAAGATGATTCTAGGGGCAACTTATATGGATGTATCCAAAACAGAAAATGAGGTTACAACACAACAAATTTTGACCGAAAAATTCTCGGCTACTTGGGCAATTTCGTACCGAATCAATAAATTATTTCTAGATGTTGATTACACCGGAAATATTTATGGACCGATGCGATTGCCACTTTTGGGAGATTTAGATCCGCGTAGTGAATACTCCCCAACTTGGAGCATTCAAAACATTCAATTTACATTCAATAAATTCAAGAATATCGAAATCTATGGCGGTGTGAAGAACTTGTTAAATTGGACACCAAACAAAGGAAACCCGTTTATCATTGCCAGAGCTAACGATCCATTTGATAAAAACGTACAATTTGACGGTAGTGGCAATGTACAAGCAACTCCTGATAATCCGTATGCACTAACTTTTGACCCCGGTTATGTGTATGGGCCTAATCAAGGAATTCGTACTTTCATTGGATTACGTTATACGTTGAAGTAATTTTTTACAATATATAATTTTATAATTTGGATTGAGTGAGTTTTATGACATACAAGTGCTATAAATTTAGTTGTATTACACTTAATTCAAACCACATAGAAACATAGATCTAGATTGAAGTGAAAGTTATTTGATTAAATAGAGGAAAAACATAGTGCTAGTCAATTTCTATGTGAATAATGAAATAACTATCTAACACTTTAAAGACAAAAAAAGCTATGTTTCTATGCGGTGAAAAAAAACTGTTTTAAGTTTAAGCGAATAGTTAATTTTACCATATAAGACATATAATTTAAGTTGTATTGCACTTAATTTAAAACCATATAGAAACATAGATCTAAATTGAAGTGAAAGGCATTTCATTAAATAGAGGAAAAACATAGTGCTAGTCAATTTCTATGTGAATAATGAAATAACTATCTAACACTTTAAAGACAAAAAAAAGCTATGTTTCTATGCGGTGAAAAAAAACTGTTTTAAGTTTAATTGTATAGTTAATTTTACCATATAAGACATATAAGTTAAGTTGTATTGCACTTAATTTAAAACCACATAGAAACATAGATATAATTTGAAGTGAAAGGCATTTCATTAATATAGAAGAAAAACATAGTGCTAGTCAATTTTTATGTGAATAATGAAATAACTATCTAACGCTTTAAAGATAAAAAAGGCTATGTCTCTATGTGGTAAAAAAAACATTTTAAGTTTATTTATGATGTGAATTGAGTGAGTTTTGTGACATACAAGTGATATAAGTTTAGTTGTATAGTACTTAATTTAAAACCACATAGAAACATAGATCTAAATTGAAGTGAAAGGCATTTCATTAATATAGAAGAAAAACATAGTGCTAGTCAATTTCTATGTGACTAATGAAATAACTATCTAACACTTTAAAGACAAAAAAAGCTATGTTTCTATGCGGTGAAAAAAAACTGTTTTAAGTTTATTTATGATGTAGATTGAATAAGTTTTGCGACATCCAAGTGATCTAAGTTTAGTTGCATTACACTTAATTTAAAACCACATAGAAACATAGATCTAAATTGAAGTGAAAAACATTTCATTAAATGGAGAAAAAACATAGTTCTAGTCAATTTCCATGTGAATAATGAAATAACTATCTAACACTTTAAAGACAAAAAAAGCTATGTTTCTATGCGGTGAAAAAAAACTGTTTTAAGTTTAATTGAATAGTTAATTTTACCATATAAGACATATAAGTTAAGTTGTATTGCACTTAATTTAAAACCACATAGAAACATAGATCTAAATTGAAGTGAAAGACATTTCATTAAATGGAGAAAAAACATAGTTATAGTCAATTTCTATGTGAAACTATCTAACACTTTAAAGATAAAAGAGGCTATGTCTCTATGTGGTAAAAAAAAACTGTTTTAAGTTTAATTGAATAGTTAATTTTACCATACAAGTGATATAAGTTAAGTTGTATTGCACTTAATTTAAAACCATATAGAAACATAGATCTAAATTGAAGTGAAAGGCATTTCATTAAATAGAGGAAAAACATAGTGCTAGTCAATTTCTATGTGAATAATGAAATAACTATCTAACACTTTAAAGATAAAGGAGGCTATGTCTCTATGTGGTAAAAAAATATTTTAAGTTTATTTATGATGCGAATTGAGTGAGTTTTGTGACATACAAGTGATATAAGTTAAGTTGTATTGCACTTAATTTAAAACCACATAGAAACATAGATCTAAATTAAAGTGAAAGGCATTTCATTAATATAGAAGAAAAACATAGTGCTAGTCAATTTTTATGTGAATAATGAAATAACTATCTAACACTTTAAAGATAAAAAAGGCTATGTATCTATGTGGTGAAAAAAAATAATTGCATTAGGTTTAACGAATAACAAGAACCCTAGGCACTACAACACTTAATATGTTTCAATAAAAAGATTAGTTATGAAAAAAATTATTTTGATCTGGTGCTTATGTTTGTTTGCCATTCCTTCCGGTTTTGCCCAACTTAGAGCCTATTCCTTTCAAGAAGCCGAACAATTATCAAAGCAAAACCCAAAGCCTATTGTGGTTTTTATCCACACTTCATGGTGCAAATACTGCAAAATAATGGAAAATAGCAGTTTTAAAAACAAAGAAGTCATAGCAGAATTGAATACTAATTTTTACTTCGTTTCTTTTGATGCCGAGACTAAGGAAGCAATTACTTTCAACAATCATACTTTCAGTTTTAAACCCACGGGAACCAATACTGGGATTCATGAATTGGCTACAGTTTTGGCCACAATTAAAGATCAAGTGGTTTATCCTACGCTAACAATTTTAGGAACCGATGCTTCGATTGTTTTTCAGCAACATTCGGTTATTCGAACTAATGTAATGCTTTCAATTCTTCAAAAGGAAAAATAATTCCCTATTTTTGGAATAAATTTCGACCACCCTTTATGAAAAACTACGATTACATTTTTACAGGCTCGGGTTTAGCAGCATTGATGACTGTTTATAAAATGATAACATCTGGTAAATTTGCCGATAAATCTATTTTATTAATCGATTATGACAGTAAAAAAAAGAACGATCGTACTTGGTGTTTCTGGCATGACGGACCTTCGACTTGGGAACAATCGGTAACTAAAAAATGGGATTTAGCTTTGTTTGCTAATATTGATTTTCGTCGGGATTTGGACTTAACACCCTACACTTACAATTGTATCAAAGCTTCTGATTTTTACAGCCAAGCATTTGATTTGATTTCGAAACAAAAAAACATTCACTTCCTCAACGAGAAAGTGACCGATATCAACGAATTAAAAACGCACGTATATGTTGCCACCGAAACCCAAAGTTTTACCGGCGACAAATTATTCAACAGTATTTATCGAAAAGGCGAAGCAGAGGACCAAAACCAATATCCCGTTTTACAACAGCACTTTATAGGTTGGTTTATAAAGAGTAAAGAAGCAGTTTTCAATCCAGAGCAAGCGACTTTTATGGATTTCTCTGTGGAACAAAAAGGCAATACTCGTTTTATGTATGTTCTACCCACATCTACCACCGAAGCGTTGCTGGAATACACCTTGTTTTCTCATGATTTGTTAGCGAAAAGCGAGTACGAAAATGAGATTCAAAATTACATAGAAAAACTCGGTATCACTGATTACGAAATCACCGAAAAAGAGCAAGGAAGCATCCCGATGACCTGCTATCCTTTTTGGAAAAAAAATACCCAACGCGTTCTTAACATAGGAACTGCCGGTGGATGGACCAAAGCCAGTACGGGATACACCTTTAAAGGATCAGATAAAAAATCAACAGCATTAATCGCTTTTTTACAAAAGGAAAATGATTTAACTAAATTTCATAAACGTACCAAATTCTGGTTGTACGATTTGCTTTTACTAGATATTTTAGATCGAAAAAACAAAAAGGGATCAGGGATATTTTCTTCGATGTTCAAAAATGGAAGTCCCGCTTTGATTTTTAAATTTCTGGATGAAGAAACCACCTTTTACGAAGATGTCAAAGTAATTTTAAAATGTCCTAAAATGCCTTTTATCTGGTCATTAATACGATCGATACGGTATTTATTATAATGAATTAAGGCGACTATCAAACAATAACAAAACTTTATAGAGCAAATAATGGAGTTCTTTTTAAACTTCGTAACTTTGTACATTCAAAACTAATATTTAAAATATAACGATATGTATCCAGAAGAAATGGTAAAACCAATGCAAGCTGAATTAACAGTAGCAGGTTTTCAAGATTTACATAGTGCTGAGGCAGTAGATAACGCAATAAAAGCTGAAGGAACTACACTAGTAGTTGTGAATTCAGTTTGTGGTTGTGCAGCAAGAAACGCTCGTCCAGGAGCAAAAATGAGTTTGGACGGAGCAAAAAAACCAGATCATTTAATCACGGTTTTTGCAGGTGTTGACAAAGATGCAGTAGATGCAGCAAGACAACATATGTTCCCTTTTCCTCCATCATCACCATGTATGGCGTTGTTCAAAAACGGAGAATTGGTTCATATGTTAGAGCGTCACCATATTGAAGGTCGTCCAGCCGAAATGATCGCTGAGAACTTACAAGACGCATTCAACGAATACTGCTAATATTTAGCCGCAAAGTATCGCGTTAAACACGCAACAATTTTAACCGCAGCTTCACATTTTATACTTGTGAAGCTGCGGTTTTTTTATTTGGAGCTATTATTACATATTTATCCCACTGCTTTTCGCCGTTAATAAACACAGTTAATAAGTTCGTCCTCTTGAACTTTAACTGTTTTATGGATTAGTACAGAACCTTACTAATCAGAAAAATTGTATCTATTTGAATGATCTAAGTCCGCTACATGCAAGACAAAAACACGGTTTAAAAAAATGAAATACAACGAAATCATACAAAAAATTCTTCCATTTGGATATATATACCTAGTAGTTCTTGGAATAATGAAAGAGAGCATTTACTATTACCAAATCGGAATAAATATTTTGAAATATTCAAACATCATGGATATTTTAATCAGTCCAATTGCTGACTTGACTTCAAATCCAATTATCCTTATAGGCTTCTTTATCTTTATTTCTTTGCTTTTTTTAACGAGTATATATATTTCTAAAAACTTCAATAAAAATTGGGGTCAAAGCTAAGCTTCGCTCCAAAAAACCTTTATCAGACATTACTGAAGATGAAGTAAAAACACATTACAGCAAGGTCTTTGTAGGGATGTTTGCTTTTGGTTTGTTAAGCTTTTTTATAGGAATAGGTTTAGGAAGTGGTGGTAAACTTGCAAAAAAGATTGCTAACAATGAATTGACCTACGATTATGCAATGACCTTTGGGGATAACGAAACCAAAGAAATATATTTAATTGGCTCAAACAGTTCTAATTATTTTTATGTAGAAAAAGGAAATAAAAATGTGAAAATATCTCCTGTGGGCGCTATCAAATCCTTAGAAATCATTCACAACAAAAGGTTAAATAAATAAAAAGGAATGCGATAAAATTTACCTGTGTACCAAATCAAAAACGAAAACTCATGTTAGCAAAACTATACGCATCCAAAACAGATACAGAATTAAAAACACTATTACATATTTACACAGCAATTCTTATTGTCTTAATCGTGCTGCCACTACTCTTTATTGCCATTGGCTATTTCCTTCACGGAAAATAGAGATAACAAGCTTTAAGCTTCTTATTGTAGTGATTCCTTGGAGTGTATGCAATGCCGATTATTTAAACAAACGACTAAAATCCCAAGACAATAAGAAACCATAAAAAGCCAAGGCCTTAAGTCAGTTTTATTCTGAGTTTTAGTTTTTATAATTTAATCGCGATACAACAAACAACATGAAAAACACGATACTACCATTGCTGCTTTGCGTCGCTTTTCAATTTGCAAAAGCACAAACACCAGCTCCTAAAAAGTCGGTTATTATCGTTGTTCAAAATCCCGTTTCTGTACAGCGAAACAACGAAACAATAACCCTTACAGCCACACTTATAAAAAAGGCTTTCCCGCATACGGAACTCCAATTCATTCAAGTAAAGGAAATAAAAAGCAACACCATTCTTCCCTCACAATCCATCGACTATAACGCTGATGGAATTCTGGACGAAATTGTATTTCAAACTAATTTAACCGCCCACGAGAAAAAGAAATTCGAATTAACACCCATCACAGAAAACCCTAAAAGCCCTGCAAGAGTATACGCCAAACACCTCTCCATCATAGAAGGTATGGACGATTTTACTTGGGAAAACGACTTAATAGGCTATCGTTTTTATGGTCAAGAAAGAGCCAATAAACAAGGAACCGGCATCGCAATGGATGTTTGGTGCAAACGCCTGCCAGATTTTCTAACAGACAAATGGTACGCCCCAGGTCAAAGCTATCACAAAGACACCGGTTATGGTGCAGACCATTATAACTCAGGCAAAAATCAAGGTTGCGGCGGAACCGGACTTCTTAAAAACGATAGTATTTATTTCCCAAAACCTTATTCCAATTATAAAATTATCGCCAACGGCCCCATACGAGTCGTTTTTGAATTGCAATTTACAGCTTGGGAATTTGATAAAACCATCGTCGAAACTAAACGAATAACACTAGATGCCGGCCAATATTTCAATAAAATAGAAAGCCGTTACAATCAAGATGTTTCGACTCTAGGGTATTTGCACGCCATCAATTTTGTGCAACGCGATGATTCGCAAACCACCATTAAAAAAGACCTTGGGTATTCCTTCAGCTGGGAATCACTAGGCGATGGCAAAGGAAATCTAGGGACTGGTTTTATGGCACAACCCAAGGATATTGTAGCGATAAAAATAAAAAACAAGCAGCTTGTGAGTACCATGCAACCAAAACTCGGCAATGCAGTTACCTACTACACAGCCGCAGCATGGGACCAATTTGGAAGCATCCATTCACCCAAAAACTGGGAGGAGTACATTGCTAACAAAGCCAATTGCATTAAAAATCCCTGTATAATTGTTCTTAAAAAAGTAGTATCTACAAAAACCAACCACAATAAACTCAATTAATTCTTTGTGAATACAGCACGCACAACGATACAATTAGTTATTGTCGTAAAAAAGCCGCAAGAAAGACGTTATCAAATAGCTTTTAAAACAGATAATTTTGAACAAAAAAACTTATGAATCATATAGCAAAGAAAATATTTGAAACAAGAAAATCAAGAGGATTGTCTCAAGAGGATCTAGCCGAATTATCTAAAGTAAACTTAAGAACAATTCAAAGAATAGAAAATAACGAAAACGAACCCAGAGGTAAAACTTTGAATTTAGTTTGTAATGCTATAGAAATTCATATTGAAGACTTCCAATCACAATATTCAACTCTCAAAGTAAAGAAACATGAATCAGCAATAAATAATATTTTCTTAGTAGTGCTAAATATAATTTTGGTTTGCATTACAAATTATTTGGTTTTAGATACTGAATCCAACATAAACAGTAAAATAGGTGCTTTTCTTTTAAGTTTTTTCATCCCTATGTTCATTACCTATAAAACGCAAAATCTATCTGGCACAGATCGCATAATAAAATTTGGTAGTGGCTACATCCTTGACTTACTAATGGCCTTCATTATTCTGGGTATACCACAAGCTATAGCAACAACTTTAACACCATGTTTACTCTTGTCCGTAGCAACTTTATAGTACGAAAATTATATTTTACACGATAGCCAGTAGACTATTACTATGTAGCTATATCAAAACAAGCACTTATTCAATATCTTTAAATTTATAAAACCTTAATTTATTTTGGAGCTTCATCCAGCTATTCGCTACAATCTTTTTACCCGCTAAAAAGCGCGGCTAAAAAGGATTTTCACTACTATCTGGGCTAGAAGAGACTAAAGGACCACATTACTTTTCTTTACAATTATTACGATAGTTTGCTGCTATTAATTTTAACTGTACTAGATGATATGTGATTAGGAGCAAAAGGGTTATATTGATTTTACATTCTAGTTTTACAAGCACGATTCACAAAAAAACAAGTTTTATACCGCAAAATCGTAACGTTTTTAATTAATTACCGACAAAATAGAATGAGGGTGTTACTTCCTTAATATTAAGTTATCATGAAAAATTTAAAAGTTTTAGAACGTCAGGCTGTGAAAAAACCTCATTTAGTCGCTATTTTGACTTAAAATCATCCTCATAAACATCACTACAATCGTTCTACTACAAGCTCTTTTTTAGGTGGCAAATTGTAGCTCATTTTTAATAATGTCTTTGTAAAGCCTAAAATAGTTCGTAATAAAGACAATACAAGTTTTTGCTTTGTAGGGTGTGTTCCAGTTCTTGATTTTGGCAATTAAATCGGGTACACCTAGAATATTTATCGTGCGTTTGATGTTGTAGACAAGCATAATTAAACTATGCTCCCCATTTACTTTTTCCAGGCCCGTCAAATTGGTGTGATTATAACCCCATTGTCTCTTGATGGTTCCAAATATATGTTCGTTGATTTCTTGCCGTGTGCGGTACAATTGTGGGTTTTCCCGATAACGTTTATTATTTTCTTCAACGGCACTAGCATACTCGCTACGGTCTATTTCCCTTCCTGCAGGTCTTGCAGTACAAAGATGTTTTACGGGACATTCTTTGCAAGATGGTGTTCGGTATTTCTTAAATTGATATCCGCTTTGTTCTGTTCGACCACTTTTTTTATGCCATCTTCCCGTCGTTTTTAAAATTTCTCCTTGGGGACATGTGTAAGTGTCATCGGCTTTATTGTAGATGAATTTGGCTACCAAATAATCTGGTTGTGTGACGCTTTCTTTACTTGTTCCTGGCGTAGGATGAGCTACAATGGTGGTGATGTTATGGTTTATGCATTGGGCAATTTCCCTTCCATTATGATAGCCTTTATCTACCAAAACGGTGAAAGTCTCTACGCCCAAATTTTCTTTTGCTTCCAAAGCGATAGCTCCTAAAGCGTTAAGATCGTTACGATTTATGGTATGAGTGGCTACGACCAAATTGTGCTTATTATCAACTGCTGCTTGGATATTGTAACTTATCTCGACTACTACTCCTTGTACCAAAAGGGCTCGCGCGTCTTGATCAGTGGTGCTTATTTGGGGCTGTCCACTAGCTTTTAGTTTTTCTTGCAGAACTTCATAACCGATTTTATTAGTTTTTAAACGCTCTATTTTTTCTTGAATTTTAGTTATCTGAATACT
>NZ_JACRUK010000090.1 GCF_014305155.1 Flavobacterium muglaense
ATACTTTCTCCTTTGAATGATTCCATAATAAAATTCTTTCACGAAAGATAAGAATTTATCTTTACACCTCTATTAATTTTTTTAGCGGTAAATAATAGCAAAATGGTAATTTTTAGATTTTAAACCACATAGAATCATAGAATTTGTATGTTCTAAAAAAAGGTATTTCACTTTTTATAGGTGCTCATAGCTACTACTCGAATCTAAGAATTGGGCTATCTTATTCTTTTTTTTTCTCTGTTTCTATGTGGTTAATTTTTGTCTTAATTCTATTTAACTTTTTTTAGAGGTAAATAATAGCAAAATGGTATTGTTTAGATTTTAAACCACATAGAATCATAGATTTTCTAAGTTTTAAAAAAAAGGTGTTTCACTTTATATAGCAGGTCATAGCTATGTGAATCCAATTATTGGGCTATCTTTTTTTTTTCTATGTTTCTATGTGGTTAATTTTTCTCTTAATTCTATTTAACTTTTTTTAGAGGTAAATAATAGCAAAATGGTATTGTTTAGATTTTAAACCACATAGAATCATAGATTTTCTAAGTTTTAAAAAAAAGGTGTTTCACTTTATATAGCAGGTCATAGCTATGTGAATCCAATTATTGGACTATTTATTCTTTTTTCTATGTGGTTAATTTTTTTCTTCATTCTATTTAACTTTTTTTAGCGGTAAATAATAGCAAAATGGTATTGTATAGATTTTTAACCACATAGAATCATAGATTTTCTAAGTTTTAAAAGTCGTTTCACTTTTTATAGGTGCTCATAGTTACTATTCGATTCCAATTATTGGACTATTTATTCTTTTTTTTCTATGTTTCTATGTGGTTAATTTTTTTCTTCATTCTATTTAACTTTTTTTAGTGGTAAATAATAGCAAAATGGTATTGTATAGATTTTTAACCACATAGAATCATAGATTTTCTAAGTTTTAAAAGTCGTTTCACTTTTTATAGGTGCTCATAGCTACTATGTGAATCCAAGGATTAGGCTATCTTATTCTTTTTTTTCTATGTTTCTATGTGGTTAATTTTTTTCTTCATTTTCTTTAACTTTTTTAGAGTAAAATAATAGCAAAATGGTATTGTATAGATTTTAAACCACATAGAATCATAGATTTTCTAAGTTTTAAAAAAAAAGTCGTTTCACGTTTTATAGCAGGTCATAGCTATGTGAATCCAATTATTGGGCTATCTTATTCTTTTTTTTTCTATGTTTCTATGTGGTTAGTTTTTTTCTTCATTTTCTTTAACTTTTTTAGCGGTAAATAATAGCAAAATGGTATTGTTTAGATTTTAAACCACATAGAATCATAGAATTTGTATGTTCTAAAAAAGGCGTTTCACTTTATATAGCAACTCATAGCTACTATGTGAATCCAAGGATTGGGCTATCTTATTCTTTTTTTTCTGTGTCTCTATGTGGTTAATTTTTTTCTTCATTTTCTTTAACTTTTTTAGCGGTAAATAATAGCAAAATGGTATTGTTTAGATTTTTAACCACATAGAATCATAGATTTTCTAAGTTTTAAAAGTCGTTTCACGTTTTATAGCAGGTCATAGCTATGTGAATCCAATTATAGGGCTATCTTATTCTTTTTTTTTTCTCTGTTTCTATGTGGTTAATTTTTGTATTCATTATGGACAAAGGCTTTATTATTAAATAATATTATTTTTATAATAGCGCAGCAAACTTTCTGCCGAATGTCCAAGTCTTCGTTTTAAATGAATAACGGCAAAATGGTATTGCAATTTCCAAACTCCGTTTTCTCTATATCTTCGGGCCGATGTAATCACCGATCTTGGGATAACAACAAAATGCTTTTTGGCGTAAAGCCTACTTATAATTTCATTGTCTTCATAAATGATAAAACTTTCGTTAAAACCATTGATTTCATTAAATAATTCTTTGGTTACAAACAATGATTGATCACCACCACGACACGAAATATGGTTGATTCGTGTAAACCATTGCGAAACCACTAATACAGGATGCGCATAGTCAAATTTCATTCGAAAACAACCTGCTTGATTTCCTTTCTTAATTTGGTTTTCAATCAATACATCAAAACCAATCGGCGGATAACTGTCGCAATGTAAAAAATACAAGAGATCACCAGTTGCCTTTCGTGCGCCAGCATTCATTTGCTTGGCTCTCCCTTTTTCGGACTGAATGATCGTAATGGCAGGATGGATTGGAATGCCGTTTTGCGATCCATCTGTACTGCCGCCATCAACAATTAAGACCTCATAATCAACTGTTTTAGATACGGCATTTTCTAAATGCAATAAAAGCCGATGGATGCCATCGACTTCATTGTATATAGGTATAATTATGGATATTTTAGTCATTCAAACTCCAGTTGTATGTTTTAAATTTTACTGATGCTTTGCTATTTATTTTCACAGTACTGTATTGATTTAAAAAATCAATCACTGTTCCTTTGGTTTTAAAATCACCTGAAAACCAGCTAAATATTTCTGATATTTCAATTTTATTGGCTGTAATAGTATTCTTTGTTTTATCATTTACAAACGATTTTGCTACGCTCTCTAATTGTTTTTCAACCTTAGCTTCGGTATAGGCTTCGTTTAATAAATTCGGACAAGAAAATGATGCACAATTGATAGCAAAGTGAATTCTAGGTTCGTCCATTTTACGTAAAATTTCATGCTCTACTTCTTCTAAACTGTATTTTTTAGCGCCTAGTGTAAAAAACTTTTTACCCCAAGGGTTGCTAATGTCTTTGATGCTTTTTACAGGATAATTATCCAAAATTAGTTTCACAGTATACGCATTGTACGTATTGATCCAGTAGGCTAAAACAGCATTTTTTGACCATGATTTGGTAGGTACATTTGCTGCTAATAGGTCTAAGTAGGATTGCAATTGCTTGCTGTCTTTTTGAAAGCCTTTGTAATCTACATTTCCGTTTTTAGAAACGTGTTTTTGTAGTAAAGTGTTCCATTGTGCATGATCTATACTAGCTGCGATTGTTACAGTTGTTGCAGTAGTTGTTGCAGTAGTTGATGTATAGGCTTGTGTAGGTATTTCGGTTTTGCTTTCTGTTTTTCCACAAGAGATTAAGGGTAATAAAAGTAAGCTTAAAAAAAATGTTTTCATCTTTATTGTGTTTTATTGTTACATTAGAACAGTCGGTACCGCATTGAATTCCTGACAAAAAAAAGTATTTATTTTTTTAAGGGATATAATTCTTGCTCTATAAAGTCGGTAGGAAAACTGTTTTCATTGTTAAAACCGAGTTCGATATCCCTACCGTCGCTAGGAATGTAGTTGGTTTTAAACAAGTAGTCCCAAACACTAAGCGAGATCCCAAAATTGATTCCGTTTTTGTTAGGGATTACTTTACTGTGGTGCCAAATATGCATTTTTGGATTATTCAATATGTATTTTAAATAGCCATAATCCCAACCTAAATTCGCATGATTCAAGTGGCCAATAGCAATTGAGATGAAGTGAACAATAAATACATCTTCAATATTGACGCCGCCTACAATCATAATCGGAAGGTATAATAACGATTTATACACAATAGGTTCCATCCAGTTGTATCTAAAGTGTGCTGCAAACCCCATTTGTTTCACTGAGTGATGGGTTTTATGAATTTTCCATAAAAAAGGCAGGGTATGCAGCAAGCGATGTACGTTCCATTGTATAAAGTCCGATAAGATAAAAAACGTAAATAATGCCAATGGCTTAGGCAAGCTAGAGATCGATAAGAGCTGCATTGACCCCAATTGCACCCCAAAAACCGACAGTAGATCTTGGACCAACTGTTCCGTGACATTGGATAAAGCGATCAATAAGATCAGATTCAATAAAAAGAAATTGAAGAACAAATAAAATAAATCCAACCAGAAATCCTTGCGAAAAACAGCTTGGTTTTTTCGCCATGGAAATGCAATTTCTAGTAACCATACTACTAATGAGATGGCTAGTAATCCATAGAAATAATTGTCCCAATTGGGAAAAATAATTTCGTTTTTCAGGTAATTAAAATAACCATTATAAGAGTTAATAATAATCTCAATGTATCTATCCATTTCTTATTTCTCCAGTTTTTGTAGGTAGTTGTAATTGCTTTTTTCTAAATCTTCAAAAGTATCAATATCGTTTAAGATGGGTAATAAGTATGTTTTATCAGCTTGTAAATCTTTCATGGTAGCACCAAACACTGTAGAAGTTCCCCAATCTTTATTTTCAAATAAAGAGCTCTGCATGGCTTTTAAACCTAATAAATAGTAGCCACCATCTTCCGCCGGTCCAATCACCACTTCATTGCTTTTTAAAGCTGTAAAGGCAGTTGTGATCATTTCTGATTTTAAATCGAATAAATCACTACCTACAATAATACAATTGGTATAACCCTCCTTAAAAAGTTGAGCAAATCCATCTTGCATTTTTTGTCCTAGATCACCCGTAGCCTGTAGTTTTTTATGATATGTATTAGGATCCCAAATGTCATTTTCGATAATAGCACTGTCATAAAAAACATATTTATCACAGTCAATCACCGCCGTTTGCTCCATGGTGTGTTGTAATAAATCTTTGTAAACCTGCAAGGCATCAACATCACCAATCGTTTTTGCGAGGCGGGTTTTTACTTTTCCTAGTTCAGGATTTCGGGTAAATATTAATAGTGCATTAGTTTTCATAAACCTTGATTCCTTTGTTGAGATACACGCTCCATTCCTTGTTAAACGTATGGATGCTATCTGTTTTTATATTGGTATTATTGACCACAGTGCCACCTTGATTTTTATACTCAAAAATGCCACCGTATAAATTATAAACATTCTTGTATCCTGCCTTTAGCAACTGCTCGCCTATTTTCTCACTTCGCACCCCAATTGAGCAATAGACCACAACAGTAGCCTTTTTATCTGGAACAGCTGTACTAACGTTTTTCATTTTAAAATGGTCAAATCCTACTGAAATGGCACCTTTTATATGACTTACATTAAATTCTTTTGGTTCACGAGCATCCATAAATACAAGATTAGCATGGTCTTTTATTTCAGCTACTTTAAGGTAAGGAACCGACTGTTTATTGAGCTTTTTCAACACCAGCGGAATCGTACTTTGACTCCAAACCGTCGCAGAAATGAATAAAAGAAGACTATAGATCAAGTAACGCATATCGTTTTTTTATAAAGGTATTTAATTATTTAGACGTATTAAAACTTATTTACTGACAAAAGCGTGCCAATAATTTTCCAATCAATGCCCAAACAAATAAACAATCAAGCAATTCCCAAGTTAAGCAATTCATTTTTGGCTGTCCGGGCAGGCTATTCACTGCAAGTCCGCAGGAACCAGGCTATAAACCAAAACCCCAAAATGAGCTTCCGTTGGTCGCTATTTTGGGGTATGGTTTATAAAAAATCCTGTTTCCTTTGCGGGCTTTCCGTTGCTATCCTTGACAGAAAAGGAACAAAATAACATTTTAGTATAGATCAAAAAGGAGTCGCAAATCTGGAAAGTCCGTAGTTTTTTTTAGAAAAAAAATAATAGATTTATAGAGGTGTAAAGATAAATTCTTATCTTTCGTGAAAGAATTTTATTATGGAATCATTCAAAGGAGAAAGTAT
>NZ_JACRUK010000091.1 GCF_014305155.1 Flavobacterium muglaense
TTGTTGAAACAAACTTTTGTGTATATTTGTAATTGTCAGTGAATGAAGTACGCAACTTCTTGTAGCTGCCAAACGTTAGCTGCAATACAAAAGACAAGACCTTACATAGTAAAGCATGACTTCAGATTTAAAATATTGGTATTTACACGAGCACAAACTTTTCAGAAATTTGAGTTTTTCAGAAATTGATGCTTTGTGTATTTTAAAACGGTTCAAAAAATCAAAGAAAAACGAAATTATTGATTTACCGTTTAGCGATAAAGAAAGGATTTATTTCCTAAAACAAGGCACTATTAAACTTGTAAAAATAGATAATGAAGGGGAAGAAATTTTGTTAGATATACTTCAAAAGGGCGACTTATTTGGGGACTTAAATTTTGAGAAATCTACAAAAAATGAAGAGTTTTTTAAGGTAGTTTCAGACGAAGCTATTATCTGTACTTTTTATAGAGAAAAATTAGAGGAAATAATTAACAAAAAACCAGACTTTGCATTTAACTACATCAAGTTTATCGGATTTAATTTTAAAAAAATTCAAAATGGCTATAGGAACATTTTGTTTAAGGACGCTAAAACTAGATTGCTGTTGCTTTTGAATACGATTATTGAAAAGGAGGATGTACAGTCATCTTCCTTTGTCCTGCCTAATTATTTAACCCAAAATGATATTGCACAACTTATTTGCACTACAAGGCAAACAATCATTTCTCTCTTCAAAGACCTTGAAAAGGAAGGTGTTTTAAGTTATACACAAAAGGGAATAATAATCCCCGATGTTCAAAAAATAAAAAACTTTGTTCAAAATGTAAAATAGTTTACATGTTGCTTTTTAAGCCCTTCTTATTTTTGTCTCATAAATTTAAAATCAAAAAGTATGAAATATTTCATTTTAGCATTTATTCTTTTGTTGTCCTCCTTTGTCTTTGCACAAAATACGGCAATAGATAGGACAAAGCATTTCAATTTAGAAAAAGGAATTGCCATTCAAGGCTACGACCCAGTGGCTTATTTCAGCAACAAAGCTTTGAAAGGTGATAAGAAATATACTGCCAAGTATATGGGAGTTGTCTATTATTTTTCATCGGAAACCAACAAAAACAATTTCCTTAAAAATCCTTCTAAATACGAACCGCAATATGGCGGTTGGTGTGCTTTTGCAATGGGTGATTATGGGAAAAAAGTTGAAATTGACCCCGAAACTTTTAAAATTGTTGATGGAAGGTTATACCTTTTTTACAACGCCTATTTCAACAACACATTAAAAAGTTGGAACAAAGACGAAAAGAATTTGAAAGCAAAGGCAGATAAAAATTGGTCAACCTTAATTAAATAAAAAATCATGAACACAAAAAACATTATTTCTTGGGTACTTAGGCTCACGGTAGCTATTATCTTATTACAAACATTGTATTTTAAATTCACTGCTCACCCCGAATCTGTACATATTTTTTCTGCTCTTGGGTTAGAACCCTGGGGTAGAATAGGCTTAGGTATTGTAGAGCTCATTACAGCCATACTTATTCTTATTCCCAAAACCAAAATCATTGGAATGATAAATAGTTTAGGAATTATTTTGGGTGCAGTTTTTTCTCATTTATTAGTTTTAGGAGTAAATGTTGGGAATGATGGTGGTGGGTTATTTACCTTGGCTATTATTGTCCTTATCGTTTCTACTATATTTTTAATATTACACAAAACTGAAGTTATTTCACTCATTAAAAGTATAAAAAAATGAAAAACATAATTATTTATTTGACAATATTATTATCTTTTTGTATGACGAGTTGCGCTCAAAACACTACAGATCAAGATAAAGTAAAAATCAATCAAACATCAACATCGAAAATGGAACTTTCAGAGCAAGAATGGAAATCAAAACTAAGTCCCGAACAATATTATATTCTTCGTGAAAAAGGAACAGAAAAACCATTTAGTGGCGAATTCACATTGTCTAAAGACAAAGGCACTTACAAATGTGCTGGATGTGGTGAAGCATTATTTTCTGATGATATGAAATTTGAATCACACTGTGGTTGGCCAAGTTTTGATAAAGAGATAGCGGGCGGAAAAATAGTACAAACAGAAGATAACAGCATGGGCATGAGAAGAACAGAAATTACTTGTGCTAAATGTGGCGGCCATTTGGGTCACATTTTTGATGATGGTCCTACTGAAACTGGTAAACGCTATTGTGTAAATTCAGGTTCGCTTTCATTTGAGCCAATAAAAAACAAAACTAAAACCGAAAGCGTAGATACGATAACCTTGGCAGGTGGCTGTTTTTGGTGCATAGAAGCCATTTTTGAAGATTTAAAAGGTGTGAAAAGTGTAGTTTCAGGCTATAGTGGTGGGAAAATTATTAATCCAAGTTACAAAGATGTATGTAGTGGAAATACCGGACATGCAGAAGTCGTTCAGATTATGTATGATTCTAAAACAATTTCGTTGGAAGAATTATTAGAAGTGTTTTTTACCTTACACGACCCTACAACAATTAATCGGCAAGGTGCTGATGAAGGCACACAATATCGTTCGGCTATTTTTTATCATAATGAAAATCAAAATAGTATTGCCCAAAAAGTAATTAAAACATTAAATACCAATAAAGCATTCGATAATCCAATCGTAACAGAAATATCAGCTTTTACAAAATTTTATAAAGCTGAAAACTACCATCAAGAATATTACGAACTCAACAAAGAGCAAGCTTATTGCAAGGCTGTGATTAAGCCGAAAATGGATAAACTTCACAAAGTATTTTCTGACAAATTAAAAAAACATGAATAATAACACATTAGCAGCAGAAGCCAAAGACGTTTTAATGCAATTAGTTGCTTGTATTGATCAATTGAACTTTGATGAATATACTCAAAAAATTAATTTGTTAAGCAAGAGTACAATTGGTGAACACACACGACACATTATTGAGTTGTTTGAGCAACTTTTATCGGGGTATGAAACTGAAAATATCAACTACGACACTAGAAAACGAGATATTCGTATTCAAGAAAACATAGATTTTGCGACAGAAAGAATTGCCAACATCATACAACAGCTAGAAAGAAACGATAAACAGCTCCTTCTTACTACACTTTATAATAATCAGGAAATGATTATTGAGTCTAACTATTATAGAGAGTTGATGTATAATATTGAACATTGCATTCATCATCAAGCCATTATTAAAATTGCATTATTGCATTTTGGTAAAACTGAAATTGCTGAAAATTTAGGTGTTGCTAAATCAACAATAGAATACAGAAAACAATGTGCACAGTAAGTTTTTACCATGATAATTCAAAGGTAATTATTACCTCAAATAGAGACGAACATATCAACAGGTCTTCTGCTATTTCTCCAAAAAAAATATCTTACGGAGCAAAAACACTGTATTATCCAAAAGACCCACAGGCAGGTGGAACTTGGTTTGCTGTGAATTCAATTGGATTTGTATTTGTTCTGCTCAATGGTGCTGAGGCCAAACATATTCCCAATCCACCATATAGGAAAAGTAGAGGATTAGTACTTTTAGACATTATAAATTCTAATAATTTTCTTGAGGAGTGGAATATAATTAACTTATCCAATATTGAACCTTTCACGGTTATTGCATTTGTTGATCATCAGTTGTTTCAAATTCGTTGGAATGAAATTGAAAAATCTTTAATTCAATTAGATTCTAATAGGGCTTACATTTGGTCTTCCACAACACTTTATAGCGAAGCTGTTATTTCAATAAGAGAAAGTTGGTTTTCTGAATTTTTAAATCAAAATAAAGAAAATATTTGTTCAGATGACTTTATTTCCTTTCATACAAATACACAGAAAAATGACACTCAAAATGGGTTGGTTATGAATAGAAAAAATTCAATGCTAACGAAAAATATTACGCAATGTGAAATAACTAAAGACAATTTCACACTCACTCATTTTGATTTGATTAGCAAAGAAAAGACAGTCATTTCAGAAATTTTGATATGAGAATTTGGTGGCATAAATTCACAAATTGGGAATACTGGTCAGTAAATATTATTTATTTACCAACCTTTTTTTTGTGGATATGGTATATGATAAAATTTCGTTCATTTTCATTTTATAAATATTCTAACCCTAGCATAAAAAATGGGGGTTTTTATGGAGACAGTAAAATGGAAATTTACAATCTTTTACCTGCTGGTTTATATCCAAGAACAGCTTTAATTCAAAAAAATGAATTAACCAATTTTGAAAAAACATTAATTGATAATAAAATTAAATTTCCATTTATTGTAAAGCCAGACATTGGTTTACGAGGAATTGATGTTCAAAAAGTAAACACAATTGAAGAATTAATTCGGTACGGTAAAAAGGCAAAAGGAAATTTCTTGATTCAAGAGCTGATTGATTTACCAAATGAAATTGGACTTTTTTATTGTAGATTACCAAGAGAAAAGAGTGGTAAAATCACAGGAATTACTCTTAAAAAATTTTTAACTGTTGAAGGAAATTGCAAAGATAACATCGAGCAGCTCATGAAAAAAAACCTTCGTTTTGAAATGCAAATATCAAAAACCAGAAACAAATTCAATCATAACGAAGTAATACCCAAACATGAAAAAAGATGTTTGGTTCCATTTGGAAATCATAATAGAGGCACAGAGTTTTTAGATGGTAAAGAATATATTACCGAGAAGTTAGAATTTACTTTTGATAACATCTTAAACAAAATTCCTGAATTTTATTACGGGAGGTTGGATATACGTTTCAATACATTTGAAGAATTAGAAAAAGGTGTAAATTTTTCTATAATAGAGCTTAATGGTGCAAAAAGCGAACCCACACATATCTATGACACTAAACATTCCTTTTGGTATGGACAACGTGAAATATTTAGACATCAAATTATATTTGGACAGATAATTAAAATGAATATGTACAGCAGCTAACAGCACCTACAAAAAATTGGCGGTTCAGTAGTTACATGAACATTTGTGCTTCGTATCAAGTTCAGTGGTGGCAGACAGTTTTCGTCTCCGAAATCGCCAACTTCTTGTAGCTGCCAAACGTTGCAATATATAATCTTGCCGAGCTTTGCGCTTAAAAAAAAATAGAAAATAATCGTAAAGCAGAAAGTATTTT
>NZ_JACRUK010000092.1 GCF_014305155.1 Flavobacterium muglaense
CCGAGTACGTGACCCGTACGCTCGGTGGTGTGAGAGGCGCACTCCGTTAGTTCCTAGCGGAGCCGTCTACTCGATTATGCCTTCGTTCTTCTTTCGTCAGTATCATCAGTTAAGGTTATCGTTATATTGCATTTATTCGCTTTTGCAATTCAGTCAGTCTGTTTATAAGTTGATCAAAATCTAATGGGTTACCGTAAATCATACTCCCTTTCATTTCTTCATAGTCAGCTTTCCACATTTTTATAATGGAGTCGGGCGGAATAAATTTAATGTTTTCAGGATTATGTTTTGCATAATCAATTCCTGAAATAGCTGTAAATTTACTACGATGTCTTACGATTGTGTTGTATAGTTCCCTATCTTGCAATGCAATTTCTGCGTATTCAGTTTGGCAAAGTTTTTCAATGTCGTAAAGGTGTCTACTAAGACGTTCAACTCGTATTTTGCCAAACGGTTTCTGAAATTCTTCGTGCAATAAAAATATCTTTTCTAAAAATGTCCGTTCAGGATTTACAATAGGAATTGTTATTGGTTTGTCTGTAAAAGTATTATCTGTGTAGATTTCAGAAATAAATGTTCCGAAAGTTCTTTGCGTAAACGGTTCTTTTAATGAACGGCTACCCACCTCAACTAAAACACCTGGTTTCAGATATGTGTCTGTTTCCGTGAGTTTGTTGTAATAGATTTCAATAATTAAAGGGTCTTGGTCGTGATTTTCTACTTCACGAGGTTTTACGGTTACATTTTCAAAACCCAATTCCGTAAATTTATTTTTCAATTCTTCAGTAAAAACTTCTGAAATAAATTGAAACGATTTTCTTCTTAGTTTTCTAATGTCACCTTTTGTGAGTTCGCCCGAAAAACCAAGAAATTCTCTGTCTAAGGCTAAATCAATATCTTCCGAAAATCGGTGTATAACGTTCCAACCTTTGCTTAGCGAAGTTCCACCTTTGAAAATCAAGGCGTTTGCACAATCCATTGAGAAAATCACGGATAAGGTATGTACTACCCACCAATCTTTTTCTGCGGCTGATGAAGAAGGCAAGCCGATTTGTCGGCTTGTTTCTGTAAACAATCTGATTTTGGTTTCATCGGGTAGCTGAAACCATTCTTGTAAATGTGTGAACTTATTCATTGTCTGTCATCAATTTTCGAATCCAAACAGGTGCTAATTGCAAATCGTGTTGCAAATGTTTTAGATTTTCATTTTTCAAAATCTTCTTTATCTGTTTCATTTCTTCGGCTGTTGCTTGGTCTTTGCCGATTGACCGCAATGCCTGAATTGCCAATGTGCTGATTTCGCCAACAAACGCCAAGTTTTTAGAGCTCGCTTTTTTAAATGTAATGGTTTGTTTCCCGATTTTGATTTTTCGTGCCGAAGTGTCGGAATAAAAAACAATATTCAAAGGAACTTGCATTGTCAAACCCAATTTATACATTGCATAACTGCCTGTAGGTATTACGGTAGCTCTGTCCCTTTTCGCAATGGCAAACGCAATTTGCTCAATGCTCGGAAATACTTTTCCAATGTAATTATCAATTACAGGTCGAACATAAATACCTTGTGCAATTCGTTCTATTTCTCCCGATTTTACTAAGCGCTCCAATGACTTATTTGCTGATTTTGTGTTGGCGATTTTGGTAAAACTGTCCACAAAGAAGAGCGTTCCTCTTGGACTTCGCTTTATCTTCTCTAATACTTGTATTTCTATGCTTTTTGACATTTTTACTCTTTAATCTTGTCGCAAATTTAGTAAATATTTGCGACAAAATATGAATTGAGAATAATGTTTCAATAAAAGTTGAAACGGTTATTTTTCTGAATACTCATAAATGCTTTTTTCGCCCGATTTTAAAAAGTCAAAGAAATTTGCCCCTTGATATTTACAGGTTTGAAGTATTGAAAGTAAAACTAAGTGGTGCTCTATATTTTTCTTTGTAAGGCTTTTACTGATTTTCTTTCTCCATTTGGCAAATGGCTTTATAGAGTGTTCTGCATTATTGTTGTTCCAAGGAATGCCATCGTGATTTAAAAACAAAAATAATTTCTCTTTGTATTTTATAAATCGTTTTTGATATGAAATGGCTAAGTCAGATTCAAATTCTTGTAAAATGACTTTCTTATAAAATTTTTCCACCTCTTTTTTATGCTTGTTCAAATGATTTTTCTTCAAACCATATTTGTCAATAGTCACAATAATATCTCGAAGTAGGTTTCCAAATTCTGATATTATCTGTTTAAATTCTTCATCTAGCTGGTGTTTCATAAAGTCTTCATTCAAATCTCGAATCAGATGAACTAAACATTTTTGTTGCTCACATTCCATAGAGTCATAACCAGTGTAAAAATCAGAAACTAAAACACCTTTAAAATCTTGTAATAATTCTTTCAAAAAATCAGGTTCTCGTGTTTCCATGAATTGATAATAAACACTATCATAATTTGCAAAAACCCATACATATCCATCAATTTCATTAATTCTGGCAATGGTTTTATCAATATGAATAAGTTTTGACTGGCTCATTTTCTTGATAATTTCATTGTACGTTTCTTCATATTTTGTGGCAATAATTTCTTTGAAACGTGTCATTTGGGTTGCAGACGACTTTATAGAGAAAGAGTCTTTTAGTACATTTACAATACTCTCTGAACTTAGTTTATATTGTATTTTCTGATTCACTGACCACAACATTAAATTATGTCCATAGGTTGGCAATCTTCTCATATCCTCTACCATAAAGTTTTTTCTGCATTTCTTGCAAAAGTATGCTCCACCTTGATATTCTATGACTTGTTTCTTTATTCCCGACTTCATAAATACCAAATCGATTTGTGGCTTTTTGCTACTTCTGATTATTTTAATGTCTTTGTTATTGCATTTTATACATTTATCAGGAAATAGGTTGATTCGTTTGTCAATGCGATTATATTTCTTTGAAGTTTGTTTGGTTTTAGAAATGGCTGTATAAACTTTTCGTTCGGTTCGTAGAAAAATATGTTGTCTTTGGTAGTCGAAATACGCTTTTGCATTGATTTCGTTAAAATGTTCAAGAGCAAAAACAGTTACACCCCATTTGAAAATATTTTGCTGTTTAATGCTATTTGCTAAAACCGTTTTGTCATTATTTTCGGAAAGTGAAATAAGCCATTCCTGAACTTTTATCAATGCCTTGCAATCTTCAATATTATAGGTCGTCAATTTTTCTTTCAGGTTGCTTGTTGGATTCAATTCCCAATTATACCTCCAAATAATGCTTAGCAGTCCCGATGCTTTTTCGTCTGTCCAATTAAATTCCAAATAGTTGGCTATATCTTTTAATCCGTTGGTGTATTTTGGAATGTATATGTCGTTGGAAAATAGTGTAAGCACATTGAACGAGTTTTCAATGATTTTATTTATTCTGCTTTGATAGAGCGGAGGAAGTTTCTTGGCAATTCGTTTTAAAGTCTGAATTTCATAAGAACCGTAATGATAAAGAATAAAATCATTTTGAGTGTTCATCAAATCAATGAATTGTATGAACTTATCTTGTTGTTCGGTAACATCATCTGCCCAAAATGAGTATTCTGTTACTGAATTTTCTGTTTTGATGATTACTCCAATCAAGTAATAAAAATCTCTATCTGGAATTCCCTCAATATCAAAAAATATTTCAGTTGTTTTTTTCTCTAGCTCAGGCAACTTTTGGATAAAAACTTTTTGTTCACGAATTGCCAATGCCTTTAATTCAGGAAGAAACTTACGTCTTCGGTATTGATTTTTTTTTGGTCGAAAAGTATACGATAACTGCTTTACTGAAAAAATACCTCTGTTGTTTTTCTGTTCAATTTCTTTAGGTTTTAAGTTTCCTAAAAGGCTCAAATCATCTCTTTCTTGTAACTTTTCGCTACATATCTGATTAAACTCACAAATTTGACAATGACTGATTCTATAAAATACAGGAGGTGTTTCACTTTTTTTGATTTGTTCAATCGAAGTAATGGCTCTCTTTATATCTTTTGCTAGGTTGCTCAATTTTACTTTTGTGGTTTTCTGTTGATTGCCAAACATTATTTTGGCTTCCTCAATTTTGAAATTGAAGTTTTGTTTTAGATAATGGGATTGTAACGCAATGAATAGTTTATCAGATTTTTGGACTTTCTCAAACGGAGAAATAAGAATAGGTGTAAAACTGTTTCTCTGGTCGTAATAAATTCCGTCCAATCTTAAATCTACTTCCGTGTTTTTGAATGAAATTTGAAGTTGTGTTTTTCCTTTTTCAAACTTTAAATCAGACGAATAATCAATATTATGGAAGTCTGAATCTAATGAAAGCTTTGTTTGGATTACCGATTGTTGTCTTTGTTTTAGTGTTTCAAAAACAGTTTGAAATTCTGTTTTAGGTAATTGATTTTCCTGAACCTTTTTTAAAAAGGCTTTTTGGTTGCAATGAATAATAGCGTGTAGAATTTCATTAGTTATTTTCATTAAGCCAAGTGTTTACATTTTGGTTAGCCTTTTAACTTATGTTATTGAATTCGGGTCGGTCTTTATAGAATGAGGCATAACGGTCTGCGCTTGTAGTCTGTTGCGGACTTCGAAGACGAGTATTTTTGGCTGTACGAAAATACGAATAAAAAACGATAATTCCACTAAATTCCGCAATAGCTACAAACGTGTGTTACTGTGTGTGATTTTGGTGCTATAGTTCTATTCCACTTCTGTTTTTCAGCGCAATACTTTTGGAAGCAAACTGCATCGCTTTGATAGGAGGGAAGTAGTTTCTGCTTAACGATTTGATTCTGCCACAATCTTTTTCGACGCAAACTGCATCGCTTGAATAGAAGGGAAGTAGTTTCTGCTTAACGATTCGATTCTGCCACAATCTTTTTCGACGTAAACTGCATCTCTTTCATTGAACCAAATTATTTTCTGCTTAACGAATTCATTCTGCTTTTTTAAGCGCAAAATTCGCATCATACACAGTAACGGTTTGCTGCTTTGAGGTGGCTGGAAGTTCGTAACCACTAATTTTTCCGCTTAACGAAAACTTGATGCGAAACGATAATTCCA
>NZ_JACRUK010000093.1 GCF_014305155.1 Flavobacterium muglaense
TTTTTTTTTTTAAAGTAAGTTTTTATATATACCTTTGTGATTCAATTATATATGAAATGGAGAATAAAAACAATACTCAAGTAGCTTTACCTTTTGATTTTAAAGGGAAAGATATAGATTTATATGTTCGTCAACATTATCAAGTAACGTTCGCAAGGCAAAAAAAAGTGAGTGTTCTAGCTAAAAAAGTAATGGCAGGTGTTATTTCTAAGATAGATATAAAAGACAAAACATTTAAAAATTATTACCAATTTCATATTACTGATTTTATACAAGAAGGACAAGACGAACGAAGCTTTTATAAAGAAATAAAAAAAGCATTTAAAGAGTTGGCGGATATGAGTGCTTTCATTGAAGATTACGACAGAAGTAAGTTCGCTGTAAGGCATTTTTTAAACACTTCTGATGTTCGATGCGGTTATGATAATGGCACAATAACTATTGTTTTAAATCCGCTTTTAGCACCTTATTTTTTATCGTTAGCACATTATACAAATTATCAATTAAAATGGTATATGACTTTTTCTTCTTGGTATTCTATGCGAATTTATGAGCTTCTATCTGCTTATAAAGACACTGGATATTATGAAGTCGACATAGATAAATTTCGTTCTTTGATGGATTGTGATGGTAAGTATAAAACCAAATCCACAGGAAAGTATAATGATACTCTTATGATCTTAAAGACTACCGAAGAAGCCTTAATTGAGTTAGAAAGTACTGATTGCGCTTTTACTGTCGAGCCTATTAAGGATAAACCGAAAGGTGCAAAAGGCAGAAAATCGATAATAGGATTAAAGTTTGTTTTGAAAAAAACGAAGCTTACCCATGTTCCCGAAGATTGGCGAAAACTTCCCGAGCACGCTAAATTATTAGATACATTAATGGTTAAATATCAGGTTTCTGAAATAAATGTTGTGAGATACAGTAAAGCAATCGGATTGACTGCAATAAGAGATTTAGTGAAAAGTTGGAATGAAAAACAACTTTCAAAAAAACCAATAGCAAATCCGTTGTTTTACTGCAACAAAGTATTTGTTTCAATGGGAAAAGATTCTTTTGAAAACAAAGAAATATTGAAAAAACAACTTCAAAAAGAAGCAATTGGAAATTAATTAATTTTGTAAAAATTATAACACTATGGAAGCGATAATATTACACCCTAAAAATAAAACCCAATTATCTATTTTGAAAAATTTAGCAAAGGAAATGGGGATGTCTTTTGAAACAAAAAAAGAAGAAAGTATTCTAGAGAATATAAAAAACGGATTAGAAGAAATGCAATTAATTAAAAAAGGAAAGTTAAAAACCACGTCAGCTAAAGATTTTTTGAATGAATTATAAAATAGAACTCTCCGAAAACTTTAAAAAAGAAGCTAAAAAATAGCCAAAAAAAATGATCTAAAAAAAGAGAAACATGTTAGATAATATGATTGATTTATGGGCAAAAAAGAGTTTAGACGAAAAGGTTTATAACTATTGTCAAGTCAATAAAAACCATATTTTGTCAATTGATTTTGAAGACGATATACAAATAAACTTAATTAACGGCGTAACCTATTTTGCTTTTTATGATGTATTTACCTCGATGGATTCTCTTGGGTTAGTCGGTGATGACTTAGATATTATATCCTTTGTAGATGGCTTTAAAAAAGAAAACCCTGATTTTGATATGGTAAAATATAGAAAAGAAAAAAGTGAAATAGAAAATAGACGCCGTGCGTTTGAAGAATAAAAAACATTATAATGGAAAATATTAAAAAAGGATACTTATGAGTCGTTCCTATATAAAAAATAAAATAGTTGGTTACACAAAAAAGGAAACTGAAAAGCGTGATAAAACCATAGCAAACAAACGATACCGTCGATTGGTAAAGGTTAGAATAGCTAAAAGAAGTGAAGTTTTACCTTTGGTCAGGGAAGTTTCAAATGTTTGGACGTTTGATAAAGACGGTAAACATTACTATCCTGAAATGACAAAACTGGAAATGAGAAAATAAACTAACTTTGTAAAAAATATGTTAATCATGAAAACAGGAGATAAAGCCATTGCAGACCCAAAATTAACGGGGTTAGATACTTGGGTTAAAGGCGAGGTAATAGACGTTGAAATTAACCCTTTTAAAGGTGTTGTTATTGCTATCAAAGATAAATTAGGACGTATATTTTTTGGAGAAGAAAAATATTTTAAACTAGCTTAATTATGTTTGCGATAAGTTTTGATATGGTCATTGTTGACCTGAAAAAAAATTACGGAGAACCGTATAATAATGCTTATTTTGAAATAGGTAAGGCATTAAGGAAATACGATTTTTTTAGTACTCAAGGAAGTGTTTATTTATCTACAAATACGGATATGGCTAATTTATTTCGTGCAATGAACGAATTAAAAAAGATTGCTTGGTTTAAAGATTCCGTCCGAGACATCCGTGCTTTTAGAGTAGAGGATTGGTCTAACTTTACCGATTTTATGAAAGAATAAGTTCCCTCGATTTTTGAAAAAGGTTTTTTTGGAGCTCAAAAACCTTTTCCGAAAATGAGGATAGCGAAGCGATTATTTACTGCTTTTCTTTCCAAACTTTAAAGCTTTCATTTGCCTTTGGGTTCTCCGTTAAAAACTTAGAAAAATAGTTTCTTAGTGCTAATTCCTTAGCATCTGCTACCTCGTTAGCTTTTTGAATTTGTTTGAAAGAATACCCCAACATTCCCACCCCCGAAATAAAAACAGTAAAAACAATCCCTAAAACCAAAGGGGAAAAATAAGTGCTTTTAAGTGCTGATTTTATTTGTTCCGCTCCGTTTACACATCCTTTTTCTAATCTTTCATTCAGATGTTCAAATTCAGTTAAATTAGGTTTAAGACTAATGTTTTTAAGGCTTTCAATTTGATTTTTAAACTCATTTATAAAAACAGTTCTTTCTTTTTCGGACTTTTCAATATTCTTTTGATGCTCTGATAAAGTGTATTCTAACACTTTGGCCAATTGCTCATTTGTTGCTTTTCCTTTCATTTTTTTTATATTTAATACCCCATTCCTTTAGATTGTTTGTAAATTAAATTTGCCACTTTAACAGCTATGTCTTTGGCTATTCCTGCCACGTTTATAGCCAAAGGTGGGGTAAGTTTTGCCGATGGCGCAAAAGACACTCCTGACTTCGCTAAATCGGGGATTCCAACCCCTTTTTTGATATCGGAAGCTTTGAAGGTTTCCAAGCTTTTTTTATCTGTGAATTTCAACCCTTGAAGTTCTCCTTTGTTGTTCCTCGATTCAATTACATCAATCCCTCTTTTATTCATTTCCTTTTGGAATTCGGGGAAAGTTTTAGATGCATTTTTAGATTCTTCGTAAGCCTTAAAAATTCTATCTCTCGTTGGTTTGGTTGAAATTTCTTTCCCTTGTGTTACTTCTTTTGCCGTTTTTAAACCTCGGTCTTTTGCTAATTTTTCCGCACTTTCGTGGGCTTTCAAATGAATGTTACTGTCGTTCAAAGCCTTTCCATTACTGTCTATTCTATTAGCAAAAATATGAATGTGTTGCTGTCCTGTGCTCTCGTGAACCGTGGCTAAATATTGGTTTTTATCCAAACCTAAATTTTTCAAATGGTCTTGGGTTAACTCCTTGAGTTCTTCGGTCGTGAATTTCTTTTCATCGCTAGGAGAAAGAACAATTGAAACACAATTGTTATGGCAATTCGTATTGCTCTGCTGGACGAAACGCATTTCGCTTAACATTTCGTTGCCGTTCTCTCCAGCAAGTCCGTTGCTGTCTAAAATAAGAGCGTCGCCCATTTCTTTATCGCTCATAATGTAATCGATACTTTGTGCGCTTCCTCTCACCGCCTTTGCTTTACTCACCATTTTCTATAATTTTCAAGTGCTTCATAATTTCCTCTTTTACTTCCAAGATTTCCGAGTGCAAATGTGCATAGTCTTTTTGCTTGAAGGCATTCGATATCCTCGAAAAATTGAAAAGGAAATTTTTCAAAAGCATATAAGCTTCCATTTGCTCCGAAGTCGGGGGCGGTTTAATTTGTTTGTTAAGTGCAGCAGCTCGCAAAAATTCCGAAACGGACATTCCGGCTTCTTCCGCTTTGGCTTGCAAAAGCTTCTTTTCAAAACTAGAAATCCGAATAAGGATCTGTTTGGATTGTTTGTTTACTTCGCTTAAAATTTGTTCCGGACTTTTCATTTTTTATGTTTTCTGTGTAGCTCCTTTTTCCGACCGAGGGGAGGAAAAACAAGAGGTGTAGGTATAGGAATTTCGGAGCGAAGCGGAGAAATGTATATACATACACATATCTTGACCTACTAAACTTTTAAATTTTTTATCCTACACTCGCAAATCTATAAAATATATCCATATATCGAACCAAATCCCCCTAATATTCAAAAAAAAGTCCGAAAAAGAAAACCATATCCCTGGTCCCGAAAAATGAACCAGGATAAAAATTATTTATGAAACTGCACCGTTCCACAGATTCAAAAAAACAGTCTAAAAAACTAAAATCGATTTTAAGACTATTTTAAAGCTTTATTTTTTTCAAGCAATACATTTTATCAAAAACACAAAATAAATCAAAATACAGCCTTATTTAACCCCAAAAATCGACCGCCCCGCCCCCCTTGGTGTGTTCTTTTTCTTTTTCTTTTTTGTTTTTTTGTTTTTCTCAGCAGTTTTCTTTTTCGGACTTTTCATTCCCTTTTGGATTTTTTTCAGTTGAAAATTTTTCTCCATTCCAACCAAATAAAAGACCGAATTTTTTTAAATATTTTCAAGGGGAAACTATATAGTGTTTTTTCTATATAGTTATTATAAGGTAGAAAATGAGAAAACTTACTTTTACCCCACAGAAAACTTACTTTTACCCCGATTAGCCTTTTAGAAAACTTACTTTTACCCCGAAACAAACTTACTTTTTTTTTTTAAAGTAAGTTTTTATATATACCTTTGTGATTCAATTATATATGAAATGGAGAATAAAAACAATACT
>NZ_JACRUK010000094.1 GCF_014305155.1 Flavobacterium muglaense
TGAAAGACTTAAATCCTGATTGATTTACTTTTTCATGTCATTTAGCTAGTCTGGCAAAACCAATGATTTTGTCAGTTTTTTTTAAGATGTTACGTAATCCTTGCGTTAGATTGTACTCTTTTTGGATATAGGGAAATAATGGATCAATTCCAATTAATTCCATATTACCGGTCATGTCCATTGTTATCTCATGTTCTAGGTTTCGTTGTTAAGGAAGATTTTTTTAATTACAGTAATTACTGTTTCTTCTTCAGTTCCTGCAACCATCGCTATTATATTGCCTTTGTTTATTAAAACGATGTAAAGAGCGCTATTAGAAAGATCGGTTTCGTCGATCGATAATCTTTTTCTGACATTTTCATTTGTTTTGATTCTTTTTAATTGATATATTTAATGGAATTTAATTAGAAATAGCTAGTAAATTATTGATTTACAATTAATTTGGGCATAGGTTATATTTTGATAGGTAACATTTCCCAAAGTAAGTCAAGTAATCGAAAAATAAATTAGGATTTAATAGTGGTCGATGTATTTGTGTTACAATTTTCCGCTTTTCTATATTAAAGTGCTGATATCAAGTTTTTAATAATTGGTGTCTCTTAGTAGTGTAGGATATTGTAGTTAAATATATTCCTGCTTTTTAAAGGTTATTTTAGCGATTACTATTTCTTAAATATAGATATGCTAAAAATATATTTTGCTTTTTTTATTGTAGTATTAAGATTTTAAAATTTTATATTCTATGTAGTTAGTCGATGAAATCTGTGTTTTTTGATCAAATATTTTTATTTTATAAATGTTAGCTGTAATCTTTGAGTAATTATTTTAAAATATATTTCCAAATCTGTCCCAAAAACAATTTAACCTTAAAGGTATTATGAAAAAAATTACTTTATTCGCGATCCTAGCTATTGCTGCTTTTTCAAGTAGCGCTTATGCTCAAACCGTAGTCAGTCAAGCTGCAACTGCGACTGCTACTATTATCACACCTATTGCCATTATTAAAGTTGTCGATATGAACTTTGGTGATATTTCGACAAATGGAACTGATGGAACTGTTACTTTAGATTTTCTAAGTGGAAGAGTTGCAGCAGGTGGAGCTTCCTTTTCCTCTACTACTCCCGGAACAATTTCTTCGGCAAAATTCACGGTTACAGGTAAAGCTGATTATGCTTATTCGATTAGTATACCACAAACTATTACTCTTACACACACTAATACAACTAGTGTAATGCAAGTAACAAATATCGGTAATAATGTTGGTACTACTGGAATGTTAACGGGAGGTGCGCAAGATATCTTTGTAGGTGGTAAACTGAATTTAGTGGGAGCTCAAACAGCAGGAGTGTATACAAATACAGCTGACTTGAAAGTTACTGTTAATTATAATTAAAAAATCTTTTGTTAAGCTATAACCCAAATACCACGACCTGCTGTGTATTTGGGTTTTTCGTGCTTTAATGCAATCAATTTGTAAATGATAATTGTAATGAATATAGAAATCAAGTTTCTTTCTTTATTTCCGCACCTCTTTCGGAACTCAGTTATATTAATTTTGTATATCTTTTTTGGTAATTCATTATTTGCGCAAGGAAATTTGGTAGTACATCCTAAACGAATTGTATTTGATGGGAAAAAAAAGATAGAAAAATTAGTGCTTTCAAATACTGGAAAAGACAGTGCAGTCTATAACATTTCATTTATAGAATATAAGATGAATGAAGATGGGGAATTACTATCTGTAAAGGAGGAAGAGGAAGGTTTACGTTTTGCTTCACCTTACGTACGTCTGTACCCTCGTATTGTAAAATTGGGGCCCAATGAATCTCAAATTTTAAAAGTACAGATGTATAATACAGAGAATATTGCTGATGGCGAATATAGGTCACATCTCTATTTTAGAGCTGAGCAAGAAAAAACTGCATTAGGTACGGCAGCCAAAGCTAAAGAAGCTCTGGTTTCTGTGAAGCTTGAGGCGGTTTTTGGAATTTCTATCGCTTGTATCATTCGAAAAGGAGAAAACAAAACGTCTTTATCGATTTCTAATATGTCTTATTCGAAAAGTAAAGATCAAGAAAATTTACTTTTGTTTAAATTAAATAGGGCCGGTAATATGTCTGCTTATGGGGATTTTTTGGTAAGTTATGTAGCACCAAACAACAAGGTCTATGAAGTGGGTAGTGTAAAAGGTATTGGGCTTTATCTTCCCGGTAGTGCGCGAAATATGAGAGTAAAACTAAATGCACCAAGTAATGTAGACTTTAAAGGAGGATCATTTAAAGTTGTTTTTACCGAAAATGAAAGCAAAGAAATTCTTGCAGAAGCTGATTTAAAATTATAAGTCAAACTTGCGGTAAATAATTTGCTTTATGGGTCAGTAAACTAGAATCAATAATGATACACATAAAAAGTACTAAATACCGAATTCTAGATTTGCTATTACTAGCGATGTTTTTTCTTTTTATAAATATTTTAAATGCACAACCAGGTTTACCGCAACGTGAAATTACAGTTGTTCCTACACAGCCCATTGATTTTGGTACATTCTATGTCACTGGTGCGGGTTCAATTAAAGTCGATTTTCAAGGAAATGTAAGTACAACTGGTGGAGTAATATCTGTTAATAGTAGCTCTGTGACACCTGCTGTTTTTGAAATTAAGCTGTGTCAAGGTAGGACCGTCACTCTGAATAATGTTTATTCTGTATATATTAATGGAAGTAATGGTGGTCAATTGGAATTATTAATTGGTGAAGCTAAGAGAGATGGACTGGGTGATATACTGACAAATGGAAGTTCATTTGCAGTTGATACTAACTGTACATTCACAACAATACTTCGAGCAGGAGGTACTCTTATTGTACCGGCTAATGCTGTACCAGGAGTTTATATTGGAAGTTTTCCTATGACTTTTACCCAGCAATAATGACACTAATAAAAACAAATACTGCCAAAACTGTAGTAAGACTAGATGCTGAAAAAATCTGCATGAGGCTGCATTTATTGCTTATTTGTATGTTTTTTTCGGTTGTTCAAGCTGCAGAGACTCCAATAAACAAAGTTATAAAGCTGGATCCCATAATGTCAATTGACGAAATTCCAGTAGAAATTTTCATCAAGGGATATGGCAAGATAGAGGCGGATGTACTTATCACTGACAGAAATAGAGCTTATATTGATGTCAACGATTTGTTTGATAAATTAGGGATTTTATGCGTTAGATCTAATGATACATTCACTGGTTTCATTGAAAATGTGAATCGACCTTATGTCATTGATTTTGAAGAAAGACAAATTACTATTGACCATAATACAATACGCTCTCCAAACGGCTTTACTAAAGAGTCAGCTGCAATATTTGTAGAGTCAACAGTGCTTAGTGACGCGTTTGGTTTTAATATGATATTTAATTACCGCTCTTTATCCATTGTAATGGATGCAAATTTTGAATTACCATTGGTAAAAAAGGCAAGATTAGATAAAATTAGACAAAATGTATCATTGTTACAGTCACAAAATGAAGTAAAATCAGATAGTGTTATCGGTAGAAAATGGAACGAACCAACTCCTTGTTGGACTTATTTGTTGAATAATACTGTTGCACCAACTTGGCCATCATTGCACCCTACCACTAGTTTTGTAAAAGGGAGAGGGTATTTGTATTCGACTCAAGCGGTCAATCCAACCAAAGAATTTGCAGGTTTACTAAATAACGGTACTGTGACGTATCCGTTAACCAATAGTAGTCCAGATTTGACTGTTAAAGGATTTAATTTAATCGGAAATCCATATCCTTCTTCGATTGACTGGAAGGCAACTACAGGTTGGACGCGATCCGACTTGATTACGGCTGCAGGTGGATATGATATGTATATTTGGAATCCTGCCGCCAATAATTATGGTGTATTTAATTCTAATGGAACCACGGGGACTAACAGTGTTACGCAATACATCGCACCGACACAAGGATTTTTTGTACGTGCTAGTACAGCAGGTTCAATTACGATGGGGAACGCGGTGAGAGTAAACAGTGGTGCTAATAATTGGATGAAAGTTAAGGCCGAAAAAGAGAACCGTTTGAGAGTCAAAATCCAAGCCAATGATGGTACTGGATTTGATGAGGTCTTGGCAGAATCAATCTACCCGGTGCTTTGAAATTGTTTAGCCGAAGCGTAACCGCTCCGTCTTTATATTGGAATCAAGAAAACGCTGATTTGTCAGTGCGATATTTAACAGATGTTGTCGAGAATGCTAGTATTCCGTTGCAATTTAAAGCGGGTAAAGATGGTTCTTTTGAGATGACCTTTGATGAGCATATTGCCAATGTAACAACGTTTTTATTAGAAGATAAAAAGACCAAAACAATTCAAGATCTTAATTTGACGGCATCTTATAAATTTAATGCTGCGGTCAATGACGCTGCGGATCGTTTTGTATTACATTTTAGTCCCGTTACAGTTGAGCCAGTCAATTTGCCAGCACTTATCTATTATGATGGCAATCAAATTGTAGTCGATTTGACCAATGTAGAGCAAAAAACAACAGTTGCGATTTATGATGTTGCCGGCCGTCGATTGATCGAAAAAGCAGTAGATGGAAAACTGATTCATCGCTTTGTAATGTCTAATAAGAACCTAATTTACATTGTTGTAGCGAGTAGTAATGGTAAATTAATAAGTCGTAAAGTGTTGGTTTATTAAATTATTAATAGAGGTGTAAAGATAAATTCTTATCTTTCGTGAAAGAATTTTATTATGGAATCATTCAAAGGAGAAAGTATT
>NZ_JACRUK010000095.1 GCF_014305155.1 Flavobacterium muglaense
TTATGAAAGTGATTATTTGGTGAAATTAAATCCAGTTATATGAAAATTGAGAATACTTTTTCAGCAAGCCCTATTTAGCGTATATTGGTTGGTATATGTTGTTTATAATTTTTATTCCGGTATATATGTTTTTGTTTATTCCTGTACGATTGGTCATTATAGGAGAAACAAAAGGAATTATTAAATCTATGGCATCCATGCAATGGGCTCTTATGCTTACCGTATTTGGATTAAGTCATCTAGCTTATTTTTTATCTCTACCTGTCAATATTGCAAACTTCAAAAATGGAGGGCAAGGACTTTTACTTTTTCTGGTTTTTATCACAGAGATCAATGACGTATTGCAATTTATCTGGGGAAAATTACTGGGTAAACATAAAATTACCCCAAGTGTAAGCCCAAATAAAACTTGGGAAGGTTTTTTAGGTGGTGTGATTAGCACTACAACAGTAGGTTATTTTTTAGGGTTTTTAACACCATTGTTAGATTGGCAAGTTATAGTAGCGAGTTTTATAATTGCTTGTACGGGTTTCTTTGGAGATATTGTTATGTCTGCTGTTAAAAGAGATTTGGGAGTAAAAGATACAGGAAATAGTATTCCAGGTCATGGAGGTATTCTAGATAGATTAGACTCGTTGACATATACCGCGCCTATTTTCTTTCACTTGGTTTATTATTGGGCATTTTAATGAAAAAGATAGTACTTATTCTCTGCTATTCCGTTATTGTTCGGAATTTTTTAAACATTATTGTTGGTGTAAAATTTTCTAAATCTAGTTTTCTAAAACAAGAAAAACAATTTATACTTATTGCCAATCACAACAGCCATCTCGACGCAATGTCTATTATGGCATCGTTGCCAAAATCAATGATTCATAAAGTCAAACCAGTTGCGGCGCAAGATCATTTTGGGAAAACGAAGTGGCAAACTTGGCTCAGTAATTATTTTATAAATGCATTACTTATTCAGCGAAAATCAGATAAAGACAATCCTGAGAATGATCCAATTTTCAAAATGAACAAAGCCCTCAAAGAAGGTTTTTCGTTGATCATTTTTCCAGAAGGTACTCGTGGCGAACCCAATTTACCCAAAGAGTTTAAGGCAGGTGTCGCTTTAGTGTTGATCGAAAACCCCCATATTCCATATGTTCCTATTTATTTAAAATCAATGGGGAAAGCAATGCCAAAAGGCGATAATCTAATTGTCCCACATGAAAGTGCAATCGTTTATGGTACTCCAGTGAAAATATCAAGTGATAATGTGACTGCTATTTTAAAACAGATGAAACAAGAAATAGAGGATTTAAATACACGTAATACATAAATTATAATGATATCAATCTATAATTTGAAACCTAAGTTTCAAGCACTATTAAAACCCGTTTTAGAACTTTTACATTCCAAAGGAGTTACGGCAAATCAAATAACAATCGCTTCTGTTCTTTGGTCTTTTTTAGTAGCAGCTTTCTTTTGGTTCGCAGATTCTAATTCTTATTTTTTCTTGGCACTTCCCATAGGTTTGTTTGTGCGTATGGCATTGAATGCTCTTGACGGCATGATGGCAAGAATTTACAAACAGCAATCAAAACTTGGAGAAATTTTAAACGAACTGGGAGATGTAATTTCAGATGTAGTTTTGTTTATACCGCTACTTAAATTCGAGCCCAATGCATTGTACTTCATAGTGATTTTTATTTGTATGAGTATCATCAACGAGTTTGCGGGAATATTAGCCAAAGTAGTCACAGGAGAGCGCCGTTATGACGGGCCAATGGGTAAAAGTGATCGCGCTTTTATGATTGGCTTCTATGGATTGCTGTGTTTCTTTGGGTACTATCACTATGCGTTTTCATCCTATATTTTCATTGCTTTAATAGCATTGGTAGGGCTAAGCACATTTACACGTTTAAAAAAGGCAGTAATATCAAATTAGTAACACTATGAACGTTAAAAGACCAGCAACTGAGCATACTTTTACAAGCCATGACGGGCAAGTTATATTTTATAGAAATTGGGCAGCAACTACGCAACAACCTGCGGATAGAGTTATAGTGTTATTACATCGCGGGCATGAACATTCAGGAAGAATTGAGCATATTGTCAATGAATTAAAAATGGACGACACTGCTTTTTTTGCATGGGATGTCCGTGGTTGTGGGCGTACCGAAGGGCCAAGAGGGTATGCGCCAAGTTTTATGACTTGGGTGCAAGATTTAGATGTTTTTGTACAACATATCAACAATCAGCATGCTGTTCCAGTTGAAAATATAGTTGTCATTGCTCAAAGTGTAGGGGCTGTAATTGCCGCTACTTGGGTACATGATTATGCGCCAAAAATTAAGGCATTGATTCTTGCTTCGCCTGCTTTTAGTGTTGATTTGATTGTCCCTGGTGCAAAGCAAGGAATTGCTTTGTATCAAAAATTCTTTGGAGAGTTCTTTGTCAAATCGTATGTAAAAGGAAAACAGCTAACACATGACCCAGAACGTGTAAAGTCCTATCATACCGATCCCTTGGTTGCGCTACCAATCGCATCTAATGTTTTGTTGGATTTGTATGCTGTTTCGGACAGAATCATTTCAGATGCAGGAGCAATTATTACACCTACTCAAATTTTAATTTCGGGGGCAGATGCCGTAGTAAGGGATAAACCACAACATCAATTCTTTGATGGTTTGAGCTCTGTTATCAAAGAAAAACATGTTTTGAACGGTTTTTTTCATGATACCTTAGGAGAATTCGATAGAAAAATACCTTTTGCTTTGATTCGTAAGTTTATTAATAAAGTAGAAAGTGATGCAACAAAGATAGACTTGTTAAATGCTGACAAAAAAGGCTATACTTATAATGAATATCAAAAACTATTAAAACCAAAGGCCTCTTCCTTTTGGAATGAAATAAGCTTTTCTTTGACGCGTACTTCTATGAGTTTAATAGGAAAACGAGCTTCAAAAGGAGTTAAGATTGGAGTAGAAACAGGTTTTGATTCGGGTAGCTCTTTAGATTATGTGTACTTAAATAAAGCGCAAGGCTTGGGGTTTTATAAAGCAATAGGGTTAGGAAAATTAATCGATCGAGGTTATTTAGATAGTATTGGTTGGCAAGGAATTCGTATTCGAAAACAAAATTTAGAAAAATTAATTGGTAAATATATTGCTGTTCTTCATGATAAGAATATCGAAGTACGCATCATGGATATTGCCTCTGGACATGGTAGGTATATTCTTGACGCTATTGTTCCTCATCGTGAAAAAGTTTCTTCGGTTTTATTACGAGATTATAGTGATATAAATGTCAAAGCAGGTTCAGAAATGATTGCAGAGAGAGAGCTAACAGATTTTGCCGAATTTAAAAATGCCGATGCTTTTTATGAGGAAGGAATTGCGAGTGTAAATCCCAAGCCTAGTATAGCTGTAGTCTCTGGTGTCTATGAATTATTCTCCGACAATCATTTGCTAAAGGCATCTTTAAGCGGGTTGAATAAAGCCATTGTAACAGGAGGATATTTAATTTATACGAACCAGCCATGGCATCCACAAGTAGAGTTAATTGCAAGAACGCTAAACAATCATCAAGGAAAAGGGCGCTGGGTTATGAGAAGAAGAACACAAGCCGAAATGGATCAATTAGTCGCTAATGCAGGTTTTGAGAAGATAGAGCAACTACAGGATCAATGGGGGATTTTCACGGTATCGGTGGCTAGAAAATTATAGAAATAAAGATGTCTCTTAAGGAAAAATATACCAACGACGAATCTCATTTTGTAACCAGAAGTATAACGTTATGTAGTATACTATTTCTATTTATTTTGCAAAGTATACTATTCATTAATCCTAATGGACGTTCTTGTTTAGGGCCTCCTGGTCTATTGCCATTTGCATTTCTTGGTTTACCATTGCTGTTTTTTTTATCAATAATTGATGTCATAGTTTTAATTGTATTAAAGGCTTTTCAATGGCAGAAACTTTTAATCAATTTTGGGATGTTCTTTTTTATTGTATTCTTTTTAATTTTGATTCTTCATGGATAAAGCGGTAGTACTTAAAATAAAAAGGATAGTAATTTTATTAGGTCTTTTTAGTATTGTTTTTTTTGTTTTATCCTGTAAAAAAGAGATAAAACAAATAGAAGTTTCAAGCCTAAAAGACACTGAAAATAGAGAGAATAAAGAAACTAATGAAGAAAATGATTCGGTTGTTGAATTTCCAAAAACTGGAAATAAAATAACTGATTTCGTTCTAGCTCCTTATGAAATACAGTATCAAGAAGAAGGACTTTTGGATGATGATGGACTAAAGGATGTTGTGATTGTTTTACAAGATAAAAATGATAACACAAGCAGTCGCCCTACGTTAGTACTTATAAAACAACCACAAGGAGGTTACAAACTTCAGGAAATTTCGTGGGTAGCCATTGGGCCTGAATATACAGCCGATGATTATAAAATATATAATGACGAGAGTGTAAGCATATCAAATAAAGAAATAATTTTTTCTATGTATGGTATGGGGGCAACTGGGAATAAGGAAACCCTCTACAAGTTTATAAACAATGAATTAATATTAATAGAGGTGTAAAGATAAATTCTTATCTTTCGTGAAAGAATTTTATTATGGAATCATTCAAAGGAGAAAGTA
>NZ_JACRUK010000096.1 GCF_014305155.1 Flavobacterium muglaense
GATTGTAGTGATGTTTATGAGGATGATTTTAAGTCAAAATAGCGACTAAATGAGGTTTTTTCACAGCCTGACGTTCTCGCGCTTCTAGATGTTTGCGACTTTCGAAGACGAGTATTTTCGGCTGAACGAAAATACGATAAAAAACGGTAATTCCACTAAATTCGCAAATATCTAGAAACGTGTGTTGTGTGCTGTTTTTTATTCAGCATAACTTAAATTTCATTGTGTCTTTAATTTTTTTGTCAACTTTAATACCAATATCAACATTCTCATTTAAGTTCGTTGTAGAAATACTTTTTTTGTTAAGTTGAATGTCTAAAATATTTGAATAAAACACACTTGGAAAGTGATTTTCAGATTTAACTAATATTTTTGTTTTTTTGTCTATTATTTTTCCTCTAGTATTAAAACACAATATCTCTTTATTAAAGATATTAATAACAGTAACATCATTATTGTTAAGCTCATAAATTTTTGATAAATAGTTGCTATTTATTAATTCATATAAGGATTCAGTAAAGATTTTCATAAAATCAATATAGTCAAACAGTATAGTTTTATTTATCAACTGTACATTAGTTACACCGTGAGCTATATCATTTCTTAAATCACAAATATGTTCAACAATTTGAAAAATAATGACACTTTTTTTTGATGAAAAGTCTGAAACGTTATTTTCTAAATAAGATTTTAAAGGTTCATATTGTCTAACCAAACTTGAAATATTTTTTATTCCAATTTCTGTAAAATAATTATCTATCACTGAAATTCTGAAATTTGCACTATGATTCATAAAAGCATTAATATTAAGAACAGGAGAATTTTCATTTATATTTTTGTGCAAAATTTCTATTAATTTTTCTGGTCTTATATTTTTATTCTTTCTGTAATCTAGTTGTTTTAAAATTTCTAATGTTTTATTTAAATTGTTTTTCTGTATTTCTTCGGGTAGTGAATTATAGCTTGATGCGATTGCGCAAATATTCTCTAAATATTTAGTGATTAATTGTTCAATAAAATTTTCATATGCGCCATATATTGATATGATATGAGAGTTAAAATCAAATTGCTTAATTTTTGAAATTGTTAAAGTCTTCAGAACGCTTTCTGGATTGTTTTTTTCAATTTTTGATTGATTTTTATAACTTCTATTTTGAAAATCAATGTAATATTTAAGCAAATCCATTTCTATTTGAAATTCGCTTAATATATTATTCATTGATGAAGGAGTTTATGTATTCATTAAGTATTTCAATTCTATCTGTGACTTTTGTTTTGTTAGTATCGCGTCCTTTAAATCCATCATATTTTGTTTTGTGAAAATTTTCTAATCCACCTATTATTTCTTGCTTTTTAATCAGTATTTTTTCTTTATTGTCAAGATTATTAGCTAAAACTTGCATAAGTGGGTCATATAAAATTTTTGTAGGTCTTTCATAATGAAACCATTTCTCTTCTCTATTTCTATGAAGCCAAAAAGCTTTTTGTTCAAATAGATTGTAAGCAAATTCTACGGTATCATTAAATGTTTTTTTCAAGTTATTTAAAACTTCTTCTGTAAATTGTTCATTACCTTTTTTAAGAAATTCATCTAAAAAAAATTCCATTGTATTTCCTTGCCATTGGTCTATTTGTCTATATGCAAAGAACCTTAATACAAGTTCAGCATCAGACATATCTTTAAAATACTTATCTTCTATTACTTCTTGGCGAGGTTGTCCTGTTGATAATTCTGTATCATCAGGTTCTGGAATATCCCATAATCTGCAAAAATATTTGTTTCGCGATAGACCTATTGTTAAATTGTTTAGTCCGCCTGGAAATAAAGCATTTCTAATTTCTTGAGCTTTTAACTTTTCACCACCGCTATTTATTCTTTCAAAAACTAATTGCTTTAATCTATTAGCTTCTGTTTCCGATTTAGCCGTTTCTTGTAATAAAATAATTGAAGAAATATATCTTCTATCAATTCCTTTTCTTATTTGTTCTGGTAATTCAGAATATTTTAAACCATTTAATTCTTTCCATTCTGCTAAATCTTGTAAGGAAAACCTATCTTCATAAAATTGTGAAATCGCAGTTAATCTTTGAAGTCCGTCCATTACTTCATAAACTGAATATTCTCTTTCATAGAGAAAAATTGGAGGAATAGGAACATTCATTATAAACGACTCAATTAGCTTTGATTTTCTTGTAGTATCCCATCTGTGTCGTCTTTGGAATTCTGGATTTAGAATATAATCATCACTATTAACCATATTAACAATTGTGTTTAGCGGATAACGAGCTTGTTCAGTAATAATTCTTACTTCCCCTTTTTTATACTTTTCGTTAATTTCATCGTTCGTCAACTTAATTTCATTTACATTATCTTGTTGAAATAATTCAACTTTTTCGTTTTCGTATAGTTCGTTATTCATAGTTAAATTTGTTAATGGTTGTATTTCAGCAATTTAGGTATTAAAATAGCACACAACGTTATACTGCTTTGAGGTGGCTGGAAGTTCGTAACCGCTAATTTTTCGGTTTAACGAAAACTTGATGCGAAACGTTAATTCCACTAAACTCCAGCTAACTCAAAACAGTTGTTGTACGAGGCTTATTTTAGTCGAAATTACAAATTAAACCTCAATTATCAATTTTTTTTGGTTGAATATTCTTATTTTTCGTTATTAATTTTTCTAAGCGTAAAGTTTGGCTAAGTCCTGTTTTCAGATTCCGCTTTTCAGACAAAATTCTTCACGCACTTTTAGCAAAGTCAATTTTCTGTTTCTACTTTCCGATGCGATTCTACACGCAAAGTTCGGCTAAGTTCAATTTTTAGATTCTGCGTGAACAGCTAGACAAAGTTCCGTTTCCACGAGTTTTTCTGCTGAGTAGATTCTACGCGCACAGTTCGGCTACACACAATACTTAAAAGTTCCTGCGGAAATATATTTTTAGTTGGCAAAAGTGTTTTCTGCGTAATTTCGGCATAAGTCTCGTACAACGTCTCGCTGCTTTGAGATGGTGGGGATTTCGTAACCTTTCAACTTTCTGCTTTGCAGAATGTTGATGCGAAACGGTAATTCCACTAAAACCCCACTATATCAAAACAGCTGTTGGCGGTTCGGCTTTATTTTTCGGTTTAGTTTGTTTTAGTGTAAACTTTTACTTCTTCGCCATCAGTATAATTGGATGTATATGGATTACTACCATTAGAGTTAGCTTCGAATACAGAAATCGTTTCAAGTTTTAATGATGTTGCAGTAAGTTCTTTGATTTTATATTTCGCTTCATATATTTTAATCGTTCCGTTTTTCTGAACGTCAGTTAAAATATTGTCAGAAAGAGTATAAGTCCCATTGTCAGTATATTGAGTACAAACGTTACTTGAGTTTTTATCAGAATATTTGGTTATAGATTGTCCGCTTGAAGTGAATTCTGTAATGTCAAAATTAGTATTGCAAGTATAACCTGTAATTGGTTTTCCGTTTTCTAAAATTGATGTTAAATGCCATTTTGCAACAATATTTCCAGTTGTTGAAGTTGAGTTATCATCGTCATTTTTAGAACAAGATAGTAATGTAATAGAAGCAAATAAGAATAATAGTTTTTTCATTTTGTTTAATGTTAGAATTGTTTAGTTATAGTTTATATGGTTAATTATTCCGCCACTTTAATGGAATAAAATTTTAAATTATTTATTATGTTAGATTTAAGTATCGTTATGGAAAAAACAATTAATTTAATCAGTCCTAAATATGAAATTTTAAAAGAAGAATTAGATAAATACCCAAATGCTTTCGAATTAAAATTTGATAAAGAAAAAGGATATGTTTTAGTTATAAATTTCGACGTTGTAATGCAACTTCAGGAGAATCCAAATCCATAGATTTAAATATTGATTGTATGCTTACTTTCGGAACTATAGACGTATTATTTACAAAATATCCTTTACAGATTATGTCATAAAAGTCTTTTTTAATTTCTTCTATTTCAACACTTGTTATTCTTAAAGCAAGTTTCTTGTCGGCTATTTGGTTGACAACTTTAGGGGAATAAAAATCTTTTAAATATTGAGCTTCTTCTAATGAATATAATGTCATAATTCTGTTGTTTTTCTGTTTCGTCAACCAAGCTGACCGCCAACGTCAGTCTGTGAAAAAACTTCCGTTTATTTCTTTCAAATATAACACTTAATACAATATAAAAGGAAGAAAAGT
>NZ_JACRUK010000097.1 GCF_014305155.1 Flavobacterium muglaense
AAAAAGGAGTAGAAATCAATAGATATCTACTCCTTTTTAGGTCTTAATTTATTAGAAACACTTTTTCAGTGCCCTCAATTATCAGTACGGTAATTAGCCCATTTCTTTTTTTGCTGTCGGGCTATACGCGCTACTATGGTAGCTAGCTGCTATCCCTCACGCAAACTGCCAACTATTAGATTCTACTTTTAAAACCAAGAAATAGCCGTTTTCCCCACTTTTTCTAAATAACGGTTTGCAGCACTAAAATGCTTATTACCAAACCATTTTCCTTGATTAGCACTCATAGGCGAAGGATGCCCCGATTCAAGAACCAGATGTTTATCGCGGTCAATTTTACTACCTTTCTTTTGTGCAAATGCGCCCCAAAGTAAAAACACAACTCCTTCCTTTTCATTTGATATTTTTTGAATCACTGCATCCGTAAAAAGAGACCATTTTAAGTGTTTATGGCTATTGGGCGTGTCTTTACGAACTGTAAGCGAAGCATTCAATAATAATACACCTTGCTGTGCCCAAGACAGTAAGTTACCCGAATTGGGCATGAATATAGCATCCAAATCGTCGTTAATCTCTCGATAAATATTACGCAACGAGGGCGGGATCTTAACTCCATCATTCACCGAAAAGCACAACCCATTCGCTTCACCATCCCCATGATACGGATCTTGACCAATTATAACCACTTTTACATCTTCAAAAGCACAATGATCAAAAGCAGCAAAAATTAACTCCCGTGGTGGATAGCAACTGTTTTCAATATATTCCTGCTCAACAGCAGTAATTAATTCTTCAAAATACGGTTGTTGAACGGTATCATTCAATAATTTTCCCCAAGAACGATTTAAAGAAATTTTCATTTAATAAATTTTACAACAAAGTTGCAAAGTTTTTAGCAATCTACAGTACAATATACTCCTTTTTAACTCTGAAACTTTGTAACTTTGTGCCTTTGCAACTTATCTCAAAAAATGATATCCATTACCGAAAAAACATTACAAGATTTACAATTTCCAAAGGTTCTAGAAACGATTTCCACTATTTGTAACACAGACATTGGAAAACAAAAAGCGTTAGAAATAATCCCCTTTAAAGACAAAGAAACTTTGATGGAAGCATTAATGCAAACATCCGAGTATGTGTCGTCTTTTGAAAACAATAATGCAATTCCAAATCATGGTTTTGAAGCCATTACGCACGAAATAAAATTTCTAGCCATAGAAGATAGTTTTCTAGAAGTAGGAAGCTTTAGAAAAATTGCAACACTTTCAGCAACCGTTAATTTTTTACTGAATTACTTCAAGAAATTTGACGATTATTATCCCAACTTAAATAAACGCGCTACTCAAGTCGAGTTTACTAAAGACATCATCACGCAAATTGATGTAATCGTAGATAAATACGGAGAGATAAAAGATAGCGCCTCGCCAGTTTTACTGGATATTCGTCGCAATATGAACAGCGTTCGTGGTAAAGTAAACCAGAGTTTTGGTTCTGCATTGACGCAATACAACAGTTTAGGCTATTTGGACGATATCAAAGAGAGTTTTGTTCAAAACCGTCGTGTTTTAGCAGTGTTAGCCATGTACCGCCGTAAGGTAAAAGGATCTATTTTAGGAAGTTCAAAAACAGGAAGCATTGCGTACATAGAACCCGAAGCTACTCTTCAATATTCTCGTGAACTAAGTAATTTAGAATACGAAGAAACCGAAGAAATCACGCGAATTTTAAAGCAATTATCTAATGCTATTCGGCCATTCTTACCCTTGCTTATGGAGTATCAAAACTTTTTAAGTGATATTGATGTGGTCGCTGCAAAAGCAAAATATGCCAATCGAATCAACGGAATATTACCTCAAATTACAGACAATCGTCGATTGTATTTTAGAGATGCCTACCACCCTATTTTGTATTTGAACAACAAACAAAAAAAGGAAATCACGCATCCGCAAACCATAGAATTACAACAAGAAAACCGAATAATAGTTATCTCCGGGCCTAATGCTGGTGGTAAAACAATCTCGTTAAAAACCGTTGGTTTACTGCAATTGATGTTGCAATCAGGAATGTTGATACCCGTACACGAACGATCTGAAACCTTTTTATTCGATAGAATACTTACTGATATTGGCGACAACCAATCTATTGAAAATCATTTAAGTACATACAGTTACCGTTTGAAGAACATGAACTACTTTTTGAAGAAGTGTAACGCTAAAACAATGTTCTTGATTGATGAGTTTGGTACAGGATCTGATCCAGAACTTGGTGGAGCCCTTGCCGAAATCTTTCTAGAAGAGTTCTATCATAGAGAAGCTTTTGGGATTATTACCACGCATTATTCCAACTTAAAAATACTGGCAAACGAATTGCCTTTTGCTACCAACGCCAACATGCTTTTTGATGAAAAAACGCTTGAACCCATGTACAAATTAGTTCTTGGTCAAGCGGGAAGTTCGTTTACTTTTGAAGTGGCTTTGAAAAACGGTATTCCGTTTAGCTTAATCAATCGTGCCAAGAAAAAAATTGAAGTGGGTAAAGTTCGTTTTGATAAAACCATTGCAACGCTCCAAAAGGAACGTTCAAAAATGGAAAAAACGTCGCAAACATTAAAACAAGAAGAAACCAAAGCGCGTGAGGAAGGGAAAAAGATGGAAAGCATCAATACCAAAATCAAGCAAAAACTAGAAAGTTATCAAGAGCTATACGATAGCAATCAAAAAACAATATACATCGGTCAAAAAGTAGAGGATTTGGCTAATAAGTACTTCAATAACAAAAACAAAAAAGACTTAATTGGTGAATTTTTGAAAATTATAGAAATAGAAAACTCCAAACGTATAAAAGCAACTCCAAAAGAAGTAAAAGCGATTGTAGAGAAGAAAAAAGAGATCATCAAAGAAGCCGAAGTGATTGTAGAAGAAATCCGTAAGGAGAAAAAAGAAAAAAAGCTCAAGCCAGTAATCGAAAAACCAAAAGCGATCATTCGTTTAGGAGATCGGGTGCGCATGCTTGATGGTAGAGCTGTTGGGACAATTGACGCGATTGAAAAAAATAAAGCTACCGTAAACTATGGTGTGTTTACCTCCAAAGTAAGCATGGATGAACTGGAACTTGTCGAAGCAATGAAGAAGAAATAGTTATGCTCAACCTACCCGAAAATAAAAAAATAGTACTCTTTGATGGCGTTTGTAACTTATGCGACAATGCGGTACAATTCATTATCAAACACGATAAAAAGGATGTTTTTAGATTCGCCTCTTTGCAGTCAGAAATCGGGCAAGAAATTGTTAAACATATAGGTATTGATATTTCAAAAATTGATAGTATCATTTTATACGAACCCGGTGTTGCTTACTATTATAAATCAGAGGCTGCATTGAATATTGCCAAATATCTTGGTGGAACACTAACTGTTTTGTCTGTTTTTAGAGTGATACCTGTTGGATTTGCTAACGTAGTTTATGATTATATTGCCAAAAATCGCTACCGCTGGTATGGCAAGAAAGAAAGCTGTATGATTCCAACTCCGGAACTGAAATCGAAATTTATATAAATTTGAGTGTTTTTATTTTCTAATCTTAAAATTCAAAATCCTCAATGTTTCCAGAAATTCTATTTCGATATCTACCTTCATAATTTAAAATTTTTAGAGGTGTAAAGTTATGTACTTATTTTAATTATTTGTAATCCAATGTGTTTATGCTTCATCATCTTAATAA
>NZ_JACRUK010000098.1 GCF_014305155.1 Flavobacterium muglaense
ACTTTTCTTCCTTTTATATTATATTATGTGTTATATTTGAAAGAAATAAACGGAAGTTTTTTCACAGACTGACGTTACCTGCTATGTTAGGACGACCGCACAGAACGACACGTTTTGACCGATTGACAACCGACATTTGCAGAAAACGGGGAACGCTGAAAACCGAAAAGAGTAAGCACAAACAAAAAAAACAATTTTAAAAATGGCTAAATTTTATTGTCAATGTTGCGGAACTGACCGTTCAAGCGTTTCAAGTCTAACAAGTTCATCTTGTAGCAAAAATCCAAATGGAAAGTATCATTCTCTTTATGAAGGAAGTGAGAAATCTAAATACACTTGTAAATATTGTGGAACTGACCGTTCAAGTATTTCAAGTTTAACAAGTTCATCTTGTAGCAAAAATCCAAACGGAAAATATCACGTTCCAGCAATGTAAAAAATCTTTTATCAAAGGTGGCTTCGCCACCTTTGATATTTTTAATCCGAAATTAAACTAATGGAAGCATCTACAACTATAAAGCAAATGTTGGCAGGCAACAAAATTTTTGTGCCGACATATCAAAGAGCATATTCTTGGGACACGGAACTTGAAAAAGCAAATTCGCCAAAACAGACAAATGTGTTTTTGTCTGACTTGGAAGACTACAATAAAAGTTCTACCAAATCAAAATACTATTTCGGACACTTTCTATTTGAAGAAAAAGACGAGAAAAAGTTTGGAATAATTGACGGACAACAACGAATGACGACAATCGTAATTTTCTTATCAGCATTATTCAGCAGACTAAAACAAATCAGACCTTTAAACGAAACCGAACAGGAAACATTTGAAGACATCATTAAACGAAACTCAACTTATCGTTTTGAAACAGTTGATTATGACGATAGATTTTTTAAAGATTGCGTAATTGACCAAAGCAAAAAGGACAGAAATGGAATAAAAACCGTTTCTGCAAAACGTATTGCAATTGCGTTTGACTTTTTCACTTCACAACTTGCAGATAAAGACGAAACTTATTTATTGAAAATGTTGGATACGGTTCAAAACGCATCTTGCACAACACACCCAGTAAAAGACGCTTCGGAAGCAATTCAAATGTTCATTTTCCAAAACAACAGAGGTAAAAAACCTTCAAATTTGGAAATTATTAAGGCTCAATTTATGTTCAATGTTCATCTTTATGGTGGCGAAGAAAAAGAAAGTCTGATAAAAGAAATCAAAGACCGATTTGAAGAAATTTACAAATCAATTTCTTCAATTGAATATCGAATTAACGAAGACGATGTTTTGGTTTACACACTTCGTGTTCATTTCAATTCACTTTGGGAAACAAACGCAATCGACAAAATAAATAAGTTGTTATCGGAAACAAACCCAATTCCTTTTATTAAATCGTTTACTCAATCTCTTGCCATAAGTTTTGAGCATCTAACAACATTTTTCAGCAAAGACGAAAGAGAAAATTTAGAAATTCATTCGCTTGTAACACTTGGCGGAATTGGTATTGCAATGCCTTTCATTATTAAAGCATATAAATTTGGTTTACCAATAAATCAAATCAATTTGCTTTGTAGCAAGTTGGAAACAATGGTTTTGCGACACAGACTAATCGGAACAAGAGCCGAAATCACGTCACGTTTAAATGATGTTTACCAAAAATTCACTTCTGAAAATCCTGACATCACACCAATAAATGTTAGAATTGATTGGATGAAAACCACACAAGATTGGTGGTGGTCTTATTGGGGAAACAAAGAGTTGGAGCGTTCAATTCAAGGCGGAATAAATCATACAACTGCTAAATATTTACTTTGGAAATACGAAAACCATTTAGAAGGACAAGGTAAAAGTGGTTATTCGCCTACTCGATTTGACAAAATTGAAAAGCCAGAATTGGAACACATTGCACCGCAAACTGAAAATCCAGAAACAGGTTATGACAGTTATGACGAGGAATTTGTAAATCAATACATCAATTGTTTAGGAAATTTTTTATTGCTTTCCAAATCACATAATTGTTCAGTTGGTAACAAACCATTTGCTGACAAACTCAATAGTTACAACCATTTGGAACAACAACGAGAAATACAAAAAATGACTTCTGAAAGTGCAACTTGGACAAAAGAACTTATTCAGCAACGTAAAGACAAAATCGTTAATTTCGTAATTGAAAATGTATAACAGAAAAAAACACAGCAGGTAACAGGCGTTTGGCAAAAAAGCGGGTTAAGTGCTTAAATGAAGCTTTGTGCTTCGTATCAAGTTCAGTGCTGGCAGACAGTTTAGTGCTTCGAAATCCGCTTCTTCGCCAAGCGCCAAACCGTTAGCACTAATTACACCCCAAATAACTAAAAATCAGTAAATTAAATCATAAATGACAATAAAATTTGAAGTTGAAAAAATTGTTAAATATCTTGAAAAATATAAAAGTGATTTACCAATATTATATAATTGGAATGCAAAAATAGGAAGACTTGTAGAACTTGAAACGCTAACAGAAGAACAAGTTAAGGAAATTAATATATTAACAAATTATGAAAAAGAACTTCAATTAAAAAGGATTGTTGGTAAAAAACTGAACGATACTTTTAAGACTAATACCGAACTGTTTGACAAACTTTGTTTATGGGTTATCAAAGATTGGGGAGGTATTACAACTGCAAAAGATAATGACACTTTAAGTTTAATAAAGGATTTTTTGATTCAAGATAAGCCAAGTTTTAAGCGAATTGCAAGTTCTTCAAAAGTTGGAGCATATATGTTTCCTGAAAAAAATGTTATTTATGATTCTCGTGTAGCTTACGCTCTTAATTGGATTATACTTTCTGAAAATGCAGGACAAAAATATTTCCCAATTCCCGAAGGCCGTAATTCAAAAATGGTAGCATTTGACTTAAACGTATTGATTCGATTAAAAAATATTACAAATTATCAAATAACTGATATTAAACATTTAGATCACAGACTATTTATACAAAATTGCGACAAGAAAATTTTTATAAATAAAAAGCATGCTTATTCCGAACTTAATGATCTAATTAAGCAGATTAGTATACAATTATGGAATGGAGAAAAGCATAAAGAAGAAAATTTATACTTCACAGAAATGCTTTTATTTTCAATTGCGGACAGAGAAGTTTTTAGAGATATTACAACTTTATATGGAACAAATTAAAAAAGAGTAACTAGTGCTAACAGCCGTTTGGCTAGATTGCGAATTTTGTGGTAAATTCAAGTTTACGTTTCGCAAGAAATTTTATCTAAGCCGAAAATATTCGGTTACGAAGTTCGCAACCTCGCCAAGCGCCGAGACGTCAGGCTGTGAAAAAACCTCATTTAGTCGCTATTTTGACTTAAAATCATCCTCATAAACATCACTACAATCG
>NZ_JACRUK010000099.1 GCF_014305155.1 Flavobacterium muglaense
GCATTTAAACAAGAAAAAGTAGCTCTAAATACCTCTGTTTTATTGGATTTGCAATTTTTCAGCAAGCCCTAATTATGACACCAATGAAAAAATATTTTACAGTAAATATTATCACAGCATACCATTAATCAAAATTCTAACATTAAACTATTTTTTGAGTCTCTATGAAAATATTTAATTACTAAACTTGCTAAAAACAAATCTTGGTACCTAAAATAGAATTCAACACTCAATTGCTTAAAAGGAAACCAAAAATAGCTTCAAATCAAAAATAATAAAACGAAAACCAAAACTATGCTAAAAAACCGTTAAAAAAAGATAAAAAATGAACTAAAAACTATTTTAAAGCGATCTAATAAACTAAAACTTATAAACCTATAAAAGTATATCAACAAAAAATATAAATTGATTAAAAACCATATATGAACGCTGTTTTTAATAAGTAAAATTGATAATATATATAATAAACATAGATAATATATATAATAAAAAAACACCTCTATAAAAGGTGTTTTTAATAATTATAATTGATTAAGTACTTGTTCGAGAATTTCGGTTTCTCTTTCGGTCGTACTTTTTGTTGGATTTGATTTAAGTCTCAGAATTTCGTCTTTGAACGAATTTCTAAAAATTTCATCATATTCTAAATCTCTTAAATTTAAAAGTGTTTTTGATCGTACAAAAGTGGACTCGCTTCTTAGAGACATTAAATACAATTTGGAAAGATCTTCTTGATCAAAATCAGCTTCCTTTAAGCTAGAGTATTTCAATATAAAATTAGCAAACAATAATGAAGCCTTATTATTGTTGATATTCTTTTTGAAAGAATTTTGTAACAGACTATAATTGGCAATAGCACCAATTGTCTCCCCAATAGCGCTTTCAATTTCTAGACGTTCTGGTTTAGTAGCTACTTTAAAGTACTTATTAATCTCCTTTAAAGAATTATTAATGCTATTTAACTCTTTTTTGCCTCTCTCTTCCCATGCATCTTTCAAACCTACAGTTTTATTAAATACTAGTTTTAAAGCTGTTGAATCTTTATCAACATTAAAATAACCCAAACGTTGAAACTGAAATTTATTATCAATTTCAGCAGATACAAGACTTGGTTCAACATATCCAGTTACAATTTCAAGTGAATTTTGATTCATGAAATCCAAGAAATTCTTCTCTTTATGACTATCCGGTGCTTCATCTATAAACAAACGATCGTACACACGCACCTCGGCTGGAATAGCGTGAGCGATAGATACCCAATGTAAAGTTCCTGCTACTTTTCTTTTAGAAGCTTCACTCCCACTGCCACTTAAAGAATCAGTATCATAACTTACATGAATTTCAGTAATATTGCCTTCATTATCTTTAACAACAGACTCTCCTTTAATAATATAGGCATTTTTAAGACGCACTTCATTCCCAATGCTTAAACGGAAAAACTTAGCCGGAGCCACTTCTAAAAAGTCTTCTCTTTCTATGTATAATTCTCTAGAAAAAGGAACTTTTCTAAAACCAGCAGTTTCATCTTCTTGATTATTTTCGGCATCTAATGATTCTTCCTTTCCTTCGGGATAATTCGTAATGATCACTTTGATAGGATCTAAAACTGCCATCACTCTAGGCGCCGTTTTATTTAAATCTTCGCGTAAGCAAAACTCTAAAAGTGATACATCAATGACATTTTCTCTTTTGGCTACGCCAATAGTATCACAGAATTTTCGAATAGCATTAGCCGTATAACCACGACGTCTTAAACCAGAAATAGTAGGCATTCTAGGATCATCCCAACCATTAACTACTTTATCTTGAACGAGTTGTAATAACTTACGCTTACTCATTACTGTATAGTTCAAATTCAAACGCGCAAACTCATATTGATGTGGTCTTACTAATGAATTATCATAAATTTGGTCCAAAAACCAATTGTATAATTCTCTGTGCATTACAAATTCTAACGTACAAATAGAGTGTGAGATTTGTTCTATATAATCACTTTCCCCATGTGCATAATCGTACATAGGATATATTTTCCAGTCGTTTCCAGTTCTATGATGATGACGATGTAAAATACGATACATTAATGGATCACGCATCAACATATTAGTCGATTTCATATCAATTTTAGCACGTAAAACATGTGTTCCTTCAGGGAAATCACCGTTTTTCATTCCTTCAAACAGGCTTAGATTTTCCTCAATAGAACGGTTTCTATAGGGTCCATCAACTCCAGGTTGTGTAGGTGTACCTTTTTGGGTAGCCATATCTTCAGACGATTGACTATCTACATAGGCTTTACCTTTGTTAATTAATACAATGGCCCAATCATATAATTGTTGAAAATAATCAGAAGCATAATGTTCTTCATCCCATTTAAAACCCAACCACTGCAAATCATCTTTGATTGCATCTACATACTCTTGCTCTTCTTTGGCAGGATTAGTATCATCAAAACGCAAATTTACAGGTGCATTATAACGCAAACCTAAACCAAATTGCAAGCAAATAGATTTAGCGTGACCAATATGTAAATAACCATTAGGTTCAGGTGGAAAACGAAAACGTAGTTTATCTTTTGGAAATCCATCAGTTATGTTTTCCTCAATGATTTGTTCTATAAAATGGAGTGATTTATCTTCAGTTGACATTATTTTGTTTTATTTTAGCAAAGGTAAAAAAAAGTTTAAGGATTCACGTTGAAAGTTAACACAAGAAGACTTAAACTTCTAACAATAAATATAAAAAATAGCATGGGAACGATTAAACTAAAAAATATACGCACCTACTCCTATCACGGTTGTTTGATAGAAGAAGGAAAAATAGGATCTGATTACACCGTTGACTTAGAAATTAAGACTGATTTACGAAAATCTTGCCTTAGTGATGACCTAAAAGATACAGTTGACTATGTACTTTTGAATAAAATAGTTGTTGAAGAAATGCAAATTCGATCCAATTTACTAGAACATGTAGGTCATAGAATCATAAATAGAGTTTTTAACGAAATTCCGGAAGTTTCTAGAATATTACTTGCAGTGTCGAAACTAAACCCCCCTATTGGAGGTGATGTAGAATCAGTTACGATTGAATTAGAAGAATACAGAAGCTAACAATTGACTTTTACGTATTGCAAAGAATGGGGTCGAAAGCTTTAAAATTAATTTTTTTTAAAATTTTTAAGGTTAACCTTTTAAATAGTAAAGATTTTAAGTACTTTTGCCATCCATTCAACAATGGCGTCGTGGCCGAGTGGCTAGGCTGGGCTCTGCAAAAGCTCCTACTGCGGTTCGAATCCGCACGATGCCTCAAAAACCTTCAAGGAAACTTGGAGGTTTTTTTTATGTTTAATTTGTAGAGAATTG